>JAZLAH010000001.1:0-13728 GCA_045613065.1 Candidatus Fimenecus sp.
GAAGAGTGTTGCAGTTATTGGTGACTCAACATTTATGCATTCAGGTATGACAGGTCTTGTAAATGTGGCATATAATGCTACAAATTCAACTGTAATTATTGTTGACAACTCAATTACAGGTATGACAGGACATCAGCAGAACCCTACAACAGGTTACAACATTAAGGGTGACCCAGCAGCAAAAGTTGACCTTGAAGCACTCTGTAAGGCTCTTGGTATCAACCGTGTAAGAGTTGTTGATCCATATAATCTTAAAGAATGTAATGATGTTGTAAAAGAAGAATTGGCTGTTGAAGAACCATCAGTTATTATTTCACGCAGACCTTGTGTTCTTCTTAAATCAGTTAAGACTGAACCAGCACTTAAGGTAGATGCAGATAAGTGTAAGTCATGTAAGAGATGTATGACACTTGGTTGTCCTGCAATCAGCATGAAAGATGGTAAAGCAAAAGTTGATGCAACATTGTGCGTAGGCTGTGGCGTTTGTAAACAGCTTTGTGCATTTGATGCAATCGTGTAAGGGAGGACTTTGAATTATGAAAACTGTTAGTGTTATGATAGTTGGCGTAGGTGGACAGGGAAGTCTTCTCGCATCTAAATTGTTAGGTCGTCTTTTGGTTGACGAAGGATATGACGTAAAGGTAAGTGAAGTTCACGGTATGAGTCAGCGTGGTGGCTCAGTTGTAACTTATGTACGCTTTGGTGATAAGGTGTATTCACCAATTATCACAGAGGGTGAAGCAGATATTATTATCTCATTTGAAAAGCTTGAAGCAGGCAGATACGCAAAATTTCTTAAGAAAGATGGTAAAATCGTTGTTAATACTCAGCAGATTGACCCGATGCCTGTAATTATCGGTGCAGCAGAATATCCTGAAAATGTACTTGAAGAATTAACTGCAAAAGGTGTCAGCGTTGATGCTCTCGATGCACTTTCATTAGCTGAAGAGGCAGGTTCATCAAAGGCTGTTAATATCGTTCTTATGGGTAAGGCTGCAAAATATTTCGATATTCCAAAAGAGCGTTGGATTACGGCAATTGAAAATACAGTTGCACCAAAGTTTGTTGAAATGAATAAGAAAGCATTTGAATTAGGTTACAACTCATAAAAATTTCTAAAAATACTTGACTTTGTGTATTCAGTTTGTTAAAATATTAAAGCAATAAAGATGTTTGAGCGGAAAATAGTATCCGGAAATATCATTTTCAGAGAGCTGCGGTTGGTGTGATGCAGTAATGTAAAGTCGGTGAATTCGTTCCGTGAGTCGTTGGCTGAAGGTCATTTGATTGTGTAGGTCAAACGGGTTCGACCGTTATATCGACAAGGGTGTGTTAGCACTCGGAGGCCGTTATCGTAAGGTAATGGTAAATAGAGGTGGTACCACGGGATTTTTCTCGTCCTCTGTATTCCGATTGGAATGCGGAGGACTTTTTTATTTATTTTCTTCTGCAATCCAGAAACCCACTTAATTCCATAGCAAAATTGCGGAAAGGACGAAATCAAAATGGAAAAAAAGTACTATCAGAAAGAAATTGAAACAATGCCCGTTGAGGACATTAAAAAGCTTCAATCGGAAAAATTAGTTAAGCAAGTAAAGCATGTTTATGAAAATGTGCCTTATTATCGTAATCTCATGGATGAAAAAGGTGTAAAACCTGAAGATATCAAAGGTATCGAGGATATGCATAAACTCCCATTCCTTTCAAAAGCAGATTTAAGAGATGCTTATCCATATGGATTACTTGCAAAACCACTTAACGAATGTGTTCGTATTCATTCAACATCAGGTACAACAGGAAGACGAGTAGTAGCATTCTATACACAGCACGACGTTGATTTATGGGAAGATTGTTGTGCTCGTGCAATCGTTGCTGCAGGTGGCTCCAATGAAGATGTTTTACAAGTGGCTTATGGTTACGGATTATTCACAGGTGGCGCAGGTCTTCACGGTGGTGGCCATAAAGTAGGTTGCCTTACACTTCCAATGTCATCAGGTAATACAGAGAGACAGGTTCAGTTCATGATGGACCTTAATTCAACAATTCTTTGTTGTACACCATCTTATGCTGCTTATGTGGCTGAATCATTGAAGGAGCAGGGATATACACCTGACCAGATTCCTCTTAAATCAGGTATCTTCGGTGCGGAAGCTTGGACTAATGAAATGCGTCATCAGATTGAAGAAACACTTGGAATAAAGGCTTATGATATTTATGGACTTACAGAAACTTCAGGTCCGGGTGTGGCATTCGAATGTGAAGAACAGACAGGTATGCACATTAACGAAGACCATTTCTTAGCTGAAATTATCGACCCTGAAACAGGTGAAGTTTTACCTGAGGGTAGTAAAGGTGAACTTGTATTCACATCTCTCGATAAAGAAGCATTCCCACTTCTCCGTTATCGTACAAGAGATATCTGTGTTCTTACTCGTGAAAAGTGTTCTTGTGGCAGAACATTCGTAAAAATGGCAAAACCAATGGGTAGAAGTGACGATATGCTTATTATCCGTGGCGTTAATGTATTCCCAAGTCAGATTGAAACAGTTCTTCTTAATGAAGGTTATCAGCCAAACTATCAAATTATTATTGATAGAGTTAAGAATAACGATACATTCGACGTGCTTGTTGAAATGAATCCTGATAAGTTCTCTGATACTGTCAGTGGTATTACAGCACAGGAAAAATCACTTGCAAATGCTATGAAGATTATGCTTGGTATTAATCCAACAGTTCGTCTTGTGCCACCAAAGAGTATTGCTCGTAGTGAAGGAAAAGCAGTTCGTGTTGTTGATAAGCGTAAGCTTTATGATTAATTGAAAGGGGATTATATCATGTCATTAAAACAGTTAACTATATTTGTTGAAAATAAAAAAGGTGCATTGGTTAATGTTACAAAAGTTCTTGCTGATAATAATGTTAATCTGAGAGCACTTTCAATTGCAGATACACAGGATTTTGGTATTCTTCGTCTTATCGTAAATGATAATGATACTGCAACAAAAGCGTTACAGGATGCAGGATATATGATTAGCACAACTGATGTTGTAGGCGTTAAAATCGGAGACCAACCTGGTAAACTTTCAAAAGCACTTGAAGTCCTCCAGGACGCTGATATTAATATGGAATATCTTTATGCATTTATGGCAAGAACAGAAAAACACGCTTATGTTGTTCTTCGTGTGGCTGATAATGATGCAGCTGAAAAAGCACTTGAGGCTGCAGGTTTCCATATGATTACCGACGCTGACGTTGATAAATTATAATTTATACCTATTTACAAACAAAAAAGAGAGTCGATCGACTCTCTTTTCTTTATGGTCTAATTTTATTCTTTTGTGAGTATTTCCCCAACATTTTCGAAAATGTATTTAGGTCTGTATGGGAAAAGGTCAATAGTTTCCATTGATGTAACACCTGAAAGTACAAGGACTGTATCAACGTTTGACTCAATACCTGCAATAATGTCAGTATCCATTCGGTCACCGATAAATGCGATTTCCTCACTATGACAACCGAGTTTGTGAAGTCCGTGACGAAGCATCAGTGGGTTTGGTTTACCAACAAAATATGCTTTTTTACCTGTTGCAATTTCGATAGGAGAAATAAGTGAGCCTGTTGCAGGCATAATTCCTTTTTCAGTAGGTCCTGTAATGTCAGGGTTTGTGCCAATCAGTTTTGCACCTTTAAGGACTAATTCAATAGCTTTTTCGATTTTCTCAAAGTTATATGTTCGTGTTTCACCAACAACCACATAGTCAGGATTAACATCATTCATATATATACCTTGGTCATAAAGAGCTTTTGTAAGTGCTGCTTCACCGATTACATAAGCAGTACATCCTGGCTTCTGGCTACTTAAGAATGCAGCTGTTGCCATAGCACTTGTATAAAAGTGGTCAGCAGAAACTTTAAGTCCCATTCTCTCAAGCTTCATACTTAACTCGTGAGGGGTTTTTTCAGGGCTGTTTGTAAGGAATACAAACTTCTTATCATTGTCTATCATCCAGTTTACAAATTCAGTAACACCAGGAAGGATTTTGTTACCATGATAGATAACACCGTCCATATCGCTGATGAAACCTTTTTTATTTAAAATACTATTCATAGGGAATACACCTCCGTCAAATTAAATTTTAAAGGAAAAAACTGTAAAAGTCAACTTTTAACTATTACAAATAATTGATTTTAAAAAAATCCTTTTTTATCTAACATTACATATTGATTATATCGTTTTACTGTGCTAAAATGAATTATTATTTTTAAGTGCTCAAGGAATGACAAAAATGATAGCAATAATTGATTATGGTGCAGGTAATCTTCAAAGTGTAAAAAAAGCCTTTGATTTTATCGGTGCTGAAAGTGTAGTAACAGATAATCCTGAAACAATCAACGCTTGTGATAAAATTTTACTTCCTGGTGTTGGTTCTTTTGGTGATGCAATGGATTCAATGAATAAAAAAGGCCTTGTGGAAACTGTAAAGCAGAATGCATTAAGTGGAAAGCCTTTTTTAGGAATCTGTCTCGGACTTCAGCTTCTCTTTGAGGAGTCAGAAGAATCTCCGGGAGTTAAGGGCCTTGGAATTTTCAAAGGAAAAATCAAAAAAATCTCACCTGGTATGGGTCTTAAAATTCCTCATATCGGTTGGAATTCGTTGGAAATCAAACAAAAAGAGACTCTGTTTAAAGACATTCCCGAAAACAGTTATGTTTATTTTGTCCATTCATATTATCTTCATGCAGAGGATGAAAATGAAATCGCAACCGTGACAAATTATGGTATAGATTTCCATTCTGCTGTTGGTAAAAATAATATTTTTGCAACACAGTTCCATCCTGAAAAATCAGGTGATGTGGGGCTTCAGATTTTAAGAAATTTTGCATCAATGGAGGTTAAATAATGTACGCTAAAAGAATTATACCTTGTCTTGATGTTAAAAATGGACGAGTTGTTAAGGGTGTAAGCTTTGTCAATATCCGTGACGCAGGTGACCCTGTGGAATGTGCAATTGAATACAATAAAAAAGGTGCTGACGAGTTAGTGCTTCTTGATATTACTGCAACTCACGAGGGTAGAGGCACAATGCTTGAAATTGTTCGTCAGGTTGCTGATAATATTTTTATTCCATTTACCGTTGGTGGTGGAATCCGTACAGTTGACGATTTTAAGGAATTACTTCGTGCAGGTGCTGATAAAATTTCAGTAAACTCTGCTGCTGTGCGAAATCCTGACCTTATTAATGATGCTGCATATAAATTCGGTAGCCAGTGTGTTGTTTGTGCTATTGATGCTAAACGCAATGATAAGGGTTGGGAAGTTTATCTTAATGGTGGTCGAATTCCAACAGGTATTGATGCTGTTAAATGGGCAGAGGAAGCAGTAAAAAGAGGTGCAGGAGAAATTCTCCTTACAAGTATGGACTGTGATGGTCAAAAAACAGGTTATGACAACGCTCTCAATCGTGCAGTTTCCGAGTGCGTCGGTGTGCCTGTAATCGCATCAGGTGGTGCAGGTGCAAAATCTCATTTCCTTGATGCTTTTAATGAGGGTAAAGCAGATGCAGTCCTTGCCGCATCACTTTTCCACTTTAACGAAATTCCAATCATGGACTTAAAACACTATCTTAAAGACAATGGAATATCAGTAAGATTATAAAATGTAAAATAAAACGGTGAGATTTGTTTCTCACCGTTATTTTTTTATTTAACTACCACACAAACATCTTCAAGTGATTTTCTCATTTTGTTTCTTGGGTTTTCGTCTGCTGAATATCCTGTTGCAATAACAAGTCTTATTTTATCCTCAATTCCGAAATATTCACGGACCTTGTCTTCTTCAACCATACCGATAATGCAAGTGCCAAGTCCTAAATCAGCAGCCTGTAAGCAGTAATGAGCAACAGAAAGACCAATATCATTTTCAGCCCATTTTTGACTGTTTTTAACGACATTCTGAACAAAAGACTTGAGTGTAGCAGGTCTTTCAGTAACAATAGCGAATGCAGGGCAATTCTGTACAAATTTATTAGCACCGTTTGGCTGAATGCATTCTCTTATCTTTTCTGCATTTTCTCCACCATTAACGATATAATATTTCCAAGGTTGTGAATTACAAGCAGATGGTGAAAGTCTTGCTGAATCAACACATTTAACGAGCAAATCTGTATTTACAGGTTCACCATTGTAATTTCTGCAACTTTCTCTCTTTAAAATCAATTCATCAAATTTCATACGTATTTCTCCTAATATAAAGTTAAAGATATTATATACTATTTTTTATTTATCTTCAATAATAATTTGTTATAGACTTTTACATAAATCTTTGTTAAAATATAAACAGGTGATATTTATGAATAATGAATCTCTCAACAAAAACAGATTTTTAATGACAGAACTTTATGAACTTACAATGGCTAATGGTTTGTTTGTGAGTTGTAAAAACGATGAAATTGCGTATTTTGATGTGTTTTTTAGAAAAGTTCCCGATAAAGGTGGTTTTGCAGTTTTTGCAGGGCTTTCGAGAATCGTGGATTTCATTAAAAACATCTCATTTACTGAGTCGGATTTAGAATATCTCGGAACTCTTGGCCTTTGTGATGAATTTATTGACTATCTTCGTAATTTTAAGTTTGAATGTGATATCTGGTCAGTGCCTGAGGGAACGCCAATTTTCCCGAATGAGCCTGTAATTAAGGTTCGTGGACCTATTGTTCAGGCACAGCTTATTGAAACAATCCTCATGGTGTGTATGAATCACCAGAGTCTTGTTGCAACTAAGGCTAATCGTCTTGTCCGTGCAGCTAAAGGCACAAGCGTTGCTGAATTTGGTACTCGTCGTGCAGTTGGCTTTGATTCTGCATTTTATGGTTCTCGAGCAGCGTATATCGGTGGCTGTATCGGTACATCAGGTGTTGTTCAGGGTGAAAAGTTCGGTATTCCTACAATGAACACAATGGTTCACAGCTGGGTGCAGATGTTTGACTCGGAATATGAAGCTTTCTGCGAATATGCAAGACAGCATCCCGATGATTGTTCTCTTGTTGTTGATACTTATGATACAATTCGTTCAGGTGTACCTAATGCAATAAAAGCATTTAACGATGTGTTAGCACCTATGGGTAAACGACCTGTGAGCATTCGTATTGACTCAGGTGATATAACGTATTTGTCTAAAAAAGCAAGAAAGATGCTTGATGAAGCAGGTTATCCTGATTGTAATATTACTGCATCAAATTCTCTTGATGAATATATTATTAACGATATGATTCTTCAGGGAGCAAAGGTTGACTGCTTTATTGTTGGTGAACGCCTTATAAATTCAGCATCAGCACCACTTTTTAGCGGTGTTTATAAATTAAGTGCAGTTGAAAAAGATGGTGAAATTATCCCTAAAATTAATCTTTCCGAAAATGTAAGTAAGATAACGACACCACATTCAAAAATGCTTTACAGACTATTTGATTGTGAAACAGGTAAGGCTATTGCTGATGTTCTTACTTTGGAAAACGAAGAAATTGACGAAAGCAAGCCATATACTCTTTTCGACCCCGATTTTACATGGAAGCGTAAAGAGGTTGAAAATTTCGTTGCCAGAAAAATGCTTGTACCTATTTTTGTAAAAGGTGAGTATGTTTATAAAGAACCAACGGTTGACGAAATCAGAGATTACTGTTCAGAACAGATTGATAATCTTTGGGAAGAAGTTAAGAGATTTGAAAACCCTCATACCTATTATGTTGACCTTTCAGAAAATCTCTGGAGAGTTCGTAAAGAATTAATCGAGGAATATAAAGGAGTTAAGAAATAATGAATATATGGCATGATATTGACCCTGCAAGAATTACAAGAAAAGATTTTGAAGCAGTAATTGAAATAAGTAAGGGCAGTAAAATGAAATATGAACTTGATAAGGAAACAGGTCTTTTAAAACTTGACCGTGTTCTTCATACATCAACTCATTATCCTGCAAACTACGGATTTATTCCACGAACTTTTGCAGACGATAATGACCCGTTGGATGTGCTTGTTCTTTGTTCAGAAAAGATTGAACCAATGGCGCTTGTGCGTTGCTATCCTATTGGTGTTATATCGATGGTTGATGGAGGACACGCTGATGATAAGATTATTGCGATTCCTTTTGGTGACCCAACATATAATGAGTATAAGGATATAAGTCAGCTTCCTAAACATATTTTTGACGAGATGACTCACTTCTTCACAGTGTATAAAATGCTTGAAAATAAAGACACTGCAATTGATGAAGCAAAGGGCGTTCTTGCTGCAATTGACATTATTGATGATGCGATTGAAGGCTATAAAAAGACATACGGAAAAGCAAAATAAAACTTAATATTTATCTGTTTTAACACTCCATTTTTACGAAAATGGGGTGTTTTTTTGCGTCTTTTTGCTTGTGCAAAATTAACAAAAACAAAACAAAAAGTTTGTAGAAAAATGCACAAAATAATTTTGAGGTTTTTGTTGATTTTTTTGGGTGTATATTGTATAATAAATGCATCTAGTGGGGGAAGAATGCACCCAAATTACACCGAAAAGGGTAATTAGATAAAAACTAACTACGAAAGGAATGAGTAAATATGGCATTTGTAAGCTTGTATTTTCATAATCTTGACTCTAAAAACCGTTTATTCATTCCTGCAAGATTTCGTGACCAGTTAGGTGAAAGATTTTATATAATGCCTGGTGCAGAAACAAATCTTTTTGTTTACCCACAGGAAACATTTGAAGAGATAGCGGAACAGTACAGAAAAACTCACAGGGGACTTAAACAACAAACAGCTTTCTTTAGCAATGTCGTTGAAGCTACTGTTGATAACCAGGGACGAGTTACTCTGGAGGGCAGACACGTTCAACATGCTGAACTTGTTAAGGAGGTTGCTGTTGTCGGTAGTGGTCGAAGAGTTGAAATTTGGCCTATGGAGAAATTTAAGATAGCTCAGTCAGATACTGAATCTGCAATTGATTTCTCAGAGGACATTGAGTGGTAATAAAAATGGAATTTTCACATATTTCGGTGTTGTTCGATGAAACAATAGAATCACTTGATATAAAAAAAGACGGACTTTATGTTGATTGTACCTGTGGTGGGGCAGGGCATTCACGAGCAATTCTTGAACACCTTCCTAATGGTGTTCTTGTTGCTATTGACCGTGACCCTGATGCTATAAAGGTTATTACTGAACGAATTGGTAGTATGCCTCAGGTGGAGATTGTTAATGATGTTTTCAGTAATATAAAGGAAATATTGAATGGAAGATTTGCTGATGGAATTCTTGCTGACTTAGGTGTCAGTTCCTTTCAGCTTGATACTCCTGAAAGAGGATTTTCTTTCCACCATGATGCTCCTCTCGATATGAGAATGAGTAAATCGGGTAAAAGTGCTTATGATGTCGTGAATGGCTACACAGAGCAGGAACTTTGCAATATTATAAGTCGTTATGGTGAGGAAAAATTTGCAAGAAGTATTGCAAGAAATATTGTTAAAACAAGAGAACAGAAGAAAATAGAAACAACATTGGAACTTGCTGAACTTATTAAGGATTCAGTTCCTGCAAAATACAGACGAGATGGTCATCCGGCAAGAAAAACTTTTCAGGCGATAAGAATTGAAGTAAATGATGAACTTTCAACACTTGGAAATGCAGTTGAAGATATGTTTTATAGCCTTAAAGTTGGAGGCAGACTTTCAATAATCACATTCCATTCTCTTGAAGACAGAACAGTTAAAGAAAAATTCCGTCAGTTCACTGTTGGATGTACTTGTCCAAAGGAATTCCCAGTGTGTGTATGTGGGAAAACTCCTGAAGGTAAAATAATAAACAAAGGTTTGTCTGCGAAACAAGCAGAACTTGATGCAAACAACAGAAGTCGAAGTGCAAAACTTCGTACGATTGAAAGATTGAGATAATTTTAAAGTAAAGGAAGATTAAATTGGCACAGCAGAACAGAAATGCTTATACATATAACAAAAGTGCAAAAGTAATTGCTTATAATGGCTCTGCAGCGCCAAAAATAAAACCTGCACCTCAAAGAAGACCTAATCTTGAACTTGTTCAGAAAACAAGAAAGACAGCGGCTCAGGTTCGTCAGCAGACAGCAGCAGATACAAAAAAGGCAATTAAAATTATGTTTATTTCAATTGCAATTTTAATGTTTATGGCAGTTGCTATTTATAGCCGTGTTCAGCTTGATGAAATCAACCGTGATATCAAAAGAGTTGAAAATAAAATTGAATTAGCAGAAAGTGATGCTATAAAAATAAACAATGAATTGAACGCTATCGTATCCATAAATAATGTGGAGGATTATGCTGCAAATGAACTTGGTATGGTAAAGGTTCAGGATTATCAGGTTGTTTATGTTGACTTGTCAGCAGAAGATTATGTTGCAAAAGTAAACGGCAAGGATACGGATTTATCCAAGGTAATAAACCGAAAATAATCGTAATATATTAATATGGAAATAATTGAGAGTTGAGGCAGAATGCCTATAACTCTCGTTGTTTTATTAAAAAGTAATTTTTCATGAGGGATGTGACACTGAAAAATGAATAAAAAACCTACAAAACAGATGGAATCACGCTCTTTGAAAGCATTTATCATTTTCTGTGTTGCGTTAGTAATCATCATTGGCAACCTTTTCTGGATTCAGGTTATAAAAGGTGAAGAATACCGTCTTAAAGCTGAAAGAAATCAGTTAAGTGATACTGTTATCGCTGCAAACAGAGGCACAATTTATGATTCGAATATGAAAGTTATTGCACAGAGTGCATCTGCTTGGCTTGTGTACATAAATCCATCAAAAATAACCACCGATGAGCAAAAACAATTACTCGTCGATGGTTTTGTTGACATTTTTGAGCTTGATAAGGAAACTGTTGAAAAGAAAGTAAATCGTGAACAGAGTGGTTATGAAAAGATTATCGGACAGATTGACAATAATAAAAAAGCGCAGCTTCAGGAATATCTTTCAAACCATAAAGACCAAAAACTCGGTACAATCGTAGGAATTGACCCTGACACAAAGAGATACTATCCTCTTGGTTCATTTGCTTCAACAATAATCGGCTTCACAGGTTCTGAAGATATCGGTCGTTCAGGTCTTGAACTCAAATACAACAATGAACTCACGGGTGAAGCTGGTAGAATTATCACAGCGAAAAATGCTTTGTCAGGTGATATGCCTAACGATTACGAAACAACTTATGATGCAAGACAGGGATACAGTCTTGTTCTTACAATTGATGAGGTAATTCAGTATTATCTTGAACAACAATTGGCACAGGCAGTAAGTGAAACTCAGGCTAAATACGCATACGGAATTGTAATGGATGTAAAAACAGGTGCAATTCTCGGTATGTCAACAATGCCTGACTACGACTTGAATGCCCCTTATAAAATTCATTCTGATGCTGTCATTAAAGAAATCCAAGAGATGGAAGATGACAACGCAAAAGCACAGGCTGAAACAAACGCTCTCTATTCACAATGGAGAAACAGAACAGTAACTGACTCTTATGAGCCGGGTTCAACATTTAAGCTTTTCGTTGCTGCCGCAGCCCTTGAAGAAGGTCTTATGACAACGGATACTACATATAACTGCACAAGCAGAATCAAGGTTGCTGATTACTATCAGAACTGCTTTAATCATAAGGCACACGGCACACAGACAGTAGCAGAAGCACTTCCCAATTCCTGTAACACATTCTTTATTACAATGGGTCAGAAAATGGGAGCAGTCACATTCTCAAAATACTTTGAGGCATTCGGATTTACCGAAACAACAGGAATTGATTTGCCGTCTGAGGCAAAGCCTGTTGCAGGAAAAACATATTATGAAGCAGAAAATATGGGTGTTGCAGAGCTTTCTTCCGCATCATTCGGACAGACATTCCAGATTTCACCTATTCAGATGATTACTGCAGTTTCTGCCTTCGGCAACGGCGGTAAGCTTATGAGACCATATCTTGTTTCAAAAATACTTGATGAAGACGGAAATATCATTTCCGAAACAGAGCCTTATGTAAAAAGACAGGTTGTTTCTGAAAAAACTGCCGATATTATGACAGAGCTTATGGAACAGGTTGTTGTCTGGGGTACTGCAAAGAACGCTTATGTTGCAGGTTATCATATTGCAGGTAAAACAGGTACAAGTGAAAAAATCGGTGCAAATGCCGCAGACCAGACTGTTGCTTCTTTCGTAGGCTTCGCACCTGCAAACAATCCTGAAATCGCAGTGTTTATAGCACTTGACGAACCACAGTATTATGCAACCGGTGGTTCGGGTGCAGCTCCTGTTGCAGGAAGAATTTTTGAAAATATCCTTGCTTATCTTAATGTTGACCCTGAATACAGTGACGAGGAAATCTCAAAGATGACTGTTTCAGCACCAAATCTTATTGGTGAAAGTACAGAAAATGTTAAATCAAAGGCATCTGATTTTACAGTCAAGATTATTGGCGAGGGAACAAGTGTTGTATCACAGACACCGGCACCCGGACAGACACTTCCTAAGGGTGGCGTAATCGTTGTTTATACAGATGAAACTACCGAAAAGCAAAAGGCTGTTGTCCCTGAGCTTACAGGTCTTACATTAACTGAGGCTAACAGAGTAGCAGCAAATGCAGGTTTTAACATAAAAATAGCAGGTACAACTCAAGGCTCAGGACAGATTTTATCTTACAAGCAGAGCGTTGCAAAGGATACAACTGCTGAAACAGGTACAACGATTACTGTTTATTTCCGTTCAAGCGAAATAATTTCAGACTAATTTAACAGAGGTAATACAATGAAACTTTCTTCACTTCTTGAGGGTGTGAAAACACAGGATGTGTATGAAGAAGGGGAAGTTGAAAGAGTAACGGATAAGGATAATGAAAATTTAAAGAATTCACTTTTTGTGTGCATTAACGGCAATCAATGTGACGGTCATTCTCTTGCGGAAAATGCCTTGAAAAATGGTGCAACAGCAATAATAATTGACAGAGATTTATCCTTGCCGAATCAGATAATCGTAGATGACACACGAAAAGCCTATGCACAGATTTCTTCGAATTTTTATGGTAATCAGTCAAAAAAGCTTAAAATAATCGGTGTAACAGGCACCAACGGAAAAACATCAACTTGTTTTTTCATTAAAGAAATTCTGAATTTTATGGGCGTTAAGTGTGGATTAATCGGCACAGTGAAAAACAGCTGGGAAAATGACGAATCAGAGTCAATTCTCACTACTCCCGAGCCAATGGAATTACATAATTTGTTCTCGCAGATGGTGAATTCGGGTTGTGAATACTGTGTTATGGAGGTCTCCTCACAAGCACTCAGTCAGAAGCGTGTTTACGGCATTGATTTTTGTGCATCAGCAATTACAAATATAACGCCTGAACATCTTGATTATCACGGATGTATGGAGGATTATATCAATGCAAAGCTTGAGCTTTCTAAAAATTCAGATTTTATCTGTGTAAATATTGACGATGAAAACATCTTAAATAATCTTGATAATATAAATTGCAAAACAATTACATATTCTGCAATTCAAGACAAGGCGGACTACACTGCAAAAAATGTTGTATGTAATGAAAATGGTATAAAATATGAATTTGTCGGAATGGATTGTATAAGTCGTATTCAATTAGAGCTTCACGGAAAATTCACGGTTTATAACAGCTTGTGTGCAATCTCATTATTGCTGAATCTTGGCTTTGAT
>JAZLAH010000002.1:0-9517 GCA_045613065.1 Candidatus Fimenecus sp.
TATATAATTTATATTAATTAATCTATATTCCATTAGTTAAATCGTCGTATCTATATATAATTTAGTTGATATTTTATACTGATTAACTTTACATATTCTATTATGGCATTAATATAGTTAAACTTTATTAATTCAAAAATCATTAACATAAATTTATATCAAATTAATAATCAATAAAATGTGAAACAGTTTCACGGGAGGCGTTGTAAGAAATGAAAAAAATAAATTTTGTAGGTTTACCAATTATAATTAAGGATTTTTTAGTATACCTTGATGTAATTAAAAATAAATCAACATTAACTATTGAAGAATATAGTTCTGATTTACGATTATTCTTTAAATTCCTTAAATATTACAGAGGTTTAGTCCCCTCTTCAATTGATTTTGATGAAATTGAGATATTGGATATTAATGATGAATTTGTAAGAAGTGTTACTTTGAATGATGCTTACGCCTTCCTCTCCTACTGTAAAAATGAAAGAGAAAATCAGGAAGCAGCACGTGCAAGAAAAGTATCTTGTTTACGAACATTTTTTAAATATCTTGATAAACAAAAAAATATAATAGATGATAATCCTATGGAAGTTTTAGACTCTCCAAGATTAAAAAAATCTCTCCCCAAGTATCTGACACTTGAAGAGAGTATTAAACTATTGAAATCTGTTGATGGTAAGCATAAAGAGAGAGATTATTGTATTCTTGTGTTTTTCTTGAATTGTGGACTTCGTCTGTCTGAATTGGTTAGTTTAAATTATAACGATATTCGTGATGACAATACTTTGAGAGTAACTGGTAAAGGTAATAAAGAACGAACAATTTACCTTAATAATGCTTGTCTTGATGCTTATGCTCAATATATGGCTGTAAGACCTGTTGATGGTGTACCTGCAACAGATAGAAACGCACTTTTTTTAAGTAACAGAAACAAGAGAATTAGCCCTAAAACGGTTCAGCATATCGTCTATGATTGCCTTGAAAAATGTGGTTTAGAAGGCTATTCTGTCCATAAATTAAGACATACTGCAGCAACATTAATGTATCAACATGGCAACGTTGATGTTCTTATATTAAAAGATATATTAGGTCATGAAAATTTAGGAACAACCGAAATTTATACTCATATAGTTGATGAACAATTGAAGAAAGCATCCGAATCTAATCCACTTTCTAATATAAAAATCAATAATTCTAATGAAGATTAAATTTATTAGCTAATGTAACTATTAAAAATGAATTGATAGCAATACAGCTAATATTTATTCCAAATAGCACAGCATATCGTAAAACATACAGCCTGATTGAAATATTATCGGCTATATTTCTTTTTGTCAATGTATTTAAAATATATTTACTCATATAAACACTTTCGTTTGCGGCATATATTAATGAAGTTGTTGTAACTACAAACAATGGATATAATAAAATAAGAGAAAATAGAATCCCTTTTAAATCATACTCACAGTACATATATGAGCTAAGATATCCAACAAATGAATTCTTAATTATTATTGGAATGATAGTTAATGGTGTTCCAACAATACTTGTTCCTAAGAAAAACATGATTAAGAAAAAGATTATATCATTTTTAATGTATTCAACAAAAACTTCAAGATAAGTACCACTTTGAATTCTATCAATAATATTATTACAGATTGATACTATGTATTCATTACAATTAGATTTATAAATAATACATCCAAGAAGAATGGATATAATCGCTATTATTAAATATATAATTTTAATTATATCTGAATTTATAATATTAATTGAATTTTTTGGTATCTCAATTTTTGTTTTATGCATTTTTCTTAAACTTATAACTTTTGTCATATAATCATTCCTTTAATATTATTTTCTTCTTTTTATATTAGAACTTACAATTCCACCAATAACACATAATACAACAATAAATACCAATATAATTATTGAATAAACAGATAAATTACCACTAGAAGCGAGTAACATAATTGATAATATAACTATTGAGAATGGTAACGAGCAAATCAATCCCGAAATTAATCCTTTAAAATTTAATAATTTACTTGCTGTAAATCCACAAGCAAAAGCGCCTGATAAAACAGATATGATAAAATATAAACTAATAAATTTTGATATTTCTGGAGATTTAGATAGTATATATGAAAAGAAAATAGATAAAAGTATAGAAATTAAAATACCAATTAAACATGAAACCGACATTCCAAGTACACTTTTAATTGGTGCGCTGAGTTCAAGATGTCTTTTTGTTCTTTTTTTAACCATAAAAAAATCCCTCACATTCATTTAAGAATATGAGGGAAACTTTATTTTTATGATAATTATTCAGCGTCTTTCTTTGACTTTTTTGCTTTCTTTTCCTGCATTGCAGCTTTAGCAGCTTCACGCTCTGCCTGAATTTTTTCATTAGCAGTGTGGTTTGTCTGAATAGCGTATTTCTTAAACTTAATTTTAACTCTATCAGAACCTGTTTCGATAATAATAGAATCATCTTTTACAGAAACAACTTTACCACAAATACCACCGATTGTTGTGATTTCATCACCAATCTGTGTATTTTCGCGGATTTCCTGTTCCATTTTCTGCTGTTTTTTCTGTGGTCTGATTGTAAAGAAATACATTGCTGCAAAAAGAGCAACCATCATTATAATCATTGACATTGAGCCACCCTGTGCACCTTCAGCGCCTTCAGCACCTGTTGCTGTTGTCATAGCAAATGTTAAAAATTCACTCATTTTAAAATTCCTCCAAGAATAATTTTATAAATAACTTTTTAATTATACATAAATAATGTTTATTTTGCAATATATTTTACAAAATTTAGCAAATAAATATTATTTATATACGTGTGTCTAATCTGTCAACATATTTGTTATAGAGCTCCTCAAATGTATCGTTATCCAAAGCATCTCTTATTTTCTGCATTAAGTTATTATAAAAATACAAATTATGCATTACACAAAGTCTCATTGCTAAAATTTCTTGAGCCTTAAAAAGATGTCTAACATACGCCCTAGAATGTTTTTGACAAGTAGGGCAATTACATTCTGGGTCGATAGGTAAATCATCTTTTTCATATTTTTTATTATTAATATTAATAATACCTGCATCAGTAAAAAGGTGACCATGACGAGCATTTCTGCTTGGCATTACGCAATCGAAAAGGTCCACTCCCCTTTTAACTGCTTCAAGAATATTTCCGGGAGTTCCAACGCCCATAAGATATCTTATTTTATCAGCAGGCATATGTGGTTCGACAGCAGAAATGATACGATACATATCTTCTTTTGGCTCACCAACAGCAAGTCCACCGATTGCATATCCATCAAGGTCAAGTTTAGCAATCTTTTTCATATGCTCCACACGTAAATCATCAAAAGTACAGCCCTGATTAATGCCAAAAAGTAACTGATTCTTATTAATTGTTTCTGGTAAAGAATTAAGTCGTTCCATTTCTGCTTTACATCTAATAAGCCATCTTGTTGTTCTTTCGCAAGACTGTTTTGAATATTCATATTTTGCAGGATTTTCAACACATTCATCAAAAGCCATTGCTATTGTTGAACCGAGATTTGATTGAATCTGCATACTTTCTTCAGGTCCCATAAATATTTTATGACCATCAATGTGTGAAGAAAAATATACACCTTCTTCTTTTATTTTTCTTAATGCAGAAAGTGAAAAGACCTGAAATCCACCACTGTCAGTTAATATAGGACCATTCCAACCAGTGAATTTATGAAGGCCACCCATTTCTTTTACAAGTGTGTCTGTTGGTCTTAAATGAAGATGGTAAGTGTTACATAACTGAACCTGACAATCAATGTCTTTTAGGTCATAAGCAGAAACACCACCTTTGATTGCACCTTGTGTAGCAACATTCATAAAAGCAGGTGTTTGAACAGTACCATGAACGGTTACAAATTCACCTCTTCGTGCATTTCCATTTTTTTTTATAAGTTTATACATAATTACTCCTTAATATATGAACATACAATCTCCAAAACTGAAAAATCTGTATTTTTCAGCGACGGCTGTTTCATATGCATTTAAAACTTTTTCTCGGTTATATAACGCAGAAACGAGCATTATAAGTGTACTTTCAGGTAAATGAAAATTCGTTAATAATGCATCAATACACTTGAATTCATATCCTGGATAAATAAAAATACTTGTCCAGTCATCGAATTCTTTCATTTCGCCTTGGCTTTGCATAACACTTTCAAGTGTACGGCAACATGTTGTTCCAACGCCAATAACTCTGCCACCGTTCCTTTTTGTTTTATTAATTAAATCTGCAGTTTCTTTTGGAATATGATAGTGTTCCGAGTGCATTTCATGGTCTTCAATATTTTCAGCTTTTACAGGACGGAATGTACCAATTCCCACATGTAATGTAACGTAACCAATTTCAATACCTTTTTCCTGAATTTTAGCCATTATTTCATCTGTAAAATGCAAACCTGCAGTTGGTGCAGCAGCTGAACCTAATTCTTTAGAGTATACAGTCTGGTATCGTTCTTTATCTTCTAACTTTTCAGTAATATAATGAGGCAATGGCATTTCACCAACTTTATCCAATACCTCATAAATATTAGTTGCATCGTAACTGAATTTAGCAATACGATTACCATTATCAAGTATTTCTTCGATTTTACAAGAAAGAATTCCATCGCCAAATGAAAATTCTGTATTAATTTTTGCTCTTTTTCCAGGACCTGTAATGGTTTCCCATCGGTCATTACCGAGATTGTTTAAAAGCAAAAATTCCACAACAGCTCCTGTATCTTTTTTTATACCATAAATTCGAGCAGGAAGAACACGTGTATTATTTAAAATTAAACAGTCACCCGGTTTTAAATAATCAATAAAATTGTAAAAATGTTTGTGTTCAATTGTGTTGTCATTTCTTGATAAAACCATCATTTTTGAATGGTCACGAGGCTCGATTGGAGTCTGAGCAATCAATTCTTTGGGCAAATCGTAGTAAAAATCAGATTTTTTCATAGAGTTTCTCCGTAAAAATATAGAAAATGTTAAAAATGTTTGACACAAAGGCTCTATAATGGTATTATATAAGAGCGATTGAGGTGCAATAAAAATAAGTATCGCTTTTGAAACTCCCAAGAGTTTTTGAGATAGCGTGGAAGGGTTTGTTGCCGAAGAGAAACAGAGCTTGGGGAATGTTTATTCTGGTTGTATTATTAACAGTAATGCAACTGTCATCATAACTGTGATGGAGTGCTTTCGTATTATGACATAAGTCCGTAATACTTTGTATTTTAATTCAGTAATGGTGGCAAAATCATTACTGATTTTTTATAACGAATGATATAATATCATTATTTGGAGGTAATTTCAAGTGAAAAAGTATAATGTTGGTGTAATTGGTGCAACAGGTATGGTTGGTCAGCGTTTTATGACTCTTTTAGATAACCATCCTTGGTTTGACGTTAAAGTATTGGCAGCTAGTCCTCGTTCAGCAGGCAAAAAGTATTCTGATGCTGTTGGTGCTAAATGGTGTATGGATGTTGAAATTCCTGAAACAATGAAAGATATTGTTGTTATGGATGCTACAGCTGATATTGAAAAAATTGCTACACAGGTTGATTTTGTTTTCTGTGCAGTTGATATGAAAAAAGATGAAATCAAAGCACTCGAAGAAGCTTATGCTAAAGCAGAATGTCCTGTTATTTCAAACAACAGTGCACACAGACATACTCCTGATATTCCAATGATTGTTCCTGAACTTAATGCAGAACACGCTAAAATTATTCCTGCTCAGAGAAAAAGACTTGGCACAAAACGTGGATTTATTGCTGTTAAATCAAACTGTTCTCTTCAGAGTTATGTTCCTGCACTCTTCCCTCTTTCAAAGTTTGGCATTAAGGATGTTCTTGTTTGCACATATCAGGCAATCTCAGGTGCAGGTAAAACATTCCAGACATGGCCTGAAATGGTTGACAATGTAATTCCATTTATCGGTGGTGAAGAAGAAAAGAGTGAAAAAGAACCACTTAAAATCTGGGGTAAAGTTGAAGGAGATGAAATCGTTCCAGCAACATCTCCTAATTTTACAGCACAGTGTATCCGTGTTCCTGTTTCAAATGGTCATATGGGTGCTGTTTTTGTAAGATTTGAGAATAAACCTTCAAAAGAAGAAATATTAAATATATGGAAAGACTTTGCAGGTCGTGCTCAGGAATTAGAACTTCCACACGCTCCAAAGCAGTTCCTTAACTACTTTGAAGAAGATAATATGCCACAGACAAAGATGCATCGTGACCTTGAAGGTGGTATGGCAATTTCAGTTGGTCGTCTTCGTGAAGATACACAGTACGACTATAAATTCGTTTGTCTTTCACACAATACACTTCGTGGTGCTGCAGGTGGTGCTGTTCTTATGGCAGAACTTCTTTGTGCAGAAGGATATATGGACTAATTTCCAATTAAGGAGAATTTATTATGAGTAACAATCCTATTTTTACAGGTTGCGGTGTTGCTATCGTAACACCATTCAATGAAGATACAAGTGTTAATTACAAGTCACTTGAAAATCTTCTTGAGTTTCATATTGCAAATGGAACTGATTCAATTGTAATTTGTGGTACTACAGGTGAAAGTGCTACTCTTACTCCAAAAGAACATTCAGATGTAATTAAATTTACTTGTGACGTTGTTAATCACAGAATTCCTGTTATTGCAGGTACAGGTAGTAACGAAACTGCATATGCAATCGAACTTTCTAACGACGCTGAAAAAGCTGGTGCTGATGCAATGCTTGTTGTTACACCATATTACAACAAATGCTCTCAGCGTGGTCTTGTAAAACATTATCAGGCAATTGCTGATAATACATCAAAACCAATCATCATATATAATGTTCCAAGTAGAACTGGTGTAAATGTTCTTCCATCTACATATGCAGAACTTTGTGAACATAAGAATATTATTGCTACAAAAGAAGCAAGTGGTAATATTTCTCAGATTGCTGAAACAATTGCACTTTGTGGTGATAAACTTGATGTTTATTCAGGTAATGATGACCAGATTGTTCCTCTTATGTCACTTGGTGGTAAAGGTGTTATTTCAGTTCTTTCAAACATCTGTCCAAAACTTGCACATGATATTCCAACTCTTTATCTTGAGGGTAAAGTTAAGGAAAGTGCTGAACTTCAACTTAAATATCTTGAACTTATCAATGCAATGTTTATGGATGTAAATCCAATTCCTGTTAAAGTTGCTATGCAGATGATGGGCTTTGATGTAGGTCCTCTTCGTATGCCTCTTTGTGAAATGGATGATGCAAAGACAGCTAAACTTGAATCAATACTTAAAAAGTATAATTTAATCTAATTATCTTACTGGATGTGAAAAAATGACAAGGATTATTTTAAGTGGTGCTTTAGGTAAAATGGGAAAAGCAATTACAGCTTGTGTATCAAACAGAAATGACTGTGAAATAGTTGCAGGTGTTGATATTGCAAACGAAGAAACTTTGTTCCCTATTTTTAAGTCATTTAATGATATAAATTTAGATGCTGATGTGATTATTGACTTTTCACATCCATCTGTACTTGAAAATTTGCTTGCATTTGCTAAAGAGAGAAAAATACCTGCTGTTATTGCAACAACAGGACTTAATGATGAACAAATTGAATCAATAAAAAATGCTTCAAAAGATGTTCCTTTATTCTTCTCTGCAAATATGTCTATTGGTGTTAGTCTTGTTTCTGAACTTGCTAAAAAAGCTGCAAAAGTACTTCAAGGAAGCTTTGATATTGAAATTGTTGAAGCACATCATAATCAGAAAATTGACGCACCAAGTGGTACTGCTTTAATGCTTGCTGATTCAATTTCAGAAGCACTTGATGAAAAGCCAATTTATGAATTTGACCGTCATTCAAAACGAATGAAGCGTACAAAAAATGAAATTGGTATTCATGCAGTTCGTGGCGGAACAATTGTTGGTGAACACGAAATAATCTTTGCTGGTCCTGATGAAGTAATTAAGATTTCTCATTCAGCATATTCAAAACAACTTTTTGCAAATGGCTCAGTAAATGCAGGATTATTCCTTGTAGGAAAAGAACCAGGTTTTTACTCAATGAAAGATTTAGTTAATTCATAAGGAGGTATAATTATGCATAATATTGATAATATTACGATGATTGAAAATGTTACTCTTATTTCAATCAACGACTCCCCTGCTGATTTTAAAGTTGTTGCACAAATTTTTGAGATGCTTTCAAATGCAGGAATTGATGTTGATATGATTTCACAGAATCCTCCACAAGGTAAAACATCAAATCTATCATTTACAGTTAATGATGACGATTTAGGAAAAGTTTTTGAAACAGCATCAAAGCTTCGTGAACTTCATCCCGAGCTTAAACTTGCTATCAGTAGTGGTAATACTAAGATTTCAGTATTCGGTGAATCAATGAAAAATTGTCCTGGTGTTGCTGCAAAAGTTTTTTCAGCAATTGCATCAACTGATGTTGAAGTTAGAATGATTACAACTTCTGAAGTTGATATATCGGTTCTTATATATAGCCACGATGGTGATGCTGTTTACTCAGCACTTAATTCATAATTAAATAATATAATTAAAATTAAGGCTTACTGATTAATTTCAGTAAGCCTTAATTTTTTGTACTATTTTAATAATGTGCTACACCACAGGAGCAAGTTTTATTAAATCCGAAGAGCATATTAAATACATTAATGATTTTCCAGAAGAAACCTGCTATACCATCCTTGTGACAAATGTGGTCGCATTCTACTGATGGGTCAAGAAGTTCGTTGTCAGTATCACAATATCCGTCACCGTCATTGTCTGCATGGCCTGTTGCATTCACATAATTGCCAATATAAGTTTCACCACAATTGCAAGTGTAAGTTGTATAGCCTTGTGCTAAACAGGTTGGTGCTGTTGTAACTGCTGTATAGTTATGACCTGTTTCATTGATAACAACTGTATCACGGCTGATTTCTTCTTCACATACTGAACAGTAAACAACTACATACTTGCTACCATTTTCTGTACATGTTGGAGCAACATAGTTTTCTTCAACTGCAGTTGAAGGTGTGTGACCTAACGCATCAACAGTTGTCTGTTCTGTAAGTATTTCATTACATACTGAACATTTTGAGCCGTCTGTAAGACCTGTTTCAGTACAGGTTGGAGCAACTGCCGGAATTATTTCCTCTGTATGACCTAATGCATCAGCATAATTATCTACATAAGTGTCACCACATTCGCATGTATATGTTGTGTAGCCTTGTTCTGTGCATGTAGGTGCAGTTACAACTGATTCGTAATCGTGGCATGTTGAATCAATATCAACATAATTATCACAATAAGTATCTCCACAATCACAAGTATGAGCTGTATAACCTTGTGCCATACAAGTTGGTGCAATTATAGTTGCCTCATAAACTCCTTCACAGTTATCATAATGGAACTTTGCGTTAGTTAGTCGTGTATTATAATTACCTATTGAAATCGTATTCCATT
>JAZLAH010000003.1:0-25829 GCA_045613065.1 Candidatus Fimenecus sp.
AAGAAAATATTTATGACGCACGCAGAATTATGCAACGTGAAATCAAGGTTTCTTGCGAAAAGGCAAAACTCTCAACACCTTGTAAAGAGTAATCTCTTATCTCATTATAATTGAATAATTGAAAAAAGCGTTGCAAGAGGGACAACACTAATCCCAAATGCAACGCTTAATTCTTTTGAATGGCTTAAATGCTATATAAAACAACGATACCACTATCAACACAAATTGTATCAATAGTGGTATCTGATTTGACATTGACTACGCTATTTGATACAATTCGTCGTTTTGGGAGTAGCGTTGCAGTTTTAACTATCATTAGTGTTGAAAAATTAGCTATTTTGTTTTCGCTGTCATAGAACTTGATGAGCTTGAATTACAGTTCAATCCGGCACTATGGCACACCACCGTTGACCACGTAACCGTGTATGCAGATGAACGATTGGTGTTTCATTTCAAGAATGGCAGTGAGGTTGAGGTGAGACTTTAAAAATGTATATTTTATAAATAAACCCGAATTGCAACATTATTATGGTTACAATCCGGGTTGTCAATGTAATGTTTTTGTTTTTGAATAATTAGATACAAGTCTTATCCTTCGACTATCTTTCGAGCATTTGAACTCATGTTATCAAATGTTTCTGGATCAATAGTATAAATATCATAGTTCATTTTGTGAAAGTCGTAACTGATTATACCATTACGATAGCCAAACATGAGAAAATCATATTGATATATGCTTTCCTTTTGTATTTCTGCAAATCGTTCCATACCAATTTGTGGGTTAAACGGAATAGGTGGTTCATTAAAGAAAATAAACAATCCGATCTCTTTGAATCCTTTTTCCTTGTATGATGGCAATAGTTTCATCTTTTTTCTTAATGCATTGGAAAATATATCCCATTCTGCTTTAGCATTTGTAACAGGGTATGAAATTCCAATCATATCGACTTTTCCACCATTTATTTCAATTAGTCGTTTACATTTCTCTTTTTCGTGTTTCTCTTTTTTCCCAAAACGTAGTTTTACATATTCTCCATCAATCTGAGCAATTTTCGGTGATATTGCTTCTGTAATCTCAATTCCTACAGATTTATCTTTAGCTTGCAAATCTGGTGAATCACTCAAGGTTAATATAGAAGAAGTTTCAGGGAATATATGTTTCAACATAGAAAACACCAACTGTTCAACATATCTGCTATGTAATTTTGAGTCTAATGGTTTTTTAAAAGATAGTGCATCAAACATTTTTATTTCCTTTATCGACATAGTTTTTATGGATAGTTTTCCAACCCTTATGATTTGATCCCCTTAGTAAACTGGATGCTTTGGGATTCCATACATATCCACATATTCGACATTTGGCTTTGATAGGATTGTGCCTTCCGGTATATTTACCGATAATTTCTATATCAGGGTTTGCATCTCGAACTTGTGCTTCAAATTTGTTTTGTTCTTTTAAAAACTTTTTATGTGCAACTTTTGTTCCACACTTTCTGCATCCGTCTCCGGCAAGCATATTTGCTGGAACACCATCCCACTCGAATCCACAAGCAGTACACTTTACGGGTAACTTCTTGTTTGCATTCACATACTTTCCCAACACCTCTATGGTGGGATGTAATGTACTCATGGATTCAACAAAATCATCGTGAGTCTTTGCTTTTGCATTATCATATGATTGTTTTTCGATGGTAGCCCATTGATGAACACTTAAGTCATATTGTATATTAGCAATCTCAAAAAGGTTCTTCACTAAATTCTCAATAATGCTATGATTAGCTTTGTTTAGATCTTCATTGAAAACAAAACAATCATACCCAAAAGGAATCTGTTCAGTTAGTGGAAACTTGTCGTATATCGTTATTAATCGTATGCCCTTTTCCTTGCATCTATCTCTTTTGATTTTATCTCTATTTAATGACTTTTTGTGTAAAAACCAGTTTCCTGGTTCGATAGCAATTTTTAAACATGGGATATAAATATCTAATTCCATTCCAATTGCAGTTTTGTCTCTAGAAAGTACATTTTCTTCACCTAGAGCTACTTCGAAACTATTTTTTATAAATTGTTCCATAAAACTTGTACCAGATTTGGCGCATCGTGGACAACCATGTCCTTGTAATAGTGAATATGGTTTTGCTTTCCAACTATGACCACAAACGGAACAAGTGCATTGTATATCGGTATGCCCATTAATGTATTCACCATCAATTTTTATGTTTGGATGTGATGTGGACATTTCAGAAAGAAATTGTTGTGGTGTTTTTAACCCAGTTTTTCCTTTGTTATTCCTTGCTCCTCTTTTTGCACTACAATAGCGACAAGAACGTCCTTGTATTAAAGAGTATGCTTGGGGATTCCACTCATATCCACAATCTTTACATCTAACTGCTATACGTTCATGAGCTTTCGTATATATACCAATAATTTCTATGCTAGGATTTATTGCTCTTACTATATCAACAAATTCATTGTGACTTCTTGTCAATTTGAACACCTCAATTTATTTTACCATATTTGTTAGGACTTTACAATCGTACTTCTAACATAAAATAATCAAATGTTTAATTACCATTCAGCCGTTTAACGATTATCAGTAATTTAACAATAGGTAAGATAGATTTTCTCGGTTATCAACTAAATAAGCAATAAAAAGCGTTGCAAAAGGGACGACAAATTCCCAAATGCAACGCTTAATTCTTTTGAATGGCTTAAATGCTATATAAAATAACGATACCACTACTGGTACAAATTGTATCAATAGTGGTATCTGATTTAGCGGTAATTATAATGCTTATATATGCGCGAAATGGAACGCTTTTCATATGTGTTTTATTTAACGCATTAATTCGATTGTTTTTGTTTCACCGGCATTGAATGAAATGTTTTGTTTTTCTCCACCGTAAACACTTATTTCAATAGTTTGTACTTTATCACTTGTCACAGTTATTTCAACAGAATTGTTATCCCATTCAATATCAACTTCTGCATTGGTTCTTGCACGAAGTCCCTTGATGCTACCTTCATTCCACTCGTCAGGAAGTGCAGGTAATGCTTCAATAACTTCAGTATTTGAATAAAGCAACATTTCATCAATAATACCGATTGTTCCGATTGTTGTATCAGTACAGAATACGCCCCAACCACCATGTGTGTAATGGTCAGCCATCAATGAAGTGTAGTAAATATTATCAGCCATTAAAGCCATAAGTGAATTATAACAAGAATCTGCATTTTTAAGTCTTGCACCAACAAGTGCCTTATGCACCCAACCGTGAGATGCTGTGTCATCTTCACCCTGATTTTCTCTGTTTCTGTTTTCTATAGCTTGATTACATGCATCAACAAGTTCTTGATTTCCTTGTGTTTCAAAAGCAGGCCAAGCAGGGTAGAGGTGACTGATATGACGGTGCTTATTGTTTTCTTCATACTCTTTCATTGCCCATTCACAAAGAGCGCCAGTTTCGTCATATTCATATTCAGGAAGAAGGCTCATAAGGTTTTCCCATTTTGCAATTCTTTCTTCATAGCCATCAGCCTTGACAACCTTTTCCATTTCAATAGTCATTCTAAGACCATCTCTTGCAGCTGAAATATCCATTGTAGAGTTTGCTGTGATTGTTGATGTGTAATCACCTAATGGGTAATTTTCAGGTGAATATGATGGAATAATAAGATATCTTTCACCAGGTAGAAGTTCTGTTTTACCTTCTTCATATCTTGCATTTCCGTCAGTATCTGTAAAGTATTCAGGTGTACAAAGTTGTTCCCAAAAATTTGATTGCATTGTAAGTAATGGAAGAAGAATATCTTTTTCAAGGTCAAGCTGTTCACCATTATAATCAATAGTTCTGTTGCCATAGCACTGCCAGAATTCATATATAGGAAGAAGCATCCATGATGCACCGGCATTCCAGTATTGGAACGGATACCAACGGCTGTATTCAACCATCATAGCTCTGTCGCCGTCAGTATTTACAGGAACCTGAATAGCGTTTGTCATACCATAGGTCTTTGCTGCATTTTCTTCCCAGTCAGGAATTTGTTTAAGCACAAATTTAATATAACTTTCACCTGCATCGTACATATTACCGGTGTTCATACCGGAAGATTGGAGATTTACATTGGCATCCATTGTATAAATGCCTCTCCAACCTGAGTTCCATTCACCGGTCCACATGCCACAAAGACGAGGGAAGGATGTACCTGAACAACAAATCTGTGCATACCTGCCTTGATTGTATGCTCTTTCAACAATCGATGGAAGAAGTGTATCACTCTTTTGTTGAAGCTGAATTAAATATTCATTCGCAACATTTTCTTTGCCGTCATCACCTAAATCAAACTCAACTGCATTGAAAAGTGCAGAATGCTTTTCAGCATGTGGGGCAAGAGCGTCTTCATAACTGAAATTACCGTCAACTGTATATTTTTCTGCAACAGATGTTGTGTAAGCATTAAGTTCATTCAAAAGCTCATAATCGTCTGCATATTTAAAGTCCTCGAACTTGCCCATATCATATGTGCGGTCAGATTTTGTGATAAGATAAACTTCAGAAGCACCTTTAATTTTAATTGCAGGATTTTGTTCTTTTGCAACATTTTCGCTGTCATTTGTGCTGTCAAGAACAATACGTTCTTTTGTTCCACCAACAACGATTACTTTTGTAAAACCACAGTAACCACCATCTTTTAATTCACTGTTTTCATATGCAGGATAGTGAGCAATTTGTGCAATATATGTTGCATCGTCATCAACGAGCTTTTTATACTGCATATCTTTTTCGCCACCATTACCAAAACCACGGAGTGACCAGCAATCTTCAATTGAAAGTGTCATATTGATTTTTGAACCAATATTTGACTTTGTGATTTTTGTAATAGTAACATTGTCTTCTCGTGACGAGAAAGTTACTCTTTCCCAAGTACCACGAATATCGGTGTATTTAACACCAACTTCAGCAGTTTCATAATCTGTCCAACGGATATAATCACTATAAAGATGCTTGGTCATTTTCATTCTCAAAACGTGAGCAGGATGATATGCATAGAAGTATGTAGATTGTCTTCCGTTAACATCCCAACTATCATCTCCGTTGATAACTGATTGTCTTGCATCGTGAAGTTCTCCTGTTACCTCATCAGGAGTATAACGAGGGTCGTTTGAAGGCATAAGGAAGTTAATGTTGTTGTAAATAAGACTATCAGTATAAGGTGAGCCTGCAACAACAACACCATTTTCACCATTACCACTGACCATACCATCAAACCAACTGATTGTATCCTCGTGTTCACTAGGATAAGAAACAAGTTCAGTATATTCAGTTGCAAATGCTTTTGTATGGTCATTTTTAATCATATTAATATTACCTGCCCTTATGTAGTTGAGTGTTCCTCCGAAGAAATTGCCGCCTGTGACAATGCACATGACAATGCTTACAAATACTTTAATTCTGTTTATAAATCCCATAAATAACACCTTATTTGCAATTTTTATTTAATACTACCACACAATAAAAAATATGTCACGATTTTTTGCGAAATCTATTTAATTATTTATCAAATAATGTATAATTAAAGAAAAATATTAAAAGGTGATAATATGTTTTATTTTTTGAGAAGAATTATTGTGTCAGTTGTTGCAATAATAATGACAGTCGCAGGTAATGTTGATTTTGCCAATGTGATATTTAAACCTGATACAATTATGGCTGAGTATTATGTAAGCACAATGGGTAATGATGACAACGATGGTACAGTTGATAATCCATTTGCGACTATTGAAAGAGCTCGTGATGAAGTACGAAAAATCAATAGCAATATGACAGGTAACATTGTTGTATATATTGAAGAAGGTACTTATACATTGAGTGATACTCTTACATTTGATGAAAGAGATTCGGCAACAGGTGATTTTTATATAAAATATCAGGGCGAAGGCAATGTTGTCCTAAGTGGTGGAGAGAAAATAAATAATTTTGTTCTTTATGATGCTGAAAACAATATATATTCCGCAAAAGTTCCGGAAAACGCTTTGTTCCGTCAGTTGTATATGAATGGTGAAAAATTAATCAGAGCAAAAAGCAATGACGATTATTCTACAAAAATCATCGGTGCATCAAGATTTAATGCAGACGGCACAATGATTCCGGAAAATCTCAATACATGGAGTGACGAAACACTCGTACAAGCAGACTATGGTGAAATATATCTTAACGCTGATGAATTTCAGGATTTTAATAACCTTGAAGATGTTGAACTTCATATTTTGACTGCTTGGGTTAAAAATGTTGTTCGAGTGGAATCTGCAACTACTGAAAATGATGTAACAACAATCAAAATACAGAAAAATGAAAACGATTTGATTTTTAATCGTCCTCATCCGGATATCGATGGTTACTCACATATGAATAATCATGAATTTACTTATTACATAGAAAATGCATACGAGCTTATTGATGAGGATAATGAGTGGTATCTTGACGAAAAAACAGATACTGTTTATATAAAAGTACCTGATAACATAGATATTAATAATGCAGAAATTGTTATACCAAGGATTGAAACACTTGTAAAGGTTGAACCAACAAATAATAGTAAAATCAAAAATTTAGCTTTTGAAGGAATCAATTTCTGCTACAGTAATTGGACAGTGCCATCAACAGATGGTCTTGTTGATATTCAAGCCGGTATGTATGCTAATTATTGTATTTATAAAACAAATGATATTGGTGTTTTAAGACCGGCATCCGGTATTTTTGTTGCTGATACAGAGAATTTTGTTATTAAGAGCTGCGTTGTGGAAAATATGGGTGCGGCAGGTATCGATTTGAATCACGGAACATATAATTCCACAATTCAGGATAATATAATACAGAATATTGCAGGTAATGGTATTATGGTTGGACATTTTGCTGTTGATGAAAATACCGATATGCATATTGTCTATAACCCTGAAGACGAAAGTGAAATTTGTACGAATGACAGAATTGTCAACAACCTTGTTACTCGTATTGGTACGGACTACCAGAGTAGTGTTGCAATAGGTGCAGGTTATCCAAGAGGTATTCTTATTGCTAACAATGAAGTATCATATGCTCCATATACAGGTATTTCAGTTGGTTTCGGTTGGTCAAGTGATGATAATGCAATGCGAGACAACAGAATTCTTAATAATGATATTCATCATACAAGTCAGGTTCTTTGTGATGCAGGTGGTATTTATACACTTTCAAAACAGCCAAATTCAGAAATCAGTGGTAACTATATCCACGATATTACATTACCAGAATGGGCTGATTATGCAACAAGTGGTATTTATATGGATGAACAGACTGCTGGCTATACCGTTAAATATAACGTGATTGAACATGGTTGGGGTGTTGGCAGAAATCGAAATGGTGAAAACAATTACAAAGAGAATACCATTTATATTGATAAAAAATGGCATCCAAACATTGGACCAATTAAGAAAAATGCTGGTATAAATAAAAACTTTGACACTTACGCTAAATTATTTTATTAAATAAATATATTGTATGAAAAAGCGTTGCAAGAGGGGAGTGAAATTCCCAACTGCAACGCTTAATTCTTTTGAATGGCTTAAATGCTATATAAAATAACGATACCACTACTGGTACAATTTGTATCAATAGTGGTATCTAATTTGGCATTAACTACGCTATTTGATACAATTCGTCATTTTTGAGATAGTGTTGCATTTTGTTGCGTTGATGATATAATTAGTTTAATATACATAATCTTTTTGCTGATTTGCAGGTGGTGTTTTTGTGAGTAAAAAGCCTAATATTTTATTTATTGTAACTGATGACCAGAGATTCGACACGATTAACGCACTTGGTAACAAAGAAATTATTACACCAAATCTTGATAAACTTGCAAGTCGTGGCATATCATTTGTTCGTGCTCATATTGCAGGTGGCACTTGTGGTGCAGTTTGTATGCCAAGTCGTGCTATGATTTTATCAGGAAGAAATCCTTTTCACCTTGAAGAATTAGGTGGCAATATTCCACCACAACATAAAACACTTGCTGAAACTTTTAAGGATAACGGATACGAAACTATCGGTCTTGGCAAGTGGCACAACGGTTGTCTTGCATATGCCCGTAGCTTCACTCAAGGTGCAAAAATTTTCTTTGGTGGAATGTGGGACCATTGGAATGTGCCAACCTGTCGCTATGACACTACAGGAAAATATGACAATGTAATCAATTTTGTAGTTGATTTTTATAATGACAACCATCCACAACAGCAACATTGTGACGAGTTTGACCCTGGCAAGCATTCAAGCACATTACTTACTGACTCGGCTATTGAATTGCTTAAAGAAAATGCAAACAAAGAAAAACCATTCTTTATGTATTTAGCCTATTTAGCACCACATGACCCTCGTACAATGCCTGACGAATTCCGTCAGATGTATAACCCTGACGAAATCACTTTACCACCGAATTTTCAGGAAATAATTGATACAAATTATCCACTTATGGTTCATCGTGACGAGCATTTAGCGTCATATCCACGAGAAGAAAAAGAAATCAAACGACATATTGCAGAATATTTTGCCATGATAACTCATCTTGACTACGAAATCGGCAGACTTTTTGATGCTTTACACGAATCAGGTGAAGAAGATAATACGATTATCGTGTTCACAGGTGATAATGGTCTGGCTTTAGGTCAACACGGGTGGCTTGGTAAAGAGGATATTTATGAACACGGTGTCCGTATTCCACTTGTTATGGCAGGACCAGGAATTGCTCAAAATGCTCGAAACGACGCATATGTTTATCTTTATGATATTTTCCCGACTCTTTGCCATAAGGTTGGAATTGAAGTTCCAAATTCTGTTGATGGTAAAAGCTTTGCACATCTTCTTGATGGTGAACATGGTGAAAAGTTTCGTGATGAGTTATATCTGATTTTTGATAAGTTTGTTCGTGGTGTTAAGGATGAAAACTACAAGCTTATTGAATATCGTAATGGTGACATGGAGGAAGATAAATGGACTTTCCTTTATGACATAAAAAATGACCCTTGGGAAACTGAAAATCTTGCGAATGACGAAAAATATAAAGATAAAGTCAATGAGATGCGAGAAAAAATTATAAAACATCGTGATGAGTGGGAAGAACGAACTCACCCGTGGGGTGTTGATTTCTGGAACAGATTTTAAGGGGTACGATATGAAAAAAGTTATTGTTGTATCAAAAACTCATCTTGATTTGGGTTTTACAGATTATGCCGAAAATATTAAGCAAAAATACATAGATACTTTTATTCCTGATGCCATTGACCTTGCAGAAAAGGTTAATACAAATGACAAAAAGTATTTTGTATGGACTACAGGCTCTTGGATTTTGAAGGAAGCATTAAAAAATCCTAAACAAAAAGAAAAACTGACAAAAGCGATTAAGGATGGTAACATTGTACCTCATGCCATGCCATTTACGACTCATACAGAGTTGCTTGATGAGGATTCTCTCGACTTTGGTTTGTCCCTTGTGGAAGACCTTGATAAAATCCGTGGCAGAAAAACCATTTCAGCAAAAATGACGGATGTGCCGGGACATACAAAAGGACTTGTTTCCCTTTTATCAAAGCACGGTATAAAGCTTTTGCATATTGGTGTTAATGGTGCTTCTGCACTTGTGGATGTTCCACCTTGTTTTTTATGGAAAAATGGTGATGATGAAGTTGTGATAATTTATTCGGGAGATTACGGTGGAGCATTCAAAAGTGATTTGGTGGATGAAATTCTCTATTTTGACCATACTCTCGATAATCACGGTGCACCATCACCGAAAAAAGTCCTTGATAAATTCAATAAAATTCAAGGTGAATATCCCGATTATGAGATTACAGCAGGAACTATTGACGACTTTGCTAAGGTAATTTGGGAAGTGCGTGAAAAACTACCTGTATTTACAGGCGAAATGGGTGACACTTGGATTCACGGTAGTGCTACAGACTCATATAAATCAGCATCACTTCGTACACTTATAGGTCTTAAAAACAAGTGGCTTGAAGATGGTAGCATTACAAGGAATTCTGATGAATACAGGAACTTGGTTGATGCAATTCTTTGTACTGCAGAGCACACTTGTGGAATGGACACAAAGACATATTTTTCTGATTACGGTCATTATCTTAAAAAGGATTTTCAAAAAGCAAGAAAAACTGATAAAGTTAAGTTCAATCATCTTTTTTGCGATTTGCCACAGAGTATTTTCCCCCTTGTGAGCCTTTTTGACGGACGAAGAAAGCGTGGATATTACTCGGTTATTGAAAAGAGTTGGGCAGAACAAAGAAAATATATAGACCTTGCTCTTGATGCTTTAAGTGATGAACATAAACAAATTGCAAAGGATGAACTTTCTAAGCTTATTCCAACTAAACCTGTTGAAATTACAACAAATGAAATCAACAAAATCCAAGTAGGTAAGTGGACACTTGAAATCAACAAAAATGGTGGTATTGGCTTACTTGAATGTGGTGAAGATGAAATTATTAGAAATAATAACGAGCCACTTATTACATATCGTTCATTCTGTAATGAGGACTACAAATATTGGCTTTCACATTATTCAAGAGATTTGGATAAAACTGCAGTTTGGGCACTTGGAGATTTTGCGAGACCCGGTATGAATCGTGTTGAGGGCAAATATCCGTCAGGCAGATTTCCATATACCATTGAGAAGACATCGGCAACAGATTCGCAGATTATTGTAAATCTTACTTGTGATAAAAAACTTTGTGAAGACCTTGGTGCACCAAGACTTATTCAGATTATTTACACTCTTTCTGAAAATGGATTGAATGTGGATGTTTCTTGGTATCAAAAGGATGCTAATCGTCTTACGGAAGCTATTTATTTGCATCTTTTTCCATCTGATGACATTAAACTTAAAAAGTTAGGTTGTCTTGTAAATCCAGAAGAAGTTGCATCTATGGGCAGCAGAAATCTTCACGCAGTACAGAGTGTTGAAATGAATGGTTACGAAATAATCAACCATCATTCACCGCTTGTGTCAGTTGGTAAGGGCAAAATTCTTGAATTTGACAATAAATTTGAAGATATAAAAAAAGATGGATTGAGTTTTGTGCTTTATAACAATGTATGGGGAACAAATTTCCCATTGTGGTATGAAGATAACGCAAGATTCACATTTGAAATCAAGAAAAAGTAATAAATGTTTGTTTTATTTCAATAATGGCAGTATTTTATAATTTTTGATTGAAAAAGAAAGGACTGTTTGGTTTGGTAAAAAACAAATTAAGTAAAAAGAATTGGTTTATAATTACCTTATTCTGTTTTATGGGTGGTATAGCGTGGAATACAGAGAATATGTATTTTAACACTTTTATCACTAATGAAATCTATGCCGATGTATCACAGTCGGCAATTTTAGGCTCAATAGAAGCGACAACGGCAGTAGCTCGAATGGTAGCACTTTCTGCTATTGCAGCAGTTGTAACTACATTTATAATGGGTGCACTCAGTGATAAACTGAAAAATCGAAAGATGTTTATTTCTGTTGGCTACATATTATGGGGTATTGTTACTGCTATGTTTGGCTTTATCACAAAAGAAAATGTGGCAACCCTTTTTAATCTTACAGATGAAGCAAGAATTCTTGGCACTACTGTTTGGTTTGTTATTCTGATGGACATTGTTATGACTTTTATGGGTTCAACAAGTAACGACGCTGCTTTTCAGGCTTGGGTAACAGATGTAACCGTACCAAAGCAAAGACCTGCAGTTGAAACTGTGTTATCCGTTGTTGGTACTGTGTCTTCCTTTGCAGTAACAGGTGTAGGTAGTTTTGCTCAGGCAGGTACAATTACATATAAGCTTTTCTTTGGCATATTGGGTCTTGTAGTGACTTTGTGTGGTGTTGCTGGTCTGTTTTTAATCAAAGACCCTCCACGCACTGCACAGATTGAGAGCTCTTCAAATTATTGGACAGACCTTTTTTATGGCTTCAGACCATCAGTTATAAAAGAAAACTCAAGATTTTATTTGTCTCTTGTATCGTTTTGCTTTGCTATAATTGCATTTCAGGTTTTCTATCCATATCTCCTTACCTATATTCAATATGTTGTTATCCCTGATAATGGTGGTGTAAGTAATATTCTTAAACTTCCTGTCATAATAACTGCTGTAGTTGTTGTGATTATTCTGCTTGTTTGTATTGTAACTCTTTTAAAGCTTTCAACCAAGAAAAGAGGCTTCTGCCTTGTAACAGGTGTTGTTGTATTGACCTTAGGCTTTTTCCTGCTTTCAACAAGCACAAGTATTTATGTTATTCTTGTAAGCATCTTACCCGTTGTTATCGGTAATGCTCTTGTGAATATCTTGTTCGGTGCAACTATTAAGGACTTTATTCCTGAAGGCAAGGCAGGACTTTTTCAGGGTATAAGAATGATATTCTCTGTTATGCTTCCTATGGTTATAGGTCCTGTTATCGGTGACAAGGCGTGTCAGAGTGCTGCACAGACGATTATAAATGAAGTTGGTGCAGAGGTAATCGTGCCTGCTAAGAATATGTTCTTATGGGCAGGTATAGTTTGTATTTTTGCATTGATTCCTCTTTATTTCCTTATCAAAAAGGGTGTCGATACAGTGGAAAATGAAACCGAAGAAACTGAAAGTATTGCTTGAGGTGAAAATATGAACAAATGGAACTTTTATACCTCAAAAGAAATAAAGCCTGAAGGTTGGCTTCGCCGTCAGCTGAAAATTCAGGCTGAAGGACTCAGCGGTAACCTTCACAAGATTTGGCCTGATATCCGTGACAGTGCGTGGATTGGTGGCAAATGTGAGGGCTGGGAACGAGTGCCTTATTGGCTCGACGGTTTTATTCCTCTTGCATATCTTCTTGAAAATAAAGATATGATTGCTACTGTTAAGAAATATATTGATGCTATTGTTTCTGCGCAAGGTGAAGATGGTTGGATATGTCCTTGTAAAGATGGAAAACGAGAAAAATATGACACTTGGGCAATTCAGCTTATCTGCAAAACTCTCAGGGTTTATTATGATTGTTCAGGTGACGAAAGAATACCTGATCTTATTTATAAAGTACTTAAAAATTATTACGATTTGCTCAAAAGTGATAAAATAAAGCTGTTTGGTTGGGGCAAATACAGATGGTTTGAGACTTTTATTTCGCTTAATTTTTTATACGAAAAATATAGGGAAGAATGGATTGTTGACCTTGCGAAAATCATTAAAAAGCAAGGATTTGACTATAACTCAACAATAGAAAATTGGAAAAAGCCCAGCCATAAGTGGCAAATGAATACCCATATTGTAAATGTGGCTATGATGCTTAAAAGTGAAGCTGTTTCGCACGAATTGTTAGGTGAAGAATATACGGACAATGCAGAAAAGCTTCGTAAAATTCTTGATAAATACAATGGTACTGCATTTGAAGGCTTTACAGGTGATGAGGTGCTTTCAGGACTTGATCCAACAAAAGGTACTGAACTTTGTGCAGTTGTTGAGCAGATGTATTCTTATGAAGAAATTTTTGCCCATACTGGCGATAATAAATGGGCAGAGCGTCTTGAAATTCTCGGCTTCAATGCTCTTCCTGCTACACTCAGCGAGGATATGTGGACTCATCAGTATGTTCAGCAGGTAAATCAGATTGCTTGTCAGAAAACGATGATTATGGCACCTTGGAGTACGAATGGTCCTTATGCTCATACCTTTGGTCTTGAGCCGAATTACGGTTGTTGTACTGCGAATTTCAGTCAAGGTTGGCCTAAATTTGCATTGTCACCATTTATGCATAATGAAAATACAATAATAAATTCCGTTATGTTACCTTCTGCTTTGAATGATAATAGTGTTAAAATCAGACTTGAAACCAATTATCCGTTTGAAAATAAAATGCACTATTATATAGATGCAGAAAAAGATTTTGACTTTGTAATCCGTATTCCGTCTTTTGCGAAAAATCTTAAGGTTAATGGTGAGTATATAGAAACAAAAGACCTTGAATTTTCAATCAATCAAGGCAAAACAGAAATCGAATTAGAATTCACCACAACGCCATTTTTGAAAGAACGACCAAATGACCTTTATGCTTTGCAGATGGGTTCATTGCTTTTCTCTGTTCCGATAAAATATGAAAAGCAAATGAAAGAATATACCAAAAAAGGTGTTGAGCGTAAATTCCCATATTGTGACTATCAGTTCATACCACAAACGTCTTGGAACTATAGCTTTGCAGACACAAATTTCGAAGCAAATTACAATACAGTAGGGGATATTCCGTTTTCACAAGATAATCCACCTGTAACCATTAAAGCAAATATGCAACAAATCAATTGGGGCCTCAAATTCCCATACAGAAGTATTGCAAGAAAAACACCAAAATCAAGAAAACCGATTTCTGATATTCAGGAAATTTCTCTTTGCCCATATGGTTGTGCAAGACTTCGTATGACAGAAATGCCGATGCTCTGCAAATAATTTTCAGTAATTCTCCAAAACGGTAGTTGCGAATGGAGTATATATTACTTCACTTTGATTTGAGAAAATATAACAGACAACAAAAAGGCGTTGCAAAAGGGATAACAAAATCCCAACTGCAACGCTTAATTCTTTTAAATGGCTTAAATACTATATAAAACAACGATACCACTATTGACCTAAATTGTATCAATAGTGGTATCTGATTTGGCATTAACTACGCTATTTGATACAATTCGTCATTTTTGAGATAGCGTTGCATTTTATAAACAAAAAAATTTAACTTTTGTTCAATCAAAATTCAATAATATATGCTATAATATACTTATATATGGAGGTGTACATATGAGAATTTTGCTTGTAGAGGACGAAAAACGAATGGCACAGGCTTTGTGTGAAATTCTTCGTCTTGAAAAATATGATGTGGACCATTATGTGAATGGTGTGGAAGGTCTTACAGCTATTGAAAGTAATATTTATGACATGGTTATTCTCGATGTTATGCTTCCTGGCCTAAATGGCTATGAAATTGTAAAAAATGCCAGATTCAAAGGCATATCAACACCAATTCTTATGCTTACTGCAAAGGCTGAGCTTGATGATAAGGTGATGGGACTTGATAGTGGTGCGGATGATTATCTTACAAAACCATTTATGACAAAAGAACTTTTGGCACGTATTCGTGCTTTGACCAGACGAATTCAGAACATTACTGATGGAGTGTTAACATGTGGTGATATTTCTCTTGATACAAATACGATGACATTATCCTGCATCGCGAACGGACAGAGTGTAAGACTTAGTGAAAAAGAATATAAAATACTTGAGTATCTTATTATAAATTCATCACAGATTCTTACTCGTGAACAACTTGCTATGAAAATATGGGGTTTCGACAATGAGGCGGAGTACAATAACGTAGAAGTGTATATTTCATTCACACGAAGAAAACTCACATTTGTTGAGTCCAAAACGGAAATTAAAGCTGTTCGTGGAGTAGGATATGAATTGAGGTGCAATGATGTTTAAACAGTCAAGACGAAAAATTGTTGTTGCCATTATGTCTGTCCTTGTTGTTCTTTGGGTTGGTACTCTTGGTGTCATATATGCATCAAGCTATTATGAAATGTCAAGGCGTAATGAGAATTTGTTAAAAGCACACGCTGAAATGTACACGATTTCTCAATCAATAATTGATATTCCGCAAAGACCACCTATGCCAAACGGTGGTAATTTTGGGCCTCAGTTTAATGAATCACCAATGTTTCAGTTATCTACATTTTACACCGTTGCACTTTCATATAATGATGAAACACTTGAAATAAGAAACAGCCAGACAAAACTTCATTCTGATAGTGAATTGGAAGAATTGGCACGGAAAATAGCAAAATCAAATCATGAAAAAGGCAAGGAAAACAATCTTTGGTATTACCAATGCGACAAAAACGGATATGTTCTTGTAACATTTATGGATAATACTGTGATGAACGAAAATGCTATGACATTATTCAGATATACACTTATCTTTGGTGGATTAGCCCTAATTGTATTTTTCTTTTTGTCTCGATTCCTTGCAAGAAAAATTGTTGAACCACTTGAAGAAAGCTATAAAAAACAAAAGCAGTTTATTTCTGATGCAGGTCATGAGTTAAAAACACCTGTATCAGTAGTAAATGCTAACGCAGAAATGCTATCCCGTGAAATCGGTGAAAACCAGTGGCTCGAAAATATTCTTTATGAAAATGAGCGTATGGGTATGCTTGTCAGACAGCTTCTTGAACTTGCACGTACAGAGAGTGTAGAGGTTCAAATGGAAAGCATTGACTTCAGTCGTCTTGTATGTGGTGAAGAATTACCATTCGAAAGTGTTGCCTTTGAAAAAGGACTGCAGTTGTGCTGTAATATAGAAAATGGAGTTGTGATGAACGGAAATGCAATTCAGTTAAAGCAACTTGTTTCCATTCTTCTTGATAATTCCATTCGTCACTGTGAAAATGGTAATGTAGTCTATCTTAATATGAACAAAGAGTATGACTACATTAAACTTTCTGTCATAAATAAAGGTGAGGAAATTCCACAAGAACAACGTGAGCAGTTGTTCGAACGCTTTTATCGTGCAGACACTGTAAGAAACAGTGAAGATAATCACTATGGTCTTGGTCTTGCGATTGCAAAAGCTATTGTTACTGCTCATAAAGGAAAAATTGATGTTCTCTGTTACAATGGGGTTGTCGAATTTCGTGTAATGTTTCCTAACCGATAACAGAAAATGAACTTTTTGTGTCTTCAATAAAACTTCAATAAACCTCCTGTAAAATTGGCAACAATAACCTACAGGGGGTTTTGCTTTTTGAAAAAATAAAGAAAGGAGCTATATTGTGAAATATCGACACGAATATAAGCATCAGATGAATTATTGTGATATGCTTAATCTGCGACAGCGACTGTCAGCCGTTGCAAAACGTGATGTTCACGCTGTTGACGGCAAATATCAAATAAGAAGTCTGTATTTTGATAACTTATATGATAAGGCATTAACAGAAAAAATCAATGGTGTAAACATACGTGAAAAATTCCGTATCCGGTACTATAACAATGACACATCACTTATTCATCTTGAAAAGAAAAGCAAGGTGAATGGTTTATGTCTTAAAGAAAGTGCAGTTCTCACAAAAGAAATGGCACAATCAATTGTAGATGGTGATTTGGATTGGATGCTGAAAAGCGATGATAAACTCATTCAGGAGCTTTACAGCAAAATGAAAAGTCAGGGACTAAAGCCTAAAACAATTGTGGATTATGTAAGAGAACCATATGTTTTTTCGGCAGGAAATGTCCGTGTTACTTTTGACTACAACATAAGAACAGGTATGAATTGTACAGATTTTCTTAATTCCGACTGTCTTATGGTGCCAACGGGTGACCAAATCATTCTAGAGGTCAAATGGGATGAATATCTTCCCGATATTATTCGTGATGCTATACAGCTTTCAAACTGTCGCACGGAATCTTTTTCAAAATATGCCGTATGCAGAATATACGGATAAACTAAATACGTTTTAAGGAGTTCTTATTATGACATTCAACGACATTTTCAAATCAAGTTTTCTTGAGAATATTGCAAGTGTTAGTATTCTCGATATGGCAATAGCACTTGTATTGGCATTTGGTATAGGTATGTTTATCTTCCTTGTGTACAAAAAGACATATCAGGGTGTAATGTATTCATCCAGTTTTGGTACAACACTTGTAGCTCTTACAATGATTTCAACAGTTGTAATTCTTGCAGTTACATCAAACGTTGTTCTTTCACTCGGTATGGTCGGTGCTCTTTCTATCGTTCGTTTCCGTACAGCAATTAAAGAACCACTTGATATTGCATTTTTATTCTGGGCAATTGCAGTAGGTATCGTTCTTGCAGCAGGTATGATTCCGCTTGCAGTTATCGGTAGCGTGATTATCGGTGTAATTCTTCTTGTTTTCGTAAACAAAAAGACACATAGTAATCCATACATTGTTGTTGTACAGTGTGATGGACATGAAAGTGAAGAAAATGTAAAGAAATTCCTTGGTGAAAATGTTCAAAAATATGTAATCAAGAGTAAATCAGCACAAAAAGGTCTTGTTGAAATCAATGTTGATGTAAGACTTAAAGATGATAACACTGATTTTATTAATGTTATTGCAAATCTTAAAGGTGTTAAGAGTGCTGTTCTTGTAAGCTATAACGGCGAATATATGGGTTAAGGTGAAAATATGTCAACACATAAACATATTGATAAAATTTGCTGTGTTGTCCTTGCTCTTACGCTGATTCTTACTGTGCTTTTTATCAATGGCGAAAAGCTTGGTATTCAGAAAGCATCATCCATAATGAAATATGAAACCACTCTTTTTGATACATCCAGGGTTCATACAGTTGATATTGTAATGGACAATTGGGAAGCGTTTACAGAAAATTGCAGAAGTGAAGAATATTACGATTGCACAGTTGTCATTGACAACGAAGCATTTAAAAATGTGGCAATCCGTGGTAAGGGGAATACGTCCCTTAGTTCTGTAACTAATGACCGATATAGCTATAAAATCGAGTTTGACCATTATGATAGTACAAATACTTATCACGGACTTGATAAACTCTGTCTTAACAATGTTATTCAGGATAACACATATATGAAGGACTATCTCACATATCAGATGATGAGAGATATGGGTGCAGCCTCTCCACTTTGTAGTTTTGTGTATATCACAGTTAATGGCGAAGAATGGGGACTTTATCTTGCTGTTGAAGCTGTTGAAGAATCATTCTTACAGCGTAATTACGGAAAAGATTATGGTGAACTCTATAAGCCTGATACTCTGAATATGGGTGGCGGTCGTGGTAATGGTGGCGACTTTAATTTGGATGACTTTTTGAATAATTCAGAGTCAGAAAATAGTGGTAATGGCAACAACAGTAACAATCAAGGAAATAGTAACAATGGTTCATTTGATTTTTCACAGATTCCTGAAGGCATGACGCCACCGAATGGCGGTTCATTTGATTTTTCACAGATGCCTGAAGGTATGACACCACCAAATGGCGGCTCATTTGACTTCTCACAGTTGCCAGAAGGTATGACACCTCCAACTGATGGAGGCGAAGGCTCATTTGATTTATCTCAAATGAAGGATAATATGCCGGGTGGTTTTGGTGGATTCGGAATGGGTTCATCGGATGTGAAACTTCAATATATTGACGATAATATCAGCAGTTATTCCAGCATTTTCGATAGTGCAAAAACTGATATTACAAAGGCAGATAAGACTCGTCTTATTGAGTCACTCAAAAAGCTGAGTAATGGTGAAGACCTTGAAAACACAGTTAATATAGATGCAGTAATAAAATACTTTGTTGTGCATAATTTTGTGGTGAACTCTGACAGTTATACAGGCTCAATGATTCATAACTACTATCTTTACGAAAAAGACGGTCAGTTACAGATGCTCCCTTGGGACTATAATCTTGCCTTCGGTAGCTTTATGTCATCAGGTGACGCAACGAGCTCAGTCAATGACCCTATTGATTCACCATTATCAGTAAATGGCTTAGGAGACAGACCTATGATTGACTGGATTTTCAGCGACGAAGAATACACAGAATTGTATCATCAGCATTTCAGTGAGTTTATTGAAAAATATTTTGATAACGGATACTTTGAAGAAATGATTGATAGTACAATTGAGATGATTTCACCTTATGTGGAAAGAGACCCTACAAAGTTCTGCTCTTATGATGAGTTTTTGAAGGGCACAGAAACACTTAAGCAGTTCTGTCTTCTTCGAAGTGAAAGTGTCAGCGGTCAGCTTAATGGTACTATAGGCTCAACATCAGCGACTCAGGAAGAAAGTACACTTATCGACGTAAGTCATATCAAGACAAGTGATATGGGCTCAATGGGTGGTGGAATGGGACGCCCAGGTAGTAGTTCACAGGATAAGACAGATAAAGAAACAGACAAAACAACAGATAAGGATAAAGACGCACTAAAGAAAGAAGAATTGACTACTGAGGCGGTTACGGAACCAACCACCAACAATAATTCACAGCCTGAAGCTCCGGAACAAGGTAATGGTAATATGCCACAGTTCCCAGAGGGTATGACTCCTCCAAATGGTGGTTCATTTGATTTTTCGCAAATGCCTGAGGGTATGACACCTCCAAATGGTGGCTCATTTGATTTTTCACAAATGCCTGAGGGTATGACTCCTCCAAATGGTGGCTCATTTGATTTCTCGCAGATGCCTGAGGGAATGACTCCTCCAAACGGTGGCAATATGCCACAGATGCCAAATATGAATTCGCAAAGTAGTACATTCGTTGCACTAAGCACCAACACAACAGAAAAAGAAACAAGTGAATTCAACAGAGAAAACAGATTTCCACAAGGTAATTTTAATGGACAGATGCAAAGACCTGATAACAGCTCTCGTCCAAGCACGGGCCAATCACAATTTCAACCACAGAGCTCGTTGTCTGCTTCTTCTTTGATTATGATGTTTGCGAGTATATTAGTTCTCGCATTGGGTCTTGTATTTGCATTCACATTCAAAAGAAGAAAATAATTCCTACCAGTAATTTAAAAATAAACAAAAAGCGTTGCAAGAGGGGAGTGAAATTCCCAAATGCAACGCTTTGTTCTTGTAAATGGCTTAAATGCTATATAAAACAACGATACCACTATCAACACAAATTGTATCAATAGTGGTATCTGATTTGGCATAAACTACGCTATTTGATACAATTCGTTGTTTTGGGAGTAGCGTTGCATTTTTGCTTTTAATTTATGGTCAATGAAAAGTTCCGGTTCTCATCTCTGTTTAGGAAAAACTCAAAAATTGAGAGCTACACACAACTTAACCAATCTCCATTTTAAAGCAAATAGGCAAATCGTTGTGGAAATGACCTTTAAGATTTATTTCAAGATATTTTTCATTTCTCTCAAACTCAATTTTTTCATTACTACCTAAAAGTTCAATGCTTTCAATGAGATAATCATGTGGATTATGTTTACGTAGAGCCTTGATTTTTATTTTCTTTGATGGACGCATCTGGAAAACATAAAGATATCCGTCTTTATATGTAAATCTGAAATCCTTGTTGGTAAATTTCTTTTCATCACCATCTTTAAAGAATCCGTCTTCTGCGTTGACTTTACCCTCACCAAATTGTTTCCAGAATGTTGTACCATAAATGCCTTCACTATTGATTTTGAGCCATTCACCCATTGTAAGCAGAACCTCGGTTTCTTCGTCGGTTATAGTACCGTCAGCCTTTGGGCCGATGTTAATAAGCAGATTACCATTTTTGCTCACAATATCCACCAGGTCACAAATCACCTGTCTTGCACTTTTGTATTCGTTGTCAAAGCGATAGCCCCAGGAATGTTTGCCTATTGCTGTGTCTGTCTGCCAATAAATTGGTGAAATGCCTGAAAGAGCACCACGCTCAACATCAAAGGTTGCAACATTCGGCGGAAATGCCTCATGCTTATAGTTAATAGTTACTTCCTTTCCCCATTCTTCTGCACGGTTGTAGTAGTATGCGGCAAGCTTTTTAAGATAAGGCTTAAAGGAGTGGTTGTGAATCCACCAATCAAAATAGAGTACTGACGGCTGATACTTGTCTATGATTTCACAGGTGCGGACAAGCCAGTCTTCAAGCCAGTCTTTACTTGCACCTTTTGAATATGTGTCTGCTGTTGTTTTATGTATGATGGCAGGGTCAAATTCCTCGCAGTAAACAGCAGGGCCGTAAAAGTCAGCATATTTTTCATCGTTTATATCGCTGTCGCAAAGTCTGCCGGGATTCATAAAGAAGTAATGCTCTGCACGGTGAGTTGATGTACAAAGTTCTAAACCTTGCTTTTCACATTCTGCTTTTAATTCACCTACAATATCACGACAAGGACCCATTTCTTTTGCATTCCAACGATTGAACTCTGTGTCATACATAGCAAACCCGTCGTGATGCTCTGCAACAGGCATTACATATTTCATACCTGCTTTTTTGAAAAGTGAAACCCATTTTTCTGCATCAAACTTTTCAGCTTTGAACATTGGAATAAAATCTTTATAACCAAAATCTTTCTGTTCACCATAAGTCTTTCTGTGATGTTCAAATTCTCGTACAGTCTTATCGTACATACCTCTTGAATACCACTCATTACCAAAGGCAGGCACAGAGTAAACACCCCAATGAATAAACACCCCTAACTTGTCATGCATATACCATTCAGGCACTTTATGATGTGAGAGCGAATTCCAATCAGCCTTGTATTTTCCTTTTTCATTAACTTCGTCAATAAGTTTTAAATACTCTTTAGTTGTCATTTTTTAACACCCCAGATACATTCGTTATTATTTCCCATAGCAGAGAAAACAATTTTTTCTGTTCTCTCGTTGCTTTCGTCAGCCTGTTCGCAAAAAACACCTTTATAAGTAACACCATCAATGACAAATGTTATGTATGCAGTACCGTCTTTCACAGTCCAAGTGCCATTCACATCCTTACTTGAAACCATTGTGTTTTCCTTTATGCTTTCATATACTTTAAGTCCTGAAATTGTACCGTCAAAATTGAGGAATATACTCTGAGTAGGTGCAATAATGTTGTTTACATCTGCCCAATCTGTACAACCATTACTGATTGTGCCATGATTTATAAATTCATATTCACCTACAAGGTTAGCCGTATTAAAGCCGTTATAATCAATAGTTTCACCTGTGTATTCAAAAGGAAGTACAACTGTCCAGCCATTTTCTGTTCTTGCCATTTGGTGGACTCTTACCTGATGGCCTTCGTGACCATAGTTGAAACGGGTATGATAAACCTGGAACATTTTTTCGTCATCAGTTACAATGCTTGAAGAATGTCCACTTGCAAGATATGCAGTATTAAGACAGTCAAATTTATAATTTCCGAAAAGCTTTGCACCGGTGTTTTTATCGTCAAGAGCATTATTGCCTGCCGCATCAAGATAAGGACCGTCAACATTCTTGCTTCTGTATTCTCTTATGTTATAGCCGCCAAGTGCATTAAGTCCACAGTAGGTAAGATAGAGATAATAATAATCACTTATGGAGTCATATACGATATACGGACCTTCGCCTGAGCCTTCATTCATTTCGTTAGTACGGCTGATTCTTTTACCGTAATACATATCGTATTCCTCGGTTTTTTTCATATACTCATAGTCAGGCATACCTGTTGTTTCATCCATAGGCATAATGAAAACACCTGCAGAATATGAGCCGTATACCATCCATAAATCACCGTTTTCATCATAAAATACGGTAGGGTCAATTGCGTTGGGATATTCTGCAAGATTGTAGTTACCGTTTTCCTTAAAGAAATCGGCTTTTTCAACTTCCCATATAGCAAAAGTACCGTTATTAATAAGGCTTTGGATATTAGTAAATGAATAGTGTGTAGGATATTTTTTTGCAACTCCTAGATGAGCAAGGTTATTTATTCCAGAATATACAACAGTATTTTTTAATTCATAAGGACCTTCAATGTTGTCACTTGTGCACATCCATATCACTGAATTTGTTGTACCCCATATCGATGAGCAAGCATAATAGCAGTATTTACCCATTGTTTCGTTATAGATAACATCCGCTGCCCAGATTGCAGTTTCCCACTTATCTTCGTCGTATTCTTTCCATACCTGAAAAGCATCTGTCCAGGCAAAAGCCTCGCCTAAAGCACTGCGAAGTGTTTCTCCCTCGGGAACTAACATTCTGTTGTTATCGTGAACACCACATGCAACATTTTCCCAGGTAATCATATCTTCACTTTTAGCTGCACAAGCATGAGAACCGAAAACATAGAAAGTCCCGTCTTTATCCTGCACTATTGACGGGTCGTGTACACTTACTCTGCCGTCACCTGCATAGCAAGAGCCACTGCCGGGCATTTCATATTGCTTTGTTTCAACTTTTTTTGCACTTTTGATTCCGAAGATAGACAAAATAATACAAATCATTGTCATAACTAATGAAATGATTCTATTTATAATACCAATCATTTTAAACCTCCTCGTATTTAATTACAAAATAATTATACTATATTAATTTGTATAATTACACGACATCATTGTTTACATTATGTCGTGTTTGTGTTATGATTGTGTGGGTGATATTATGATTACTTTCAAATGGAATGATTTTGACTTTACTTTAATTGAATTCGGAAAAGGCGTATTCAAAAAAGATATGGCGGGACATAGTCACTCTAAAAATAGCTATGAAATGCATTTTATTGTTGATGGTGAGGGTGCTCTTATTACAGACACAGAAGAATATAAACTTTCAAAAGGAAACTTCTTTGTTACAGGACCTAACATATATCACAAACAGTCAACCAATCCCAAAAAGCCATTAACTGAATATTATTTATACATTCAGACATCTGACAAAAAGACAAACAATGCTCTTGTTTCAACCTTTCTGTCGAATCATTTTTACTTTTACAGGAATTGTGAGATGCTCTCATTAGTTGAAAGGATTATACAAGAAAGCAACGTGAAAAAATGGGGATATGAAAATATCATTGCAGCTCTTATGCAGATTCTTCTGACAGAAATCACAAGACTTTATTGGCCTGATTTTAGAGTAACTAATAAAAGTGCCGAAAACCTAAATGACAGAAGATTTATTCTTATTGAACAAGCCTTTATCAATGACCCGGAGGGTATAACTCTCACAAAACTATCAGGTACTATCGGTCTTTGTGAAAGGCAGACACAAAGGCTCTTAGAAAAATACTACGGAATGTCCTTTTTACAAAAGAAGGCAGAATCAATCAAGAGATAAAAGTTTTTCATTAAAAATTACATTTTCATCATTTTCAGGAAAAATAATGTCTATTCCACTACTATGTTCACAAGTAAAAATAATCTTGTCTTTTCTCTCCCAATGGATATTGATTTGTCCCTTGGGTGTTTTCATTTTCAGTGAAAAAGTATTCATATCTTCAGGGAAATACGGATTAAGCTCGACCTTATCAAAAGCAATTCCCACATTCTGTATTCCTGCAATATGTTCAAAAAAGAAGCTGTCACCTGCACCGAGCATAGCGTGATTCTGTGAATATCTGCCCGACCAGCTTTCCGGCAGTGTAGTGTGAGTTTTGGCAAAAGTACCGTAAGCTTTAATGAGTGCTTTATATGCCACTTCTTCATATCCATACTGACAAAGCACATCAAAAAACGGCTTTAATGCAACCTCACCGACGGTCAAGGTGTAGCTGTTTTCTTGGACATTCTCAGTTAGACGGCTGATGAGATTCTTTCTGATAGTCTCGTCTGCTATATCGTAGGCTACGGCAATACAAATAGAGCTTTGTGAATCATTATCGTAGGTATCATTATGTAAATACTTCCCATTTATTGCAGTTTTAATAAGCTCTTTTTCAGCTCTGTATCCGTCCTCTTCGCAAAGGATTTCTGCAATTTCAGCCATTACAGCGTAAAGTCTGTAGTAAACACAGGACACCACGAAGCTGACTGAGGGTGCATCCGTTGACATCCAATCGCCTAAATCACGGTTGAGATTCTCACTCGGCAATAAATGATCTTTTGACAGTGACGAAATATAGCTGAGATATTTCTGCATATAAGGGTATGCCGTTTCAATAAGCTCTTTATCGCCGTAGAATTTGTAATATTCATAGCAGGCGAAAATCAGTGCACCGCACCAGGACGGGTCGTTTGGTGTATCATCTAGGGAATTATTTCTGAGAGCATGGGTTTTTATGCCTCTTGTAAACGGCGGTAC
>JAZLAH010000004.1:0-20127 GCA_045613065.1 Candidatus Fimenecus sp.
GGTGAGTAAGCATCAAGAGCTGTCAACTCATCAACAGTTTTGTAAGCTGTCTTAGCAGCTGAACCAAGAACTGAGAATGCTGAGAACGCAAGAACAACTGCGAGAACAACGCTCAACAATTTTTTCATTTTGTTCATAAAATTTTTCCTCCTATTATTTTTTGCATACAATTATATATGCAAGTTGAAATAGTTCCCCATAATTAATTTTTACATCGCCATGGGAGAGGCGATACGAGAGCAGCAGTTCCTTACTCTCTGACCCAGCCGTATAATCTTAATGTTATACGTGCAGAGCTCGACAAAAGTGCTCTATAGTACCCGGACTGTCTTCCACACCGCTTCCGCAAATCAGAATGAATTGCCACGGCGGAAGACTGATGATACACACCCGAATATTACCTTAGGATGTGCATCGCTAATGAAGCTGACTGTCATTTCCTAAAAAATTAGACACTACGCCCCATTACACCATTCCTATGGTTATAACAATTATACAAACTATTTTTCAAAATTTCAATACCCAATTCACAAAAAATTCATTTTTTTTGCAGTTTTTATAAAAAATTTTTTCGCCTTTGTGCAATTGTACAAAAAGATTTTGACATTTCGACAAATAGTTAAAATAGTATTTTTTAAAATTAACGTCATGTCTATTTTCTTGGTGTTTTAAGCTAAAGTTGCATCCATTTTATAGACATTTTATTTCTTATGTGTTGATTTTGTTTCGTTTGCTACAATATGTTGTGGTCGAGTGTTAAATAAGGTCTAGCAGTAGTAATAGATATTATGAAACTTTGTGTGGAAAAGTCAAAAGTGCCACAAACTCCGATTTATCAATACAACAAAAACACCGGGTGTTCTTATAAACACCCGGCTAACTGTTTTTACTATATTTTATTTCTTTTCACTAAATGAGAAACCTTCTCCGATATACTGCTGGAAGCTGAATGAATCATCATAACCTTTTCCTTCTTCACAGATATAATCAAGCTTATAAATTGATTTACCTGATACGAAGTAATAGTTTTCTGCAAAGTGAATAACTTTACCATCTTCATCTACAATCTTATTAACACGAACCTGACAGTTCAAAGTTCCGGATGCTATCATTCCTGTGCTCTTTGCAACTGTATATTTACAGCCCTTATACATTTCAAATGCTGGGTTCTGCGCAATTAATGCATTCATCTGTTCTTCATCAGCAAATGCTTCTCCAATTGCAGTATTTTGTGCATCTATTTTTTCAAGATATTCATCAAGTGTTTCTTTACCTTCAAGTTTTCCTATTTCAGTAATCTGTATGTAACACTTTTCGTCTGTGTTTTTCTTGGTAACTCTACCGCTAATTTCATCGCCTTCCCAACCTGATGGAATTGCAAGTGAATAATTCTTTGTCTGAACTCTGTCTTCAATAACAAGTGGTCCATTAATCTGTACCCAATGTGTCTGATTTTCACCATCTGCATGTGTAAGAACTTCGTTGTTTCTGTCTGTAACAAGAACAGCAATCTGATTTTCTTCGTTAATAATTGTTTCACCGCTTGCGTCCTGTGCAAGTGGATATTCCTTACCATTGATTTCTGTAAGCTCAGGACCTTTCTTACATGCTGTAAATGCTGTTGCAATAAATAATATTGCTAATACTAATGCTAAAATCTTTTTGTTCATAAATTTTTCCTCCGTTTTTATGTTAACCCCAAATCAAGAGGGGAATCATAAATAAAAATTTTACTGTACTGTTGTAAGTCCTTTATTTCCCTCAGGCACAACACCTATCCAGGTTTGTCCCTGATTAATTACTAATTCTTTATTGCCACTATCTTTGATTTTCAACGGTTCACTTTTTCCTGCTTTTGACCAGGTAACTACCTGACCAACACCGTCTGATACATAATAACCTTCGCCACTTCCCACATCCCAGTTCCATTCCTTGTGTCCCTCTGATGTATTAAGTGTTGTAACCGGAACATAAAGCACGATAACATTTTCAACTGCCATTGGCGAACCATCGTTTCCGTCTGTCATAAGGGTATTATTAAGATAATTATAATACCTGTTATCTATTGTATCATATTTGAACGTATGAGTAAAGCCTGTTGAGAATGTTACTTTAATTTCTGAACAATTTTCAAGAGCTGTTGATGTTGGATGCTGGCCAACCGGAACATCATATGGCTGCCAATCGTTAAGCTTTGCCTTTGTTGAATAACCAAGCTTCTCTATTGCATTCTTAATTGCTGTACCTGATGTGATTCCTCTGTGTTCAATGGATGTATTCCTTGTTTTATCTCTGAAGAAATATGAACCCTCATACTTTTTACCGTCGATATTGTTTACTCCAAGGTTTCTTATTGCTTGATACCCAAGCTGATAGCCTACCCTTGAACCATCACTTGCTCCCCAGTGAACAAAGATTGCATTCATTCCACTTGCAAGTTCAACAAAGTCATGTCTTGCACTTCTTACAGGTCCAACCTTTTCAGGTATTTTTTCTACATCTGCATATATCCACATCATTCGGGTAATTCCACCCTCTGCAACACCTTCCACTACTATATCAGGTGTTGAAATGCCCCATTGTGGTCGTGCAGCAGGGGAGTTCTCAACCATTATTGCAATCGGTCTTGCTCCTATTGCACTTTCCGACAAATCAGCAAGTCCTGTAAACGGATTTATATTTTCTGGAACTTCTATCACATCTGCTGATGTTTCCTCCGTATGTGCAGTTGTTGATGTATTTTCGACAGGTGTTTCGGGTTCTTCTTTATTACATCCCACAAAAGAAGTAATCATAAGTACCATCGCCAGCAATACGCTGACTGTTCTTATTATACTTTTCTTCATTTTTTGTATCCCTCTCTGAAGAAATATAATTATTTCTCGATTTTTGTCTTTCCACCCATATACATCTGTAATGGTTTTGGAATATTGATGCTTCCGTCTTCGTTAAGGTTGTTTTCAAGGAATGCAATCAACATTCTTGGTGGAGCAACTACTGTATTATTAAGTGTATGTGCGAAATAGTTGCCATCCTTACCCTTAATTCTGATGCCAAGACGTCTTGCCTGTGCATCACCAAGATTTGAACAAGAACCAACTTCAAAATATTTCTGCTGACGTGGGCTCCATGCTTCAACGTCACAGCTCTTAACCTTTAAGTCAGCCAAGTCACCTGAACAACATTCAAGTGTTCTTACTGGAATGTCAAGTGAACGGAAGAAGTCAACTGAATTCTGCCAGAGTACATCGTACCATTTCATACTTTCTTCAGGCTTACATACAACTATCATTTCCTGCTTTTCAAACTGATGTATTCTATAAACACCACGTTCTTCAATACCGTGTGCACCAACTTCTTTTCTGAAGCAAGGTGAGTAGCTTGTAAGTGTTTTTGGAAGCTCGTTTTCTGGAGTGAATGTATCAATAAACTTACCAATCATTGAGTGTTCACTTGTACCGATAAGATAAAGGTCTTCACCCTCAATCTTATACATCATATTCTCCATTTCAGCAAAGCTCATAACTCCTGTTACAACGTCGCTACGAATCATAAATGGTGGAATATAATAAGTAAATCCTCTGTCAATCATAAAATCTCTTGCATAAGAGAGAATTGCTGAATGTAATCTTGCTATATCACCACAGAGATAGTAGAAACCGTTACCACTTGTCCTTCTTGCACTGTCAAGGTCGATACCATTAAGGTTTTCCATAATATCAACGTGATAAGGAACTTCGTAATCAGGTGTTACAGGTTCACCGTAACGCTGAATTTCAACATTTTCACTGTCGTCCTTACCAATTGGAACACTATCGTCAATAATGTTTGGAATTACAAGCATAATCTTTCTGATTTCTGCTTCTAATTCTCCTTCTTTCACCTGAAGTGCAGCAAGCTCGTCAGCCATATCCTTAACTTTCTGCTTAACTACTTCTGCTTCTTCACGCTTACCCTGTGCCATAAGTCCGCCGATTTCCTTACTTACGGAATTACGGAGTCCACGAAGCTCGTCTGCTCTACCTTTTGCTGCTCTGTATTCTGCATCAAGCTCGATTACCTTGTCAACCAAAGGGAGTTTATCGTCCTGAAACTTTTTCTTTATATTTTCCTTAACCACATCCGGATTAGTTCTTAAAAATTTAATGTCTAACATTTTTATTCCACCTTATTTATCGAATTCTTTTGCGAGTTTTGTCAAATCTTCTTTACCAAAGAACTCAAATTCAAGAGTTCCTTTATTTCCTGACGATGATAAATAAACTTTAACTCTTCTACCGAGTATATTTGTAAGAGCAATCTCAACCTCGTCATAATATTTATCTCGTTTTTTGTCACGCTTCTTTGGTTTTGGTTTTTCACCCTGTGCAGCATACTTAACCATCTTTTCAACTTGACGAACCGATAAGTCCTGAGCAATAGTTGCTTCTGCTATCCTCAACATTTCTTTTCCATCATCAAGTCCTAATAACGCTCTTGCATGACCCGCTGTAATCTTTCCTTCACTCAATATTTTAAGAACAGGTGAGGGGAGTTTTAATAATCTTAATGTATTTGTAACTGCAGTTCTTGATTTACCAACTCTGTCTGCAACCTCTTCCTGAGTAAATCCGTAGGTTTCAATGAGTGATTTAAGTCCCTCTGCTTCTTCAACAGAATTTAAGTCTTCACGCTGAAGATTTTCAATAAGAGCAAAGACACTTGCTTCTTCGTCACTCATTTCTCGTATTGTTACAGGAACTTCGTGAAGTCCTACCATTCTTGCTGCGCGCCAACGACGTTCACCTGCGATAAGCTGATAACTACCATCTGACATTGGTCTTACAAGAATTGGCTGAATAATACCATTCTGCTCAATACTCTTTGCAAGGTCCTCAAGTGCGCTTTCATCGAAAACTTTTCTTGGCTGATTTCTGTTAGGCTCAATTTCGTTAATATTTAATATTGTTCCGGCATTTCCGTTTTCTTCTGCCGAATTATCAAGGAAAAGAGCATCCATACCTCTGCCTAATCCACCTTTTTTTGCCATTCCTTCACCTCATCGCTTCTGCTGTGATAAAAATTCCCCAGCAAATTCCATATAAGCTAAAGCACCTTTTGAATTTTTATCGTAATAAATTATTGGTTCACCAAATGATGGAGCCTCTGATAATCTTACATTTCTAGGAATTGTTGTTTTATAAACCTTATTCGGAAAGAACTTCTTGATTTCAGTAACAACCTGTTGAGTAAGATTAAGTCTTCCGTCATACATTGTCTGCAATACACCCTCAAGGTCAATATGAGGATTATAAAGTCTTTTTACCTGACGAACTGTAGCCATAAGCTGTGCAAGTCCTTCGAGTGCATAAAATTCACATTGTACAGGAACTAAAAATGTATCAGACGCAGTCAATGCATTGATAGTGATAAGTCCCAATGATGGTGGACAATCAAAAAATATGTAATCGTATTTGTCATAAAGCTGAGCAACAGCCATTTTCAAACGGCTCTCTCGCTTTTCAAGATCAATAAGCTCAACTTCAGCACCTGCAAGATTAAGAGATGCAGGTAAAACATCAACATTTTTGAACTGTGTTTTAACAACAACATCATTAGCGTTGATATCCTTAACAAGAACATCGTAAGATGAAGATTCAATTTTTCTCTTACTTATTCCAAAACCACTTGTAGAATTACCCTGTGGGTCAATATCCGCAAGTAACACTTTATATCCTTTTGCACCTACTGCAGCTGCAAGGCTTACGGCAGTTGTAGTTTTTCCTACTCCGCCTTTTTGGTTAATAATTGAAACAACCTTTGCCAAATATTCCACTCCAAAACAGTAAAATGGGCACTTTTATCTGCCCTAATACCCGATTTTACATAAGTATATCACATTAATTCTGAAAATTAAAGTGAAAATAAAGATTTTTTACATTTTTATAACATTTTCCAACCACTTTTTTAAAAATGTTTCACGTGAAACAAAAAGAGACATCGAGTAAATTTCTCAATGTCTCAATATAATTTATGCCGGTGTACCAAAGAGGTTACTACAAGCTACTTTTAATGTTCCATCCTTGTTTATAACAATCACAACACCAAAGCCTGTTTCTGTAAAATTTCTGAACAATATATTCTCATAGTGAATACTACTATTTTTAAACATTATAAAAAGGTCTTTTGCGTATGTTTTCATATCACTATCTGTTAAAACTTCATCCCATTCAACCACAGGATATGGTGATTCATAAAACCATGCAATATTTTCAGCAATGTGTACCCAGGTGTATTCCAAATCACCTTCTAATACTGATTTATATGATTTTCCGTTTGGTCTTGTATGACTGAATTTTTCAAGGCATTCTTCTGCACGGATTCTTGCTGCCTTATGGAGAACTTCATTTACCTGTAATTCTCCTCTTCCATTTTTTACTCTTTCTTCATTTAAAAGTTTGACAAACTCTGCTTCAAGAAGTCTCATCATTCTTTCTTTTTCAGAAATTACTTCTGTTTCTGGCTTTTGAGTAGTTAGTTCTTCGGTTGTAGGTTCTTTTGTTGTTGGTTCTTCTGTAACAGGTTCCTTTGTTGTTGACTCTTCTGTAGTTAATTCTTCTGTAATTGGTTCCTCAAGCCCTGCCATAATTCTCAATGCCGTACGTGCATCTACTGCAGTTACTAACCCACTACCATTAACATCGTAAAAAACTCTTTCATTTTTTGAAACCACTTTTTGTCCAGAAACAGCTAATAATATATTTCGAGAATCTACAGCTGTAACTTTACCATCACCATTAGTATCGCCTTTTAATATTGGTTTTGCAAAAGCCATAACAACACTTGATGTTGCCATAACAGTTGCAAGAAATATAGAAATAATCTTCTTCAAAATATCACCTTTACAAACAAAATGCCCTCAATTTTACCATAAATCTTCAAAAAAGGCAAGTAAAACTTTTCAGACAACGCAAAAGACCCCTCTTACGAGGAGCCTTTCGCTGTGGATGTGGGGTGTGAAAGAGAAGGATATGGAGTGGCTTTCGCCACATTTATAAAAACACATTATATCGGGGGATATAAGTGATTTTACCAAAATTATTGGTTTATTGCTATGGGCTTATCCTCAAGCTTTGGAATTCGAACAATGTACTCAACATATTCGTCTGTTTCAGTTTTCACTGAATCAGCATCAATTCCTGCTCTTCGGATAGCATCAACTGCATTATTGAGAGTATTTATAAAAATACGAATATCTTTAAAGCCTTTTAAAATCTGTCTTTTAGGTGCTTCATTTTTTCGAATCATCTGTTCGATCAATGACTCACTTTCGTTTACGGTAAGATGACGATCAATAATTATCGATAATGCTCGTGCTCGTTGAACTTCATCAGTCAGAGAGAGGAGAGCTCTTGCATGTCTTTCTGACAACCCTGCTCGAGAAATTCTGTATCTCATTTCTTCATTGAGTTTTAGTAGTCTTAGTTTATTTGAAAGTGTTGATTGAGCTTTACCAAGCTTTTTACAAAGTTCCTCCTGGCTCATTCTGTAATCACTTATAAGAAGTGCAAGAGCTTCTGCTTCTTCAAAATAATCAAGATTTTGTCTTTGTAAATTTTCGATAACAGCAAACACTGCAGAATCTGACTCTGAAATATCATTTATTATGCATGGTACTTTAGTCAATCCAATAAGTCTTGCAGCACGAAGTCGTCGTTCACCTGCAATCAACTCATATTTTCCGTTTTCAAGATTTCTGACTAATAATGGTTGTAAAATACCGTTTGCCCGAATACTTTGAGCAAGTCCCTCAAGTTCATCATAATCAAACCGTCTTCTTGGTTGATTTGGATTTGGGAGAATATCACCTTGCGGGATTGATAAGATTTTATTTTCCGTTTTTAACTTTTCATAAGTATGCTTTCTCATAAAATCAAAACCTCCGCAGTGCTTGTCCTTGAGTAAATCATAGCACCACAGAGGTCATTTTGTAAAGAAAATCCGTTCGTTAAAATCCCTTATATATCAACGGTTTTCGTCTTTATTTAATTGGTTTTTTGGAGATTTGTGCAGATGGTCGTGGATATTTTGTCGGAGTCTGCGAATTCTTTTTTATCATAATAATTCTACGAGGCATATTTTCGACCAAATCAAACACAATATCCTCCTGAATATTTCCACCAAGAATACTGATTGCCTTTTTTCCTTCGCTGATTTCTTCATTACTTTCAGCTGATTTCATAGAGATAAATGTTCCTTCAACCTTTACAAATGGAAGACAATATTCAGAAAGAACAGGTAATGCTGCAACAGCACGAGCAGTCGCAAAGTCAAATTTTTCACGATACTTTGAAAGTTGTGCTGCTTCTTCTGCTCTCATATGAAGAATTTCACCTGAAACATCACACGCATTAAGAACACTTTCAATAAAACCTAACTTTTTCTTTGTACTGTCAAGAAAAGTCATTTGAATATCAGGTCTGAAAAGTTTCAACACAAGTCCTGGAAAACCTGCACCTGTTCCCACATCAATTATTTTTGCACCCTCAGGAATATCTACATACTTAAAAATTGCAAGACAATCCACAAAATGTTTTACAGTCACATCATCTGGTTCTTTAATTGCAGTAAGATTGAAACTTTTATTTGTTTCAATAAGCATTTCTGCAAACTTATCAAGTCGATTAAATGCAGACTCGTCAACATTTATATCAAAAGGTTTAATTATTTCATAAAATAGTTCTTTGTTTAACATAATATAACCTCAATGGGCTACCGTAGTCGTAAGCCTCTACAAATTATTTATTGTTATTTTTACTCAAATGGATGAGCAAAACTGAAATATCAGAAGGGGATACACCACTGATTCGTGATGCTTGTCCAATGCTTTCTGGTCTTACTTTCTTAAGTTTTTCTCTTGCTTCAAGTCGAAGAGAATAAACATCATCATAATCCAAGTCAACAGGAATCTTTTTAACCTCAAGTCTTCTCATTTCGTCAACCTTTGCTTGTTGACGCTTGATATATCCTTCATATTTAAGATCAATTTCAACTTGTTCAAAGACATCTGATGGTAATTCAGGTCTTGTTTTGTCGAATGGTGTCAAACAATTATAGTCAAGCTGAGGTCTTTTAATAAGCTCTGCAAGTCTTATACCTGTTTTCATTGGTGCTGTTTCACGTGAAACAAGAACCTCATTTATTTCATCTGATGGAGGAATAGTGATAGATTCTACTCTTTCTCTTTCCTGTTTTATAAGTTCAAGTTTATTTTTAAACTTATTATATCTTTCTTCTGAAATAAGACCAATTTCATAACCATAGTCAGTAAGTCTTATATCTGCATTATCCTGACGAAGTAAAAGTCTGTATTCACTTCTTGAAGTCATCATTCTGTATGGGTCAGAACAACCTTTTGTAACAAGGTCATCAATAAGTGTACCAATATATGAACTTGCTCTGTCAAGAATAAATGGTTCTTTATTTTGAATTTTTCGAACAGCATTCACACCGGCAATAAGTCCTTGAGCTGCAGCTTCTTCATATCCTGATGAACCGTTGAACTGGCCTGCACCAAAAAGTCCAGGAATATCGTTAAATTCAAGAGATGCTTTAAGTGCTAATGGGTCAACACAGTCATATTCGATTGCATATGCTGTTCTCATAACCTCTACATTTTCAAGACCTTTAATACTTTTTAAGAACTTTAATTGAACATCTTCTGGTAATGATGATGACATTCCTTGAAGATATAACTCTTCTGTATCGAGTCCACATGGCTCAATAAAAAGCTGATGTCTTTCTTTTTCTTCAAAGCGTACGATTTTATCCTCAATACTTGGACAATATCGTGGACCTACACCTTCAATCTTTCCTGAATAGAGAGGGGAGCGATGAATGTTTTCAAGAATGATTCGTTTTGTTTCCTCATTTGTATATGTAATATGACAAACTTCTTTGTTTTCAGGTAACTGTTCTGTTTCATATGAGAATGGAACAATTTGCTCATCACCCTCTTGAACTTCCAACCCAGTAAAATCAACACTGCGTCTATTAACTCGTGATGGAGTACCTGTTTTGAATCTTCTCAACGGAATATTCATCTTATAAAGAGCTTCTGAAAGTTTTGTAGCAGCAAACATTCCATCAGGTCCACTTTCATAAGAAACATCACCTATATATATTTTGCCACCTAAAAATGTACCTGTTGCAAGAATTACAGCCTTTGCTTTATAGATAGCATCCAACTGTGTTTTAAGATAGAAAATGTCATCTTTCTTATATAAATCAACAATTTCTGCCTGTTTCATATCAAGGTTTTCCTGTAACTCAAGAGTATGTTTCATATATTTAGAATACTCTCGACGGTCTATCTGTGCTCGTAAAGAGTGAACTGCTGGTCCCTTCCCACGATTAAGCATTCTGGTCTGTATTGAATTTTTATCAGCAGCTTTTCCCATTTCACCACCAAGAGCATCAATTTCACGAACAAGATGTCCTTTTGATGTTCCACCAATAGATGGATTACAAGGTAAATTACCTACCCAGTCCATATTGATAGTGAATATAACTGTAGATGCACCAAGTCTTGCAGAAGCTAATGCAGCTTCAATTCCTGCATGACCAGCACCAATAACTGCTATATCATATTCTTTTGCAAAGTATTCCATAATATCATTTCCTTGAAAATAAAAACGGCGGAAAGTATTCCTACCACCGCCGTTTACTTTTTATTCTTCTGTTTTTACTGAACGAATTTCAACTTTTCCGTAAAGTGATGAGCCATCAATATCGCTCATTGGTGCTCTATCTGGAGAAATTTCTGGCTTATATGCTTCTTTTCTTTCTTTTCTGCCACCGTTTCTATTATTTCTTCCACGGTTACCACCATTATTCTTTGCACCTTCAACTGGAGTAATAACAACTCTTCTGTCAAGATTTGAGCCTACTGAATGTGATGTTGCACCTTCAACTTCCTGAACTGCTGTATGAATAATTCTTCTTTCATAAGGATTCATTGGTTCAAGTGAAATGTTTCTACCCTGACGAACTGCTTTTGTAGCAGTTTTTCTTGCAAGAATTCTAAGAGTTTCCTCTCTCTTTGCACGATAGTTACCAACATTGATAGAAACTCTCTTATAACTTGAGTTTCCTTTGTTTGCTACCATTCTTGCAAGGTACTGAATAGCATCAAGTGTTTCACCACGTTTGCCGATAATGATACCATAATCGTCACCACAATCAAGTTCAAAAGAAATTTCTTCGTCATTTGACTTTTCTGTGATTTTACACTCTGTCATACCAAGAGCTTTAACGATTGTTTCAATATATTCAGCTGTTTTTCCGTAAAGATTTGTTTCTGTTAAAACAGTTTCTTCCTTTACTTCAACCTTAACCTCTTCTTTTATAGGAGCTTTTTCTTCCTGTTTTTTAGGTTCAGATTTTTTCTCAAACTTTTTTTCCTGCTTCTTTTCAGTTTTCTTTTCCTGTTTTTTCTCTACTTTTTCATTTTTAACCTGTTTCTTTTCAGGTTTTGGGTCAGGAACTGAAACAGAAACCTTAACTTTTGCAGGGTTTCCACCGAAAAGGCCAAGAATTTTCTTAGTTGGAGTCTGTAAAACTTCAACAGTAAAATCATCAAAGTCGCTTAATCCAAGTTCAAGCATGGCAGCGGCTTTTGCCTCGTCAACCGTATTACCGGTTCCGATTGCCTCTTTAATCATATATTTATACCTCAGTTATTCTTCGTTTTTGTTTTTTGACACATTTTTAAGTACTTTTTCTCTTGCTCGACGATTAATTGTTTCATCAACCATCTGCTTTGCAAGTAACTTCTTTGGTGACATTACCTTATTTGTAATAATCATTTGAATAAATGAGAGGAAACTTGAAAGGATAATGTAAATACCAACACTTGCAGGGAAAAGGAATGAGAAATAAATACTCATTGCAGGTGTCATAAGTGACATACAACCCATTGATGGATTCTTTGCCATTTCAGGATTTGTCTTTTTCTGTCTTAACCATGTGTAAACACCCATCATAAGTGAAGTTACACCTGTAAGAATTGGAATAAGCCATAATAAATCCCAACCCATATCTGTTGATGGAGTTCTTGAAAGGTCTATACCAAAGAGCTGGAATTTATCAATAAATGTTTCCATTTTTGAAACAACTTCAACTGGTACTGCAGATAAATCAAGTTTTTCAAAATGTTCAATAGCAAGAAGTTCAATTCTGTATTCTGCATTCTGTTCACTTGTTTCAGCAAGTTTTGCATATTCAGGTAAAGCTCTTACAGCTGTTTTAACAGCTTCAAGTGCAGTATCTTTAATGTTAAGCACGTATGACAAAATTTTGTAGTTTACAAAATAAACACCCATCATAATTGGGAACTGAATAAGCATACCTGAACATCCACCAGTCATAGATGAATATCCTTCTTTTGCATAAAGCTCATTCATAGCTTCATTCATCTTCTGCTGATTACCAGCATACTTTTCTTTTATTCTTTTTATTTTTGGTTGCATTCTTTGGGTCTTAACCATACCCTTTTGTTGCTTTATCGAGGACGGAAGTAAGATAAGCTTAACGCAAATTGTCATTAGCAACAAAGATAAAATGTAGTTATCACTGATTTCATAGAAAAAACCTATGAGATAACCAAATGGGATTGAAAATACTTCTCTGATAAAATTCATTTTGTCCTCCGAAAATTTTAGGGACCACTTTTAGTCTTTTTTCTTTTTCTCCTTTTTCTGGGGAACAGGGTCATACCCTCCCGGAAATAAAGGATTACACCGTAAAAGTCTTAATACAGCAAGAATGGAGCCCTTAAACGCTCCAAATCTTTCAACTGCTTCAACAGCATAATGTGAGCATGTTGGATAGTAACGACAGCGCGGACCAAATAATGGAGATATTTTTCTTTGATAAAATCTGATTAATTTAATTATCAGCTTCTTCATCTATAACTCCTGCCTGCTTTAATTGTGAAAGCATAACCAAAGCTAATTGTGTGCTTTTAACATACTTTGTTTTTGACCTTGATACAAAAACAAAATCGTAATTTCCTTTTATTTTATCCTCAATCATACTATATGCTGCCCTTATAACACGTCTTGATCTGTTACGCTCAACAGCATTTCCTGTCTTTTTGGATGTAGTTATTCCTATACGACAAATTCCCGCACGGTTTTTTAATACATAAGAAACCAGTGCAGGACCTTGAAATGATTTTCCTTTGCCGTAAACTCTGCGGAAATCACAGTTGCTTTTAATTGTTACTGTCTGTTTCAAAATTTTAACCCAACTGACAAATTAATATGTCAACTGCTTTCTGCCCTTAGCTCTTCTACGAGCAAGTACCTTTCTGCCGTTTCTGTCAGACATTCTCTTACGGAAGCCGTGCTCCATCTTGCGATGACGCTTCTTTGGCTGATAAGTTCTTTTCATTACTACTCCTCCGTTTCATTAATTATAGTCACACATTGTAAAAATATCTGCGAGTAGTCATTATATAAAAATTTTGTCAACTTGTCAACTTAAAAAAATTATTGAAAATTTTCTATATCTTTTGTTTTCTTTTATATTTTCATATTATTTCAACAATATATTGTGTTATTTCTTCATTTTTCCTTTAAAAAATTTTTGAAATTTATTTTTTTCCCGAAATTTTGCTAAAATTTTCACCAATTTATTATATATTATATATAGGTATATTTATTATATTTTCCATTGAATTTCTCTTAAAAGTGTGTTAGAATGTATTATGTATAAAAATGAGTTACTACACCTATAAAGAGGTAAAAACCGAAATAAAGCCATTTTTATTGAATTAAAGCAACTTTATCTTTATTTCTTATTATTTTTTAGAAAGGATTTGTAATAATGAATTCTTATTCTGAATTTTGGGACGCAGTTTTAAATTTTTGTCGCGAAAGTATGAATAATATTGCTTTTAATATGTGGATTGAACCACTTAAGCTTATTAAAATTGATCCTGACCGTGTTATTATCGCTGCTCCTGGATTTAAAATTGACCTTATATTGTCAAAATATAAAAATCTTATTGAAGACGCGTTTTTTAATGTTATGGGATTTAATGTCGAGGTTGAGCTTATTCCTTTTGAAAATATTCCAAAGGAAAAGTCAGAAGAATCTCCATCTGAAACTTCTTCATTTTCACCTACTGCTGAAAATGCTAAACTTACATTTAATAACTTTGTTGTAGGTCCATCAAATAAATTTGCTTATACAGCTTCTTTAAGAGTTGCAGAAAATCCAGGTTCTGTTTTTAATCCTCTTTTTATTTATGGTAATTCAGGTCTTGGTAAAACTCACCTTTTAAATGCCATTATCGAAAAAATCAAATCAAATAATCCCGATGCAAATATTGTTTATACAACAAGTGAAAACCTCACTAATGATTTATATTTTGCATTACAGACAAAGACAACTCATGATTTACATATCAAATACAGAACTTGTGATGCATTACTTATTGATGATATTCAGTTTATTGCTGGTAAAACACAGACTGAAGAAGAAATTTTCCACACATTTGATACATTAATCAAAGCAGGAAAACAAATTGTTCTTACATCTGATAAACCACCAAGTGCAATTCCAAAAATTGAAGACCGTCTTAAAACAAGATTCGAAAGTGGATTGCTTTGTGATATTCAACCACCTGACTTTGAAACAAGAGTTGCTATTATAAAAGATAAAGCAAATCTTCTTCGTTTTGAATTACCTGATGATGTTTGTAGCTTTATTGCTGAAAATATCAAGAGTAATGTTCGTCAGATGGGTTCTGCAGTAAAAAATATTTATGCTTACTGTTCATTTAACAATGTAATTCCTACTGTTGATATTGCAAAAGATATTTTAAAAGATATTCTTATTACAAGTCAGCCTGTTAGCGTTGTTATTGAAAATATTCTTGAAAAAGTTTCATTTACATTTGGCGTTACTGCTGAACATATAAAGAGTGAAAAGCGTGATGCAAATATCAATAGTGCAAGACAAGCTGCAATGTACATTATAAGAGAAATTACAAATCTTTCTCAAGAAGAAGTTGGTAAGGTTTTCGGAAGAAATCATTCTACCGTTAATAGCTCACTTAAAAATGTACAACAAAAAATGTCTTCTGACCAAAAATATAAAAATCTTATTAATGACATAATTAAGAATATTAATGACTAAACTTTCGACAAATTACAAGTTTTCAACAATTAAGATTTGAACAAGTTAATAATTTACTTTTTTATTAACAATTGTCCGTAAAGTTTCAACAATGAAAATTTTCACGCTTTTCCTTTATTTTACAAGGAATACAAAAGTTTTCAACAATTTAAACATACTCTACTACTAATAATATACTTTATATATTTTATTTTTTAAAATTAAGGAGAATGACTATGAAGTTTACATGTTCTTCACAAATATTAAGCGAGGCTTGTATGAATGTTCAAAGAGCAACATCATCAAAGTCAACAAACCTTCCAACGATCGAAGGAATTCTTATAAAAGCTGAAAATGATAAAATAATGCTTACTGGTTATGACCTTGAAATGGGAATAATCACTTCTGTAACAGGAAGAGTTGAACAGACAGGAAGTATTATATTAAATGCAAAAATTCTTTGTGACATTTTAAGAAATGTTCCTGATGAACACGTATCTATTGAATGTGATGAAAGACTTATTTGTAAAATCAAGAGTGGTGACTCTGAATTTTCTATTACAGGTTTTTCAGAAGAAGAGTATCCTGAATTACCAACAGTATCAGGTGGATTTCCAATAGTTGTAAAAGGTGAAATTTTAAAAGATATGATTAAAAAGACAATTTTTGCTACTGCTGATAATGGTGCAAAGATTGTACATACAGGTGTAAGATTTGAAATTTCATCTGGAAATATCAGACTTGTAGCAGTTGATGGATATAAACTTGCTATAAGAAATGAAAAGATTGATTATGAAGGTGAAGAAAAGAACTTCATAATTCCAAAGAAAACACTTAATGAAATTATGAAACTTGCAGGTGACGGTGATGAAACAGTATCTATGATTGTTGCTTCTCGTCATATTATGTTTGAATGTGGTAACTATTATATTGTTTCACGACTTTTAGAAGGTGAATTTTTAAGTTATAAGAGTGCTATTCCAACAACTGCAAAAACAGAAGTTAAAGTTAATACAAGAAAAATTATAAGCAGTATTGAAAGAACATCACTTATCATTACTGAAAGAATAAAGAGTTATATAAGATGTATATTTGATACAGAATCAATAAGAATTTCAAGTACAACAGCACTTGGTACTGCAAATGACAGAATTTTAGCAGATATTCAAGGTGAAAGAGTTGAAATTGGATTTAATAACAAATATCTCCTTGATGCTCTTAAAGTTTGTGATACAGACGAAATTACATTAAGACTTAATGGCTCTGTATCTCCAATTATTATTGTACCTGATGATGAAGGTTCTCTTATTTATGAAAGAAACTTCTTATTTATGGTATTACCTGTAAGGATGAACTAATAATGAAAAAAATTTCTGCTCATATTAAGAAAAAAGAACACCGTCAGATAAAAATTGATAGTGATTTTATAAGACTCGATTCACTTTTAAAGTTATGTAATGCAGTTATGACTGGTGGTCATGCAAAAATTGTTATTCAGGAAAGTGAAGTTAAAGTAAATGGTGAAATCTGCACTGCTCGAGGGAAAAAAATTCGTCAGGGTGATAGTGTAGAATTTGACAGTATTATTTATGAGGTTATCTGATGTATATAAAAAAGGTAAAAATTGAAAATTTCCGTAATATTGAGTTTATGGAAATTGAACCTCATAATGAGATAAATGTAATATATGGTCAAAATGGACAGGGAAAGACTAATTTATTAGAGGCAATCTGGCTTTTTACTGGATGTAAAAGTTTCAGAAATGCAAAAGATAGTGAACTTGTTCAGTTTAATGAAGAAAATTCAAGAATTTCAATAGAATATGAAACAGAAACAAGAGAAAATAAAGCTTCTGTTTGTATTGAAAAGAAAAGAACTGCAAGTCTTAATGGAATAAGTCTTTCTTCACCACGAGAACTTATAGGAAAATATTATAGTGTTGTATTTTCACCTGTACATTTATCACTTATAAAAGATGGACCTTTAAATAGAAGAAAGTTTATTGATACTGCAATAAGTCAGATTGATAATATGTATGCAAAAAAGCTTATGTATTTTAATCACCTTATTCAGCAAAAAAATGCACTTTTGAAAAATGCAACAGAAAATCCATCACTTCTTGATACTCTTGATATATGGGATGAAAAAATTGCACTTGCAGGTGCAGATATAATATCAGACAGAATTGAATATATAAAAAGACTTCAACAAAAGGCAACTGAAATATATAGAGGAATTTCAGGTGAAAAAGAAGAACTTTCAATAATATATTTAAGTAATGTAAGATATGAAAGTGAAGAAAAAAACAGCATAGCAGAAAAATATTATGAAACGATGAAAAAAAATCGTCCAAATGATTTGTATTTAAAAAATACAACAAGTGGTCCTCATCGTGACGATATTGAAATTTTGATAAATGGTATTTCTGCAAGAAAATTTGGTTCACAAGGACAACAAAGAAGTGCATCACTTGCACTAAAACTTGGTGAAGCAGAAATAATAAAAGATTTAAAAGGAGAACATCCAATAATTTTACTTGATGATGTAATGAGTGAACTTGATAATACAAGACAAAATTACATATTAAATAAAATGACAGGAAAACAAGTTTTTATTACCTGTTGTGAAAAAGAAACAATATCAAAGCTTTGTGCAGGAAAAGTAATAAAAATTGTAAAAGGAAAAGCGGTGGATTAATGTATATTAACATCGGAACAGAACTTTTAATAAAAGATAAAGATATTTTAGGTATATTTGACCTTGATAATACAACTGTTTCTAAATCCACAAGAGAATATATAAATAACTCAGCAAAAAAAGGTGAATGTATAACAATTTCTATTGAGGAATTGCCAAAATCATTTATTGTCACAACAAAAGATGATAAAAAGGAAATTTATATATCACCACTTAATACATCAACAATATTTAAAAGAATAAAATGAAAAGTCAATTAATTGACGGAGGAAAGAAATGAGCGAGCAGAAAAAAAATCAAATTGAAGAAGAGGTTATGGATACGGTTGTAACTGAAACTTATGATGCTTCTGCTATTCAGGTTCTTGAAGGACTTGAAGCAGTTAGAAAGCGTCCTGGTATGTATATTGGTTCAACAGGACCAAAAGGACTTCATCACTTGGTTTATGAAATTGTAGATAACTCTATTGACGAAGCACTTGCAGGATATTGTACACATATTGAAGTAGAAATTTTACCAGGCGATATTATTACAGTTCGTGATAATGGTCGTGGTATTCCTGTTGGTATCAATGAACAGCAAGGACTTCCTGCTGTTACTGTTGTTCTTACAGTTCTTCATGCTGGTGGTAAGTTCGGTGGTAGCGGATATAAAGTATCAGGTGGTTTGCACGGTGTTGGTTCATCAGTTGTAAATGCTCTTTCAAAATGGTTTGAAGTTGAAGTAAGTCAGAATGGACATATTCATCATCAGAGATTTGAACGTGGTAATATTGTAACAGACCTTAAAGTTATCGGTGATACAAAAGAAACAGGTACATTTATTAAATTTAAGGCTGACCCTGAAATTTTTACAGAAACAACTGTTTATGAATATGAAGTTTTACAGAGAAGACTCCGTGAACAGGCATTTTTGAATGCTGGTCTTTCAATTACACTTTCAGATAAGCGTGACCCTGAAAATATTATTGAAGAAAATTTCTGTTATGAAGGCGGTATTAAGTCTTTCGTTGATTATATTAACACAAGTCGTGGACTTACACCTGTTGTTGAAGATATTATGCATTTCACAACTGTAAATGGTGACAGAAGTGCAGAAGTTTCAATTTCTTATAATGATGGATATAATGAAATTATTTTGAGTTTTGCTAATGGTGTTCGTACTATTGATGGTGGTACTCACGAAAATGGTTTCAAAACTGCTCTTACAAGAGTTTTTAACGAATACGGAAGAAAATTCAAATTACTTAAAGATAATGATAAAAATCTTTCAGGTGATGATGTTCGTGAAGGTCTTACAGCTGTAATCAGCGTAAAACTTACAGAAGCAGAATTTGAAGGACAAACAAAAGGTAAGCTCGGTAATACAGAAATGCAGACAATTGTGTCAAAAATGATGTATGAAAAACTCATGACATATTTTGAAGAAAATCCACAAGCTGCAAAGGCAATTTTTAATAAGGCACTTGATGCGTCCCGTGCACGTGAAGCTGCAAGAAAAGCAAGAGATAGTGCAAGAAGAAAATCTGCTCTTGAAGGAAACTCACTTCCTGGTAAACTCGCAGACTGTATTGATAAAAATCCTGAAAATACTGAAATTTTCATTGTCGAAGGTGACTCTGCGGGTGGTTCTGCTAAAGAAGGAAGAGATAATAGAATTCAGGCAATTCTTCCACTTTGGGGTAAAATGCTTAACGTAGAAAAAGCAAGAATTGATAAGGTTATCGGTAATGATAAGTTAACACCTGTTGTTACAGCTCTTGGTACAGGTATCGGTGAAGAATTCAACATTGAAAAACTCCGTTATCATAAAATTGTTATTATGGCCGATGCCGACGTTGACGGTCAGCATATTAGAACACTTCTTCTCACATTCTTCTTCAGATATATGAGAGATTTGATTGATGGTGGATATATTTATATTGCACAGCCACCACTTTTCAAAGTAAGTAAAGGTAAACGTCATGAGTATGCTTTCTCTGATGAACAGCGAGATGCGTTCCTTGAAGAAATGGGACAGAATTGTGACGTTCAGAGATATAAGGGTCTTGGTGAAATGGACCCTGAACAATTGTGGGAAACAACAATGGACCCTGCAACTCGAACAATGCTTCGTGTAACACTTGAAGATGCTATGGAAGCAGACGAAACATTCTCAATTCTTATGGGTGATAAGGTTGAACCTCGTAGAGAATTTATTGAGAAAAATGCAAAGTATGTACAAAATCTTGACATTTAAGTTATAGAGTTAGAAAAATAGAGGTAA
>JAZLAH010000005.1:0-76180 GCA_045613065.1 Candidatus Fimenecus sp.
GAGCAGAGGACTGAAAATCCTCGTGTCATTGGTTCGATTCCGATCGGAGGCACCATTATGCGGATGTAGCTCATCTGGTAGAGCGCCACCTTGCCAAGGTGGAGGTAGCGAGTTCGAGCCTCGTCATCCGCTCCATAAAAACAGGACACAGAATTCTCCCAGTTTCTTGTGTCCTATTTTTTTCAAAAAACTTAATATGGCGACATAGCCAAGTGGTAAGGCACGAGTCTGCAAAACTCTGATTCATCGGTTCAAATCCGATTGTCGCCTCCAAAAGAAAATCCGTTCACGTAAGTGAGCGGATTTTTATTTCTATTATTCATTTCATATAGAACGGATTTTGGAGTGAATAGTGAAAAATGAAACCGCTTCGATGGTTAATAATGAATAATTATGGGTGGGACACCTGCACCCGATTGTAATTTCATATTGAGCGTTATATAATTATCACTATAGATACGAAAAATAGATTTAAAATATTGACTTTTATGTTGTTGAGATGATACAATTTTTAGAAGTTAAATGGGGTGTTTAAAGATGAAGAAAAAAGTTTTGGTTATCATATTCATTTTTTGTATTGTATTTTCAATCGGTTCAACAATTTATGATAAAATAGCAGATACTGAATTAACGTTCGAAGAAAAAGTTTTAGAGGTAATGAATGACGATGAAATGTCCGGAACAGAATATGTTGATAATATTATTTATTTAACGGAAGTTGAGGGTGGTTATTTTTGTGTTGCCACTGCATCCTCAGATGAAACTGTTCACTTTGGTTACCTCAGACATGAAAATGAAAAATTGGAGCTTGCAGGTAAAAGCTGTTCGAGTGTAGCAATGATAGTGAATAATGATGACCCAACGATTTTTTTAAGAACAAGCATATTAAATTTCAGTGAAAAAGATTATTATTACGGATGCTATCAACATAAGGGTGATATAAATTTAACAGTAGATGGAGTTAATTTAGAGATTCATAATTTTGAGTTGAACTATAATGACAAAGAATATAATATGGATTTTTGGCTTGTTTGCTCTGAAGGTGAACCGCTTATTACTTTGGAGTAATAACAAACAATTTCCAATTTATCTAACTGATTTGTATCAACAAACCATGGTCCAGAATTGGGAAGTAAGGTCAAAAAAATCCCGAATGCGAAAGCGTTCGGGATTTTACTTTTTCACTATTAAATAATTACAGTTCACTAAAAAATTGCGAACGGAACTTCAGTTAAGAAGTAAGAGTGAATAGTAAAGAAGTATTTTTAATAATTTTGTCTTAATTTCCTAAAACTTCCTTACAACGCTACATCTTTTACAGAGTTCTTCACAGGCATTTCTGTTTGAGAAGCCGTTATAAATATTTTGTGCTCTTTCAGAGTTTATAATCTCTTCTAAATCTTTTTCAAAGATGTTGCCAAGATTTATTGTACCATTGTTATCAAGGCAACAAGGGACAACTGTGCCATCGGCTAAAATGCCCATCTGGTCACGAAGTCCATAGCAGAAAATCTTTTCATTGGTGTCGTCGCTTTCAAGCGATGGCCAATCAAACTTATCGCCATATTGAATAAAAACTTTTTTGCCAATTCGTACGCCAAGTCGGTCTTCAACCCAAGGTTTCGGGAAATAACTTTCAATTGTATTTAAAATTTTATCATTTAAACTATCTTTTCCACCGTTGTTCCAAAGACGAAGAGCAACGATTTTTTTATTTTCAGCTAATTTCGCATAAGAACAACAATCTTCTAAATATTTTTCAAAAGGAATGTTATTGTCGTTCGCCTCAAATGAGTGCAGAGAAATAACAGTTTTATAATGTGATTTTGATTTTAAAAGAATATCCTGCTTTTTGCTTAAAAGAGTGCCATTTGTTATGATAATAACCAAAAATTTCATTTCTTCGGCGAGGGCTAAAAATGATTCAAGCTCAGGGTGACAAAGTGGCTCACCGAGAAGATGAAAATATATAAAATCGGGATATGGCTTTATTTTATTAAGCACGATTTGGAACTCTTGGAAAGTCATTCTTCTTGGCTCTCTTGTAGTCCCAGGACAAAAATAACAATTTAAGTTACATATATTTGAGATTTCAACATGTATTTTTTCAAATCTTTTCATTTTATTACCTCCTAATGACGTAATTGTAACACAACACGTGAAAATAGTAAATAAAAACTTTCTTTATTATTGAAACAAAGTTATAGATGTGATAAAATTTTTTTGGTGATAAATTATGAAACTTATTGTTTGTCTTGACGATAAAAACGGTATGATGTTTAATAAACGTCGTCAGAGTCGTGATAAAATCTTGATTGAAAATATGTTGGAATTTTGTGAAGGTGAAAAACTTTACGCAAATGAGTATTCATCTAAACTTTTTCCTGACGGTTCAGTTGAAACAATGAAGAATCCTGCAGAAATAGAAGCTGGATATTGCTTTGCAGAGGATTTTATCGTTAATGAAGATAATGTTGAAGAAATAATTGTATATAAATGGAATAGAATTTATCCTGCTGATACATATTTTAATATTAACTTTGAAAATTGGAAGTTAACAGAAACTATTGACTTCGAAGGCTCTTCCCATGAGAAAATAACAAGAGAAAGATATGTGAGGTAAAGTATGAATAAAAAAGTTGTATGTATAATAAGTATAGTTCTTGTATTGTTGCTCACACTTAACGGTTGTGGCGGTTCACTTTTAAATGGTGATATTCTTCCTGAAATTGATGATGTAATTACTGATTCAACTACCATTAAAGCTGTATCACTTGATGATATTCCTGAGTTTTCTGGTAGTCCTTATGTGGCAATTAACGATAATCAACCATCATTTACAGAAAATGATTACACAACAGAGGCTTTTGAGGAATATGCAGAGCTTGATTATCTTGGTCGTTGTGGTGTCACATTTGCCTGTGTTGGTGTTGAAATTATGCCAACTGAAAAAAGAGGAGATATCGGTATGGTGAAGCCCACAGGTTGGGTAACATCAAAATATGATTTCGTTGATGGTAGATACCTTTACAATCGTTGTCACCTTATTGGATATCAGCTTACAGGTGAAAATGCAAACAGAGAGAATCTGATTACAGGTACACGCTATATGAACACAGAAGGTATGTTGCCTTTTGAAAATATGATTGCAGACTATGTAAAGGAAACAGAAAACCATGTTCTCTATCGTGTAACACCTATATTTGAGGGTGAAAATCTTGTTGCAAATGGTGTTCAGATGGAAGCTTGGTCTGTTGAAGATGATGGTGACGGAATCTGCTTCAATGTATATTGTTATAATGTTCAGCCTGGTGTAGTGATTGACTACGCAACAGGTAAGAATTGGCTTGATGAAGAAGCAACAACAGAAGAAAACAATGTTAAATTTGATAAAAAAGCTGAATATGTGCTGAATACATCATCAAAGAAGATTCATTCACCTGAATGTTCAGGTGCAAAAAATATGAGTGAAAAGAACAAACAGACAGTAAAAGGTGACAAACTTCAATCATATATAAATAACGGATATGTGCTTTGCGGAAGTTGTTTAGATAAGTAAAAAAATAGGAGCATCTACCAAATGGTAAATGCTCCTTTAATTATGTCTGGTTACACATTTTTATTAAGAAAAATATTTGTTACAAATGAGATTTCCTTTGCTCTGTTTTCAATGCACTGATGTCCGCCACCGATTACATTATATGTTGTAGCATCTGGGAAAGCAGAATTAATCTGGTCTTTCATCTGTGCATTGAGAATTAAATCTCCTGTTGCCTGAATTAAAAGAACAGGACACTTGATTTTATCTGCGTTTTCCAAATCAGTTGGTCTTACATTGTACATCATTTCGCACATTCCTGCACCGAAACCGTCATACTGAACTGCATCTGTAACTCCGTTTACGTCGTAATCCTTTGAGAATCCGCAGTCAAGAGTTGCCATAAAAATAACCATTTTTACAAGTGGGTCAATTTCTGTGCCATACTTGAAGAAAGCGTTCATAGTGCCCTTCATAAGGTCAGACTGAACAAGGTCTTTCATTTCTTCAGGAAACTCACTCTGTGGAGCAGGACAATAAAGAAGAAGTGATTTAACAGGATTCTCGATTGCAATATTTATTGCAACGCCACCACCCATTGAATGACCTGCAATAATCCACTCATTCATCGGAGCAATACTCTTCATAAGCTCTGCAATAAGGATTTCACGGTCAACTATCTTCATATCAGCAGTTTCTCTTGTGCTGTAACCGAAGTTAGGGAGGTCAGCAAGGACACATTCGTAACCTTTTTTTGCCATTTCTGTTGCCATATTACGCCAAGCATAAGTTGAACACATAAATCCGTGAAGCATCATAATTCTGCCTTTTTGTTCACCTTTTGCAGGGATAACTCTGTAATGAATGTCGTAATCACCATATGTGAAATACTGACTTTCATCATATGGCTTATAATTTGTGTCAGCACCGAGTGCTGTAATTGAAAATGCTGTGAATAAAATTACACAAGCACATAAAATACTGATAATCTTTTTCATAATTAATCTCCTGATATTATTATTCTGAAACGGCTGCTCTGCGTTCTGCCAATTCCTTTTCAACCTGTGCTTTCTGTTCAGGTGTGTATTTGATGAATAAAAGTGGAATTATGTAAAGGAGTGCAGCAATTGCAGGAGTAAGCATTACAAGAGGCCAAATCCATGTTTCAAAGGCAACACTTTGTGTGCCGAGATAAACTGCGTCAGGAGTATCTTCAACTGCGATATAACCGAGAGCGCTGAGTGCAAATGTTCCGAGAGCACCTGTAATACCACTTGAAATCTTTGTAAAGAAAGTCTGCATCGCAAATGTAACGCCTTCTGTACGTTTACCTGTTTTCCATTCCATATAGTCAACACTATCGCAGAAGAGAGATGTCTGTGCAATACTTGCAGCACCTGCAGGGAATGAACAAAGAGCAAGAATGATTATTGTGAAAATGATGTTTTTGCCCTGGAATCCGATAGCCCATGCAACAACTCTGCCAATCAATGTGCAAAGCTGAATGAAGATAAGAAGGTTTCTGTAACCCTTGAACTTTTCTTTAAGTTTATCAGCCACAAGCATACCGAGGAAAGCTGGAGCAGAAGTTAAAGCACCAAAAACAGTTGTAAGTGTCAGTGGACCAAGGACAAAGCTTCCGATTGAAATTTCAGGAAGTTTGTATTTGAAAAAGTATGTCATAAGGTTATTGCCGAATGCAAATGCACCGAAGAGGTTTGAAAGGGTAACAAGCATAAGCATCTTATTCTGGAAAAGAAGCTTGAAGCACTCGAGAATGGATGTCTGCTGTTTTTCAGGTTCAACAAGACGAACTCTTTCCTGTGCACTGTAACATTTTGCACTGATTAATGCACCACCAAGACCGAAGATAGCTGCAAATAATACTGTCATAAGTGCTAATGAGTTGCCAGACTGTTTTGCAACGATTTCCATAACCATAGGAATAACGCCACTGGCAATACCGAAGAAAATTGAACCAACTGTTCGTGCTAACTGAACAAATTTGTCACGTTCATTTGAATCAGGAGTAACGACTGCAGTTGTACCCCAGATTGCAACGTCTTGCAATGTGTATGTAATGTCCCAACAAAGATACATAAGTACGAAATAACCAACACGAAGCCAAAGAAGATTCTCAGCAGTTGAGAAGACAACAAAGATAAGTACAGTAAAAATACCTACAGGGACAGGTGTGTATTTAAGTAATGGACGAAGCTTTTCGCCATTTTTAAAACGATGACGGTCAACGATTGAACCGATAATAGGGTCGTTAACACCATCCCATACCTTCATAAGAATAAGAAGAACAGCAACAATACTTGCAGGAAATTGTGCTATGTCTGTTAAAAAGTACTGAAAGAAAGATGCACCAATAAAGCAGTAAACAATATTCTGTCCTGCAAGACCTGTCATAAAGTTGAACCTTTCTTTTTTGCCGATGTAATTCATATTTTCCCACTCCTTTTGCAATTATGTATATATAATACTATATCTGTGGTATAAAAATCAACTAAAAGAAATCTTTTGTTTTTCGTGCAAATTAAACAGAATGTATCGTAATTTTTACGAAGTTATTACAATATTGTTAATCTTTCGAGAGCTAAAGGATTTTTTGTTGACATTCGTTGGAAACTTCTATATAATCTACGTGTGAAAGTGTGTGATTTAATTAACATACTGACAAACAAATGTATTATATAATAGTTTGAAAGGAGTCCTATGAGCTGGAAAAAAGAGTATAACGAAAAAGTAGTCAGTGCTGAAGAAGCTATCAAAAGCATACACGACGGAGATAAAGTTGTTATGGCTTTCGGTTGTAGTGAACCGAGATGTATTGTTCGTGCTATGCGTGAAAATTACAAAAATTACAACAATGTTGAAGTTATAAATATGCTCCTTTTGGGAGAAACACCTTGGGTTGACGAAGAAGTAAAAGGTCATTTCAGATATAATTCGCTTTTTGCTTCCGGAACAAACCGTAAGGCAATAGCAACGGGTGTTGCTGATTATACCTCATGTTATCTTTCTGAAATTCCTTCACTTTTAAGAGACTATCTTAAACCACGTGTTACAGTTATGTCTGTTACATATCCTGACGAAGAGGGTTATGTATCATTAGGTGCAAACTGTGATTACATTGAAACAACACTTTCTCATTGTGAAGTTAAGATAGCACAGGTTAATAAATATGTACCTTATACATACGGTGCAGCAAGAAAACATATTTCAGAATTTGATTTCTTCGTAGAACACGATGAACCTATTCCTGAAGTACCTGCACCACCACTTACAGATGTTGAAGTAAAAATCGGTAAACATTGTGCATCACTTATCAACGATGGTGACTGTATTCAGCTTGGTATCGGTGGTATTCCGAATGCTATCTGTGAGGAATTAAAGGATAAAAAAGATTTGGGACTTCACTCTGAAATGGTTGGTGATGGTGTTGTTGACCTTATCAAGAGTGGTGTTATAAACAACTCGAAGAAAAATATTGATAATGGCAAGACTATTCTTGGTTTTGCTTTTGGTACAAGAAAGCTTTTTGATTATCTCGATGGAAACCCTGATGTCCAGATGGTGCCAATGGATTATGTAAACAATCCTGTTGTTATTTCACAGAATGATAATGTGGTTTCTGTTAATTCCTGTTTACAGGTTGACCTTATGGGACAAGTTGTGTCTGATACAATCGGTCTTAACCAGTTTTCAGGTGTTGGTGGTCAGGTGGATTTTGTTCGTGGTGCTACCATGAGTAAGGGTGGCCGTTCAATTATTGCAATGCCATCAACTGCAAAAGGTGACACAATTTCAAAGATTGTACCTAAAATTACTGATTATTCAGCGGTTACAACAACACGAAATGATGTTAACTACATTGTTACTGAATTTGGTGTTGCTCAGCTCAAAGGTAAGAGCATGAGAGAAAGAGCGAGAGCTCTTATTGCAATTGCACACCCTAATTTTAGGGATGAACTTTGTGAAGAATTTGAAAGAAGATTCAATGAGAAATATTAAGGAGATGAATTTAAATGGGTATTTACAAACAAGAACGTTTTGGTATTGCAAGAAAAATCGTATCAAATATGACTGCGGAAAGCTGGGAAACAATTCCTCATGCTGTTGTTGGTTATGAAGTAGATGTTACAGAATTTTTGAAAGAGTACAAGAAACTTAATGAGGGTTGTACAGATAAGTCAAAGAAAATTTCAATCAACACTGTTGTTATGAAAATCATCTGCGAAGGTCTTATGGCTGCACCAAAGATGAACTGCCACCTTAACTTTGAGCGTAAGCTTGTTCGTGGTAAGCTTTCATATCATGACCGTGTTAACGTATCAATGCCAGCAATGCTTCCTGATGGCAGAATGATGACAGTTAATCTTCGTCATATGGAAAGCAAATCTCTTACTAAAATGACAGAGGTTATCAACGACACAATGCGTCGTATGCAGAACACAAATATGGATGAAGCTATGTTTGAGGTTTCTATGGATAACACAATTAACGGACTTAAAAAAGGTAAGATTCTTCAGGCAATCTTCCGTCTTATTGGTGCAAAGACAGGTAAGCATAAGGTAAAGACTCTTTCAGGTAAAGAAAAGAAGGAATATTATTCAATTCCTGTTAGAGACAGACTTACAAAACATGATATCGAACAGGGTACAGTTACAATTTCTAACCTTGGTTCAATTCATCGTAACCAGAAGGGTATGTGCTTCCTTCTTGAAATCATTCCACCTCAGGTTACTGCAATCGCAGTTAATGCTATCCAGAAGAGACCAACTGTTGTAACAGATGAAAACGGCAACGATACAATCGCAGTTCGTCAGATTCTTCCTCTTACAATTGCATTTGACCACAAGGCTCTTGACTACGGTGATATTCTTCCATTTATGAACAGACTTGATGAAATCTTTGAAAACCCATCAGTTATCCATTCCTGGAAAGAATAATTAAAGAAATATGTAAATTTATGGTGATTTGTAGAGTTTAACGCTTTACAAATCACTTTTTTTTTATTATAATACAATAGCATATTTATAAAATGGAGTAATATTTAATTTCCATTGGAGAAAGGATGAATGAAATGTCAAACCAGATGATGATATTTCTTGCTATGGCAGGATATATGCTTATTGTTATCGGCATAGGCGTATTCTTTGCACGTAAAGCAAACAAAAACACAGAAAACTATTTCTTAGGTGGTAGAAGTTTAGGACCTTGGGTTGCAGCTATGAGTGCTGAAGCTTCAGATATGAGTGGTTGGCTTCTTATGGGACTTCCCGGTGTTGCATATTGGTGTGGTCTTGCGGATGCTACATGGACTGCAGTGGGTCTTGCACTCGGTACATATCTTAACTGGCTTATTGTTGCAAAAAGACTTCGTAATTATTCAGCAGTCAGCGGTGATGCAATTACAGTTCCTGAATTCTTCTCAAACCGTTTCCATGAAGATAAAAAGGTTATCAGAATTATTGCATCAGTTTTAATTCTTGTGTTCTTCACAGTTTATGCAGGTAGCTGTTTCGTTACTTGTGGTAAGCTTTTCAGCACATTGTTCGGATATTCATATACATCAATGATGATTGTTGGTGCACTTTTCGTTATCGTTTATACATTCCTCGGTGGTTTCCTTGCTGAAAGTGCTTCTGACTTTATGCAGAGTATCGTTATGATTGTTGCACTCGTGGCTGTTCTTGCATTGGGAACAGCTCATGCTGGTGGTATTGAAGCTGTTATGGCAAATGCTCAGTCTATTGAGGGTTATTTTTCACTTACAGAAATCGCTAACCCTGTAACTAACGAAGCAGGTATGCAGCTTGTTGAAAATGGTGTTCCTGTTTTCGGTAACGCAGTAGATTATCCTGTACTTACAATCGCTTCAATGCTTGCTTGGGGTCTTGGATACTTCGGTATGCCTCAGGTTCTCCTTAGATTTATGGCTATTCGTAAGGCAAGTGAACTTAAGAAGTCAAGAAGAATTGCAACAGTATGGGTTATTATTTCACTTTTTGCAGCAGTTGCAATCGGTATTATCGGTCGTGCAATGCTTCCAGCTGCAGAAACACTCCTTACAAAGGGTGGTGCAGAAAACGTATTCGTTCTTATGAGTGAAACACTTCTTCATCCTGTACTTGCAGGTGTTATTATGGCAGGTATTCTTGCTGCTACAATCAGTTCATCTGACTCATATCTTCTTATTGCATCTTCAGCACTTGCAAACGACATCTATAAGGGTGTTGTTGATAAGAAAGCAAGTGACAAGAAGGTTATGTGGATATCACGTATTGCCCTTATGGTAGTTGCTCTTATAGGTATGGTAATTGCTCTTGATGAAAAAAGTATTATTTTCAACATTGTTTCATTTGCTTGGGCAGGATTCGGTGCAACATTCGGACCACTTATGCTCTTCTCACTTTTCTGGAAGAAGACAACTCGTGCAGGTGCTGTTGCAGGTATGCTTTCAGGTGCGGCAACAGTATTCCTTTGGAAACTTGTGCTTAATCCAACATTCGGTGGTGTGTTTGCAATTTATGAACTTCTCCCTGCCTTTATCGTATCTTCAATTGTTATTGTTGTTGTTTCTCTTGTTTCAAAGAAGCCATCAGCTGAAATTGAAGCAGAGTTTGAAAAGGCTAAAAAAGGTCTTGCAGAATAAATACAGAAAAATAAACTCATATTATATAATAAAGAAGGAATTCTAAAATGCTTAACACAGAAAAAACACTTGAAAAACTCGTAGCTCTTTCAAAGGGCAGAGGTTTTGTTTACGCAGGTAGTGAAATCTACGGCGGACTTGCTAACACTTGGGACTACGGTCCATTAGGCGTTGAACTTAAAGAAAATATCAAAAAAGCCTGGAGAAAGAAATTTATCCAGGAAAACAAATATAATGTAGGTCTTGATTCAGCAATTCTTATGAATCCACAGACTTGGGTGGCTTCAGGTCACCTTGGTGGCTTCTCTGACCCACTTATGGACTGCTGTCAGTGTAAGACAAGACATCGTGCAGATAATCTTATTGAAAACTTTGACGGAACAAATGTTGCAGGTTGGTCAAATGAAGAAATGGCAAACTACATTAAGGAACATTCAATTCCATGTCCTGACTGTGGTGCTCATAACTTTACTGACATTCGTCAATTTAACCTTATGTTCAAAACATTCCAGGGTGTTACTGAAGATTCAACATCAGAAATTTATCTTCGTCCTGAAACAGCTCAGGGTATTTTCGTAAACTTCCAGAATGTTCAGAGAACAACAAGAAAGAAAGTTCCATTCGGTGTTGCACAGATTGGTAAATCTTTCCGTAACGAAATTACTCCAGGTAAATTCATTTTCCGAGTTCGTGAGTTTGAACAGATGGAACTTGAATTCTTCTGTAAACCAGGTACAGACCTTGAATGGTTTGATTATTGGAGAAGCTTCTGCCGTGATTGGCTCTATTCGCTTAACATTAAACCTGAAAATCTTCGTCTTCGTGACCATGACCCTGAAGAACTTTGCTTCTATTCAAAGGCTACAACTGACTTTGAATACTTATTCCCATTTGGTTGGGGTGAACTTTGGGGTATTGCTGACAGAACTGACTACGACCTTACTCAGCACAGCAATACAAGTGGTAAAGCACTTGAATATTTTGACCAGACAACTAATGAAAAGTACATTCCATATGTTATCGAACCATCATTAGGTGTTGAACGTCTTTTCTTGGCTCTCTTAACTGAAGCTTATGATGAAGAAGTTGTAGATGCAGAAAAGAACGACACTCGTGTTGTTATGCATTTCCATCCTGTACTTGCACCTGTTAAGGCTGCAGTTCTTCCACTTTCAAAGAAACTTGGTGAAAAGGCTGAGGAAATTTACGAAATGCTTTCAAAGTATTTCAATGTAGAATATGATGATGCAGGTTCAATTGGTAAGAGATACCGTCGTCAGGACGAAATCGGTACTCCTCTCTGTATCACTGTTGACTTCCAGACAGTTGGTGACGACGAAAGTGAAGCAGATAACTGCGTAACAGTTCGTGACAGAGATACAATGGAACAGGTAAGACTTCCTATCGACCAGTTGGTTGATTATATCAGTAAAAAATTGGAGTTCTAAATGGGGAAATCTCTTTTACTTATAATTAATCCTATAGCAGGTAAGCGTCACGCTGTGGATTATCAGCCTGAAATTGTTGAGAAGTTTCAGGAAGCAGGATATGAAGTTCAGGTGCGTTATACTGAGATTCATAAAAATGCATATTATGTTACAAAAAAATATGGTAAAGACTGTGACATTATCGTCTGCTGTGGTGGTGACGGAACATTAAAGGAAACAGTTTGTGGTATGATGGAATTGAAACTTCAGGCAAAACTCGGTTACATTCCTTGTGGCACAACAAATGACTTTGCTCATTCGCTGCACATTCCAACAGACTTTGATGATGCTGTTGAAACTATCCTTGGTGGTCACACAAAGGCAATTGATATTGGTGATTTCAATGGTAAAGAGCAGTTTATCTATGTTTCCTGTTTTGGTAATTTCTGTGATGTTTCATATAAAGCAAAACAATCTTTGAAAAATAAGGTTGGCAGAGCTGCTTATTATTGGGAAACAGCAAAGGAAGTTACAAAAATCAAGGGATTCAAAGCAAAAGTTGAATGTGACGATGGTGAGATTATAGAAGGTAATTTCTTCTATGGTGGCGTCTCAAATTCATATTCTGTTGCAGGATTTCCTGTGTTAAAAAAATCAGGTGTTAAGTTTGATGACGGATTTCACGAGTTATCACTTATACGAATTCCAAAGAATCCTGCACAGCTTGCTTCAATATTAAATGCTATGTTTGTAACAAGAGATGTTATGAATAACAAGTATCTTGTCGTGAAACGAGGCAAAGAATTCAAATTCTGGTTTGATGATGAAGTAAACTGGACCCTTGACGGTGAAAATGGTGGAAGTCATAGCTTTGCACATATTAAAACTTGTGAAAATGCAGTAAAGATTTTTTGCGACGAACAAGAAGACTAAATAATGAAGAATCTGCACTACATTAATATGGTAGTGCAGTTTTTTTGTAGGTGATATAATGGGAGAAAAATTCAAGAAAGCAATAGGTGTTGAGGGAACATTCAAAGATACTGTTCTGCCTATGATTTATTATTGTTTTACCAATATTTTTATTGGTGGTGGCGGATACATAATCAGTATGTATTTCAGTATATTTCTAACAAAAGTTGTAGGTCTTGATATTGAATATGCAGGATTTATTACAATGGTTGCTGTTGTGTGGGATGGAATTAACGACCCGATTATGGGTATTATTACCGACCGTACACGTTCAAAATATGGTAGACATCGTTCATATCTAAAATGGGGTATCCCTTTTGTGTTTATTTCATATATAATGCTTTGGAATTCCTTTGGACTTGATGGTGAAAATCATCCATATATGACAGTTGCATATTTTGTATTTGCTTATGTGCTTTATAAAACTGCATATACAATAATTGCTGTACCACATACAGCAATGCTTCCTGAACTTGCACCTGAGTATAACAAGAGAACTCAATATACTTCTGTAAGCTATATTTTCAACTCTGTCGGTATGATTCCATCATATATCATTTTGCTTGTAATGCTTTCCATATTTGGTTTTTCAGATGGACTTAACAGAGATGCAAAAACACCATTCTTTATTACAGGTATTATCCTTGCATTTATGTACAGTATTTCAATTTACGGTACATTCAAGCTTGTTAAAGAGCCAAGTTCACTTGATATGAAAAATGAGCCTCTTGATTTGAAAGCGGCACTTAAAGAATATGTTCTTGTGTTTAAAAACAGGTCTTTTAGACAGTATTTTGGAATCAGCTTTTTCTGGGAAACTGCAAGAAGCTTTTATTCAACAACATATATTTATTATGTAACATTCCTTGCAAATCAATATAAATTCTATCCGATTTTTAACACATTTGCAGGAGTTTTTGAATCTCTTGCATTCCCACTTAACTATGCTCTTACAATGAAACATGGTAAGAAAAAATGCGGAACAATCGTAACTCCGTTTATGATTTTAGGTCTTGCCATAGGTCTCATTGTTCAGGCAAGTCAACCAGGTACGTCAAAATCAACATTTATGCTTATACTTATGATTATGGGAGTAATATTATATCCCTTTGGTATGAGTGGCATAGGTTTTGTATGTAATAACGTATTCCCTGACTTAACTGATGTGGATGAACTTATTACAGGTCGTCGTAGAGAAGGTGTTGTGTCAACTTGTAACACAATGGTTAAGCAGGTGACAGGTGGTATCAATACATTTATCGTAACTCTTATTCTTGGTGGTTTTGGTCTTGATACAAATAGTGAGGCAACGGAATTCGTTGAACAGCCAGCATCTGCAATTATTGGTATCCGTCTTTGTGTAGCTCTTATTCCAATGGTAAGTGCATTGATTTCATATGTGCTTCTCAGAAAATTTGAGATGACAAAGGATGACCATACAATGATTCGTGCTGCAGTTGCAACGAAACACAAATATGGTAGTGTAACCCTTACGCCAGAAGAAAGAAAACGTTGTGAAATTCTTTCAGGACAGAAGTTAGAAGATACATGGCTTGGTAAGGATAACGATGAGTCACAAGGTCATACACTACAAAAAGATGAAAATGGCAATTATATAATTCTTGTTGAAAAAGAATTAGAAAAACAAGCATTAATGTCTAATGTTTAAAAGGAGGATTAATATGAGCAAAATTAATATTAATCAAACTGCACCAACGGTAAAAAGAAGTAAGTTATTCGATGTTTTCTTCCATCTTGTTCAATGGACCTGGGGTTTGCCAGTAAATATTGCTGGTGGTATAGCGTATCTTGTGTGCACAAGGATTTTAGGTTATCGTCATCAAAAATTCGGTTATGCAAACATAGTTTATATGCCTTGGGACCAGGGTGGACTTTCAATGGGTGAATTCATTTTCATGAGGGAAAATCATCCTGATAAAGAATGGACATATAATACAAGAATTCATGAATATGGTCATACATGGCAATGCTTTTTGTTGGGCCCTCTTTATTATCCTGTGATTGCAATTCCATCGGTAATCTGGTGTCATTGCTTTGCAAAGTACAGACAAAAGAATAATGTTTCATATTATAAGCTTTACTGTGAGTGTTGGGCAAATAGCTGGGGAGAAAAGTTCTCAAAAATGAAGCGTGTTGATAAATAAGCTTTAAAATAAAACCTTTGTTTATTGACAAAAGGAAATATTTGTGTAATAATATAATTTACGATATTATAAATTTTCGGAAAGAGGCGATATTTGATGAAAAGATATTTTTCATTATTTTTAGCGTTGGTAATGTTGGTTACTGCAATTCCTTTTGCAGCTATCACAGCTTCTGCTGCTGATTTAAAAGGTGATATTAACAATGACGGACAGGTAACAGCAATTGATGCTCGTTATATCTTACGTTATGTTGTAGGTCTTGAAACACTTAGTGACAACCAACTTAAGGCAGCTGATATGGATAAGAATGACAGCGTTACTGCTATTGATGCTCGTTTTATCCTTAGACAGGTTGCAGGTCTTTCAAATGGTATCTATGAAGTTGATACTGAACAGATGAACGACATTCTTAGGTTGTTTGGTTACAAATACGATAAAGAGCAGGATATTTACTATACTGACGTTGAAGCATGGCAGCGTAATTTCGGATTTACAGATATATATGATAATGCTGCAGTATATACAAGCATGTGGTACCAGACACTTAAAATCGACTTCAACTATGGTGGTCTTCTTTGGAGACTTCAGTGGTGGAAGGGTCAGTACGGTGTTCTTGAAGGTGCAGAGTTAGGTGTTTACACAAAGAAACCTGAAAATGTTGACTCTGCTTTCTATAGATGTGCAGAAGACGAAAACCTTCTTGAAATGTACTTTGAGTACTACCAAACAACTGCTGACTATAATGAGGGTAAGCCACTTTTCACAAGATATGAACAGGAACACTGGTGGATTACAGGCTTCAAGTTCGGTACATGTGACCCTACAAGAAACGTTGTAAAGGCTGTTCTTATTGCTCGTGACAAAGAAATGGCTGATGGTATCGAAGCTGGCCTTAAGAATCTTACAGGTCAGGATAACAAGCCAACACCTGAAGGCTTTGTTGAATACAGACCATGGTATGAAGGCAACGCAAGTAACTACTATGTAAGAAACACATTGGCTGACGACAGAGTTATGTTCGAAGTTACATGGGTAGATGCTGGTTACACTAACTTTGGTTCATAATAATTAGAGCGTATTTTCTAAGAATTAAATAAATCAGAAAGCAGTGAGGAAAAACCCACTGCTTTTTTTTGCTGATTTTATAAAAAAAGGAGATGATTTCTCATCTCCTTTTTAGTGTGCTAGATATTAAAGTTTTGAATAACCGTGACAGTTAATAAGTGCATCAAGTTTTTTGCCTTCTTTGCAAAGAGGACATTCGTATGATGGAACACTGAAATAGTCAGGCAAGTCCTTTGGATTGAAAGCAGAATTGATTTCATACCCTTCACAGTTATTTGTCGTTGCGAAAATAGATGCAACACCTGCAACTTCACCACCATAATACTTGATAGCTTCAATTGCTGAGCGAACTGTGTTACCTGATGCAACAGAAACAGCTACAACAAGCACATGTTTACCTTTAATCATAGGTACCATATTGTCTCTAAAAATAAGTTGTGACCCATTAATAACTTCAGGTGTAACAACGTAAATTGTTTGGTGAGCATTGATGTTTACGTAGTCATTTTTTGTGAGTTCTTCTGCAACGCAAGTACCAACCACTTCCATTCCGTCCAGACAAAGGATTGTGTCAACTAAACAAGTGCTGTATTTATGGTTTTTACATAATTCCTGAGCAATAGCTTTTGCTTCAGAAAGACGGGATTTCTGTGCAGCGACATCAATATAATAGTTACTATGTGAACTGCTTGTTGCAAAGTGTCCTTTTGCAACACGGAGAAGTAAATTGTTGTTTTTCGTTTTGATTTTTGTAATATTTGTTGTAGGCATAGGAAATCCTCCTTCAGTTTTATAGTGTTATTGTACAACGAAAGTTTATAAATTACAATAAAGAATGTGAAAAAAAGTAAAGTCTTTTTAAATATTTGTAAATATTTAATAAATTTTTGGCAATCAGAATCAACACTGTTGATGTTGTAAGTTCATTATCTTAAAAGTTTAGAATATTCCTTGTTATAATTGCACAAGAAACAAGGTGAAAATTTGACACATTAGCTACAAAGAATGTTGTTGTATTTAAATATTGTTTGTGATAGAATTTAATTAAGGGAGTTGTGTCCCTGTGTAATTTTTATGGAGGTGAAAAGCGTGAAAGCAAAGTTTTCTAAATTGGCTATTGTTATGAGTGCAGTTCTTGTACTTATGAGCGCTATTCCTGTTGTAGGTATGGCATGTCTCTTCTGTGATGAACCTATTGAAGAGCAGGAAACTGTAGTGGTTGTTGATCCTGTTGTTGACCCAGAGCCAATCCCAAATACAGACGCTGTTTAAATGATTAGTTATACAGAACACAGATAATGAACCAATGATTTTGTCATTGGTTCATTTTTTAGTCATAATGTTCAAAAAAAGTAATTAAAAAATATCATATAATGTGATAAATTTTAGTTGCAATTTGGAAAAATATGTGTTAGAATATATGCAATGAATACATTGAGTAGTAGTGTGTTCAAAAGTTGATTGAAATGTTGTTAATACTTCTTCAAAGAGAAGTTAAACTATATTTTAAAAGACAAGCTATGTCGAGGAGGTGAAAAGCATGAAAACTAAGTTCACAAAGTTAGCTATCGCTATGAGCGCTGTTCTTGTACTTATGAGTGCTATTCCTGTTGTAGGTATGGCATGTCTCTTCTGTGATGAACCAATCGAAGAACAGGAAACAGTTGTTGTGGTTGACCCTGTTGTTGATCCAGAACCAATCCCAAATACAGACGCTGTTAAATAATTAATTTTACAAGATAGCATTTGACCAATGACGCGAAAGTGTCGTTGGTCTTTTTTCATTATAATTCGTATTTGTTGACAATCCTTTTCATTCGGTCTATAATTACTGTATACAATACAAGGAGATTTTAAGGTTATGGTACAGATTGCAGATATTATTAAATATGAGGGTGACAATACCACTTTTATTTGGAAACATCCTTGTGAGGATTTTAATTCTCTGACACAACTTATTGTTCACGAAACACAAGAAGCAATTTTCTTTATGAATGGTCAGGCTCTTGACTTGTTTGGACCTGGTCGTTACACGCTTGAAACACAAAACATACCTTATTTAGGAAAAATGCTTAATCGTTCAACTGACGATAAAACACCATTTCATTGTGAGGTTTATTTTATAAATAAGGCTGAACAGATGTCTGTTAAATGGGGTACTGATTCAAAGGTACAGTATATTGACCCGGTTTTCAATTTTCCTGTATCAATAGGGGCAAGTGGTGATATGAATCTTCGTGTTGAGGATCCAAGAAAACTTCTTTTAAAACTTGTGGGAACTGAAGCGTTTTTGACTCAGGCAAAACTTGTTTCATTCTTCCGTGTTTTCCTTATGACTTATGTAAAGTCATATATTGCACAGGTGATTAAAGAGAAATCTATTAATATTTTCGAAATTGATGCTGGTCTTCCTGAATTTTCATTTGCCATTAAGGACCTTTTAAAAGGTCATTTTGCTGATTATGGTATCGCACTTGAAATGTTCAATATTGCGACAATTTTAAGACCTGAGGGTGACGAGACATACGAAACCCTAAGACAACAATATACAACAAAAATCCAAATGGATACAGAACTTTTAAAGGCAAGAACAGAAGCAGAAAAGCTTGTTATTGATTCTGAAGCTCAGGCTAAAAAACGTGCTCAGGAAGGTTATACATACAGCCAAGAACGTGGATTTGGCGTTGCTGAACAGATGGCACAGAATGAAGGTGTAGGTAACTTCACTAATGCAGGTATCGGTATGGGTGCTATGATGGGCGTCGGTGGTGCTGTTGGCGGTGTTATGGGCGGTATGATGAATGACACTGTTAATGCTTTCGTTGGTGTACCAAATGCTGTGAATGGATTCTGTGATAATTGTGGTGTGCAACTGGCAAACGGAGTAATGTTCTGTGAAGAATGCGGAACACCTGTTGCAAATAAAAAGTCTTGTGTGAAATGTGGATATGAGTTTGAAAGACCTGGTAAATTCTGTCCTAAATGTGGAACAAAAAGAGAGGGATAACGGATGAAAAAGGTAAGAGATACTTTCTTAATTATATGGGCTATATGCTTTGCACTTTTTAATGTTATAGTTTTTGTAGTACCTAATGAAAATCGTGAAGCTGATAATTTCTGGATTGGTTATGCTCTTATTACCACTGCTTTATTAGGCAATCTTTTTAGTTCAGTTATTGCTCTCAACTCAAAAAGCAATGCAAAAGTGCTTTATAATATTCCACTTATAACAACAAGTATTGTAGAAATAGTTATTTCGTCTATTGCAGGTACAATATTTATGACAGTACCTGGTATAGAATCATGGGCTGTAGTTGTGGTTTCAGCTGTTATTCTTGCTGTTTCAGTTATTGTATCACTTATTGCAAAGTCAGCTGCTGACACAGTTGGTGACTTTGATGATAAAATCAAGACAAAAACAAGTTTTATCAAGGGCATTACTCTTGATGCAGAAATGCTTATGACATCAACCGAAATTCCTGAAATCAAGGCTGAAATCAAAAAGGTTTATGAAGCATTCCGTTTTTCAGACCCAATGAGCAGTGATGCACTGAATGATGTGGAAGACCGTATTCAAAATCAGTTCAATCTTTTGTCAGAGGTTGTAATTACTGAAAATACAGAAAAGGTTTCACAGGTTGCAAAGGATTTATTAAGTCTTATTGATTACAGAAATAAGAAGTGCAAGATAAGTAAATAAAAAATATGTTTAAGCAAATATTTAAGGATAGAGAAAAATCTCTATCCTTATTTTTATATATTCTTATGTTGTTTGCCTGTGTGGTCAAGGTAATAATCCTCTTTATAGATTAAATCTTCAACCGAAACAAAGGAATAACCTTGTGAAGAAAGTTTGGTGAGGATTATATCAAGTGCTTCTGCTGTGTTTTCCACTCCGTTATGAAAAAGAACCATTGAACCGTTTTCAATTCTTGATAAAACTCTTTGTACAATCTCATCAACCGAAAGACCTGTGTAATCAAGGCTGTCAACATTCCATTGTATAGTGTACATGTCAAGGCTGTTTGCAACTTCAAGGCTTTGGTCTGTATAATCACCTGATGGTGCTCTTAATAAAGTAATTTTATCTCCTGTGATTGTTTCGAGTTTCTTATTGCAGTTTACGATTTCTTCTTGTATTTGTTCCCGTGAACATTTGGAAAAAGCTTTGTGTGTATCGGAATGATTTGCAATTGTATGGTCCGCATTATGAAAGGCTTTTACACTTTCAGGAAATTTTTCTGCCCAATCTCCTACTATGAAAAAAGTCGCTTTTGCGTTATGTTTTTTTAGTATTTGTATAAGTTGTTCAGTATCCTGATTTGTCCAGGCTGCATCAAATGTGATTGCGATTTTCTTCTGGTCAGTCTGTACTGAATAAATTGGTAGTTTTCTTTGAGTTGAAGCAGAGGATACATATTTTCCTGCAATAAGGCCTAACATCATAACAACTGCTAAAAGAATAGACATAACACCCATGATTTTTCGTCCTGAAATTGTTCTCATCCACATAAAAAATCCCTCCCATAAAACTTATGAGAGGGACAAAATATATTATGTAATAATTTATGCTTGCTTTCTGAGTTCTGCGATTTCGTTAGCAACAAACTCATCCAACGATGGCTGCTCTTGAAGCTGTTTCTTAAGTCCTTTACCAACTACAACATTCATTGCAACGTTAACAAGGAAAAGAACCGTACCTACAATAAATCCGAAACCAAGGCTACATTCAGTAACAATTCCACCACCGAGTGTTTCACAAGTCGTTGTGAACTGACCAAAGAATACAGCAGAAACTGCCCAACAAACAGTAGCAAGAACATTAAGAACGATGTTGAAAACATATTTCATCTTGATACCTGAAATAAGTAATACGAAGAAATTAAGAACACCGAAAACTACTGCAAGGAGCATAAGCACACAAGCAATAACAACCATAGTTGCTGCTGTTCCTAAAACTTCGCCACCCATAAGTGAAATAACACTTCCGATATCTGTTTTAAGAAGGTAATCAAGAACAAATGTAAGGAATGAAATTGAGTTTTCACTCTGGTTAAAAGGAAGATTAAGTTTGAAATCATAAAGCGGAAGAACAAGTGCAATAAGTGGTGCAAAAGTAAGCACAAGACGAGCTATACGAAGCTTTGAACCAACAACTGCAGACTTGAAGTTCTGAAGTTTATAGTGGAACTTTGCAAAAGCGTTTTCAGCAAAATCAGCGTCGTCATTCAAACGTTTTTCCCACTGATGGTTTGCAAGGTTTACACCACATTTAGGACATTCAGGTTTAACATTCCATATTTTAAGTGTGTGTCCACATTCAGGACATTTAGCAGCCATATAATCACTCTTTCATTTTTATCATATCTTGGTATATTTTACTACAATTATTTTCTTTTTGCAAGTCTTATTACATTCCAAGAAAGTGGTTTAAGGTCAACTGTAATAGTTTTGCCGTCAAACTCAGGTTTTTCAGCGTTAAATGGTCTTACAGGAGTTGCGATTGCACTGTTTTCAGCCTTAATATCATAACCACTCATTTCGATATGTTCAAGCACCTGAAGGTTTTCGAAGTCAAGAAGTGAAATGTCGAAAAGTACATTTTCATCCATATTTCTGTTTACTGCAAAAATTGTAAGATTTTCTTTATCTTCACTAAGTGTTGCGATTGACTCAACATCAGGAACATCAGTAAATTCCTTTGTATCGTGTTTTGGAGAAATAACTCTTGAATCAAGAGTGTATCCACGACCATAGTTTGAAAGATGCATAAATGGGTAGAAAATTGTCTGTTCCCAACAAGCACCACCATTTTCAGTCATAATAGGTGCAATAACATTTACAAGCTGTGCAAGACAAGCAATCTTGACTCTGTCAGCATTTTTAAGAAGTGTTATAAGCATAAGAGCAACTAAAAGAGCATCTTCAAAGTTATAAATATCTTCAAGCTGATGAGGTGCTGTACACCATTTGTCAACATGAACACCATTTGAATGATACCACACATTCCATTCGTCAAATGAAAGGTTAATAGTGTGTTTTGAACGTTTCTTAGCTTTAATATAGTCACAGATGCAGACAACAGATTTGATAAACTCATCCATCTTCATACTCTTTGCAAGGAAAGAAGGTGTGTCATCTGAACGATTATCAAAATAAATGTGGAGTGAAAGGTAGTCAACTTTGTCATAAGCTAAATCGAGAGTAGTTGCTTCCCATTCACCGAAAGTGTGCATATCTCTACTTGCACTACCGCAAAGGACAGTTTCGATTGAATTGTCTGTCCATTTCATAACCTTTGCTGCTTCACTTGCAGTTCTGCCGTATTCATAAGCAGTTTTGTGACCAATCTGCCAGTCACCATCCATTTCGTTACCAAGACACCAGAGTTTAACGTTATGAGGGTCTTCATAACCATGTGAACGACGAAGGTCGCTCCAGTAACTACCACTCTTATGATTGCAGTATTCAACAAGATTTCTTGCTTCCTCAGGACCACGAAGGCCAAGGTTTACAGCCATCATAGGTTCTGTTTTTGCTTTTTTACACCATGTTACGAATTCATTTGTACCAAAAAGGTTTGGTTCGGTAACACCCCATGCAAGTTCAAGCTTTTTAGGACGAAGTTCTTTAGGGCCAACGCCATCTTCCCAGTTATATCCTGAAACAAAGTTACCACCAGGATAACGAACGATAGGAACATTAAGTTTTTTAACCTTTTCAATAACATCCTGTCTGAAACCATTTTCGTCAGCAGTAGGATGGTCAGGCTCATAAATACCACCATAAACAGCACGACCTAAATGTTCAATAAAAGAACCATAAATTCTATCGTCAATTTTAGCACTTGTAAATTCAGATACAAGTGACATCTTTGCTTTTTTCATAATAATTTTTTCTCCTTGAATTAGTTGTTGGCAGCTGCTTCTTCGGTAGGTACTTCCTGTTTTTCAGAAAGGAATGAATGAAGAAGTTGTTGATTCTGTTCCATATCCATTACAAGACTTGCACCAACACCCTGAATAGTTTTATCGGACCATGTGCCATTAGCAGGAATTTGATGCTGAACGATAGGGTATGAATAAACTCTGTTCTTAACAGCAGCAAGACCTAAACTCATTATTTGATTAGATGACATATTTGTCTTAACAAGAGGAATGATGTTTTCAGCTAGTGAGTATAAATCTGTAAGGCTCATTTTTGAAGCTTTCTCAACAATAGCTGTTATAACTTTTCTCTGTCGCTCTGTTCTTTTGAAGTCTGAATCAAGGTAACGGATTCTGCTGTACCATAAAGCCTGTTCACCATTGAGAAGAACGTCTTCACCAGCCTCAATTCTGACAGGCACTTTTACTTTTCCTGAATGGTATGTATAATAGCTTTCTCTTTCTGTAACATCAACGTTAATACCACCGATTGAGTCAACAATTGTTGTGAAAATTTCAAAGTCAACAAGTGCGTAATATTGAATATCGACTTTAAAATTCAGTTCAAGTGTGTCAGAAAGAGACTGGATTCCACCACGGAAATATGCAGAATTAAGTTTTGACCAGTAGTTGCTACCTGCAATTTCAACAAAAGAGTCACGCAAGAAGGAAGTGAGCTTAATCTGCTTGTTTTTATTGTCGAGAGTTACAAGCATCATCGTGTCAGAACGGGAATCAACTTCACCTTCACGAGCATCAACTCCCACAAGCAACACGTTAATCTGGTCAGGATATTGTGTGAGGTCAGCAGCGTTCATAAATGCATTGTCAGTTAATTGTTCTTCTGTATCAAATGATGAAAGAAGATTGTCGATTTTCTGATATCCGAAAATACCCACACAAGACAGTCCTACCAAAGTAATACAAAGAAGAGTAATGATTGTATTTCTTACTGGATGTCTTTTCTTTTTCTTCCTTTTACGACGAGGTTCTTGTGTTGCAAGGTCACCATATACTTGGTTTATATTATCATAATGAATTTCCTGGCGACGACGGTTTTCAACAGCACTGTGGTATTTTACCTGAAACGCCTGTTCAACCTCTCTACTGAATTCGTCATCAAAATTTTCAGCACCTGATGAGATATCTTCAAAAACGTCAGAATTTCCTGAATTACTGAAAATATCTTCGTATTTGTCAGACTTATTTCTATTGCTGAATATATCTTCAAACTCGTCGTTTGAATTGCTAAACTGATTATCAGTCATTTTTATACTCCTTATTTCCATTTATACTTATTAACCTATATATTCTACAACATTATGTTGAAAATCACAATATTTTTCATAAAAAATTAAAGGAAAATATAAGATTTATTTCTCTACTACTTGAAAGATGTAAGAAAAATATGTATAATGGATAACAGTTTTAGTTTTCGTTGATGAGAACCATCAACTGTATTCGGGAGTAGAGACATATGTTAGGTAAGTATGTAAGGGTACGAGTTACCAAACCTATGCACTGCTTTGACAAAGACAGAAATTTTTCATATGATTTGAATTTCGGTAATGTGGAAAGTGGAATTGACCCACATTCACCTGTCAAAGGTGCATATATTATGGGTGTAACACACAGAGTTCGTGTTTTTGAAGGTCGTGTTATTGCCACAATAAAAAGAAAAGATTCAGGTGAAATAATACTTGTTGTTGCACCTAAAAGCAAGCGTTATATCGTTCATCAGATTGAGGATGCTGTTGCTTTTGCTGAACCTATGGGCAGTTTTGAAATAAGTTGCCTTTATGAAAGCTCATGTGGTGCAATCGTTTATCGTATAATAAATGGTGAAACAAGATTCTTGCTTATAAAGAATAAGAGAAGTGCAAACTGGGGATTCCCAAAAGGACATATCGAAAGAGGAGAGAATGAAAAGGAAACTGCTTATCGAGAAGTTCTTGAGGAAGCAGGTATCAGAATCCGTTTTCTTCCTGATTTCAGATTCCGTTCGGAATATTCAATTCAGGGTAGAATTGAAAAACAGGTTGTAATTTTTCTTGCCACTACTGATGACACAACAACAATAATTCAGAAGGAAGAAATTGAAGAATATCTCTGGCTTAAGTTTGATAAGGCTATGACTTCTCTTAAATTCCCTAATGATAAACAAATGCTTCGTAAAGCTAATGAGTACCTTTTAAATGCGGAGGTAGCAAATGGTTGAAACACTGGTAAATGAAATCACTATGTTTTTGCAAGACAAAGTTCCTGAAGAACTTGTAGCTTTTATTATATCCCTTATGCCTGTATTGGAATGTCGTGGTGGTATGATTGCTGCAAGGCTTATGGAAATTCCTTTTGTCAAGGCATTTTTGATTTGTTATCTTGGTAATATGTTGCCAATTCCGTTTATTATACTTTTCATAAGAAAGATTTTTGATTTTTTACGCAGATATAACTTCTTTGAAAAAATTATTCTAAAGCTTGAGGCGAAAACTGAAAAGAATAAAGAAAAGGTTTTGAAATATGAGTCGTGGGGACTTTTGCTGTTCGTAGCAATTCCACTTCCTGGAACAGGTGGTTGGACAGGTGCGTTGATGGCAGGACTTCTTGATATGAGATTCAAACGTTCATTACCAATTATTGCACTTGGAGTCCTTATTGCAGGATTTATAATGTCAGCAATAACATATGGAATTTTTCAGATGTAACAACAGAATACAACAAAACCCCATCATAACGATGGGGCTTTATTTTTATATTTCATTTTGCATTTATTCGACAACTTTTCCGTCTTTAATATAAAATCTTGGTACTCGTGGTGTTATAAGACAGCAGAACTCATAGTTGAAACGATACTCTGCATCTGATACCTCTTCAACAGTAATTGTTTCGTTGCCGTCAGTACCAACAAGTGTTACTTCGTCAGCAATTTGTACATCAGGAAGATGTGAAACATCAATCATAAATTGGTCCATACACACTCGTCCCAATATTTTGCAACGTGTTCCGTGTACAAGCACTTCACCTTTATTTGATAAATATCTTGGATAACCATCGCCATAACCTACAGGGACAGTTGCGATTTTCATTTCTTTGTCAGTGACATAAGTTGAACCATAGCTTATTGGAAAACCTTTATTTACTGTTTTTACAAATGAAATGTGGCTTTTGAACTCCAAAGCAGGGAAAAGTTTGTACTTCTTATCCATTTCATTAGATGGATAATGTCCGTAAAGCATTATTCCACAACGAACCATTTCACCTGCATAGCCGTCAAGTTCCATAGCAGAAGCACTGTTATACATATGGCGGATTGGGAATCTGTATCCCTCATTCATAAGTTTATCAGTAAAACTGAGGAACTTATCCTTTTGTGAATTGGCAGATGTCTTATCAGAAGTATCAGCATTGGCAAAGTGAGTAAAAGCACCCTCAATAAAGATATTATCAAGTGAAAAAATAGATTTTATTTGCTGTTCACCAATTTCGTCAGGTTGAAAACCAATTCTACCCATACCTGTATCGATTTTAATATGTACTTTTGCTGTTTTGTCAAGCTCTTGTGCTTTTCTTGAGAGTCCTTCAGCAGTAACAATATCAAATACAGTACAAGTAATATCGTTTTCGATAGCTGCTGCATAATCCTGACGGAAAATCTGACCTAAAATAAGAACAGGAGTAGTAATTCCGTTTTCACGAAGTTCAAGTGCTTCGTCAATCGCGGCAACGCCAAGCATTCCTGCACCAAACTCAACAAGAGCTTTTGCAGTTTCGACTGCACCATGACCATAAGCATTGGCTTTGACAATACCTAAAATAATCATATCGTCACCAAACTTCTGGCGTACAGTCTGCATATTCTTTTGTATGTTATCAAGATTTATTTTTGTATAAACTCTTTTAGGTAACATTTAAACACTCTTTCTCCATGTAGAAGGTAAAAATAAGATAAATATAGGGAATATTTCAAGACGACCTATAAGCATATCTGCTGTAAGGACAATTTTAGAAAAGTCTGAAAAATCAGCAAAATGGCTAATCATAGCGGTATTTGAAAGTCCAGGACCAATATTGTTAATACAACTGATGCTTGATGTGACTGCAGCAGTCATATCAAAATTGTCCAAAGCAATAAAAAATGTTGAAACTGCAATAAGAAGCATATATACAACAAAATAAACACTTGTTGTTGTAATTATTTCTTTATCAATAACTGCACCGTCAAGCTTGATACATTTAACACGACGAGGATTAATTGCTCTACGAAGTTCACGGATAACAGTTTTTATAAGTATCATAATTCTGCCGACTTTAAGACCACCGCCTGTTGAACCTGTACAAGCACCACAGAACATAAGCATTACAATTATGAATTGAGAAAGTGTTGGCCATGTTCCTAAATCTGCTGTGCCAAATCCAGTTGTGGTAATGATTGAAGCAACTTGGAAGCCTGCCTGACGCAAAGAGGTGCCTAATGAACCAACAATAGGCATAATGTTAATTGTAATTAATATTATCGAAACGACAACAATTCCAACATATGTCCACAGTTCTTCACTTTTGAATGCGCGTTTAAATTGCTTCATTATCATAAGATAATATAGGTTGAAGTTGACACCAAAGAGAAGCATAAATACTGCAACAACGATTTCAATTGCAAGGCTGTCATATGCAGCAATACTTGCGTTCATAACGGAAAAACCACCTGTACCTGCAGTTGCAAATGCTGTTGTAACGCTATCAAACAGAGGCATACCACAGCAAAGCAAAACAATCATTTCGGCAACAGTAAGAGCACCGTACATAATGTAAAGAATTCTTGCTGTGATTGTTGTTTTTGAAACAAGTTTTCCTACACTTGGTCCTGGTACTTCCGCACGCATGATGTGCATTGACTGCATATCCTTCTGTGGTAAGAATGCAAGTACAAACACAATAACTCCCATACCACCTAACCAGTGTGTAAATGCACGCCAGAAAAGAAGGCTTTTTGAGATTGATTCCACATCTGAAAGTATTGTTGCTCCTGTTGTTGTAAAACCTGAAACAACCTCAAACATAGCGTCGATAAGTGATGGGATTTCACCTGAAAACACAAATGGTAATGCACCGAAGAATGAAAGCAAAATCCATGAAATAGATACGATAACAAAACCCTCACGGGCATAAACCGTTCTTTTTTCAGGTTTTGGCAAGTTCATAATTGCACCTGTGCCAAGTAAAAGTCCCATTACTATTAAATAAATATGGAAAAGATTTTCTTTATAGTACAATGAAACAAACAATGGTAAGCATAGAAGTGCGGCTTCTGCCCATAAAAGTCTGCCCACCGTTTTAAGAACAATTTTATAATTCATTTATTTTCGCCTTACTCAAAAATTTCGTTGATACTGCTTATGTGGTTACTCTTTGTAACAATTACAACACGGTCGTTTAACTCAATGCAATCGTTACCACCTGGATAAATAACTTTGTGATTTCTTATAATGCAAGCAATAAGTGTGTCGCGTTTGAGCTTTAAGTCACGAAGAGGAATGTCAATCTGTGAAAAGTCAGTTTCGATTTTAAATTCAAGAGCCTCAACCTGACCTCCAACCAACTTGTAGAGAGTCTCGACACGTGATTCTTCACCTGAATTTTCGATTGCTCGTGCATATGCAATAATTCTGTTTGCTGCGATTGCTTTTGATGATACAGCACTATCCATACCGATGCTTTCAAGCACTTCGTATGAAACACGATTAACCTTTGCAACGGTTTTGCTGACACCAAGTGATGAAGCGTACATTGAAGAAATAATGTTTTCTTCGTCGATTGTTGTAAGTGCAACAAAGGCATCCTGTCCTTCAAGTCCCTGTTCAAGCAGAATTCTACGGTCAGTTCCGTCGCCATGAATAACATCAGCTCTTGGAAGAAGTTCGCAGAGTTTTTCGCAACGTTCACCATCGTTTTCAATGATTTTCACATTGTATCCACCTGTTTCACAAAGCTGACGAGCAAGATAATATCCCATCTTACCGCCACCGATAATCATAATATCTCTTGTACGGTGTTTGTAAATTTTAAGTTGTTTTAAGAAACTGACAAGAACACCTCTTGGTGCAGTAACGTGAATTTTGTCACCAGCCTGAAGAATAAAATCACCACGAGGAATGATAACTTCATTTTTTCTCTGAACAGCACAAACAAGGATTTTAACATCAAATTTGTTAAAAATATCTGTCAACTGCATATTGCAAAGTGGGTTGCCTGCATCAATTTTAAGTTCAACAAGGTCAACAAGTCCACGATAAAATGTTTCGATATTTGTAGCATTAGGGAAACGAAGCACCTTTGCGATTTCGTTTGCAGCGTCAAGTTCGGGGTTTACAATCATACTAAGTCCCAATGCATCTTTAAAGAATGGAAGCTGATTAAGGTAATCAGGATTCCTCACTCTTGCGATTGTATGAGCTGCACCTGCTTTTTTAGCCATGAGACAGCTTAATATGTTCAATTCATCTGATGATGTTGCAGCGACAAAAAGGTCAGCGGAAGCAACACCTGCTTCAAGTTGTACCTCACAGTTTGCACCATTTCCACAAATACCCATTACATCAAATGAGTTTACCATTTGTTCAACGATTTTTTGGTCACGATCAATGACAACAACATTATGTCCTTCACCTGAAAGGTGTTCAACAAGTGTTGCACCTACTTTACCGTCACCTACAATTACAATATTCATATCATTCACCTTTATTTCAATTTGATGATAATATACCAAATAATATATTACCACATTGTATTTAATTTTACAATACAGAATTGACCGATGAGTTTTTTTGTGATAAATTAATTACAAAGAGGTGATTTTGATGAAAAAAATCCTTATAGCAATTGTCTGTGTCGTTATTGTCGCAGTAATAGTAGTTCCATCATTTTTTGAGGGTGATGTTGTGATTAAAACAGCAGACGAAAGAATTAAAGACAATGAAAACATAATCGTTGCATCATATAATACCGCAGCTCCTTGGGGAAATATTTTCCAAGGTACAGGCACAAATAAACGAGCAAAGCTTTTTGCACAACAAATCAATAATAAATTACCTGATGTTCTTGGTGTTCAGGAAATCAATAGTAATTGGGTTGAAAAAATGGAAAAGTATCTTCCTCAGTATGGTTACTATGGTGTAATCCGTGGTGGAGATAGTAAAGAAGAACAGTCAGAAATGAATGGTATTTTTTATCTTAAGGATAAATTTGAACTTGTTGATTGTAATACTTTCTGGATTTCTGATACACCTGAAGTGGAATCAAAATATAAGGATGCGGGATGTTACAGAATATGCTCTTATGTGATTCTTAAAAATAAGGCAACAGGAAAGATTTTTGCTCATTTCAACACTCATTTTGATAATACAAGTGAGGCAGCACAGGAATTAGGTGGAAAGCTTGTTGGTGAAAAATCAAAAGAAATCACTTCAAAATATGGAGATATTCCTATTGTTATAACAGGTGACTTTAATCAGTACAGTGATGCACCAGGATGTTTAGCCTTGGAAGAAAAAGGCTATAAAAATGCAAACAAAATAGTCGAGAATGGCGACAATATAGTTACATACAATGGTTGGACAGATGAAACTGTTGGCAGACCAATTGACTATATTTTTGTAAATGATGGTTTTAGTGTAGATAGTTATGAGGTTGTAACGGATACTGGTGCAAAAACCAATGTTTCTGACCATTATATGATAGAGGCCAATCTTGAAATACAGTAATTTATACTTGTACTGATAAAAAAAGTATGGTACAATACATTAGTTAGATATTAAACACAAGGAGATAATTAATTATGAAAAAGTTTTTAGCAATGTTTTTAGTTTTCACTCTTTTATTCTCGTTTGCTGCTTGTAATAAGGGTGATGATACTAATACTGACGACAACACAACAACAGAAAGTCAGGTTGGTGAACAGACACCTGGTGTTGAAGAGGATACAACAAAGAAAAAGCCAAATAAAGAAGAAAAAACAACAGCTAAACCTTTTGAAAATCCTAACCTTACACAGCCAGAAGCACTCTTTAAAATTATTGATGTAAATGGTTATATATTACAGTCAAGAACACCAAAAACACTTTCATCAGGTGTTGCAATTGTCGCAGAGAGATACGAGGCAAAAGGTAATGTATCAAATGATATTCCAGCTAATATAATGATTGATGGTACAGAAGTTGTTTTAAATGGAACAATGGTTAAGGATGTCATTTCACAAGGTTGGACAACTATCGGTAAAAACAATGCAAATACTGCTGTTGAATCTGGCAAAGAAACAACTGTGTATCTTGAAAATGGCAATAAAGAAACTGTTAAGTTATCAGTAACAAACAAAACAACTAGTTCTGTGGCTGTTGCAGAATGTACAATAACAGGAGTAGATGTTACAAAGACCGTTGAACAGAAAATATGGGCTGATTTTACAATTGGTGGAAAAGCAAATACTTCAAATTCAGGTTATGGGGATTACATAAATGCTTTTGGAAATCCTATAAGTGTAAACGTTGTTGAGTACTATCAGAATGAAAAGTTCACACACTGTAAGGCTACATTGGGATTTGAAAAGACAGTTGGTAACGACACATGGACAGTTTTGGTAGTTTTTGAAGATGTTAATGGTGAATTGAAAATTGATAGCTGCACTGTTGAAGTGAAATAAAAATTTATAATTTGTTTTTTAGGAGAAATCATACGATTTCTCCTTTTTTTATGTCAAAATACATAAAAAGTCAAAGTGAAATTTGGTGATGAAACAATAAAAAGATTTTAATAATAATTGTATTTCATTTGTATATATGTTATACTATCTACGTATGAAAACATTTATATAAGGGGTGCTATATTTATGAAAAAAACCTGGTATAAAGAAATGGTTGTTTATCAGATTTGGCCAAGAAGTTTTAAGGACTCAAATGGCGACGGTATCGGTGACCTTGAGGGTATTTACTCAAAACTTGATTACATCAAGTCAATTGGTATTGATGCTATCTGGTTCTCACCACTTTTTAAATCACCTAACGCTGACTATGGTTACGATATCGCTGACTATAGAGACATTAACCCTGAATACGGTGATATGGAAACATTTAAAAAAGTACTTGCAGGTTGTCACGAACGTGGGATGAAGGTGTTTATGGACCTTGTTGTTAACCACACATCGACTGAACATTATTGGTTTAAAGAAGCTTGTAAGAGTGTAGATAATCCATACCATGATTACTATATCTGGAGAAAAGGTAAAGGTAAAAACGGAAAGAAACCACCTAACAACTGGATGTCAACATTCGAGGGTGGTGCTTGGGAATATGTTCCATCTGTTGACGAATATTATCTTCACGTATTTACAAAAGGTCAGCCTGACCTTAATATGGATAACCCAAAAGTTCGTCAAGAAGTTAAGGATATTATGAAGTTCTGGCTTGATATGGGTGTTGACGGATTCCGTGAAGACGTTATTACATACATTTCAAAGCGTGAAGGACTTCCAAACGCTATTCCGATTCCTGTTGCTGCAGGTATGGAACATTACAACTGTGGTCCACATCTTTATGAATACCTTAAGGAATTCCATGATGATGTTCTTTCAAAGTATGATTGCTTTACAGTTGGTGAAGGTCCACTTATCACTCCTGAAAAGGTTCTTCGTTTCGTTAAGGAAGACGAAACTCAGGTTCTTAAGACAATGTTCAGCTTTGACCATCTTGAAGCTGACTGCTTTATGACAGACTGGATTAAAACTCCATTCAATCTTAAGAAGATGAAGAAGTGTTACCAGAAATGGTATGACGCAATGAATGGCAAGGGTTGGCATACTCTTTATCTTGAAAACCACGACCATCCAAGAATTATTGACCGTTACGGTAGCCTCAAATACAGAGTTGAAAGTGGTAAAATGCTTGCAACAATGTGCTATCTTCAGAAGGGTACTCCATTTATTTATCAGGGTCAGGAAATCGGTATGACAAATATCGAACTCCACTCAATTGATGAATTCAAGGATATGATTACCTTTAATAACCAGATTATGTTCAATAAACTTGGTATCAAGGGTGATAGATTTATTAAGATGGCTAATGCAGGTTCTCGTGAAAACTCGAGAACACCTGTTCAATGGGATGACAGTGCTTATGCAGGTTTCTCAACAGTTGAGCCTTGGTTTAGCCTTAATCCAAATTATACAGAAATCAATGTGGCTCAGGCTGAAGCTGACGAAAACTCGATTCTTAACTATTACCGTAAACTTCTTAAGTTCCGTAAAGAACATGAGGTTGCGATTTATGGTGATTTCAAACAATATTATGCAAATAGTGATAAGCTCTTTGTTTATGAAAGAAATCTTGATGGTGAAAAGATTCTTGTAGTTTGTTCATTCTCTGAAAAGTGTGTTAACTTTGAAGCTCCTGAAGGAATTGACCTTTCAAAGGGTGAACTTGTACTTTCAAACTATCGTCTTAACCCATTAACAAACAATTCTTTCGTAACAAGACCTTACGAAGCAAGAGTTTACTATTTTAAATAAGAGGTAAAAACAATGGAAAAAAATAACGGACAACTTACAAAGCGTGTTTGGGCAGGAATCCTTCTCTTTATGTTTATGGGTTCACTTGCTTGGAACGTTGAAAATATGTATTTTAACACATTCTTGAGTGACTGTGTTTATAACGAAGGTGCATTTGGTGCAAGTCTTACACTTACTGATGCTATCAATATTATGGTTACACTTTCAGCAATTACAGCTGTTGTAACTACATTTATTATGGGTACACTCAGTGAAAAGTTGAGAAACCGTAAAGCATTTATTTCATTCGGCTATATTGCATGGGGTATTGTAACGGCACTTTTTGGATTTATTACAAAAGAAAATGTTGCAAATATTTTCGGCATAACTGACCCTGGTCAGATTATTACTGTTACTGCTTGGATTGTTGTAATTATGGATATGATTATGACATTTATGGGCTCAACAAGTAACGACTCTGCATTTAATGCTTGGGTAACTGACGTTACAACACCTGAATCCCGACCAAAGGTTGAAACTGCATTTACATTTATGGGCTTTATCGCTATGGGCGTAATTATGGTTGTTGGCTCAATGGCACAGAGTGGTGCAATTCCATACAGCGTATTCTTTGTTGGTATGGGTGCAGTTGTTGCTGTTGTTGGTGTTCTGGGTGTATTCCTTATTGATAATCCAAAGAAATTTGAGAATGCAGAAAAGAAAAATACAAGCTATTGGGCAGACCTTTTTTATGGCTTTAGACCAAGTGTCATTAAAGAAAATAGTGGACTTTATTTAGTTCTTTCAGCACTTTGTATCTTTAATATTGCATTCCAGGTGTTCTTCCCATATCTCTTTGTTTATCTTGGTGATGTTGTTTTACCGGCTAATGCAGATGTAAACTTCCTTTCAGTTGGAATTATTCTTCCAGCAGTTATTGCAGTAGTTTCAATTGTAGCAGGTATCGTAATTCTTATGAAGGTAGCAGAAAAGAGCAAGCCTGTTGCTTTCCTTACAAGTTCAGCACTTTTGGTTGCAGGTCTTTTTGTTCTTTCAACATCAACTAATATTCTTACAATTATCATTGGTATTGCTCCTGTGCTTATTGGTTATCTTGTTCTTACAATTCAGCTTGGTGCATCAACACGAGACTACACTCCACAGGATAACGTTGGTCTTTTCCAGGGTATCAGAATGGTATTCTCAGTTCTTATTCCAATGGTAGTTGGACCTACTCTTGGTAATATTGCAACAAAAAATACAACAGGTGCTGACGATGTGCTTCCAACAAAGGCAATCTTCCTTTATGCTGGTGTTGTTGCATTGTTTGTATTCATTCCTATGATTGCACTTCTTAGAAAAGAAAAGAAAAACGCAAAATAATAAAACATCAAAAGCGCCTGAAAAATGGCGTTTTTTGATATGTATAGCAAATTCAAGAGGTGAAATTATGAGCAATAAAAAAGGACAACTTTCAAAGCGTGTCTGGACAGCAGTAATTCTTTTTATGTTTATCAGTTCAATTGCTGGTGGCGTTGAGTCGATGTATCTGAGTCTTTTCCTGGATAATACTGTTTTTAAGGATGGTGCAATGGGTGCATCAATCACATTGACTGATACCGTTAACCTTATTGCTTCATTAGCAGCTGTGATATCAGGTATTACTACCTTTGTTATAGGTACGCTCAGTGAGAAAATGAAAAACAGAAAACTATTTATCTCCGTTGGCTTTATCCTTTGGGGTATAGTTATGTTTATTTTCAGTGCTGTGAAAAGAGAAAATGTAGCAAATACTTTTGGATTCAGTGACATTGCCGAAACTATTACTGCTACGGCTGTAATTGTTATTTCTTTTGCACTTGTTCTGGCGTTTTTACGTTCAACAACCTGTGACGCAGCTTTCAACTCGTGGATTGTTGATATTTCAACTCCTGAAACATCACCAATAATCGAAACAGCATTTACAGTTATGGCTTTTGTTACAACAGGTGTTATTACCTTCTTGGTTTCAAATGCTCAATCAGGAAAAATGGAATATAGTGCAATTTTTGTTCTTTTTGGCGTGATTGCAATAGTTTTAGGTGTTCTCGGTTTCTTCCTTATTGATAACCCAAAGCAGCTTGAAAATACAGAAAAAACAGAGAAAGAGACGAGTTATTTATCAGACCTTTTTTATGGATTCAAACCAAGTACAGTTAAGAAATACAGCAATCTTTATTTAATGCTTTCCTCCGGTTGTATCTTCAACTGTGCATATCAGGTCTTTTATCCATATCTTTTCATTTACATCGGTTCGGTTGTAATCCCTGCAAACAAAGGAGTTGATTTCCTTTCAGCAGAGGTGATTATCACTATGATAATTGCAATCATTGCCGTAGTTTCCGGTGTACTGCTTTTTATGAAGCTTTATCCGATAAGCAAGTCATTATCATTTATTCCAAGCGTTCTTTGTTTAATTTTAGGTCTTATAATTCTTTCGTCAACAAAGAGCATTGCAGGTATTATCGCAGGCCTAGGTCCAGGACTTCTTGGATATATCATTATTATGATTCAGTTTGGTGCAACTGTACGTGACAATATTCCTAAGGATAAGGTCGGACTTTTTCAGGGTATCAGAATGATTTTCTTGCTTTTTGTACCAAAGATTATCGGTCCTACACTTGGTAATATCGCAGCAAAGAATTCAGAAGTAACATATATGCAAAATGGTGCTGTAAAGATTCTTCCAACAGAATCAATGTTCGTTTATGCGGCAATTATTGCGATACTTATCTTTATCCCAATGCTCGCATTCTTAAAGAAAGATAAAGAAAGAGCATTGAAAGAAAAGAATAACTAAAAACAAAAAAATATCCACCTTGCAGAGTTGCAGGGTGGATTTCTTTATGCTTATTTGATTTAATTATAATTTTGATGCTGCATCTTTGTCCATAAAGATGTGAACATCAGGGTGAACCTGTAAAATTGATGCAGGACAAGATGGTGTGATGTCACCATTTACAAGTCCGTAAATTGCATCAGCCTTGCTTTTACCTGTTGCAATAAGGATAATCTGTTTTGACTTCATAATTGAAACAGTACCCATTGTAAGTGCATAGTGTGGCATTGGGTTTTCGTCAAAATAGATTGAGTTAGCGTCGATAGTGCTCTGTGTAAGCTGAACTTTGAATGAACCCTTTGTGAATTTGTCAGCAGGCTCGTTAAAGCCGATATGACCGTTCTGACCTATACCCAAAAGCTGAACATCAATTTTCTTTTCATCAATAAGAGCGTCATAACGAACACATTCTGCATCAGAATCTTCTGCATTACCGTTAAGGAAGTTAACGTTGTCTTCATTTACATCAATATGGTTGAAAAGATTTTCGTGCATAAATGTGAAGTAGCTGTTTTTGTCCTCAACAGGGAGGTCACAGTATTCATCAAGGTTAAAAGTAGTCATATCTTTAAAACTTACTTTACCTTCATTATAGCACTTGATTAAATACTTGTATGTAGGAACAGGAGATGCACCTGTTGCAAAGCCCATAACAGAGTCAGGTTTATTGTTAACCTGTTCAATCATCATATTACCTACTGCAACTGCAATCTGTTCAGCATTGTCAAAAATATGTAAATTCATTCTCTACACCTTCTCTTAAAAAATCTTTGAGACTTTATTTTACCATATTATGAAAATATTGCAATAAAAAAGGAGCAAAAACTTGCTCCTTAATTTATTTATTTGTTGAGTTTTTTATCAACAGCAATATGCATAACAAACTCAAGGATATAAACAGCAACTACAATAACCGAACCATATGAAATACTTGCTTTAAAATTTGCTGATAAAATAATACAAGCAACCAGTATAACCATATTGAGGGTGCTGAAAATTATATTTCTTTTAAGTGTTTTTTCACCAACTGAAAAAAGTGATGAGATAATCACCATAAGAGAAAAAAGAATAATACAAACCATTGTGATGAATGGGAATAAATATGACTTATCAGAAAAGTCAAAGTTACTATTTATAATACCCATAATTACGCTTATGAGTGTAATGTTTTCACCATCATTTGCTCTGAATACCGGTAAGCACATCCACAAAAGAGGAGAGAACATCAATATAAAACGAGTTATCTGCAATGGTCCACCAAAGGCAGAGGTTTTAATGTTATTCAACACCTTATCAACTGCTTCCTGCTCTTTCATAGCCTGAATATGGTCGGCGTCAAGTCGCTTATCAAGGTCGTAGTAAACGAGATTGGTGTTGCACTTTGGACAATTTTGCTTCATATAAAGTGGTGAGAGTTTTTCATTGCATTTAGGACATCTATTACTCATTTTCGCCACCTCCTGAAACCTGTGCTGAAAGTTTTGTTCTGCGTTCAGCCATTTCTTCACGAACTTGTTTTAACTTGTCACCTGTAAGGTCGTACCATATATATGGAATAAGTGGAAGAAGACCTAAAATAGCAGGAGCTAATGTGAACATGCCCCAGATAAGTGTATCTGTGTATTCGTAAGCCTTAACAGTTACTGTTTCAGTTCCCATTGTTACAAATGAAAGACCGATTATAGGAAGAAGCGCATTACCGATTGAGCCTGAAATTGAGCCAGTAAGCTTACCAACGAAGGTAAGTACAGAGAATGAAACGCCTTCGTTTCTTTCACCTGTTTTCCATTCCATATAGTCGATTGTGTCACCAATCATTTCAGTAGGAATAACCATATTGATTGTGTTAAAGAAACTGAAAAGAAGATTCTGTACCATCAAAAGTGGCACAACAACCCAGAGGTTTGTAAAGGCTTTTATGCCAACGAGGAATACGAGAGCACCCATAATAAGTCTTGTAAAACCGTTAAGGAAGATAATCTGACGATTATCAAATTTCTCCTTGATTTTAGGGATAAGAAGATATGTAACAAAACCTAAAATCGTACCAGGTAAATATACAATCAATGTAAGTGAGTTCATCTGAACAACTTCAGAGTAGTAATATGTCTGGAAGAAGTTACCGATACCACTGATTGCACCAAGAACATTACCTATAACGATTAAGAGCAAAGGCTTGTTTTTAACAAGTGCCTTAAATCCGTCAAGTACACTTGGTTCTTTAACTGTCTGAACAACTCTTTCCTTTGTGCAGATGCCTGATAATGAGAAGAGAGCCATACCGAATGTACCTGAAATTATTGCCATAAGCAAGAATACTTGTGACAATGAAAGTGGAATTGAACCGTTATTACTTAAGTCCATAAGAACAACGAGGATTGTTGTTGAAAGACCACCAATAAGACCTGAAACAAAACGAGCAGAAGAAATAACTCTTGTTCTGTCACTTGGTGACGGACTGATTGCAGCACTCATTCCCCAGAAAGGCACATCACCCAATGTGTAGAAAAGTTCCCATATGAAATAGGTGATGAACATATAAATGATTTTTGCAACAGATTCTGCTTTGTCACCTAAAATCTGTGGTCCTGCAAAAAGCATTATTGTTGCAAGTCCTAATGGAATCGGGACGATTAAAAGATATGGACGGAGTTTTCCGTAACGAGTTCTTGTTCTGTCGATAATTGACCCCATAAGTGGGTCGTTGATTGTGTCCCAAAGACCTAAAAATAGCATCATTGCTGCAACTGCTTCAGGAGGAACACCGAAAACTTTTGTAAAGAAAAGTGAAAGGTAACTACCTGCGATAATGTTATATCCGAAGCATTGTCCGGCATTTGCAATACCATAGGCAACAGTTTCCTTGACACCTACATAACGGATATCGCCTTTGTTGTCAGCCATAGTTTATTTTCTCCTTCCCTTATTTCTGTGCTTTATAGCACCGCCTTTATCATTGAGAAGATATGAGTTTTTGCAGTTAAAATAAGTAAGTTTTTCTTTAAGATTTTCTTTGTAATCAAATACACGACCTTCAATTTTGTCGTAAAGGTCACAAGAAAGTTCACATAACTGTTCATCTGTATCAGCAACAGCAGAAAGAACGATAATATCCTTATCAACAGGGAAATTAATTGTATCACTGTTTGCTGTATCAACCTCTACATGCCAGAAGAACAACTGTGCACACTGAGCATCACCATTTTCAGTGTGTGAATGTGTAAATTCGTAACCTAATTTACCTTGCTTTGTGAAAGCTACTTCTTTGAAATCATATAAATCCCAACCAGCATAATACTCTGTAATATCGTTGATTTTATATGCATAGTCGTTGATTTTAGCGTATTTGTCACCATTGAGAGATGCTATGAGAAGATGTACTTTCTTTGTGCCTGTTGGTAAAAGAAGACTCTGACCACCACAAAGCATAGCCTTTTCAGGAATTGAGAAGTTAATACCACCTGAAGAAATAATATCAGGAGTAATTTCCTTTGGAATTGATTTGTTGATAACAGGGAGTACGCCTGTTGGCTTTGCATTTGTTGAGAATGGGTCGATATTTCCGAGAAGTGGAATATTAACCTGAGCATTGCTTTCAACTTCAGTCTTTTTAACCTTGATTGCAAATGACTTGATTTCATATGGCTTTAAGTCAAATACAAGTTTTCCGTCAGTAAGGGACACATCTGAAATGTGTTCTTCTGATGCATAGATTTCTCTTGCAGAAAGGATGTCGCAATTAAATGAAAGAGTAACATTTTTCTGTGCTTTCTTTTCACTTTCACCAATACGGACAATGATTTCATCGCTGTTTTCAGCCTTTTTCATTGCACGGAGTATTGCATTTCCTGAAAGTGAACCAAATGAATATTCGCTGTATTCACCCTCATGCTTTGAAACCATAAATGACGCCATAGGCATTACAAAGTTTCGTGCCTCAGTTTGTGTATCATGAGCCACAACACCGTCGTGTGAATAAATAGCATATGAATATCGGTTAAGACCTAATTCCATCATTGACTGCATACTGTCAACCTTATAATTCTTATAAGGTGTATGCATAAGTGTAAGACGAAGAGTGTGGTTGTCAAATTTATCCCAACCATATTTACATTCACTGATTACTGAAACACCGAACTGTTCTTCTTTATCTGTAATGTCAGCCCATTTCTGTGCAGGAACTTCAAAGAGTTTGTCATTCATATTGCCACGCTTGATTGCACCAAGACCTAAATCGTATGTTGCAACGGGACATTCAGCAGTAAATGAGAACACTTCCTTTGCAAGGTGTCGTTTGCTACGCCATTCAGCTTCTGTGTATACTTCAACAACTTTACCACCACGACTGAGTGCAACAATGGAAGTAAATGTACTGTCACCAAATGTCTTTACGATTTCTAGTGCAACTCTGCAAGGACCGTTTTCGATAACCTTAATTGTCTTGATTTTTGTTGTGTTTTGTGGTTCACGATTAAGCTCGTCGAAATTCAATTCCCAAGCAGGCCAATCCTTACTTCCGTTATAATCGAAAATACCTGTTGTAATAGGCTTCTGGAGAATTTCTTTCTTTAATTCCTTATCAAAAATTGAAGAAATGTCACCATTACTGTTGAGTTCTACTCTGTATTTTTCATTTTCAAGCATCGTAATTGATGCGAAAAGTTTTGATTTAACCTGACATTTTCTGTTTCTTATATCAAATGCTTTGTAACCCATAGCAGGAACTGTAACATTTATAAGAATTGTTGCAATGCCATTTTTTACACATGCAATTTGTGCTGCGTATTCTTTTCCGTCAGCATCTAGAACGGTTACATTTTTGCCACAAAGTTTTGCAGGAATATTGACTGTTACAACGCTTGTACGTTCATATTCCATTGGATTGTTTACAACAACTGCAACACCTTTTACGAATGAGGTGTCGATTTTTTCAGCAATCTTTTTTACAGCACCCTCATATTCATTTGTGAACTGATTAAGTGACATTGCATAGTCGTTCCAGCTTCTTCTGTATGCACGCTGAACTGATGTTCCTGGTAAATCGTCGTGAAACTGATGGGCAATAACTCGCTTCCATGCTTTTGTGAGTGGTTCTTGAGGATAATTATAGCCATTTGTCACCATAGCAGTAACACAAGCACGTTCTGCCATATCTGCAATTTCTTCATTTCGTCTGTTCCAGCGTTTACCGATTGCACGTGATGTGTAACCGCCGACAGCGTGGTTTGTCATAACAAGCTCATTGTTCCAAACTGGTAATTTCTGCTTTGCTGCTTCAGGTAAAGCATCAATATCGTGGAAAATCTGGTCAGCATGAGCAGATAAAACTTCAATATCACTTGTATTATTCTTTGCAATTTCATCACATACAGTTTTAACTGATGGCTCTTTTGGTGCTCCACCACGGTCACCAACACCGTGGAAAATTGCTGTCATAGGTAAATCGTACTGTTCATTTGCCTTTAATTTTTCTTTTACGAATTTCTTGTCACGGACTTTTAATAAGACACTTGTGTATGAACCTGGATTTGTATTGCCATAAACATAATTTCCGTCAACACCATACCATTTACCAAGGTCAAACGGTATTCCGTATGCAGAACCCCAAGTAAGCTTTTGTGTTGTAAAGCCTTTAAGGTTTGCGTGGTGCATAATTGATGGCAAAGCATAGCCGAAACCGAAACAGTCAGGAAGGAAAATATCGCAACTGCGTTTCCCAAAATTCTTGTCAAAATATTCGTTACCCAAAAGGATGTTTCTGAAAAGTGCTTCAGGTGATGGTACATTCACATCACCGTTTTCAAATGCACTACCACAAACATTCCATTTACCTTGAGCAATATATGATTTCATCTTTTCCCACATTTCAGGATAGTATTCTTTCATAAGCTCATAACGATATGAACCCTCAAAGTTGAATTTGTAATCAGGATACTTCTCAAAATGCTGGAAATTTTCCGTAAGAGTATTGTATATGTATTTTTGGACTGTTGTTTCAAAATCCCAACTCCATATAGTGTCAAGATGGGCATTTGAAATAGTATAAACCTTCTTTTTCGCCATAAAAAATCCCCCAATAACCAAGTATAGTTTGATTATATAGATTGTGACGAAAAAAATCAACTAAACACTTAAAAAAATCTCTAAAAATACTCGACATATTAAATAATTATTGGTAAAATATATAATAGTATAGTTTTGAGTTAAAGAAGGTGACGGAAAAATGAAAAAAGTTATAGCATTAATTTTATCTGTTATGGTGATTGCTTCTGCATTTGTTTGCTTTACAGGTAGTAGTGTGTCCCAAAAGATTATTCCGTCACTTAATATTTCTGCTGAAAATATTGCATATTCTGTCAGTGATAACCTTTATGGTCTTACTCTTGAAAATATTGGAAATGCTGTTGATGGTGGTCTTGTTTCAAATCTTGTCAACAATAATTCCTTTGAGTACAGCAATAACCCTATTGCTGGGTGGGATATTTCAGCTAAGACATACAGCATAATGACAGAGGAATGTCTTAATGAAAACAATACAAATTATCTTTCTGTTACTGTTGATGGTAAAGGTTCTGTTAAAAACCTTGGTTACACAGAATTTTATAACTACAAAACTTATCAGGTTAATTCTCAAAAAGCAACTAAACCTGATATGTCATTCAAGAAAAATGAAATTTATCAGTTCACAGCATATTTTAGAAATATTGACTATACAGGTACAATCACTGCATCACTTTCTGCAGAGGGAAATACAGAAAAATATCAGTTCAACATTGATCATTGTGCAGAATGGATGCCAATAACACTTGAAATTAAGTCAAACGTTACTGCTGACGGTGCTTTGCAACTTGATTTTGAGGGTACAGGTAGTTTCCAGATTGACCATGTGACTCTTGTTCCTATGAGTAGTTATGGTTTTGGTAACAGCACTTGGAAATATGTTTCCTTAAGAAGCGACCTTATGAGAGCTATTTACAATCTTTCACCATCGTTTGTAAGGTTTGCAGCAGGTGAGATTGATTCTTCATCAGCTATTGAAAATATCGGTAGTTGGAAGAAGACTATTGGTCCTCTTGAAACAAGAAAACAGAGTTTTACACATTTTAACAAGAATGTATTTTCAATAAACTCAAATTCAATAGGTATGTATGAATATCTTCTCTTGTGTGAGGATATTGGTGCTGATGCAATTCCTGTAATAAACGGAGGCATTGTCACTTCACAGGTGAGTGCTTACGAAAAGAATAAAGAAGCTTATGAAAATGAAGAAATAACTGCAGAGGAATGGCAGAGTTTCCTCGATTCAATTTCATACTGTCCTGGAACAGAGGGCTTCGATATGTATCTTCAGGATGTACTTGACCTCCTTGAGTACGCAAACGGTGACGAAACAACTGTATGGGGTGCAAAGAGAAGCGAGGACGGACACAAAAAGAGCTTCAATCTTCGCTATATTGCAATAGCAAATTGTGAATATGGTGACTTGTTCTGGAGAAACTTTGACGAACTTTACAGAGCAATTCAGGGTAAATATCCTGATGTGAGAATTATAATCTGTACAGACGATAATGGACAGAGTGCCAAGGTCGTGGAAATGGCAAATGAACTTTACAGAGATGTTATAGTTGACGAAAGTTACTGTGTAAATGGTGGAAAGCTTTTCGGTAAGTCAACTGTTTATGATGAAAAGGACCGTAGTGGTTTGCAGATTGGTATTGGAAGATACTCCGTTGATACTGCAATTGGTGACACTATCACAAAGAATAATATGTGGTCTGCAATTGAAAATGCTGCGTTTTTAACAGGTATCGAGAGAAATGGTGACCTTGTGCAGATGACATCTTATGAAACAACTCTTGCAAAGATTAATGCTCAGGCAAAGGATACAAGCCTTATTTGGTTCAATTCTCATAGATTGCTTCTTACTCCTGATTATTATATGCAGATGCTTTTCGCAAATAATATGGGAACACATTATATAACTGTTGATGATGAGTTGCAAAAGGGTATTTATCGTTCTGTAACAGTTGATACTGATGAAAAAGTAATTTATGTAAAGCTTGTGAACAGTACAAAAACTCCATATAAAATCAATATAAATATTGACGGATTCAAAAATGTGAATAATCCAACTGCACAGGTGATGTCAGAAAATTTCAAGTCTGCTCGTAACGAACTCGGTGAAGACTTGCACGTTGCACCTGTTCAGACTGAATTGACACTTAAGGATAACCAGATTTTGTGTGATGTGAGCAGTTATTCTATCAATGTAATCAGAATTCCTTACGACACAAATGACGGAAGTGGACTTTTCAAACTTCCTGAAACAGATTTGATTGTCCCATTTATTCCTGCGTCAGTCGATGTGGTGATTTCTGTGGTGATTGTGGCTTTTGTCCTTGTAACAGGAGGAGTAATTCTTGTAACAAGATTAAAGCATCACAAAAAAATTCGTGATAAACAAAAGGATAAATAAAGAATAACCATAGGCGAGGATGTAAAAATCCTCGCTTTTTTTATAATAAAACTGTTGACAAATGGAAATTTATACTGTATTATCAAACTGTACTAATTGAAATAGCACAGTTAGTACAGTTGACACAGGAGGTGATACACCGTGAATATTTTTCTTGATTATCATTCCAGAACACCTATTTATGAACAGATTAAAGAGCAAATTGTCCTTGATATAAGTAGGGGAGTGCTGAAAAAAGACGACCAGCTACCGTCTTTAAGACAACTCTCAGCGCAACTGGGCTTGAATATCAACACCGTTAAGCGCGCGTTATCGGAGTTGGAGGCTCAGGGAGTTATCTACACAATTGCAGGAAAAGGCGTATTCGTAAGCGGTGATGCAGAATCCAAAAACATCTACCTTCAACAGTCTTTGGATGCAGTAAAAGCATCTTTAGTCAATGCCAAGGCTATGGGTGTTGACCGTGAGCAGATTGAAGGACTTCTTAATGAAATTTTCAAAGGAGTTGACGATTGAAATGATTGAATTTGTAAATGTTACAAAGAAATTCGGTGATTTCACAGCAGTTGAAGATATATCATTCAAGGTTGAGCCGTCATCAATTTATGGTCTTATTGGCTATAATGGTGCAGGTAAAACAACACTTTTAAAAACAGCAGCAGGAATTTTTAAAGCAGATAGTGGCAAGGTTTTAATGGATGGCGAAGAAACATTCGACAATGACACAGTCAGAAAAGATTTGTTTTACATACCTGATGACCTTTATTTCCCAATGAATGCAACAATATATTCAATGGCAGATTTTTATGCTGATTATCATCCGAATTTCAGTAAAAACACTCTTAATAATCTTCTTGAACTTTATGGTCTTGACGGCAAAAAGAAAATCCGTGGATTTTCAAAGGGTATGCAACGACAGGCCGAGCTTGTTTTAGCACTTGCATCACGACCAAAGTATTTACTTCTTGACGAAACTTTTGACGGACTTGACCCACAGAAAAAAGATGTTACAAAGAAGCTTTTTATGGAATATATGGCAGAGACAGAATCTTCTCTCATTATTTCATCACACAATTTGTCAGAGCTTTCTGACCTCTGTGATAATGTGGGTCTTATCAATGGTAAAAAACTTACAATGGATTGCTCTGTTTATGACATTTCAAAGAATTACAGTAAATTCAGGCTTATTTTTGACAGACAGGTTACTGAAAATGACTTTAGAAACATTCAGTACAAATCACTTGATATTGATGGCAGAGTCGCAATGATTATTTTTGAGAAAAATGTTGACGAGCAAAGACCAAAGCTCAATGCACTTCTTCCAATGGCTATTGATGAATATCAGCTTACAATGGAAGAGGTATTCCTAAATGAAATGGAGGATAAGAAATATGACATCACAAAAATCTTTGAATAATGTGAACAAAAACGATTTCAAGCGTAGCTTTTTAGGCTCACTTCCATTTCCTGCAATAGCATTTGCAGTACTTTTTATCTTTGTTACAATCCCTGTTTTCAGTTATGTTAATGATAATGCTTTCAAATTAGCAACTGAGCCTTTGGAATATTCAATGTTTTTAGCACCACACGCCATGTTCTACTATTCATTCTGGGCGCTTCCTGTGGGAATGGTTGCTTGTGGTATGCTGACAGCATTGAAATCATTTTACTTTATGCTTTCAAAAAAGCAGGTTAATGTATTTTTCAGCCTTGGTATAAAGAGAACCACAATAGTTACAAATCGTTTTATGTCAGGGGCCATAGCACTTTTCGTTGCAGTATTTGTGCCGATTTTTATGGTTTATGTTACAAATATTGTTAATTTCGGAATGAGCGCACATCTTACAAAGCTATTTATCTATTTTGTTTCATTGCTTTTTGTATGTGGACTTGCAGGTTTTGCAATCACATCTGCAATGATGATGGTTTCAGGTAATATTTTTGAAGCAGGAGTCGCTTCGTTGGCATTATCTTTTATTCCGTTCTGTGTAGTTAGTACACTTAATACTCTTGCACTGGGATATCTTAAGGGATATGTGACTACTACAGCGTCTTCTAATGTACTGCTTTTCACACCTTGGACAATGGTTATCAATATGAATGAAGAATACAGCGGTATGGAGATGGGAGAGAATTATATCGCTTATACTGATATGGTTGACCCACAGTCTATACTACAACTGCTTGAAAGAAATAAATTTAATGAAAATTTCAAGGTGCCTGCAGAATTGAATGTTGACTGGGGATTTGTATTTCCACTTGTAATGTGGCTTGTGATTTCGCTTGTGTTAGTAGGAGTGACATACTATCTTTTCAACAAACGACAGGCAGAACACGCAAATTCTCTCGGTAAATTTCCTGTTTCAAGAGCAGTTATAGGAACATTTTTGTTTTCAGCAATCTCTTGGGTTTTCTCACAGTGGTTTGGTGGAAATTATGAATTCTTTCCTGTCTTTGTTGTGACTGTTGTGGTTGGCTTGTCTGCATATTTCCTTGTTCAGCTTATTCTTACAAGAAAACCAAAGATAGCACTTAAATCAATGAAATGGTGTGGTGTCCTTGTTGGTGCATTGGCAGTTTGTTGTATATTAATCAACACAGCTTTAATTGGCACATATAACAGAACCCCTGACAAGGCAGATGTTAAGAGTGTGACAATAGAAACTACAGCACTCCGTAGTTATCCTCATTATATTTACCCTTGGGAACCTTGGGGGAATTATATTGAAAGTTCAACTGACGAGAGTATAGACGTTATCCTTGAAGTGTTCGAGCTTCTTAAAAATGAAAAGGGTAAGGTTATTGACAATTCTTTAGCATCAATTACACTTGGTATAAGAGATAATGATGGTAAGATAAAATTCCGTGATTTCCATATTTATTCTGAGGAAACATATCTCAAATATATTCAGCTTGTTTATGGTTCAGATTATTTCGATGCAATTCTTGAAAATTACTTGCTTGAAGAACTTCCAGAAAACACGTATTATGATTCATCAGGTTATCTTAAAGGCTATAACTGGGCATTCACAGACAACGATATGATTGTTGGTGCTGAAGAAGAACTGGAATTTATCAGTGATGTTGACGGACTCTGTGAAGCTCTTTATAAAGACCTTTCAAAAATGAGTGTTGAGGAGCTTTTCACAAATAACAATAAACCGATTGGTGTACTTGCAAGATGTTATACTGATTCCGGTTTGTCCGGACATGAACCGGCATACGCTGATTATAAGAATGGAACATCAGGAATGGAAATCGAATATCCGGACGAATATGTAGAAGTAATTGAAGACAAAGAAATATATGAGCCTATATTTAACCATACTCTTCTTGTGGATGCGATTCCTGTATATGCTGAAATGGTGAATACAATTGAATTCCTCAATGAAAACGGATATGAAATCAAGGAAGAACCATTAAAGATTAAAGAAGTGCTTTATACAGACAGTGCATTACCACTCTTTGACGCAACAAAGCTGTTTGCAGAGGCAAATAAGCATAACTATAATGGCTGGAGTGACTGGGATTTCTTCTTTGATGAAGAAGAGACAATGTATTTTGACCAATCATCTTATTCAAAGTACAGTAATGACACAGCAAGCTATTTCGTAGATGATTTAATGGCTGACTATGACTTGTTGAAGAAAATTTATGAAGATGCAGGTCACGAGCTTATATCTGTAACTGATACAGAAAAGGCACAGGAGATTTATGATAACACAGTTCCTCAATATCTTGTTGCTAACAATAAAGGCAGATATGTGTATGTGATTTATGAAGAAGGACCAATGGTCTGTTACTATCTTCCTGAAGCGAATATTAGTGTGGTGAAATAAAATGAAAAAGTTATTGAAACCAATAATAATTGTATTTGTAGTATGTATACTTTTGTATGCATTTGTGTACATGACCCCCATAGGCTTATTTTCAATGGAAATGTTTAATATTACTGCACAAGTTGGGACAGAACAGGGCGCAGGAATTGAGTATGCAAGAAGTCTTAATATAGATTTCACCAAAGAAGATTTATATCATATAAAAGAGGCAGTATATTGTGGCGATAATGACGATTGCACAGAAAATTGTGCAGTGGGTTACTTTTATATTGATAGTAGTTACACCATAAAAGATGCTATGAAGGAATTAGGACTTGGAGAATTTGCAGGACTACGATATTTCAAACCGAAATATGATAACTCTGGTGCAGAGTATGTTCTTGTAGGTTCGCAAGAATTTGCAGATGGTGTAATTGTCGAGTATAAAATAACAGGCGTATGTTAAAACAAAGGCGAGGATGTAAAAATCCTCGCCTTTTGTTATGTGGGTAGTTAAATTATAATTTATAAAATAACAAAGGCGGAGTAAAAACTACTCCGCCATAATTTATATGATTTTATTTTATGCCTTGAGTTTCTTTTCAAGGAGTTCCTTGATTACTGCAGGGTCACCTGCACCACGAAGTTCCTTCATACAAGCACCAAAGAGTGCCATAAGAGCTTTTTCTTTACCACTCTTGAAGTCAGCAACTGCCTTTTCATTCTGTGCAATAACAGTATCAATAACGCTTTCGATAGCAGATGAATCAAACTTCTTATCGAGTCCCTGTGCTTTAACAAATTCTTCAGGGTCAGCGTTGTCTTCAACAACTGCAATAAGAACCTTCTTACCTGCATTTCTGTTAATCTTACCACTATCAACCATCTTGATGATTGTAGCAAGAGTTTCTGCAGTCATTGTAAGGTCATTGAGAGTCTTGCCATCCTTACGAAGAACACCTGCACAGTCAGTAAGAATCCAAGTTGCAGTATCCTTTGGATTACATCCCATAGCCACGATATCGTCAAGCATTTTTGCGATTTTGTGGTTAGAAATGAGCATATCAATTTCTTTTTCAGAAATGCCATATTCACGATACTGTTCAGCCTTTTCATCAACTGCAACAGGCTTATTAGCCTTGATTTCTTCGAGCCAAGCATCGTCAATGATAATAGGCATAAGGTTTGCATCAGGGAAATAACGATAATCTGCTTCAGTTTCCTTATTTCTCATTGCAAATGTCTTACCACTTACATCATCAAAACGTCTTGTTTCCTGAACAAGCTCTTCAATTTCATATTCAAGAGCATCCATATGACGCTGTGATTCATACTTGATTGCTCGTTCAATAGCTTCGAATGAAGCCATATTCTTGATTTCAGTACGAACACCGAATTCTGTGCTACCAACAGGACGAACTGAAATGTTAACGTCGCAACGCATTGCACCTTCTTCACATTCTGAAATGCCACTTGAACGGAACATTGACTTAAGCTTGTTAAGGTATGTTACAACTTCTTCAGCACTACGGAAGTCAGGCTGTGTAACGATTTCGATAAGTGGAACACTTGTACGGTTAAAGTCAACGAATGATGAATTACCGCTGTGAACAAGCTTACCTGCGTCTTCTTCCATATGAATCTGCTTGATTCGGATATCTCTTGTGCCTTCACTTGTCTTAAGTGTTACGCAGCCATCAGTACAGATTGGATGATTAATCTGTGTAATCTGGTATGCACAAGGAAGGTCAGGATAATAGTAGTTTTTCTTATCAAATGTTGTGTAACGATTGATGTTACAGTTGAGCATAAGACCTGCAGTAACTGCAAGTTCAACAACTCTCTTGTTCATAACTGGCAACATACCAGGCATACCTGAACAAGCAGGACAAACGCAATCGTTAGGTTCATTTGCAGCAGAATGACCACCGCATGAACAGAAAATCTTTGATTCAGTGCTTAACTCAACGTGAGTTTCAAGGCCCATGACAAGTTCGTATTTCATATTATTTGTCCTCCTTTTCAACGCTGTGAGCAAGACTTAAAAGTGTGCTTTCACAGAAGTGGTTACCGATAAGCTGAACACCATTTGTAACCATAGCAGGAACACCAACAAGGTTTGCTACTGCTGTAAAGACACTTTCATCAAATACTTTGCCAAATGCATCTTTAATATCGTATGATTCGTATTCTGATTTACTGCAAACAGGAGTAAGAACAGCATCAAATTCACTGAATGCTTTCTGGAGTCCCTCTGCAACAACACGACGAACACGAAGTGATTTATCAAAGCAATCTTTATAACGATTCTTTGAAAGAACATCAGAACCATAAAGGATAACTGCCTTTGTAAGGAAGTTAAAGCCCTCTGTTCTTGTGTTTACATATAATTCATCAATGTTTTTGTATTCTTTTGCACGGTAACCGAATTTAACACCGTCATAACGAGAAACGTTGTTACAAGTTTCAGCACACATAAGAATCTGCCATGCTGTGTTTGCAACTTCAGCCATATCACAGCTGATTTCTACAACCTCAACACCATTTGCACGAAGTGAGTCAGCAAAAGCCATTACCTTTGCTTTTGTTGCATCGTCTGCTTTATCAAGAAGATACTTATTAAGAGCAACTTTCTTACCTTTTACATCAGCAATAGAGTAATCGTAAGTGTCATTCTTAAGACTTGTACCGTCTTTGCTGTCGTGACCTGCGATAACACCCATAATTTCTTGGATTTTCTGGGCATCCTTTGCGTAAACACCAATCTGTTCACCTGATGCAGCACAAGAAATTACGCCGTAACGAGAAACTGTACCATAAGTTGGTTTTAAGAAATCAACACCAGCTAAAGCTGCTGCTCTTCTTGTTGCACCGTTCATATCAACACCGAGTGCTGCTTCTACTTCACCATTTGCAATGAGTGTTGCTGCTGAACCCCCAAGTTTTCCGTCCTGTGGTGCATAGTATGAAAATTCACCAACAAGGTCAAGTCCGAATTCACCGACATTAGTTTTTCCTGCTACTGTGTAACCTTTATCCTCAAGACGTGTAACTGCTTCAGCACTGAAAAGAGGTTTGAAACCATCCATAATGCGTGAACCTGCTGTTGTAACAACATCTTTAACAAGGATTGTATCGTCAACTGCAATATTGCCTTTTTCACAAATTTGTGTTGCATAATATTTCATTACTATTCACCTCACTTTACAAGTCTTGGTACTTGCCAGCTGTCTTCGTTTCTTTCAGGAGCACCTTCGAGAAGGCTGTCTCTTGAGAAGTTCTGTTTACGAATGTCTTCACGAAGTACGTTTTCCATTGGCATAACGTGTACCATTTCTTCAACATTTTCTGTATCAATATCTTTGAGTTTTGCTTCATTATTAAGCATTGCAGTAAAAATTGACTGCATTACTGTTTCTTCATCTTCTGTAAGAGATAACTGATTAAGCTGCTGTGCATTTGAGAAAGTTGAGCGTTTGCCCTGTGCTTTCTTTGAAGCACCACCAACTGCAGCTTGACGCTGTGCAAGAGCACTGCCATTACCAAGAAGATGAACATCTTCAAGCTGTTGATTTGTAACTTCACTTGGTGCACCAAGTAACAAGTCCTGAGCATTACCGTTAAGTGGGAATGCAATAACATCAAGAATCTTTTCTTCGTCAGTAAGGAGCATTACCATACGGTCAATACCAGGTGCCATACCTGCGTGAGGAGGAGCACCATACTGGAATGCTGTATATAAAGCATTGAAACGCTTTTTGAGTTCTTCCTCATCATAACCTGCAATTTCAAATGCTTTTTTCATAATTTCGTTATCGTGGTTACGAACAGCACCTGAAGCCAATTCAATACCATTACAAACAAGGTCATACTGATATGCTAAAACTTCAGTAGGGTCCTTTGTAAGGAGTGCTTCCATACCACCTTGAGGCATTGAGAATGGGTTGTGAGTGAAGATTGTTTCGCCTGTTTCTTCGTCATTTTCATACATTGGGAAGTCAACAACGAAACAGAATTCGAATGCGTCGTCACGGATTAAGTCAAGCTGGTTTTTTCCTGCAAGCCAGTTACGAATCATACCAGCCTTTTTCTCTGTGTTATTTTTCTTTTCGTCGCAGATAAAGAAGAGTGTTTCACCCTCTTTTACACCTGTGAGTTCGGTGATTTCAACTTTCTGTGCATCACTTAAGAATTTTGCAATAGGACCTGCAAAAACGCCATCTTTAAGTGTGATATAACCAAGACCACCAAGACCAACTTCGTTTGATGTTGCAAATTTAAGTGAGTCTTCAAAGAATTTCTTTGACTTACCTGTACAATCAGCAACGATACCACGAACAGGTTTACCTTTGAATGCTGGGAAATCAACACCTGCAAAGAAGTCTGTCAAATCACAGATGATAAGTGGGTTACGAAGGTCAGGTTTATCAGAACCATAAACCATCATAGCGTCAGCATAAGTGATTCTACGGAATGGTTTAGGTGTAACTTTTTTATCTGTGAATGCTTTGAATGTGTCATAAATCAAATCTTCACAAACATCAAGAACTTCTTCCTGAGTAGCAAAAGCCATTTCAAAGTCAAGCTGATAGAATTCACCAGGTGAACGGTCAGCACGAGCATCTTCGTCACGGAAACAAGGTGCAACCTGGAAATAACGGTCAAAGCCTGATACCATAAGAAGCTGTTTGAACTGCTGTGGTGCCTGAGGAAGAGCATAGAACTTACCAGGGTGCTTTCTTGATGGAACAAGGAAGTCACGAGCACCTTCTGGGGAAGATGCAGTAAGGATTGGTGTCTGCATATCAAGGAAGCCTTTTTCTTCCATCTTGTTACGAAGATGACGGATAATCATTGAACGCTTAACAAGATTATCGTGGTTCTTTGGATTACGAAGGTCAAGGTAACGATATTTAAGACGAACTTCGTCCTTGCTCTGTCTTGATGCTCTAACATCAAATGGGAGCATATTTTTACTCTTACCTAAAATCTGTAAACTGCTAGCTACAAGTTCAACATAACCTGTTGCAATTTTTTCGTTTACTGTGTCAGGGTCACGTTTTTCAACGATACCACTTACTGAAATAACAGTTTCACGATTTACATTTTTTACTAATTCTTCGTTGTGAATAACAACCTGAGTAACACCCGCATAGTCACGAATGTCAACGAAGATAACGCCACCGTGGTCACGCACAACATCAACCCAACCTGCAAGCTGAACAGTCTGTCCTATGTGCTTGTCACAGATGTCGTTACAGTATAGTGTTCTGTACATAGTTTTTACCTCCAATTTATTTCCCGAAACAAAATAAAAAGCCCCGGGAATACTTAAAATATTCCCGGGACGAGTAATTAAAAAATAAATACCCGCGGTGCCACCCGCATTGACTTGCAAAAAAGCAAATCCTCTTTTAAATATTAAATTAGTATTGCATTTGAAGTGTTCCCAAAGCTTACTACTCATCTCAAACACGCTTTCAGTCGGTGACGCGTTCTCCCTGACAGACTTTCCATAAAAGCTGAGTCTTCAATAGGTATTATAACAAAATTTCAATTTTTGTCAACCAAATTTTCATTATTTATAGTATGCAAAATATATCCTTTTATACACAAAAATCCCACGAAGAAATCTCCGTGGGATTAGGTATGTTAGATTTGCTTTAATTTACCAAGATTCTTGATAAGGTTTGGAATACCCTTGAAGATAATCTTGAGACCCTGAGCCATCTTGTCTTCGTGAAGAATAAGGATAAGACCCTCAGCCATTTCAGGACTGAAAAGACCAAAGCTCATTGAGATAAAGTTCTTGATTGGAAGCTGTGTAGCAACAGCACCAGCCATTGTGTCAGCACCAAGGAGCTTGATAAGGAGTCTGTAAATTCTGCCACCCCATTTGCTATCCTGAGCATCCTCAATTGTATTAAGGAGTGTGAATGGAGCGTTCTTATCTCTTACTGATGGTGGTAATTCTTTACCATAAACTGCTTCAAATTCGTTAGTAGGAACGTTCATAATGTTTGCACCATAGTATGATGGAGCAGTCTTGCTGTAATCAGGAACAGTTGCTTCAACAGTTGATTCAACGTAAACGTTAGCTTCGAGTCTGATGTCACGGCTTGATGCACCAATAAGAATCTTGAAGTCACCACTTTCAACGTGCCAGTCACCAAGTTCAACGTTATAGTAAGCAAATGCACGTTTGCAAAGTTCAACTGAAACTTCCTTTTCTTCACCAGCTTTTAAGAATACTTTCTTAAAGCCACGAAGTTCCTTAACAGGACGATAAATTGTGCTTTCTACGTCGTTTACATAAATCTGAGCAACTTCAGCACCGTCAACAGCACCTGTGTTCTTAATCTTAAATGAAACAGTAACTGTGTCAGTATCCTTAATCTTATCAGCAGAAACCTTTACATCACTGTATTCGAATGTTGTGTATGAAAGACCATGACCGAATGGGAATGCAACAGGCTTGTTTGCTGTGTCATAGTATTTGTATCCAACATAAACGCCTTCTCTGTATTCAACTGAAACAGATGTACCAGGGAAGTAGTTGTGGCTTGAGTTGTCTTCAAGTGCAAGTGGATATGTTTCACTGAGCTTACCACTTGGGTTAACATCACCGAAGATAATGTCACAAACAGCACTGCCACCAGCCTGACCTGTAAGGAACATATTGAGGATAGCAGGAACTTTGTCAGCCCAAGGCATTGCAACAGATGCACCACCTGAAAGAACAACAATTGTGTTAGGGTTAACCTTAAGAACTTCTTCAACAAGAGTGTTGTGGATTGGTGGAAGGTTGATGTGGCTTCTGTCGTTGCCTTCTGTTTCATATTCATCAGTAAGACCAACGAATACAAGAGCAACATCAGCATCCTTTGCCTTGTTCTTTGCTTCAATAACCATTTCCATTTCTTTCTTGTTTTTGCCCTTGAGTGTGTATCCAGGAGCAAATGAGAAGTTAACTCCCATTTCCTTCATTGTGTCATAAGCAGAATCAAGCTTGATTGGGTTGATAAGTGATGAACCAGCACCCTGATAACGAGGTGTGTGTGCCATTTCACCGATAAGAGCAATCTTTGCGTCTTTCTTAAGTGGAAGAACATTGTTATCATTCTTCATAAGAACCATACACTGACCTGCAATTTCACGAGCAAGGTTATGGTGAGCATCACTATCATATGTATGTGGTTTGCCAAGCACAGGCTCAGCTTTCTTTGTCATTTCGATAATCTTGTCACAAGCAGCGTCAAGAACTGCTACATCAAGAGTGCCATCGTTTACAGCGTCGATAATAAGCTTTGTACCGATACCTGAAGATGTTGGCATTTCGATTTCCTGACCAGCAATAAGACCAGGAACTCTTTCGTTTTCTGCACCCCAGTCAGTAATAACTACGCCTTCAAAGCCCCAGTCATCACGAAGAACATCAGTAAGAAGCCACTTGTTTTCAGCAGCATAAGTACCGTTAACTCTGTTGTAAGAGTTCATAATTGTCCAAGGCTGAGCTTTTTTAACTGCAATTTCAAATGGGAGAAGATATGTTTCACGAAGTGTTCTTTCGTCAACAACTGCGTTAACAGTCATACGACGAGTTTCCTGATTGTTTGCAGCATAGTGCTTAAGAGATGTACCAACACCCTTACTCTGGACACCGTTTACGAATGCAGCAGACATTTCACCAGCGAGAACACCGTCTTCTGAGAAATATTCAAAGTTACGACCACAAAGAGGTGAACGCTTGATATTTGTACCAGGTCCTAAAAGAACAGATACCTTTTCCTTTAAACATTCTTCACCGAGAGCTTCACCCATCTTGTAAAGAAGGTCAGTATCCCATGAACAAGCAGTTGCAGAAGCTGTTGGGAAACAGATTGCAGGAACACCTTTCAAAAGATTTGTTTCACCCTTTGGTGTATCACCTGGGTCACCTTTTTTACGAATACCGTGAGGTCCGTCGTTAAGGCTGATTGATTTGATACCCACTCTCTCAACAGGTTGTGAGTGCCAGTAGTCAAGACCGTCACAAAGACTTGCTTTTTCTTCAAGTGTCATCTTTGCGATGATGTCAGCGTGTTTAAGAGCCATAATTATTCTCCTTCTCAAAAGTATATTTTAAGTTATTTAATACCATCTTATATAATACAATAGTTTAGTAATTATTGCAAGTGTTTTGGATTATATCTGTCACCCTACTCGTCAGTTTCCTCTGAAAGTCCGTCAAATAACAGCTTTTCAGCGGTTGGGGCGTCGATTTCTTCAATATTTTTAAGTTTTCTGCGGATAAAGAGGTTTTTACGTTCAGCATCTTCAAGTGTTTTTCCTGCTTCGTCAACCTTTTTCTTCGCCTTACTAAGTAAGTCACCGAATTTTTCATACTGAACCTTTGCTGCACCAAGAAGCTGACGGACTTCGTTGGCTTTTTCGTTAATAGCAACTGTTTTAAAGCCCATTGAAAGTGAATTAAGAAGTGCAGTAACTGTTGTAGGACCTGCAATCATAATGTTATATTCGTTCTGAATTTTTTCAGGCAATCCTGTTCTTGATGACGCAATTTCAGCATAAAGACCTTCAGTTGCAAGATACATAATTGCAAAAGGTGTTGTGTTTGGCACGTGTATGTATTTTGCAATTGATTTTGCTTCACTTAAAACTCTGCTTTCAAGTTCTTTTCTTGCTTGTTTTACTGCTTCTGCATCTGCTCGGTCAGCAGCATCACAAAGACGGACATAGTCTTCCATAGGGAATTTTGAGTCAACAGGAAGAAGAATGTCTTTACCATCTTTTTCACTTGATGGAATACGGATAGCAAATTCAACTCGGTCAAGGGAATTTGGAACAGTAGCCACATTCTTTTCAAACATATTTGGAATTGTCTGGTTTAAAATGCCTTCTAATTGCACTTCAGCCCATGTTCCTCTTGCTTTGACGTTAGTAAGAACACGATTAAGTGCAGTAACATTTTCTGTAACACCTGTTGAAAGTGTCTGCATTTCACCAAGAGATTTGTAAAGGTTTTCAAGCTGCTCCGAAACTGTTTTGAACGAAGAATTAAGTCGTGTTGTAAGGGTTGATGTGAGTTTTTCGTCAACAGTTACTCTCATTTCCTCAAGTTTCTTTTCGTTTGATTCCTGCATTTTTGTAATAGAAGATTCAAGAACTCTGTTTTGCTTTTCATTTTGTTCAGCGTTTTTGTCACGGATAGAAAGAAGCATTTCATTCATTTTTTCACGGTGTTCATAATTGCCCTTATTCATATTGTCAATTCGTTGTGACATATCTTCAAGGCTTTTTTGCACATCATGACGGATTTCTTTATTAGAATTCTGATTTTCAACACGGATACGATGAAATTCATCACCCATACTTTTGTTTATGTAATCAAGCTTGTTTTCAAGAGATTTAATCTCATCATTATCTTCTTTATCTGATTCTTTGATTACCTTTGTGAGCTTGCCTATATAAAAGGCAAAAATAATAAAGCTGATTGCTATTATAACAGCGCCAATTAAACGGAATATTTCAAACCATAAATCCATAATTTTCTCCTTATACATATAAATATATTTTATTATAACAAAAGAATACAATAAATGCGAGTTTTTTGTAAAAATTTTTTCTCAAAATATAGCCTTATTTCTTATTATTTGATATAATGAAAAAGGTGAATAAAATGATTAAGAAAATTTTTGCAATTTTAATATCAACAATTCTGCTTATTACTTGTTTGGCAGGTTGTTCAGAAGAAAATGAAATATATCTCTCTGGTGCTGTTGATGAAATGCCTCGATATTTTGACCCACAGGTGTCAGCATCAACAAGTGAAAAAATAGTAGCTGTTAATATTTTTGACGGTCTTTTTAAACTTGACGAAAACGGCGAACCACAGAAGTGTATGGTTAAGGATTACAAGGTTTCTGCGGATGGACTTGTTTATACTTTTTACCTTAAGGAAAATATGAAATATTATATTTCAGGTGAGGTTAAGGCTTTTCTTGAGGAGAATGAAAAAACAATTGAGGGAAGAGTTACTGCAAAGGACTTTGTGTTTGGTATAACAAGAGCAATTTTGCCTGAAACCCATTCCCAGAATTACAGTTTATTAAGCATTATAAAAAATGCTGATAAAGTACATAGTGGTAAAATGTCAGCAAACGAACTTGGAATAAAAGCTATAAATGACTATACTCTTGAAATTACTCTCGAAGAAAAGTCTTCAGAATTTCTCTATTCTCTTTCACAGCCTGTTTCATTCCCTTGTGATGAGGAATTCTTTAACCTTACAGATGGCAGATATGGTCTTGATGAAGAATACATAATTTCAAATGGTTGTTTCTATCTTTCTGATATCAAAGATGGTGAATCAGTTCGTTTTTCAAAGAGTCAGGAATATGCAGGTGACTTTGGCACAATTGTCACATCAGTAAGACTCCATATGAATTCTGATGAAATTGATATTGCTAAAAAAGTTGATGACAAGACATATGATTTAGGCTTTTTTGTAAGTGAAGATGCAAAGGATGAACTTGGCAGAAGAACTCAGAAGACTAATCTCCAGAACATCACAACTGCACTTGTTTTCAATATGAACAAACAGGCTCTTCAAAATGTGAAACTTCGAACAGGTCTTGTTGGCAGTATTGATTTTGCAACAATAACAGAATCAAAAATAACAAACCTTGTTCCATCAGGATATAAAATGTCAGGTGGTAAGGTTGAAACAGTATCATATAATATTGAAAATGCAAGAAAGAATATGATTTCAGCATTTGAAGAATTGGAACTTGATAACCTTACAATAAGTATCCTTTGTACAGAAGAAAATGAAGAAATGGCAAAGGCTATTGTAAATTGCTGGCAGACAAATATCGGTGTTGAACTTAATGGTACAATAACTGTTGCGAAAGAAGACGAGTACTACTCAAAAATTAAATCAGGTGAATATAGTATTGTGATTTATAACTTGACAGTTGACTCTGACAAATCAGCTGATTTCTTATCAATGTTCAAATCTGACAGCAAGTACAATGTTTTCGGTTATGCATCAGAAGAATATGATAGAATGATAACTGATTTAAATAGCAATCCTACAAAAGAAAAAGTGGTTTCTTGTGAAAGTCATTTACTGAAAAATGCAGTAGCAGTGCCTGTGAATTACAAGAACACCATTTTTGCAGTTGCAAAAGACACAAGCGGAGTATATTCAGCAGGGGACAGAGCAAACATTTATTTCTATAAAGGACAAAAATGATGAAATTTGGCAAGACAATTTATCTGATTTTTTCGTGGTTACTGGTATTCGTTGTTCTCATTTTCATATTCAGTCTTTCGGCACAGGATGCAGAAGAGTCAAAGGAGTTAAGCGATTCTTTTGTGAGCAAAACATTACAATTTCTCGAAGTGTATATTGATGGTGAACTGCTCCGAAAAATTGCTCATATGCTTGAGTTTACAGCACTTTCATTCACATTATATAACGGAATTTTCATTACTTGGGAAACGAAAAAAACACCCATAATATCACTTGTTTTAACTGTAGTCTGTGCAATAGGTGATGAAATCCATCAGATATTCGTACCCGGCAGAGCTTTTCAGTTCAGTGATATTTTAATTGATAGTGCTGGTGCAGTAATCGGTATCATTGGATATTTAATATTATATAAAATATACTTATTTATAAAGGGAAGAGGTAACAAAAATGGCAGTATTAAAACCATTTAAGGCTGTAAGACCTAAGGACGAATATGCATCTTCAGTTGGTGCATTACCTTATGACGTAATGAATTCAGAAGAAGCAAGAGAAATGGTAAAGGACAAACCTTACTCATTTTTACACATTGATAAAGCAGAAGTTGACTTGCCACAGGGAATTGATATCTATTCACCTGAAGTTTATCAGAAAGCAAAAGAAAATCTTGATGCTTTAAGCACAAACGGAATTTGTCAGCAGGATGAAAAGCCCATGCTTTACATTTATCGTCAGATTATGAATGGCAGAGAGCAGACAGGTATCGTTGGTTGTACTGCAGTTGATGATTATATTAATAATGTTATTAAAAAGCACGAATTTACAAGAGCAGACAAAGAAGCAGACAGAATTCGTCACGTTGATACTCTTGATGCTAACACAGGTCCAATTTTCCTAACACACAGAGAAAATAAGACAGTTTCTGATATTACTGAAAACTGGAAAAATACACACGCACCTGCATATGACTTTATAAGTGATGATGGTGTATCACAAACTGTATGGGTTATCGATGATAATGACGTTATTGATACTCTTGTTAAGGAATTTGCAGAAATTCCATACCTTTATATTGCTGATGGTCACCACAGATGTGCTTCTGCAGTTCGTGTTGGTGAACGCAGAAGAGGTGAGGGAGAATACGATAAGAATGCTGAATTCAACTTCTTCCTTTCAGTTATCTTCCCTTGTGACCAACTTAAAATTATGGACTATAACCGTGTTATCGCTGACCTTAACGGAAACACAAGTGAAGAATTCATTGCAAAAATGGGTGAAAAGTTCGTAGTTGAAGAAGCTGATGAAAGTCCTTATTCACCAAAAGAACGTCATACATTCGGCATGTATCTTGACAATAAGTGGTATAAGGTTACTGCAAAACCAGTGTTTATCAATGAAAACGACCCTGTCGAGTGTCTTGACGTTTCAATTCTTCAGAATAACCTTATTACACCTATTTTAGGAATCGAAGATCCAAGAACTGATAAGAGAATCGACTTCGTTGGTGGTATCCGTGGCTTGGGTGAACTTGAAAGAAGATGTGCAGAGGGTATGAAATTAGCTTTTGCAATGTACCCAACTTCACTCAATGAACTTATGGACATTGCAGATGCAGGAAAGGTTATGCCACCAAAATCAACATGGTTTGAACCAAAGTTATTATCAGGACTTTTTATTCACAAGTTATCATAATTGTCTTGCAAAAAAATAAATCAAAACTTAAATGCTGTATGGCAGGGGATTTCTCCTGCCATATTTTGTTGTGATTATGCACAAAAATACATACCTTGTTTTGTAAATTTGTGCCAAAGGTAGAAAGTTAAAGAATTAACATTAATTTATTGACTTTGCTTTTTTGTTATTGTAATATATGTACAAATAAGAGCACGTATATATGTGCAAATTAAACAATGAAAAGGCGAAAACAATAAATGACACAAATTCTTAAAAGCATGAATCCTATAACAATTTTTTCACAGAAGGACGGAGTAAAAAGAACTGCGATTATGTTTATGAGCATTCTTCTCATGGGCTTTGCAGTATCAATTTTTTCATATTCGGGTATGGGTGTTGACCCATTCACAGCACTTAATATGAGCATCAGTGCAAAAATCGGTGTAAGTTTTGGTTTGTTCCAGATGTGTATGAATGGGGTAATTCTTGTTCTTGTTGCTCTTACATCAAAACACCTTATCAGCCTTGGTACGGTTGTTAATATGGTTGGTGTTGGCTATGTATGTGAATTTTTTACAGAAATATATGAGCAGATTTTACCTGCTGAAATTTCATTTCCTGTACAGCTTGTATTTATGGCAATGGGTGTTTTCCTTTTAAGCCTTGCAGCTTCACTTTACTTTAACTGCAATATGGGTGTTTCACCTTATGATGCATTGGGCTTTGTTATGGAAGAAAATATAAAGCTTAAGTACAAATGGAGTCGAGTGATTACTGACCTTGCCTGTACATTGATTGCTGTTTTATTAAACGGACCAATCGGTATCGGTACAGTTGTTACAGCATTCTTTATGGGTCCTGTAATTGCACTTTGTGATACAAGAATTTCAGTAAAAGTTCTTAATGCAAAATACACTTTCTTAAGACATTTTACAGTTATCAGATATTACGACTACACTCAGTTTGGAAAAGGCGAAGTAGCGTAAAATAAAAAGAGTAAAAAAATATCCCTTGGAATTTAAGTTTCCAAGGGGTTTTTTATTTATGTATTAAGCTGAATTATTTACCAGCCTGTTTTGAATACTTGAGCTTGTAAACGAGTCTCATAATTCTTGTTTCGAGAGGATTGATTGGTTCAATCTTTTCAAACATCTGAGCACTGATCTGAATTTTAGCACCTTTATTTGTGATAAATTCAATAGCACCTGCATCGTATTCACTACCAGCAACACAAAGAGCACCGTTGTTCTCAAGAAGAACTGCGTTTCTGCCCTTAAGCTTCTTAACAACTTTCTTAGCAGTTGCAAGTGTGTTGTTAGGGTCATATTTTGCACTCTTAACATTAACACCAACAATCTGAGCAAAGTCGTCGATAAGTGGACGCATTGTCTTGCCCATCTTTGAACAAGCAACAGTATATGGGTCCTTTGTGTGAGAAATAAAGTTTACATCTGCACGGTTCTTATATACTGCACGATGAAGTTCGATTGAGCTGTTGCTCATATCACCTGCGATAACATCACCTGACTCAATGTCAATTCTTGTGATTGTGCCGTCACCGTCAATAACTGAAATATTGAAAACAGGACCGTCACGTTCACTCTTACAAGCTTCAAACTCAGGAGCAGTAGAAGGTTTCTTAACAAACTTTTCAACAACATAGTCGTTGATTGCAGTAAGACTTTCAGCAACTGTACCTGTAAGTGATGTGTATTTATCCATTACGTACTGTTCACAGATATCTTCAACCTTCTGTGCAACGTTGAATGCATCGTCATAGTCAACACCCATGCAAACTGCACCGTGGTGAGCCATAACAGCAGCCTTCGCATCAGAACGAGTAATAGCGTCGATAACGCCTTTACGAAGTTTCTTTGTACCAGGAAGACCATATGAAGCGATAGGAAGGTTAGTACCAACAACCTGAGCATTTTCGCCTTCGATATTGTTGATGTCCATACCAAGTGAAGAAACGATTGAAGCATTTACCTGGTGTGTATGAATAACAAAGTTGATTTCAGGACGAAGCTTAGAGCAAGCTGCGTGAATACCTTTTTCACTTGATGGTTTGATTTCACCTTCATATTCAAGGTCCTCGATATTAACGAGAACGATTTCTTCAGGAGTGAGAGTTTCATAAGCACGACCACTTGGAGTGATTACGAACTGTGTTTCACTGATTCTGCAAGAAATATTACCCCAAGTACGAGCAATAAGACCAGCTGCGATAAGTTCTTTACCAGCTCTTATAACAGTTTCTTTTGCCTGCATAATATCCATAATATTCACCTCATTCTTAAATTAGGTTAATAAAGGTGGATGAAGATGAATTCACCCACCCGAAAAAATCAATGATTATTTGTTTGATGGCTTAACAGCAACGTTAGCAAATACCTTATCGAAGCACTGAAGAGCCTGGTCAATCATCTTAGGTGTGTATGCAGCTGATGTGTAGAGACGGCTACCAGCAAGAGTAACAAGTCCTTCTGCCATGTAAGCAGCGCCCATGTACTGCATTTCCTTCTTTCTTTCGCTTGTAGCTGAAAGAACACCAGGGATTTTCCAAGGTTTGCACCAGTCGATTGAGTAGTGCATTGTACCAACTGTTTCAAGGTGGCAAACTGAACCTTCGTTCCAAACAACGAATGGAAGACCGTGTTTGTTAACGAGTTCCTGAAGACCTGCTGTAAGTCTATCACCCATTTCGCCAGCTTTCTGACATGCATTCTGCTTGTCGATTTCTTCAAGAGTGAAGTAACCTGCACAGCAAGAAAGTGGGTTTGCAGTCATTGTACCGCCTGTGAATGCTTTCTTAATCTTCATACCTGAATCATCAAGACCAGCACCAAGGTATTTCATATATTCTTTCTTACCGCCGACACCACCAGCACCTGGATATCCACCAGCGATAACTTTACCGAAGATTGTAAGGTCAGGAGATACGCCGAAGAAGCCCTGAGCACCAGCCATACCGATACGGAAACCTGTAACAACTTCATCGAATACGAGAAGAGCGCCATACTTACGGCAAAGTCTTTCAACGCCTCTGTTGAAGTCATAATCAAGTGGAGTTGTACCACTTTCAGGACCGATTGGTTCCATAAATACAGCAGCTGTACCGCCGTTGAACTGGTTGAGCCAAAGCTTTCTTTCAAGGTCTTCAAGATCACCAGGGAAGAATTCCTGAGTATGCTTGAAGAGGTAAAGTGGAACACCACTTGCCTGTGTAAACTTAGAACCAGGAACACGGATACCGTAACCGAGCTGATCTGACCAACCGTGGTAAGCACCACCCATTTTAAGGATGTTCTTCTTACCTGTTGCAAGACGAGCAACACGAACAGCTGTCATACAAGCTTCTGTACCTGAACCCTGCATACGGAACATATCAACTGATTCAACTGAATCAGAAATCTTCTTTGCAAGTTTGTATTCGAATTCGTGGAAAAGACCTGTTGAAGGACCACATGTGTTAAGAAGGTCGATAACCTGGTCACGAACAACCTTAGGATTTGAACCAAGAACTGTAGGTCCACCAGCCTGAAGGAAGTCAAAGTACTTGTTTCCGTCAACGTCGTAAAGGTAAGCACCTTCAGCTTTTGTGAAAACAAGTGGGAATGGATAGTTGAAAGCAAGGTTGTGCTGAACACCACCAGGGATGATTGTCTTAGCTTCAGAAATCATTTCCTTTGATTTAGCACACTTCTTGTCATAATACTCTTCTTCATAAGCTTTAAGAACTTCAGGCTTAATTGAATAAATTGGTTTGCTGATAAGTTCGTCGAGCTGTTTGTTGATCTGAGCAGCATCATGGTAATGTGCAATAGCGAATCTTGTGTCTGCCATAATTTTTCTCCTTCGTTTAAGTAAAGATTTTATTACCTGATAATACAGATAATCATTCACATACATTATAACATTATTTTTTTCTCTGTCAACAATTTTTGGAAAATAAGTTAGAAACAAATAGTTAAAAAACATCTATAAGTTAAAAAACAACTGAAATATAGTTAGAAAATATCTATTTAACTGTTTTTAATTGAAAAAATATCGCCGTTTGTTGTCATAATAGACAATGAAAACGACGATGTTATGTGGAAAAAATAGAATTTTTAAGGAGTACTACGCTTTAGATAATTTGTGACTACAAATTACTGAAAGAGATTTTTTACTAAACAACCTGCATCTGCATTATTGAAATTAGTAGGTGAGTTTTTAAAGTTTTTCAGAGTTTCCCAACGAGAAACATATTCGTTTATTCTTTCGTCAGGAATAGATAAATGTAAATCACACAAATTTTCAATAAGTTTTTCTGCAGAAGCTTTATCACAATTCATAGCATCAAGTACTTGATTGAAAAGAACAGGATTTGCTTTTTGAGCTTCAGTAAGATACTGTGGCAGGAAAACTGCACAGGCAATTCCGTGTGGTACATTGTAATCTTCAGTAAGAGCATAACCCATACCGTGTGGGAAACCAGTACCACCTTTGTTAAGTGCAAAACCTGCATAAAGTGATGCGAAGTAGAGTGTATCTCGTTCCTCTTCAGTAGGTAAAGCCTTTGTAACTTTGAGCTTCTCAAGAATTGGGTAAATCATTTTAATTGAAATTAGTGCAAATTGTTGTGTGAGAAAATCGGCACGAGGTGAAAACATTGATTCAATAGCGTGAGCAAGGGCATCAAGTGCAGTTGAAACGGTTGTTCTGTATGGAACTGAATATGTATATTTCGCATCTGTAATTGCATAGTCAGCATAGTAATTCTTACCACTGATACTCTGTTTTCTACCATTTTCACGAGTCAGTACGGAAACACCAGAAACCTCACTACCTGTTCCTGATGTTGTACCGATAACAATGAGAGGTAAAGGCTCGTTTTCGACATTTGCTGTGTAGATATCGTCATTTATAATGTGTGGATTTGTGGCATAAACACAAACTGCCTTTGATGCATCAAGAGGTGAACCACCACCAATACCAACAACAAAGTCAGCATTAAATTCTCTTGCAATCTTACCACCATCACAACAGGTTTTGGTTAATGGATTTTCAGTAATCTCATCAAAAATTGTGTATTCAATATTAAGTTCATTGAAAACACTGATTAATTCATCAAGTGCACCTGACTTTTTTGCAGAAGAAGCACCTGTTACAATAAGACACTTTTTGCCTAATGATAAGAGGATACTTTTGTTATTCTGTAAAGCATTCTTACCACCAAGAATATTTACAGGCATATAAAAACTGAAATCGTAGTTCATACTTATCACCTTTTCGCTTTATTTATGGTCATATTGTATCATTTATTTGCCATTATTTCAATATATTTACCAATTGATTAAAGTGATAAAATGTTGTATCATATTATAGTATATAAAAATAGGTGGTGAAATTGTGAAAAAAAGTAAGAATATTGTTCCTTTTTTGGCAGTAGTTCTTGTGGTTATGATTTTCGCAACATCACTCCTTAACGGTGGAATGAAAGACGCTTCACTTTCGAATTTTGCTATGGGTAGTCCCGTTAACATAAAGGTTTATGGTGAACGAAATGGTGATGACCTTTGCAGTAATGCATTTGAACGCATAAACTTTATTGATAGAACATTTCTTTCTCATAATAGTATATCATCGTCAGTTTCTACATTGAATACGTACAAGAACATAACTGCTGACAAGTGGTTTGTGGATTACATTGATGAATGTGTTGAACTCTCGGAAAAAAGTGATTGTTTCACTCTTTTCAGTGGTGAAATGAAAAGCTTATGGAAAATTGAAGACGGTGGATATGTTCCAACCAGTGATGAGATTGCAAAAACTCTTGAAAATCTCAAAAATGCATCATTAAAAATTGATAGCAATTCAATTTCAACAAACAATGGTTTTCTTGATTTGGGTGCTTTGGGAAAAGGTACTGCCTGTGACGAAGCAATTGAATATCTTAAAAGACAAAAAGTGGAGAATGCACTCGTTACAGTTGGTGGTTCAATCGGTGCAATAGGCAAAGACCCATACAAGATTGGTATTCGTAATCCATTTGGTAGTCAGAATGAATATTTTGCTGTCCTTAATGTTACTGATTGCTTTATTTCCACATCAGGTGATTATGAAAAGTACTTTGAAAAAGATGGTGTGAGATATTCTCATATTTTCGATGCAAGGACAGGACGACCTGTACAGAACGACATTACTTCAGTAACAGTTGTTGCAGATAACGGAACTTTAAGTGATTTTCTCTCAACTGCAATTTTCTGTGAAGGAATCAAAAATGGCTTAAAACTTGCTGATGAATTTGGTGCAGAAGTTGTTATCGTAAAAAAAGATAAAACAGTTCTGATTTCAAAAGAATTGAAAGATAAAATTACAATTAATGATGAGAGTTTTTTAATTTCGGTGATTGAATGAAAAAACTTATAACTAAAAAAGATTTGATATTGCTTGTGGTTGTGCTGATTGTTGGTGTTGCAGGAATGTTTCTTGTAAGTTCTGCAAAAAGTGGAACAATTGCAGAAATAAAGGTTGACGGTGAAACTGTTGAAACCATTTCACTTCAAGGTGAATATTTTGAAAAGTATTTTAACGGTGTTATTGTCTGTCGTGAAAATGGCGAAGTTTATGTTAAGGAATCTGTCTGTCCTGACAAGGTTTGTGTGAGAAGTGGCAGAATCTCAAAAGCAGGTGAGGGCATTATCTGTGCTCCAAACAGAGTTGCTGTTGAGATAAGTGGTGAAAATCAGCTTGATGCGTTGACAGGGTGAATGTATGAGAAAAGAAAAGATTAAAAGAATTACATTCACAGCTCTTATGACGGCTATTTCAGTTGTTTTATCGTTTGTGGAGGGGCTTTTACCGACAACGTATTTTATGCCACCGGGAAGCAAACTTGGTCTTTCAAATATTCCTGTAATGTTTTCGGCATCAAAATTAAGTGTTGGTGAAACATTATTGATAGTCGTTGCAAAATCAGTTTTTGTCCTTATTACAAGAGGATTTACAGCGTTTTGTATGAGTCTTGCAGGTGGAATATTAAGTGCTGTTTGTATGATGATTCTGTTGAGAAAAAAGACAGGATTCGGGTTTGCGGGGATTGGAATTTTGTCTGCAATATGCCATAATATAGGGCAGTTGTCCGTATCGTTTTTCTTGGTGCAGAGTAGTGCTATTGTGGGTTATGCACCCATAATGCTTATTGCATCTGTAGTTACAGGACTTTTAACAGGTACATTATTACGGTTAGTAATGCCGTATTTTTCTAAAATGATTTTTGTGAAGGAGATGGAAAAGTGAGGCCTTTAAAGATTAAAGTAGAAGGTGTTCTTAAAGCAGTAAAAAAAGGTCGTGGTGGTGTGAGCATTGCTCATCATAAGAACACGGCAGAAATGCGAGTTGTAAAGATTCCTACACCTCCATTTGTTCAGATTGCTATGACTCAGGGTATAGGTGCACCTTGTACACCAACGGTCAAAGTTGGTGATTATGTTAAGGTTGGTCAGTTGATAGGTGATAGTGATGCCTATATCAGTGCACCGATTTATGCTTCAGTTTCAGGTACAGTTACTGAAATCAAAGATATTAGACTTTCAACAGGTGTTACTTCAAAAGCAGTTGTTATTGAAAGTGATGGTCTTATGACTCCTGACGAGTTTACACCACCTGTGGTAACTGATGCAAAGAGTCTTGTGGCTGCTGTTCGTAAATCAGGTCTTGTGGGTCTTGGTGGCGCTGGATTTCCAGCTCATGTAAAGCTTAATCTTCCACAGGAAGCAAAGATTGATACGCTTATCATCAATGCTGCTGAATGTGAGCCATATATTACAGTTGACTATCGTGAATGTGTTGAAAACAGTAATAATATTATGCTTGGTGTCGAGGTTGTCAGCAAATATCTTAATATTGACAATGTTGTTATTGCTGTTGAGGATAATAAACCAATGGCATTGCAGATTCTTAAGGAAATTGCTGATAGTGCGACTGATAGTGGTAAAGTAAAGGTTATGGCACTTAAATCCAAGTATCCTCAGGGTGCTGAAAAGATGATTATTCAGTCAGCAACAGGCAGAAAAATGCCTCCTGGAAAATTGCCATCGGATGTTGGTTGCGTTGTAATGAACGTTGCAAGTATTGCTTTTGTAGGTCGTTACGTTGAAACAGGTAAACCACTTGTAAGTCGTAGTATGACAGTTGATGGTTCAGCAATCAAAAATCCTAAAAATATCCGTGTACCAGTCGGTACTATGATGGATTATATTATTGATTACTGTGGTGGTTTCGTAGAAGAGCCTGAAAAAATCGTTTGTGGTGGTCCTATGATGGGTGCTGCCATTACAAATATCAATTATCCTGTGCTTAAAGGTAACAATGCTTTACTTGCGTTCAAAAAAGGTGACTTAAGCATTAAAAAGGAAACAGATTGTATTCGTTGTGGTCGTTGTGCAGCAGCGTGTCCGCTTAATCTTGTTCCTACAAATATTGAAAAATTCACTAAAATTGGTGATATTCCAAAACTTAAACACTCAGGTGCAATGGTATGTATGGAATGTGGTTCTTGTGCATACAGTTGTCCCGCAGGTAAGCCTTTGGTTCAGCATATGAGACTTGCAAAGGCTACAATCAGAGAGAAGGAGGCAAAGAAATGAGTGAAGTAACTAAAAAACTTGTTGTCAGTGCGTCACCGCACTTCCGTTCAAAGACAACAACTACAACAATTATGCTTGATGTTATAATTGCAATGATTCCTGCTCTTGTAGCGTCTGTTATCCTTTTCGGATTCCGTTCACTTGTTTTGACGGTTGTTTCTGTTATCTCTTGTGTTGTTTTCGAGTACCTTTCAAGAAAAGTTATGAAAAGACACAATACAATCGGAGATTTGAGTGCTGTTGTAACAGGTATGCTTTTAGCATTTAACTTACCATCAACAATGCCATGTTGGATGGTTATTATCGGTGCATTTACTGCAATCGTAATTGCAAAACAGTTCTTTGGTGGTATCGGTAACAACTTTGTTAACCCTGCATTAATCGGACGAATTGTTCTTATGGCATCTTATCCATCACAAATAGGCAATTTTGTAGCTCCATTTTCACACAAAAATGGTGTTGATGCAGTGACAACTGCAACTCCATTGGCACAGTTGACATCAGTTTATTCAGCAGAGAATATGGATGTTGCTATTGATGGTGCAGGACTTCCTTCACTTCTCGATATGTTCCTTGGTGTTAAGGGTGGTTGTCTTGGTGAAGTTTGTATTGCAGCACTTGTGTTAGGATTTATCTACCTTGTAATCCGTAAGGTGATTTCTCCTGTAATTCCACTTGTTTATGTTGGTACAGTTGCTGTGGCAATGCTTGTGGCTGGTAAAGGTGATTTGACATTTATGGCATATCAGATTATGGCAGGTGGACTTGTTCTTGGTGCTGTATTTATGGCAACTGACTATACAACATCTCCTGTTTCATTTAAAGGTAAAATCATTTATGCAATCGGTTGTGGTGTTCTTACATCACTTATCCGAATTTTCGGTTCTTTACCTGAAGGTGTTTCATTCTCAATTATCATTATGAATATCCTTGTTCCACATATCGAACATCTCACTACTGCAAGACCATTTGGTGAGGTTAAGGAAAAGAAAAAGAAAGGAGCAGAAGCAAAATGAAGAAATTCGATTTAAAAGAAGTTCTTGTTCCTACTCTTTCACTTTTCATTATTTGTGCAGTCGTAACTATGTTGTTGGCAGTAACTAATTCTGTAACAGCACCACAAATTGAAAAGTTACAGATTGAAACAGCAAACAAAACAAAAGCTGCTGTGCTTTCAGTTGCAGAAAGCTTTTCAGAGGAAAAGACAGTTGATTTAAATGGCGTTACATACGCATATTTTGAGGGATATGACGCTGAAAACAATATTCAGGGTTATGTATTCACTACATCATCAAAAGGTTATGGTGGAGACATTGTAACAATGGTTGGTGTGTTGAGTGACGGTACAGTCAGTGGAATGGATTTCCTTTCTATTTCCGAAACGGCAGGTCTTGGTATGAATGCTGATACTGACGAATTTAAAAATCAGTTTGTAGGAAAACATGGTGAAATCGGACTTAATAAAAATACACCTGCTGAAAATGAAATTCAGGCACTTACAGGTGCAACAATCACATCAAAGGCAGTAACAAATGCTGTTAACATTGCATTAGAGCTTTATGAGGAGGTGGCTTAAGAATGGCTGAGAAAAAATCTCTCCGAAAGGAATTTTCTAAAGGTCTCGTTTTGGAAAATCCTGTTTTAAGACTCGTTCTTGGTACTTGTCCAACTCTTGCTGTTTCAACTTCTGTTGAAAGTGCTCTCGGTATGGGACTTGCTGCCACAGTTGTTCTTGTTTGCTCAAATATTGTTATTTCAGCATTAAGAAAGATTATTCCGTCAAAGGTTCGTATTCCTGCTTATGTTGTTATTATTGCAGGTTTCGTTACATTGGTTCAAATGCTTGTTAAGGCATTCTTACCACAGATTGACGAAATGCTTGGTGTTTATCTTCCTCTTATCGTTGTTAACTGTATCATCCTTGGTCGTGCAGAAGCATTTGCAAGTAAAAATACAGTCCTTTATTCAGCGGTTGATGGTGTAGGTATGGGTGTTGGTTTCACAGCAGCACTTCTCCTTATGGGTGGTATCCGTGAACTTCTTGGTGCAGGTTCAATTGGTGGCTTTACAGTTTTACCTGAAGCCGTTCCACCAATGACAATCTTCGTTTTAGCACCTGGTGGTTTCTTTGTGTTCGGTATTTTGATTGCTCTTGCAAATAAGGTTGCAGAGCGTAATGGTAAGCCAAAAGCAGAACTTAAAGGCTGTTCTGCTTGTCCAATGGCTTCATCATGTACACTTATTGGTACAAATGATGCATGTAAGGAGGAAGCAAAATGATTAAAGTATTTTTAGCAATTCTTCTTACAGGAATTTTAACTGACAACTTTATCCTTTCAAAATTCTTGGGTATCTGTCCATTTCTTGGCGTTTCCAAAAAGGTTAATACTGCTGCAGGAATGAGTGCTGCCGTAATTTTCGTTATGGTGCTCTCGACTGCTGTTACATATCCTATCAACACATTACTTGTGAAAAATGATATGGAATATCTTCAGACAATTGTTTTCATTCTTGTAATTGCAGCTCTTGTTCAGCTTGTTGAAATCATTCTTAAAAAGTATATGGTTTCACTTTATAATGCACTTGGAATTTATCTTCCACTTATTACAACTAACTGTGCCGTTCTTGGTGTTGTTCTTCTTAATATTGAAGAGGGATATACATTCTGGGAATCGATCGTTTCTTCACTTGGTGCAGGTGTTGGATTTATGGTTGCTATGATTATGTTTGCGGGTGTTCGTGAAAGACTTGAGGGTGCAGATATCCCAAAAAGTTTACAGGGACTTCCAATAACCCTTGTTTCAGCATCTCTTGTTTCAATGTCTTTCTTGGGCTTTACAGGACTTGTTGAAAATATATTCAAATAAGGAGGGAATAAGATGGATATTTTAACTGCTGTTATTATTGTAGGTGTAATCGGTCTTGTTCTCGGCCTTGGACTTGCAGTTGCATCAATCGTATTTGCAGTTCCAAAAGATGAAAAAGCAGAGGCTGTCCGTGAATGTCTTCCAGGTGCTAACTGTGGTGCTTGTGGTTTTTCAGGTTGTGACGGTTATGCAGCAGCCCTTGCAAAAGGTGAAACTGATAATACTGCTCTTTGCTCACCAGGTGGTAATGCAGTATCAAAGGATATTGCAACTATTTTAGGGCTTCAGGCAGGTGAGGTTATGCCTGAGGCAGCTGTTGTGCTCTGTAAGGGTCATAACGGTAATGCAAAGCTTAAATATGAGTATCAGGGTGTTGATAGTTGTCGAATGGCTTCACAGCTTTATAGCGGACCAAAAGAGTGCGCTTATGGTTGTTTAGGTCTTGGTGACTGTGTCAAGGCTTGCCCTTACAATGCAATTCATATTTGTAACGGTGTTGCAAGAATCAACCCTATTGAATGTCGTGCTTGTAAAATGTGCGTAAACACATGCCCTAAGGGTCTTATTGAAATGATGCCTCTTCACCGTGTTACAGCTGCTGTGCTTTGTAAAAACCATAACAAGGGCGCAGTTACAAGAAAAGAATGTACAACAGGTTGTATCGGTTGTATGAAGTGCGTTAAGGCTTGTGAGTATGATGCCGTTAAGGTTGAAAATTTTGTTGCCCACGTTGACTATCAGAAGTGTGTCGGCTGTGGCAAATGTCACGAGGTTTGTCCTGTTGGCGTTATCGATTTAGTCGATATGAAGAAAGTGTAAATTGAATAACAAAATATAAAAATGAGCCAATGCAGGATTTCTGCGTTGGCTTTATTTATTATTCTGTGAAATACAAAAAAAGATGACTGCCACCGAAGTAACAGCCATCTTTTTTTATGAGAAAAATTATTATGAAAAAACCTAATTAAGTGACTTCACCGTTTTGAAGTCTATATATGAAAAAATTTCTGTGTAGCGGAAAAATAGGGATTGGTGTTATACTTTATGAAAAAGGAAAGGGAAAATTTGTTGGGGATTGGGAAAACCACCACACAGAAATTATAAACAAACTAAAGGAAAAATTTTGCTCAGCCTTTATGCTGCGAAGCTAAGTAACTGAACAACTTTGAGCATTGACTTGATTGAGAACTTTTCACTAAGTAACTCAACAGCGATTTTCATCTGCTCCTGTTCGGCGTTATACACTTTACCGCCTCCTTTATTCTGTTGTGGCTATATAATAACAGAAAGAAACAAAAAAGTCAAGTACTTTTGCACAAGAAAATTATACAATATTTGTGCAAGTTGCATAAATAAAGATAAAACAAAAAATATTGCAGGCTGTGTAATAATTTTTAGTCGAAAAACGAGTTTTTGTGTAAAATATACAAACAACAACCGCTGTATTGGTGAAAAATGACTATTGACTATGCTAAAAACATGAAAAAGCCTGAAAAGTTTGTGCAATTTTTTTAAATAAATTCAAAAAAATACACTTGCCATTTGTGACAAGTGTACTTAAATGAATACTAAATTTTATTTATTTTCCATTTCTGCACGTTTTTTGAGAAGTGCTTCGTGATATTCTTCTTTTGTTTTACCTGTAAGTTTGTAGAAGAAGAAAGGAACACCTGCAAGGAACATCATAATACCGTGCATAATTGTATAGAAGAAGAGGAGAGTAACTTTTGTTTCAAAGCTCTGAACAGGGTTTGGAACAAGGTCAGTTGGCTGAATATAACCGATAATTGAGCCGTCACCATAAAGGAGAAGTGGTGCTACTGTACTTGCGATTGTACCACTGATAAGTGTACCGATACCGATAACAAATGGGAATGATGCATCAAGACGTTTGCCAGTTTTAAGCTCGATTGTTTCAAGAACGTCAGCCTGGAACATAGATGGGAGAAGATTTGATGCACCGAACTGAAGACCAATAAGGAAGAGGAATACAATAAAGATTACCTGTAAAATTGCAGTGCCTGTTTTGAAATAAGCATATCCTACAAAGAAAGCAATACAGTTTGCACAAACAGAATAAATACCACTTGCAATATAAAGCTGTCTTGCATCAAACTTTTTAAGTAAGAAGTTGATTACAAGCATACCAACGGCTGTACCAATGCCAACAGGAAGAACAAAAAGAATCTTCTTTGAAATATCACCAAGAACAGCTGCTGCGATAAATGCTTCCATAAATGTTGAAATACCACGGAAGCTCTTTAAAAATTCAGAAATAATAATTGTCCAAGCATATTTATTTGTAACAATGTCTTTGAATCCTAAAAGAGGGTTTTTCTTTTCTGCAGTATAAACTGTTCTTTCACGAACGAGCTTCATACCTGATAAAACAGTTATAATACCAACTACGCCACAAAGTGCTGCTGAAATTATGTATTGAAGACCTTCAACACTTCGGATACTTGTGCCTGTAACAGCGTTAATAAGCTCAGTATTATCTTTGTGCCATATAATACCAACCACAAGTACAATTACAACAGGTGCAGAGTTACCAACAGCTGATGAAATGCTACGGAATGAAAGAACCTGGTCACGTTCTTTAAGGTTTGGTGTCATAACATTGGCAACCATATTGATTGAGTTACCAAAAGTACCAAATACAGCCCAAAGGACTGCGATTGTAATAATATAAATGAAAAGAACTGTGCCTGAAAGTCCAGGAGGTGCCCAGAATGAGAGCATCATAACGATTGCCATAGGTATTGCCACAAGCATTGCAACAGGACGGAATTTTCCGCCTTTACCCATTTTTCTACCATCAATATACATAACGATAAAGAAGTTGAGAACAAACGGAATAACGGCTGTTAAGAGGTTGAAGAGAGATGTTTGTTCTTCAGGAAGTCTTAAAACGTTAACGAGGTATGCGTTTCTGTTGCCACCAACCATACCTGTCATTGTGGTGTAGAAGAATACACCCATTAAGTATAAGACAAATTCACTTGTGCCAACATGTTTTTGTTCATTGGTTTTTGTAACTGTGTTACTCATAAAATCCCACCTTAAATATTATTCATATCATTATACCATATAAATATATAATAAAAAAGACCACTTATTTCACGAAAAAACAAATGGTCTGTTGGTTATATTGACTATTATGCTTTGAGTTTCTCAACAAGTTTCCTTATTTAAGTTTAGCAACAAGTCTGTAAATAGGTAATCGCTGATTTACAAATTTTTGTTCGTATTCAGTAACGATATTGTCTTCAAAATCACTATTATGTAAATT
>JAZLAH010000006.1:0-58002 GCA_045613065.1 Candidatus Fimenecus sp.
TTAAGAAATTGACGCTTATACTCGTGAAGTCGCTTTATCTGAATATCAAAAATAGTATTTGCATCAACTGTTATGTCATCGTGCCGTTTAATAAAATCAGCAAGTTGTTGCTTTTTAGTTTCTTTTATTGAAATAAAACGATTAAGAACACTTTCGTCATCTGCATACTTTTCAAGTTCTTTAAGCTTGTCAAGGTCAGTTACCCATTCGTCACCACCTAAAAGCTCGGTAACAAGTGCAGAAAGCTCTCGATTGCATAATAACAACCATCTTCTTTGAGTAATACCGTTAGTCTTGTTCTGGAACTTATCAGGATACAGTTCATACCAATCTTTCAAAACGTCTGCTTTAAGAATGTCTGTATGGATTCTTGCTACACCATTAACATATTTAGAACAGAAAATTGCAAGATATGCCATATGAACTCTTTTATCCTGAATTATCTGCATCTTTATTGCAATTTCTTTATCAATATCTGCATCTTTAAGTTCTTTTTTCAACATTTTATCAAGCTGTTTAATAATATCAAGAACCTGTGGAATTGTATCACGAATAATCTTTAAATCCCACTTTTCAAGAGCTTCCTGCATAATTGTATGATTTGTGTAATTAAACACATTTTTACAGATTTCAACGGCATTTTCAAACTTAACATTTTCATTTACTGTCAAAAGTCTAATGAGTTCAGGAATTGAAATAACAGGATGTGTGTCATTAAGCTGAATTGTAATGTAATCTGCAAATTTTGAAAAGTCATTACCGTGGATTAATTTGAATTTTCTTATAATATCCTGTAATGACGCACTTGAGAAGAAATACTGCTGTTTAAGTCTTAATTTCTTACCCTCATTATTATCGTCATTAGGATAAAGCACACGAGAAATATCCTCAGCTCTGTTCTTTAAAGCAACAGATTTATCATATTTCTGTGAATTAAACAAATCAAAATCAAATGGTATAAGTGATTCACTCTGCCATAATCTTAATGTACCAATATTGTCTGTTCCATAACCGATAATAGGCATATCATATGGAACAGCTTTAACAGTCATATCTTTAAAATCAACTGTTACAGTATCACTTTCACATCTTACAGACCATGGATCTCCCCACTTTGTCCAGTCATCTGCTGTTTCAATCTGAAATCCATTATGAAAATCCTGTTTGAAAAGACCATACTTATATCTTATACCATAACCATCAAGAGGAATATTATGTGTTGCAGCACTATCAAGGAAACAAGCAGCAAGACGACCTAAACCGCCATTACCAAGTGCAGCATCTTCAATATCTTCCAATGTATTTAAGGACACACCATATTCATTAAGTTCTTTTTCTACTTCGTCGTACAAACCTTTTGATACAAGATTATTGTAAATTGCACGACCCACAAGAAATTCAGCAGATAAATAAAATGCTGTTCTATTAGCAATTCGGATATTTTTACTACTCTTCCAATCATTTGAAATATGAGACATAACTGCACATGAAATAACATCATGCAACTCATATGAACTTAATTCATTTATATTTTTGAAATATTTACTTTTAGCAAGTTTTCTTGCTTCATTTACAATTTGTGACATTTATTTTACTCTTTTCTTTTTTGGAATTCTTTGATAGAGATTAGTGTAATACAATAACTTCTCAGTCAAATCATCAGTTAAATAATCAGGTTTAGCTCGCCATTGCCAGTTATCGGTTACTGTTGATGGGAAATTCATTCGAGCTTCATTACCAAGCCCCAACAAATCCTGCATTGTTACAATAGCTGTATCAGAATTACTTGACCATATAGCTTTCATAAATCCCCAATTATAGCCTTCTCTTCTTGAAAGTCTCAGGTATTCTTTTGCTCGCTTTCGTGTTTTTCTTGGAGCAGTTTTTGTCATATAGCCAATTATTGTGTCATTATCATGCGTACCTGCATAAGCTACTGAGTTTTTCGTGAAATTATGAAGAAGATAGTCATTTTCTTCATCTGTATCAAAAGCAAACTGAAGAACTTTCATACCAGGATATTTACTCTGTCTCAGCATCTTCTTAACAGCAGGTGTCAGATAACCTAAATCCTCTGCAATAATATCTTTTTTTCCAATTGATTTCTCTATTTCCTTGAAAAACTCAATTCCAGGACCTTTTCGCCATTCACCAATTTTTGCAGTTTTTGATTCTGCAGGAATACAGTAAAAAGATTCAAATCCTCTGAAATGGTCTATACGAATTACATCACACATTTTGCACAAGTGTTCAATTCTGTTTTTCCACCATGAATATCCATCTTTTTTCATATAATCCCAATCATATAATGGATTTCCCCATAACTGTCCATCATCAGAAAAAGCATCTGGTGGACATCCTGCTACCTCAATAGGATTACATTCATTATCAAGTAAAAATTGCTTTGGATTTGCCCAAACATCAGCGCTATCTCCTGCAATATAAATTGGAATATCACCAATTATTTTAATTCCATTTTCATTGGCATATTTTTTTAGATCATTCCATTGCTTAAAGAAGATATATTGAATAAATTTCTGAAATTCAACATCCTCTTTCATTTCTTTTTTTGCATTAGAAATAATTTCTTCTTTTCGTGTTTTTAAATCTTGTGGCCACTCATTCCAAGAAATTCCATTAAATTTATTCTTTAATGCCATATATAATGCATAATCATTAAGCCAAAAAGAATTACATTCACAAAAATCGACATAATCCGAATTTTCTCGATTAAAATTATGAAATGCCTTTTTTAAAACATTAAAACGGTTTTTATATAATAAATTAAAATTAATTTTTTCGGGATTGTCAAACCATTTTATTTTTGAATAATCACTTTTTTTTAACAGATTTTCATTATAAAGTAAATCAAAATCAATAAAATATGGATTACCTGCAAACGTTGAGAAAGATTGATATGGAGAATCACCATAACTCGTAGGACACAAAGGCAATACTTGCCAATATGTTTGTCCACTTGCCTTTAAGAAATCAATAAATTCATATGCTTCTTTACCTAACGTACCAATTCCTGTATCACCTGGTAAAGAAGAAATGTGCATCAAAACACCACTTGCTCTCATAATATCACCAATAAAAATATATTATTTTTTAATAAAAATGTCAATCACATATAAGTTTTTCATTGATTTTATCAAAGATATGAATTCTGTCAACATCTAGTTTTATTAAATAATCTTTTTCACTTTCAATATTCTGATTTGATGCTACATTTGCTATAATCTTTTTACCATCTATATTTCCATATAAAAAATAATCTGCACCTGTCATTTCAGCAATATCAATATGCAATTTTATTGTATTTTCATCATTAACATTTGATATAGACATATTTTCTGGTCTTATACCAAAAATAACCTGTTTATCAACATATTCATTTAAATTTTTAGTCATTCTTTTCGGTAATTTTATGCTATAACCAGAAAATTCAGCATAATAACTGTCATTCTTCTTTTTTATAACCGAATCAATAAAGTTCATTTGTGGTGAGCCAATAAAACCTGCTACAAAAACATTCTTGGGATGATTATAAAGTTTTTGAGGTGTATCAAATTGCTGAACAACTCCATCTTTCATAACAACAATTCTATCAGCCATTGTCATAGCCTCTGTCTGGTCATGAGTAACATATACAAATGTTGTTTTGAGCTGCTTATGGAGCATCGAAATTCTGCTTCTCATTTCTGTTCTTAACTTTGCATCAAGATTAGATAATGGTTCATCAAGCAGAAAAACTGCTGGTTCACGAACCATCGCACGACCTAATGCAACCCTTTGTCTTTGTCCACCAGATAAAGCTCTTGGTTTACGATTAAGATAATCCTCAATATCTAGCATTTTAGCTGCTGCTCTAACCTTTTTATCGATTTCGTCCTTTGGTACTTTTCTATTTTTCAGTCCAAATGCCATATTATTATAAACTGACATATGAGGATATAAAGCATAACTTTGAAACACCATTGCAATATCTCTATCTTTTGGTGAAACCGTATTAACTACCTTATCACCGATATAAAGTTTCCCATCAGTTATCTCCTCAAGACCTGCTATCATTCTTAATGTAGTTGATTTTCCACATCCAGATGGTCCTACAAGAATAACAAACTCTTTATCTTTGATATCTAAATTAAGATTATCTATTACGGTTACTCCGTCTTCATACGTTTTCTTTATATTTTCCAGTACTATTGAAGCCATTTATTTATCCTTTCACGGCGCCATCAATAACGCCTTTAATAATATATTTCTGACAGAGTAAATAGAAAATAATAATTGGAATAACAGAAAGAACAAGCATTGCCATAAATCCACCCCAATCAATTGCACCATATGCACCTTGCATTGTTAATTGAATTGCAACTGATAAAGTTTTATTACCCGAACCTAATAAAAGATATGGCAACAAAAAGTCATTCCAAATCCACATTGCATTTAATATCGCAACGGTAATGGCTGTTGGTTTAAGAATTGGAAAAACAACATAGAAAAATGATTTTAAAGGACTACATCCATCTATCATTGCTGCTTCTTCAATCTCACGAGGTAATCCTTTAACAAATCCACTAAACATAAATACAGATAGTCCAGAACCAAAACCAAGATAAACAGGTATAATACCCAAAACACTATTTAAACCCAATTTTGCAGTTACAGATGTCATTGTAAACATTACCATTTGAAATGGCACTATCATACTGAATAAGAATAAATAATAAATAATCCTATTTGTTCTATTTTTTACTCTTGTAAGATACCATGCAGTCATAGAAGTAAATATTACAATTGCAGCCACTGAACCAATTGTAATTATTAATGTTCTGATAAATGCTCCAACCAAGCCTGATGATTCAACACCATTCAAGTAATTTTCCAAACCGACAAATGTGTCATTATTTGGGAAACTGAATGGCTCTCCTATAATATTGAATTTTGATTTAAATGAATTAATAAAAACTAAATATATAGGAAAGAAAAAAACAATCGATAAAAGTAAGAGGAAAGAAAATGAAAAAGCATTTGATAATCTATGTTTATTGTGCACTAGGTTTCCACCTCTTTCCTTCCAGTTATTTTAAGTTGTACGAAAGCAATTGCAGCAACAATAATGAAAAAAACTACTGCCTTTGCTTGTCCTACACCTTGCCATCCTATTCTTCCGTAAAATGTATTATAAATATCAAGGGCTAGCATTGATGTTTCTCTTGCTGGAGCACCACCTGTTAATGCTAAATTTTGGTCAAATAATTTAAATGAATTTGTTAAAGTTAGAAATAAACATATTGTTACCGATGGCATCACCATCGGTATTTTTATGTTTTTAAGAATTGAAAATGATGAAGCTCCATCAATTAAAGCTGCTTCATTAAGTTCTTGAGGTATGTTTTGTAAACCCGCTATATATATAACCATCACATATCCTATTAATTGCCAATTTAATAGGAATACAAGACCCCAAAAACCATAATCGGCATCATAAGTTATATCATATCCAAAAATACCCAAAATTGAATTAATAAGCAAATTCCATATATAACCAAGAACAATTCCGCCAATTAAATTTGGCATAAAAAAAATTGTTCTAAAAACACTTGTTCCTTTAAGGGCTTTTGTTAACAATAAAGCTAAACAAAATGCAAAAATGTTTATCGTAATTACAGAAACAATTGTAAATTTTATTGTAAACCACAAAGCCTTTAAAAAATTATAATCTTCGGTAAAAGCTTTAATATAATTATCAATTCCAACCCATTGAGCACTTTCGACAGTTGTAAATTCTGTGAAGGACAGATAAATACCAAGAATAAAAGGAATAAGAAATACAACTGCAAAGGATAAAAATGTAGGCAAAACAAACACGGGAAAATATTTCTTTAAATTCTTTTCCATATCTATCCATCCTTAATAAATCTTTATCTGCTTTCGCTTTCCCAACGATTTACAAAAATATTTTTTACATCATTCCATGTTTTTGTACCTTGGGCGTATTGTAAGAGTGCTGAACCAAAATCACTTTTAAATGTCTGACTAGGAAAAACTGTAAAATTCCATGGAATTGTTTCTACATTTTCTGTATTCATCCATCTTATAACTTCCTGAGCAAGAGGGTCTTCAGGTACCTCATCTTTGTTAAAAGTATCAAAAGGTGCTATCAAATCAAGTTCGTTAATAACAAACGCTTTTCCTTTTTCACTCGAAAAAAGCCAATAAATAAAATCTTCAGTTGCTCTTTGTTCTTCCGCACTTGATTTTGAATTTATAGCAAAGAAATTTTCTGTTCCTATACATAATCCCTGATTTTCTTCATTTTCAAAACCCATATAAATCGGTAAATATTTTATATTTTCCGGTTTTACTGTATTACCTTTAACATTTTTTATTTGTCCCCAAGCCCAGTTGCCATTCTGAACCATGACACATTGCCCGAGTGCAAATTCTGCCATTGATTCATCAACAACTTTTGAACCAAGAACCTTTTTATCTGTTGTTGAATTATTAATATACAAATCAAAAATATTTTTGAAATTGTCTGAATATGAAAATTTAATTTTAGATGTTTCATCACTTGATAAATCGATATTATTTTTATTAAACTCATAATAAACAGGAATATTTGCCAAATGTGTATGCCAACGCCAATCCTCACCTGTTTTCATAGAGGTTGTTGCAAACACGCCTTTTATGCCAAGTTTATCTGCATTTTTTTGCATATCTTCAACAACTTCTTTAAGTGAAGAGAAACTTTTAATATCTTCCATTGAATTAATATTTGTTTTCTTATTATCAAGTTTAAAGTACTTATCAGTAATTTCTTTGTTATAAATAATTCCATAACCTTCAACAACATAAGGAATTCCATACACTTTGCCGTCAACAGTTACTGCCAAATTTTTATCTGTTAAATGTTTATATAATTCCGTATTTGACAAATCTGCACAATAGTTTTTCCAGTTTGTATATCCTTTTGGACCATTTATTTGAAACAATGTAGGTGCTTCATCTGTACCCATTTTTGCTGTTAAAGTTTGCTCGTAATTGCCACTTGCTGCTGTTTCAACTACAACTTTAACACCTGTTTCCTGTTCATATACTTTTGCAATTTCACTATATACATTTGCAACTTCTGGTTTAAAATTCAAAAATCTTATTGTAGTAATTTTTTGAGTAGTGTCATTGTTATTATTTTCCCTACTGCAACCTACAAAACCTAAAAGTAAAATAGACAATGATAGTACAATTGAAAATATTTTTTTCATTTTATCCTCCTAAAAATAAATAAATTTTTAATGTTGGTTTAAATCAACTTTCTTTTTATCTATTTTTAACAAATAATAATAAAAAAATTCCACGAAATAAAAAGTTAAAAAATATTGTTTTTTTTTACATTTTATCCTATAATGATACAATAAGCATGTAAAGAGGTTGACGATATGCAATTATTAGAAAAACGTATTATTAAAGACGGAAAAGTTTTTTCCGGAAATGTACTTAAAGTTGACAGTTTTCTTAACCATCAGTTAGATGTTAAATTACTGGATGAAATGGGTCTTGAAATGAAGAAATTATTCAAAGACTCAAATGTTACAAAAGTTCTTACGATTGAGGCTTCTGGAATCGGCGTTGGTTGCATGGTTGCAAAGCACTTTGATTGTCCTTTACTTTTCGCAAAAAAAAGTAAAACTTTAAACATTAAAGGTGATGTTTTTACAAGTAAAGTAGAATCATTTACCCATCAATGTACGTATGACATTATCGTTTCAAAAGATTTCTTAAATGAAAACGATACAGTTTTAATTATCGATGACTTCCTTGCTAAAGGTAATGCTCTTATTGGATTAATTGATATAGTTAATCAGTCAGGCGCAAAACTCGCAGGCTGTGGAATTGCAATTGAAAAAGGTTACCAAGGTGGTGGTGACAAGCTCCGAGAACAAGGTATCCGTGTTGAATCAATGGCTATTATAGATGAAATGGATGACCAAACAGGTGAAATTGTATTTAGGAAATAGGTAATTACAGCTAGCGCTGTTTAATATTACAAACAAAGTAAAAAGGAGAGGAAATTTTTATGAAAAATTTCAAAAAAGTTCTTGCAGTAGTAATGGCAGTTCTTATGATTGCAACTGTTTTCGCAGCTTGTGGAGATAAGAATGTTGATACTCCTGACACAGACTTAAAAGTAGGTTTTATTTTCCTTCACGATGAAAACTCAACCTACGACAAGAACTTCATGGATGCCGCTGTTGCTGCTTGTGAAGAAATGGGTGTTGAATACGCTCAGAAAACTCAGATTCCTGAATCTAATGACTGCTATGATGCAGCTGTTGAACTTATTGAATCTGACGGATGTGACATTATCTTTGCAGATAGCTTCGGTCACGAATCATTCCTTATTAAGGCAGCTAAAGAATATCCTGATGTTCAGTTCTGTCATGCAACAGGTACACAGGCACATACAGCTGGTGTAGCAAACTTCCATAATGCGTTTGCATCAATCTACGAAGGTCGTTACCTTGCTGGTGTTGCAGCAGGTCTCAAGCTTAATGAAATGATTGATGCTGGTGATATTAAACCTGAAGAAGCTAAGATGGGTTATGTTGGTGCTTTCACATTTGCTGAAGTTATTTCAGGATATACATCATTCTATCTTGGTGCGAAATCAGTTTGTCCATCAGTAACAATGGATGTTAAATTTACAGGTTCATGGTATGATGAAAAGGCTGAAAAAGAAGCTGCTCAGGCTCTTATCGCTGGTGGTTGTGTTCTTATCAGCCAGCATGCTGACTCAATGGGTGCTCCAACAGCTTGTGAAACAGCAGGTGTTCCAAACGTTTCTTACAACGGTTCAACAGCAGCTGCTTGTCCAAACACATTCATCGTTTCTTCAAGAATCGACTGGACACCATACTTCAAGTATATGATTCAGTGCGTAATGGATGGTAAAGAAATTGATACTGACTGGACAGGTACAATTGAGACAGGTTCAGTTGTTCTTACTGACGTTAATGAAAAAGCTGCAGCAGCAGGTACAGCTGAAAAACTCGAAGAAGTTAAAGCAAAGCTTCTTGACGGCTCTATCAACGTATTTGATACTGCAAACTTCACAGTCGGTGGTGAAACAATAACAAGTTACAAAGCAGATGTTGATACAGACGACAATTTCACTCCAGATACAGAAGTAATTGAAGGTGGTATTTTCTTCGAATCAACTAAGCGTGCAGCTCCTTATTTCGATCTTCGTATCGATGGAATCACACTTCTTGACGAAAAATATTAATAAATTCATGTCTGAGACGAGGGTCAATCCTCGCCTCAGACTAATTTTGAAGAAATTGCTATAAATTTTTTATAACAATTTCTTGAGAATTAAAAATAAGAACGGAGGTTTAACGTGATTAAACAACCCGCTATTGAACTTAAAAATATAACAAAAACATTTGGCAAAGTTGTTGCCAATAAAAACGTCAATCTTACTGCTAATCGTGGTGAGATTCTTTCCATTTTAGGTGAAAATGGTAGTGGTAAAACAACTCTTATGAATATGATTTCCGGTATTTATTTTCCTGATGAAGGACATATTCATATTGATGGCAAAGAAGTTGTTATCACCTCACCTAAAGATGCTTTTGAATATAAAATCGGAATGATACATCAGCATTTTAAACTTGTTGATGTTTTTAGTGCAACTGAAAATATCGTACTTGGTATTGAAGATGGAAAATATGATTTGAATAAATCAAAATATGAAATCAAAAAAATTAGTGAACAATATGGATTTGATATATCACTTGATAAAAAAATTTATACAATGTCTGTTTCTGAAAAACAAACTGTTGAAATTATAAAAGTACTTTATCGAGGTGCAGATATTCTTATTCTTGACGAACCTACTGCAGTTCTTACTCCTCAAGAAACTGAAAAATTATTCAACATTCTTCGTCGTATGCGTGATGATGGAAAATGTATTATCATTATCACTCATAAGCTTCATGAAGTACTTTCACTTTCTGACAGAGTTTCAGTTCTTCGTAAAGGTGAATATATTGGTACAGTCAATACAGCTGAAACAACTGAATCAGAACTGACAGAAATGATGGTTGGTAAAAAAATCGATCTTAACATTACAAGAAGTGAACCTGTAAATCCTGAAAACAGACTTGTAGTCAATAATATCACTTGTGTTGACAGAACTGGTGCTACAGTTCTTGATGATGTTTCATTCACAGCAAAAAGTGGTGAAATTCTTGGCATTGCAGGTATCGCAGGTTCAGGTCAGCGAGAATTGCTCGAATCAATTGCAGGACTTCAGCGACTTGAATATGGTGATATCTTCTATTTTGACCCAACAACCAATAAAAAAGAAAGTTTGAGAGATAAAACACCAATGCAAATTAGAAACATGGGTGTTCGTCTTTCTTTTGTCCCTGAAGACAGACTTGGTATGGGTCTTGTTGGTAATATGGATATAGTTGACAATATGATGCTCCGTAGTTATACAAAAGGTCGTTCAATATTCTTAAAGCGTAAGTCACCAAAAGACCTTGCTATGAGAATTATTAACGAACTTGAGGTTGCAACACCGAGTGCAAGTACACCTGTCAGAAGACTTTCAGGTGGTAATGTTCAAAAAGTTCTTGTTGGTCGTGAAATTGCTGCCTCACCTACTGTTTTAATGGTTGCATACCCTGTTCGTGGACTTGATATTAACTCATCGTATTTGATTTATAATCTTCTTAATCAGCAAAAGGAAAAAGGTGTTGCTGTTATTTTCGTTGGTGAAGACCTTGATGTACTTATTGAACTCTGTGATAAAATTATGGTTATAGGTTCAGGTAGAGTTACAGGAATCGTTGATGGTAGAACAACCACTAAAGAAGAAATTGGTCTTTTAATGACTCAATCAAAAAATAATGGAAAGGAGAATAATAATGGCTAAAAATATTGATAAAACACAAAAAGAGCCACTTTTTCACGTTGTAAAACGTGATGATATGCCTCAATGGGAAGCATGGCTTGTTCGTGGCTGTACAATTTTATTTGCCTTTCTCCTTGTTGGAATTTTTTCAATGATTATTACCGATAAAACCTTTGGTGAAACATACGAAATAATGTTTTCAGGCGTATTCGGAAGATTATTTGAAGGCAAAACTACAATGCTTTGGAAATATTTACAGGAAATTGCTATTCTTCTTTCTCTTGCATTAGCACTTACTCCTGCATTTAAAATGAAATTTTGGAACTGTGGTGCAGAAGGTCAGGCACTTATGGGTGGTCTTGCTTCAATTTATTGTATGATTCAGTTTGGTGATAAACTCCCATATGGAACTCTTATTGCTGTTATTGCTATTACAAGTATTCTTGCAGGTGCTATCTGGGGTGTTATTCCAGCCATTTTCAAAGCTTTATTTAATACAAATGAAACGCTTTTTACGCTTATGATGAATTATATTGCAACACAAATTATTGCATATTATGTTTACATTGAAGGCGGCGGTTCAAACGTTATTAATCCTGTACCTTATGGTAATTTTCCTAAAGTAGGAAATAACAACTATTTTGTTAATATAGTTATTGTTGCTTTAATTACTGTATTCATGTATATCTATCTCAAATATAGTAAACAAGGCTATGAAATTTCTGTTGTTGGTGAAAGCCAGAATACTGCAAGGTATATCGGTATAAATGTTAAAAAAGTTATTATCCGAACAATGCTCATTTCCGGTGGTTTATGCGGTGTTACAGGAATGCTCCTTGTTGCAGGTAAAGACCACAGTATAAACACTAATCTTGTTGGTGGACAAGGTTTTACAGCAATTCTTATGTCATGGCTCGGACAATTCAATCCATTTATTATGGTTATAATGACAGCAATTGTTATTTTCTTAAGGCTTGGTGTTGCAAAGGTTGCTGATACATCACTTCTTAATTCATCATTCTCAGAAATTATTGTTGGTCTTGTAATACTTATGCTTGTAAGTTGTGAATTTTTCATTCAGTATTCTATTAAATTTCGTAACAAGAAGGAGGTAAAAGCATGATTATCCAATTAATTTGCCGTGCTGTTCTCCTTGGTGTTCCCCTTTTATATGGTTCAACTGGTGAAATTGTTACTGAAAAATCAGGACATCTTAACCTTGGAATTCCAGGTGTTATGTATGTAGGCGCTATAAGTGGCGTTACTGGTGCATTAATTTATGAAAATTCTTGTGGAAATAATATTGATAATATGAATCCATTTCTCGCAATTATTATTCCATTCATTTTTTCAATAGTAGGCTCAGTTTTAATGGGTCTGATTTACAGCTTTTTAACTGTTACACTTCATGCAAATCAGAATGTTACAGGTCTTGCTCTTACAACTCTTGGTATTGGTTTAGGTAACTTCCTTGGTGCTTCACTTATCAGTATTACAAACAGTGAGTTACCATCAATTGCCCTTACAAATACAAGTTCATTTTATTCAGCAAAACTGCCTTTTGCAGATGATTTAGGCGCTTTTGGTGAGTTGTTCTTATCATATGACTTTTTAACTTATCTTGCAGTTATAATTGCTTTGATTGTATCTTTTGTGCTTAATAAAACACGAGTAGGATTAAATCTTCGTTCAGTTGGTGAAAACCCTGCAACTGCTGATGCTGCTGGTATCAACGTTACAAAATATCGTTATTTGGCAACTTGCATTGGTAGTGCTATTGCTGGTCTTGGTGGACTTCAGTATGTTTTCGCATATGCGAGTGGCTGTTGGACAAACAACGCTTTTGGCGACCGTGGTTGGATGGCTATTGCTCTCGTTATATTTGCACTCTGGAAACCATCATTTGCTATTATTGGTTCATTCCTTTTCGGTGCACTCTGTAATGCTAACAACTATATTCAGGGTCTTGGTACTGAAACACAGGAACTCTTTAAAATGCTTCCTTACATTGTTACAATCATTGTTTTAATTATTACAAGTATGCGTAAAAAAAGAGAACACCAGCCTCCTGCAAGTCTTGGATTAAATTACTTCCGTGAGGAAAGATAATAATTATATTACAAAAAAATTCAAGGGGCTGAATTTCAGTCCCTTATTTTTGGAATTATAAAGGAATATATTATGCTTATATCCATTAATAATGTCAGTAAATGTTTTCTTGATAGAAAAATACTTAAAGATATTACTCTCACTGTAAATGAAAAGGACAGAATAGGTCTTTTGGGCATTAACGGTGTTGGTAAAACTACGCTTTTAAACATAATATCAGGAAACCTTGAACATGATGAAGGTACAATCGCATCAAAACCTGATTTAAGAATTGGTTATTTAAAACAAAACGAAGCTTTAAATACATCAAATTCACTTAAAGAAGAAATCGAAAGTTCTTTACAATTAGTTTTTGATACAAGAAAAAAACTTGAAGAAATATCCGGAAAAATGTCACAAAAAACTGGTGATGAGTACGATGTTCTTTCAAATGAATATGAAAAATTGACAAATATTTATGATGCTGCAGATGGTTATAATGCAGAAGTCAGAATTAATACTATTCTTAATGGTATGGGATTTGGCAATTTTGATTTAAGCACATCCGTTTCAGTCCTTTCGGGTGGAGAAAAGACAAGATTTGCACTTGCAAAAATTCTTGTTGAAAACCCAAACCTTCTTATTCTTGATGAACCAACAAACCATCTCGATTTCAGCATGTTAAACTGGCTTGAAAATTATCTTTCTGAATATAAAGGGGCAGTTATTATTGTTTCCCACGATAGATATTTCTTAAATTCTGTAGCATCTGATATATGTGAAATTGAAAATGGAGAATTAGTCCGTTATAAAGGTGGATATTCATCATTTTTAAAACAAAAAGAAGAACGAATAAAAACTCTCACAAAAGAATATGAAAAGCAACAAAAAGAAATAGAAGAACTTCGTGATTATGTTCGGAAAAACCTTGCAAAATCAAGCAGTATAAATAGTGTTGGATCAAGAGTAAAAGCCCTAGAAAAAATGGAACTTGCAGCAAAACCTAATCCAAAAATAAAGGATTTACATATCTCTTTTCCTTTTGATATTGAGCCACACAAAACTATTCTTGAATGTAAAAGTTTAAAAGTTTCTGTTGGTAAAGGAGAGTCTAAAAGAACACTTTTTGAAAACTTTAATCTTGAAGTATTAAGAAACGAAAAAGTTGCTTTTGTTGGTAAAAATGGTGTTGGAAAATCTTCCTTATTAAAAGCTGTGTTAAAAAAGATTCCTTGTGAAGGTGCTGTTCGTTGGGGTGGAAATGTAAAAATATCATATTTTGACCAGGAACTATCTTCTCTTGACCTTAATCTTACAGCTATTGAATCTGTTCATAAAAGATTTCCAACAAAAACTGAATACGAAATACGTAGTATGCTTGCACGATTTCTTATTGAGGATGAAGATGTTTTCAAGAGAATACGTGAAATGAGTGGTGCAAATCGTGCAAAAGTAGCACTATGTGTTATTGTATTTGAACGTTCAAATGTACTTGTTCTTGACGAACCTACCAACCATCTTGATTATAAGGCAAAAGAGGCTTTAGACATTGCTTTAAATCAATTTGAGGGCACAATAATTATGGTTTCTCACGACAGATATTTGCTCAATTCTGTTCCAACAAAAATTATTGAAATGAAATCTGATGAAATAGTTATATATAATGGTAATTATGACTATTATAAAGAGCATATTCAAGTTGAGAACAAAGAAAAAACTGTTAAAACAGAAATAAAAAGTGACTCTGCGATACAATACGAAGAGTCACGAAAAAACAAAGCACAAGACAGAAAACGCCGAGCTAAACTTATGAATGTTGAAAAGGAAATTGAAACTTTACAGAGTAAAGTTGATGATTTAAAAGAGATGATAAATCTTCCTGAAGTTGCAAGTGATTATGAAAAACTATCACAAATACTTGATGATATTAAAACAAAAGAAAATGAATTAGAAGAGCTTGAAAATATCTGGCTTGAATTAGCATAAAAAATGGGAGCTTACCAAATCGGTAAACTCCCTTATTTTTTATTTAAATGATAGTGTTGCAGTTAATGGGAAATGGTCACTTGTATAATCACCGTTATACGTATCAGTGATTACACTGTATGAATGAACATTAAAATGGTCTTTAGAAATCATAATATAGTCAATACAATCTCTATCAAGTGCTGTTCCCCAATTCTGATATGTACAGCTTGTCATCGTATTTTCTGTCTGATATTTTGAGTCGTAGAAGAATTCTGTTGCACTCTTATATGTTTCTGAATTCTCTTCTGCATTAAGATCTCCCATTAGTATTGCTGGAATAGAACCAAAATCTTTAATTTTATCAAGAACAACGTTAATTCCATTTATTCGTGCTTCATCACTAACATGATCAAGATGTGTATTGAATACTACAAATTCTTTTTCAGATGCATTGTCTTTAAGTATTACATAACTACAGATTCGGTAACAAGCTGCTCCCCAATCTTTACTCATTACATCAGGAGTTTCAGACAACCAGAAAGAACCTTTGTCAACAAGTGTATATAAATCTGTTCTGTAAAAAACAGGACATCCTTCAGAATATACCGGTATATTATCACGATAAGTAATAATAGAATCATAAGCAGGCATTGTTTCACAAAGATAGTCATATTGCCAACTGTTTACTTCCTGAAAACCAATAATACTAGGCTGTGCTTTTTCAATGGTATCAACAACTAAATGTGCACGATAAAACCAGTTTTTATGACCGAAATCATCAGGAGCATGGCAACGTATATTATAACTCATTACTTTGATTTCATCAGATTTATAAACCTCATTAATTAAAATTTCTTTTTTGTTTTTCACATAATGAGGATAATAAATATAAATAGACGCACCCCAAACAATTAAAAAAGCTAAAAATATTGATAATAATGGAATTAACACTTTTTTTACAAATTTTTTCATATCACACTCACCTCTCTAATATCATATCATACATACAATAAAAAAGTAAAGAAAATATATAAATAACTTGAAAAATATTCATTACTGTGTTATTATTACAAAAAGAATTCATCGGGGTGTGGCGCAGCTGGGAGCGCGCTAGACTGGGGGTCTAGAGGCCGCAGGTTCAAGCCCTGTCACTCCGACCAAATTTGAAAAAACGTTTAATTCTAAATTTACAAACGTTATTCTTGTTCTATATAAAATTAATTCATTATCATGCATCATCTCTGTTTATAATTTTAAAATTAGTATTTATAATATACTTATTAGACTCCCATTTTTATCACAATAATATTGATTTTATATAGAAACTATTGTATAATGTAAAAAAAAAGAAATGAGGAAAAAAAATGAAAAAGATTATTGCGTTATTATTAACACTTATACTTATGTGTTTTTCATTTGTTGCTTGTGACGATAGTACAAATGATGATACAAAAGAAACCGAAACAACTGTGCAAATTCCTAAAGATAAGGTTGAATTAACCCTTGAAAATTTTGATACATACTTTGATTTTGTTGAAGAATCATTTTTTACAAAAGATTCTTCAGGTGAAGTTGATTCATTAAGATTTAGACAATATTATAAACTAAAAAATGAATATAAAATTGATTTAGAAAAATCAAATGTTGAAATTACATATAATCATTCATATTGTTCACGACCAATTCATGTAGACTTTAATACAGAAACATTTAAATTCGGTGATAATTCTAGTAATAAAGAAATATTTGAAAACAGAAAGATTAATAAAATTCAAATGATAACACCAACTGATTATGCAATTTTCCTTTTCCAACCAAGTAAAATTGAAAAAGGAACAAGCCATGCTTTATATTATGATGATTTTGAATTAACTAGCGTTAACGGAACTCTTTATTTTATAAATGAATAAATTAACTTTCTAGTATGTTAATTTGAAAACTAAATTAACAAGTTTAAAAGACAAAAAAACATATAGCAGAAATAAAAAAACTGACATCGTTATTGAAAAGATGTCAGTTTTTTATTTAATATGTTTATTAATTAAGAAACTTATTATTTTCTTATTTTTTTTAGATATTTAGAGGCTCTTAAAAGTTTGAAGATTTTGCCTGATAAAAATGTTTCAAGTATTTTTGTCATTTCTTTCTCTGATAATTCTTCATTATTTCGTGCATAATACAACATAAAATGTGTCAAAGCACCTGAAAGTAATATTACGTGATATGAAAAATCGGGCTGATGTTCAAAATTAGGAATAAACCTATTAAGAAAACTTGTAATTGCGTTAAAAATTTCATCTGAAACAAGATTTCCCATGTTATTCTTTACGATTGCATTAACCATTCTTGGATTTTCCCTTACAACACTAACAAACGCTGATATGGCTTCATCAGAACTTGGAATTTCAGTTAAATCACTTAACTTTCTTTCATAAGTACTTCTTAGCAAAAATCTAAAAAGTTCATCCTTTGACTCAAAAAAATTATAGAACGTCTGTCTTGATAAATCTGATTTCTTACAGATATCCATAATTGAAATATCAACATATGGCTTTTCTTCCATTAATTCGAGTAATGTTTCTGACAGCCACTGTTGTGATTTTAGTGCTGTTGGGTTATTTCCACTATACATTGACAATCCTCCCGTAATTGTATAAGTTTTCATCATGCTGTTGACTTTAAATTAATAATTTGTTAAAATTTATAAAAAGTATTACATTTGTCAAATTTTAAAATGTAAATTATTTGTTAAATAACAAGGAGAAGTAGTTATGGCAAAAAAGCATAGAAATGCCGGTAATGCAAATATTCCAGATTATAAAACTTTGAAGGAAATTGTCGTTACAGGCGTCGAAAAAGGCCAAGACAAAAAACAGTACGTATTTCTTGACAAAAACAAAAATGAATGCGAAAGAACATTCAACCAGACATGGAACGAAATTGCTGCACTTGGCACATACTTTTATACAAAAGGTCTTAATGGTAAAAAGAAAATTGCCATCATTGCTGAAAACTCTTTTGAATGGATGATTACATATTATGCAACTATTGTAGGATGTAATATTACAGTTCCTATGGATGCAAAACTCCCTTATGATGACCTTGCCGACCAGCTTGTTCGTTGCGATTGCGATGCTTTAGTTCATTCAGCAAAATTTAATAAAGCAGTTGAGGAATTCAAAGCAAATCCTGATATGCCAAATATGCAATATTTCTGTTTAGATGATTATAACAGTTTTCTTAAAGATGGTCAAGCAGCGTTGGATGCAGGAAATAAAGACTTTATCAATGCTGAAGTTAAGCCTGATGACCTTGCTTGTATCGCATACACATCAGGTACAACTGCAAAAAGTAAGGGTGTTATGCTCACTCATTACAATATTGCATCAAACTGCACATCATCTACACGTGCTCTTAACGGCAGACACGCTATCGGTTTCTTACCTTTGAATCATACATATGCTTGGGTTAGTGCGCTTTTCGCATCATATCTCCTTTCACAATGGGGATACCTTTGTGATGGTATCAAGAATATCCAAGGTGATATGAAAAAGTATAAACCATATAACATTTGTGGTGTGCCACTTGTTGTTAATACTATTTATAATCGTATCTGGAAAACAGCAAGAAAAACAGGCAGAGAAGAAATTCTTAAAAAAGGTCTTAAAATTAGTAATACTCTTTTAAAATTCGGTATTGATAAACGTGCAAAAATCTTCAAAACAATCATTGATAACCTTGGTGGAAATTTAAATATGATTGTCTGCGGTGCTGCAAACCTTGACCCTAAAGTAGAAAGAGGTATGCACGAATTCGGTATCGATATATATAACGGATATGGTCTTACCGAATGCTCCCCTGCTGTTACATGCAATCGACCTGGAAAATTCAAGTTTGGTAGCGTTGGTACTCCACTTGATTGTTGCGAAATCAAAATAGTTAATCCCGATGACGAAGGTGTTGGTGAAATTTATGTAAGAGGCACTAACGTTATGAAAGGTTACTATAAAGACCCTGAAGCAACAGCTGCAGCTTTCGATGGTGAATGGTTAATCACTGGTGACCACGGTAGAATTGATGAAGACGGTTTCCTTTTTATGGTTGGCAGAAAGAAAAACCTTATTTGTCTTGCTAATGGTAAAAATGTATCTCCAGAAGAAATCGAGGATAAGCTTTCAAGAATTGAGTATGTTGAAGAAGTTCTTGTTTATCAGGAAGACGAAAAGATTGTTGCAGAATTCTATCTTAATGAAAAAGAATATCCTGATGCTCGTGACAGAATTAATGATGATGTTGCTCAGTACAACAGAGATAACCCAATCTTTAAGAATGTTGCAGGTATTAAAATAAGAGATACTGAATTTGAAAAAACAACAACCCTTAAGATTGCAAGAAATCAGAATAAATAGTTTTTTGACCTATGTAGTTTTTTCTACATAGGTCTTTTTTTATAAAATAATCAAATTTACTTGATTTAATTGAAAAAATTTAATATTATATATAAGAATTAGATAAATTGGAGGTTTTCTGATGAAAGAGGAATCAAGAAAATATGTCCAGGAAGCATGGGACATTGTAAAATATGCTTCTGAAAAAATCGGTTCTCGTCTCCCTGGTTCAAAAGGAGAAAGAGAATATGCAGACTATATGGGTGAAAAACTTCGTGAAATTGGTATTGAACCAAAAACAGAAGAGTTTGGTGTTGCACCAAGGTCTGGTATCGGTGGATTACCATATGCAGGTTGGTATGGTCTTATAGCAAGTGGACTTATCTACTTTGCTCTTCACAATTATTATATCTGGTTTGCAATGGCACTTGCAGGTATTTGTATGGTAATCTGGCTTGTTTCAAGCTGTTTCCTTTATAAGCCATGGTTTGATATGTTCTTTAAACAGAAAATATCACAGAACGTTTATGGTGAATTAACTCCTGAAGATGGAAATTATGACTATACAATTATCCTTTCAGGTCACACAGATACAAGCTGGAACTGGAAACATTCAGAAAATGCATCAAAATATCCTGAAAAACCAATTTATGGTCTTCTTACAACTTATGGTAAGGTTGGTTTTGGTGCTATATGTGTATTCTTCCTTGTAGGACTTTCAGTTGCTATGGCTGCTATCTATACAGGTCTTTATTTTGATGCATCATGGGCATATATTGCTGCATCTTCAGACAGTCTCAATAAATTAATAATTGCACTTCACTTCTTGCCTCTCTTAACTGCTATCGGTAGCTGTTTTGTAATTATGTGGAACGATAATGATGAAGAAACAGCATCAAGAGGTGCTATGGATAACGCTACAGGCTGTGCTTTAAGCTATGCAGTTATCAAGTATTTCAAGGAAAATCCTGATAAGATGCCAAAGAATTGTCGTATTGTTGACTGTAACGTTGGTTCAGAAGAAGCAGGTCTTCGTGGTTCAATGGATTTTGTACACAGACACAGAAATGATGATTTGACAAAGAATGCATGGAACATCAATATTGACTCTGTTGCTGATAAGGAATATTTTGAGGTTGTTATCAAGGATGACTGGCAGGGTTGCCGTTTTGACACTGACCTTGAAAAGATGTTTAAGGAAACATTCAACGAAATGGGTATTGAAAGCAAGACAAACGGCTGCACTCATAACCCTGTTGGTGGTTGTGACAGTACTCCAATGACAAGAGCAGGTATTAAATCAGTTACATTTGCTGCACAAAACCCAATGCTTACATGGTATTATCATACTTTCCACGATATGCCTGACCGTTTCGAAATGGAAACAGTTGGTGATGGTTTTGATGTAGTTCTCAGTGTTATTGATAAAATAGCTAAATTCCAGGAAGAAAACGGATATAATGGTCCACAGAAAAAATAATTCAATATTTTATATAAGGTATGGCAATTGTCATACCTTATTTTTATTTGTAAGTATTTAACAAAAATTATTGACTTATTTAAAAATTTGGTGTATATTTACTTTATCTATTTAAAGAGATTTATACAATTAGAAAATTGTATAATAATTTAAGGAGGAAATTAAAATGAAAAACTTGAAAAAAGTTCTCGCTGTTCTTGTAGCATTAACACTTGTTGTTACATGTTTTGCTGCTTGTGGCGGAAACGACAAACCAGAAGAAAATGCAAACGTAATTAAAATTGGCGTAAGTGGACCTCTCACAGGTGGTGCTGCTCAGTATGGTAACGCTGTTGTAAATGCTGCTAAGCTTGCTGTTGAAGAAATCAACGCTGCAGGTGGCGTTAACGGTGTTAAGCTTGAGCTTGTTTCAGCTGACGACGAAGCTGACTCAGGTGATAAGGCTGTTAGTGCTTACAACTCACTTAAAGACCAGGGTATGCAGATTTTCCTTGGCACTGTTACATCAGGCTCATGTCTTGCAGTTATTGACAAGACAGCTGCTGACCAGATGTTCCAGCTTACACCATCTGCTTCTGCTGATGCTGTAATTGCAAACGACAACACATTCCAGATTTGCTTTACAGACTCTAACCAGGGTACTCGTTCAGCACAGTACATTGCTGAAAACAAGATTGCAGAAAAAGTTGCTGTTATCTATGACTCATCAGATGCTTATTCAACAGGTATCTACAACAGCTTTATGGAAGGTGCTAAGGAATATAACCTTTCAGTAGTTGAAGCTCAGTCATTCCAGAAGGATAACAAGGATTTCTCAGCTCAGATTAACGCTTGTAAGGCTGCTGGTGCTGACCTTATCTTCCTTCCTATCTACTATACAGAAGCTTCTCTTATTCTTCAGCAGGCTGCTGCTATTGACTATACACCAAAGTTCTTTGGCTGTGACGGTCTTGACGGTATCCTTGCTATTGAAGGATTTGACACAAAGCTTGCTGAAGGCGTAATGCTTCTTACTCCTTTCGCAGCTGATGCTGAAGACGAAGCAACTCAGAACTTCGTTAAGGCTTACAAGGCAGCTTACAATGACGAAACACCTAACCAGTTCGCAGCTGACGCTTATGACGGAATTTACATCATTGCAAAGCTTATTGAACAGGAAGGCATCACAGCTGATATGTCAGCTGCTGACATCTGTGCAAAGCTTAAGGTTGCTATCTGTGCAGAAGGTTTCTCATACATGGGTATCACAGGTGCAGGTTCAGCTCTTACATGGGATGAATCAGGTGCTGTTTCAAAGGACCCAATGGCTGTAATTATTAAGGATGGCGCATACGCTGCTCTTTAATTAATACTTTAATTCTAAATTTTGAGGTAATTCGAAGTAATTCGTTTTACCTCTTTTTTCTTTTGTTTAAAGGTGTTTTTTACATAAAATTATTGTTTTTAAATTTATTATATGATATAATAATCCGAATATAATTTTGTACAGAATAAATCTGTGCAAATAAATGGAAGGATGTTACATAAATGGGTTTTTTAAGTAACCTAATTAATGGTATTAGCCTTGGTAGTATTTATGCTGTTATAGCTCTTGGCTACACTATGGTTTACGGTATTGCAAAAATGCTCAACTTTGCTCACGGTGATGTTATTATGATTGGAGCTTATGTTGTGTATCTTGCTTCTGTTAGAGCAGGGCTCCACCCTCTTATTGCGGTTGTTGTTTCAATGATTGCTTGTACAATTCTCGGCATCACAATTGAAAAGATTGCATACAAGCCATTACGTCAGTCAACATCATTGGCTGTACTCATTACTGCTATCGGTGTAAGTTATTTCTTGCAGAATATTGCACTTGCTATTTTTGGTGCAAATCCAATTAATTTCACATCTGTTGTAAGTGTTCCTGCAATTAAGCTTTTTGACGGACAGATTGTTATTTCTGGTGAAGCTTCAACTGCTATTGTTGTTTCATTGATTATAGTTATTGCTCTTTCAATTTTCATTAAAAAGACAAAGAGTGGTAAGGCAATGCTCGCAGTTTCTGAAGATAAAGGTGCAGCACAACTTATGGGTATCAATGTAAATAAGACAATTTCTCTTACATTTGCTATCGGTTCTGCTTTGGCTGCTGTTGCTGGTGCTCTCTACTGTTCTGCATATCCAATACTTTCAAACACAACTGGTGCTATGCCTGGTATCAAAGCATTTACAGCTGCTGTTTTCGGTGGCATAGGTTCAATTCCAGGCGCTATGATTGGTGGCATTCTTATTGGTGTAATTGAAATTCTTGGTAAAGCATACATTTCTACTCAGCTTGCTGACGCTATTGTTTTCGGTATTCTTATCATTATCCTTATGGTTAAGCCAACAGGTATTCTTGGTAAGAAAACAAGTGAAAAAGTTTAATTTGTGAAGGGAGCGTTTATTTTATGAAGAAATCTTTAAAAACGGTTAAACCTTACACAAAACAAAGTTTAATCACATATGCAATTCTTATCGTTGTATTTGTTATTACTCAGATTTTAAGAAGTTCGGGTAATATGTCATATATGATGCAGGACTTACTTGTTCCCCTTTGTGTTTATGCCATTCTTGCAGTTTCATTAAACCTTACAGTTGGTATTCTTGGTGAATTAAGCCTTGGTCAAGCAGGTTTTATGTGTATAGGTGCATATACAGGTGCATTATTCTCTAACTTAATGGAAGAAGCAATTCCGGAAGCTGTTATCCGTTATCCAATCGCCCTTGTTTTCGGTGGTGTTTTAGCAGCGATTTTCGGTATCTTAATCGGTATTCCTGTTTTAAGACTTAAGGGTGACTACCTTGCAATCGTTACTCTTGCATTCGGTGAAATTATCAAGAACATCTGCGCTTCAGTTTATCTTGGTCGTGATGCAGAGGGCTTCCACGTTTCTATCAAGAGTGTTTCTGATATGAATATGGCAAGTGACGGTGAAATGCTTATTAACGGTGCTCTCGGTATTAACGGTACACCAAAGGATTCAAGCTACGAAATCGCATTTATCATTCTTCTTATAACAGTTATTATCGCGTATAACTTTGTAAATTCAAGAACAGGTCGTGCAGTAATGTCAATCCGTGACAACAGAATTGCTGCAGAATCAATCGGTATTAACATTACAAAATACAAGCTTATTACATTTGGCTTGACAGCATTCCTTGCAGGTGTTGCAGGTGTTATTTATTCACACAACTTCTCAACACTTCAGGCTGTTAAGTTTGACTATAATATGTCAATTCTTGTGCTTGTTTTTGTTGTTCTCGGCGGTATCGGCTCAATCCGTGGTAGCGTTATTGCTGCAGTTGTGCTTACTCTTATCCCTGAGCTTTTAAGAGAAACAATCGGTAATTACAGAATGCTTTTCTACGCAATCATCCTTATCGGTATGATGCTTATTACATCAAACAAAACTATTAAAGACAAACTTTCAGGTCTCTTTAAGAAAAACAAGAAAGGAGAGGTTCAGTAATGGCTATTCTTGAAGTAAAAAATCTCTCAATTTCTTTCGGTGGTCTTCGTGCAGTTGATGAATTCAACGTTAAAATTGAAAAGGGTCAGCTTTACGGACTTATCGGTCCTAACGGTGCAGGTAAAACAACTGTTTTCAACCTTTTGACAGGTGTTTATAAGCCAACATCAGGTGCTGTTATTCTTGACGGTGAAAATATTACAGGAAAAAGCACAATTGAAATCAATAAATGTGGTATTGCAAGAACATTCCAGAATATCAGACTTTTCAAGAATTTAAGCGTTCTTGATAATGTTAAGGCAGGTTTCCATAATCTTCACAAGTACAATACTCTTGAGGGTATTCTTCGCCTTCCTAAGTATTTTAAGACAGAAAAGAAAATGGATGAAAAAGCTATGGAGCTTCTTAAGGTTTTCGGACTCGAGGATGAGGCTTCAACACTTGCTGATAATCTTCCTTACGGTAAACAGAGAAAGCTTGAAATTGCACGTGCACTTGCTACTAATCCGAAGCTTTTGCTCCTTGACGAGCCTGCTGCAGGTATGAACCCAAGTGAAACACAGGAGCTTATGGATACAATTCGTTTTGTCCGTGACAAATTTGATATGACAGTTCTTCTGATAGAGCACGATATGAAGCTTGTCAGCGGTATCTGTGAAGAGGTTTCTGTTCTCAACTTCGGTCAGGAATTGGCACAGGGTATAACAAGTGATGTTCTTAATGACCCTGAGGTTATTAAGGCATATTTAGGCGATTAAGGAGGATAAGAAATGGCACCACTTTTAAAAGTAGATAATATCGAAGTATATTACGGTATGATTAAGGCCTTGAAGGGTGTTTCCTTTGAGGTTAATAAAGGTGAAATTGTTGCTCTTATCGGTGCAAACGGTGCAGGTAAAACAACTATTCTCCACACAGTTACAGGTCTTTTAAAGCCAAAGACAGGTAAAATCACCTTCAATGATAAGGATATTACAAAAACTCCTGCTCATAAAATCGTTTCAATGGGTATGGCACACGTTCCTGAAGGAAGAAGAATTTTCTCTCAGCTTTCAGTTCTTGATAACATTAAGTTAGGTGCATTCACACGTAAGGATAAGGATGAAATTGAACAGACTTTAAATTACGTTTATGAGCGTTTCCCACGACTTAAGGAAAGAAAAAATCAGATTGCAGGTACTCTTTCCGGTGGTGAACAGCAGATGCTTGCTATGGGTCGTGCTCTTATGTCAAAGCCTGATTTCGTTTTGATGGATGAGCCTTCAATGGGTCTCTCACCTCTTCTTGTTTCTGAAATCTTTGATATTATCAAGGCAATTAACGAAAACGGAACTACAGTTCTCCTTGTTGAGCAGAACGCTAAAAAGGCACTTTCAATTGCTGACAGAGCTTACGTTCTTGAAACAGGTAACATTGTTCTTTCAGGCAATGCAAAGGACCTTTTAAACGACGAATCAGTTAAGAAAGCATATCTTAGTGAATAAACCTTGAAAGGTGGTCAAAGTTATGGATAAAAAAATCGTTATTACTATCGCACGTGGTTATGGTAGCGGTGGTAAAACAATTGGCAAGATGCTTTCAAAAGAACTTAATATTCCCTTTTATGACCGCGAAATTCTTTACATGGCATCTGATGACAGTGGTATAAATCTTGGACTTTTCCAGAAACATGATGAAGAAGTCAATGTTGGTTTATTTGATTCATCAACTAAACAGTATAATGGTGGTATTATCCCACCTGAAGACAGCAAATTCACATCAAAAGAAAATCTTTTCAACTATCAGGCTAAAATCATCAAATCACTTGCAGAAAAAGAATCTTGTATTATTGTTGGTCGCTGTGCTGACTATATTTTAAAAGATTACAATAATGTTATAAAGGTTTTCATCTGGGCACCACACAATGTTTGCGTTGAAACAATTATGGATATGTTTGCAATGAGCGAAAAAGAAGCTGACAAGAAGATTCGAAAAATTGACAAACATCGTAGTGAATTTTATCATTACTACACATGCCGTGATTGGGATAATGCAAGAAACTATGACTTATGTCTTAACAGTGCTGATTTAGGTTTTGATGGTTGTGTTGAAGCTATTAAAGCTTATATCGAAGTTTTAAAAAACGTAAAAAAATAAAGAATTTAAGGGTTATCATATGATAACCCTTTGATTTTTATTGATTAAATTATACTTTTGCTATATAATATCAACAGTAATAATTATGTTAGGAGATTTATTATGTGTTTTAAAAAGAAGGTTGCATCAATTTCACCCAAATTATATGTTGGTAATCCAACAATGAACTGTAAAGAAATTATCAATAGTCTTGATGCTTTAAAAGACGATTGTATTGATATTATTGCATTTCCTGAACTTTGCCTTTCAGGATGTACTTGTGGTGATTTATTCTTCCATGACACATTGATTAATGCCTGCAAAAAAAGTATTGATATCTTAGTTGAATATTCAAAAGATTATTTTTCACATATTATTGTGGGTTCTCCTATTAAAGAAAATAACACACTTTATAATTGTGCTATTCATATTTTTAAAGGTGAAATAATTGAAATCATATCAAAAAAATTTCTGTCAACAAATGAATTACGATGGTTTTCATCTGGATATGAAATTAAAAATAAAGATTCTTTCTTTAACATTACAATTGGAGAAGATATATACAAAGATAATTTAGAATCTGATTTAGTAGTAAATATCTGTGCCTCACCTGCTCTTGTAACAAAATATGATAATCATAAAGTTTTTGTTAAAAAATATACTAAGAACAGAAATTGTGCATATATTTCAGCATCTGCAGGTTCTTGTGAATCCACCACAGATTATGTATATTCAGGTGATTGTATACACGCAGTAACTGGAAAAATCATTTCAGAAAGTAATAGATTTTCATTTAAAACTGAAACCATTATAAGCGAAATAGAAATTCCTAAATCAAGCGTTAACTCCCCTATTGTTTTAGAAAAAAAAGTTACTGATAAGCTTGAAGGAAATCCATTTATTCCATTTAATGATGAAGAGCTTTCAAAAAGATGTGCTGAAATACTTAAAATACAAAGTACAGGTCTTGCAAAAAGAATGATACACATACACTGTAACAAGCTCGTTCTTGGAATTTCAGGCGGACTTGATTCAACACATGCATTACTTGTTGCTGTTGAAACATTAAAAAAACTTAATATTCCAAATGAAAATCTTATATGTATAACAATGCCTGGATTCGGCACAACCGACTTAACATATACAAATGCTTGTAATCTCGTGAAATTAATCGGTGCAACACTTAAAGAGATAAATGTTAAAGAAGCAAGTTTGCAACATTTCAAGGACATTGGCCATGATGTTGATGTTCATGATGTTACTTACGAAAACACTCAGGCAAGAGAACGAACACAAATTCTTATGGACTATGCAAATAAAATAGGAGCAATCGTTGTTGGTACAGGAGATTTAAGTGAATTAGCTCTCGGTTGGTGCACATATAATGGTGACCATATGAGTATGTATGGCGTTAATGCATCTGTTCCAAAAACACTCATGAGACATCTTGTTAAACATATTGCTGACAGAAGTGAGAAAAACGTGGCTAAAACGCTCTATAGCGTGCTTGATACTCCTATTAGTCCTGAACTACTCCCACCAGATAAAAACGGTAAAATGGAGCAAAAAACAGAAACTACGCTTGGTCCATACGAAGTACACGACTTTTTCATATACTATTTTATTCGTCATAACAAATCACCTGAAGAAATGCTTGAAATGACAATCAAAACATTTGATAAGAAATATTCAAAAGATGAACTTAGAAATTGGTTGACAATTTTTATAAGAAGATTCTTTAATAACCAATTTAAGCGTTCATGTATGCCTGACGGTCCTGCTGTAGGAACTGTTTCCTTATCTCCACGAGGAGCATGGATTATGCCATCAGATGCATTTTCTAATGAATGGTTAAATTTTTAAATAACATAAAAATCCCCTTATCCACAATGGATAAGGGGATAATTTTATGTTCAAGTAAAATTATGCCTTTTTCTTTGTAACAGCCTTAATAATAAGTAATGTTACAACAAGAAGAGCAGCAGATACAGAAAGAACAACCAAAGCATTTGGAACAAATCCTGCAATCAAATAACCAACAAAAGAAACCGCAGCAACTGTTAATGCATATGGTAACTGTGTTGAAACATGATTTACGTGGTCGCACTGGCCACCTGTTGATGCCATAATTGTTGTGTCTGAAATTGGTGAGCAGTGGTCACCACAAACAGCACCTGCAAGGCAAGCTGCAATACATACAACAAGAGCTGTATCTGTTGTTGCAAAAAGAGGAACGATAATAGGAATAAGAATACCAAATGTACCCCATGATGTACCTGTTGCGAAAGCAAGAAGTAAACCAACAAGGAAAAGAATTGCAGGTAAGAAATATGCAAGTTTTCCTGCTGTAGCATCAACAAGACCTTCAACGAATACATCAGCACCAAGGTTATTTGTCATAGCACTAAGAGTCCATGCAAATGTAAGAATAAGAATTGCAGGAACCATTGCCTTAAATCCTTCAGGAATTGCTTCCATACAATCTTTGAATGAAAGTACTCTTCTAATCATGAAGTATGCAATTACAACAACAAGAGCTACTATTGAACCAAGAGCAAGGCCATAAGCTGCATCACAGCTTGCAAAAGCATTGATGAAACTTTCACCAGAGAAGAAACCACCTGTATATACCATACCAACAATGCAAAGGAAAATAAGAATTGCAACAGGAAGAATAAGGTCAATTACCTTACCTTTTGATGATACAGGAGCTTCATTAACATTTGCATAAGGTCTAGCATCTGTTGTATAAAGGTCACCATTTAATGCATTCTTTTCATGCTTTCTCATTGGACCAAAATCAATATCAAGAGCAGAAATCATAACAACCATCAGGATTGTAAGCAATGCATAGAGATTAAAAGGAATTGTCTTGATAAAGAGTTCAAGACCATCTGCGCCTTCAACAACACCACTGACAGCCGCTGCCCAAGAAGAAATTGGAGCAATAATACAGATAGGAGCAGCTGTAGCATCAATAATATAAGAAAGCTTTGCACGAGAAATCTTATGTGAATCTGTAACAGGACGCATAACACTACCAACTGTAAGACAATTGAAATAGTCATCAACAAAAATTAATGCACCGAGACCAAAGGTTGCAAGCAGAGCACCTTTTCTTGACTTAATCTTATTTTTTGCCCATTCACCATAAGCACGGCTACCGCCAGCTTTATTCATAAGAACAACAATTATACCAAGAACAACAAGGAAAATGATAATACCCATATTCCATGTATCAGCAAGTTTGCCAATAAAACCATCTGTCATAATTGTGTTAAACATCTTTTCAAGGCTGAATCCATCAGGACCAACTGCGTAAAGACCACCACCAACTAAAATACCAACAAAAAGTGAGGAATAAACTTCTTTTGTAATAAGTGCCAATGCAATAGCAATTACTGGTGGAAGAAGTGAGAATATTGTTGAATAAAATCTACTTGAATATTCTACCTCGGTTGCATCTCCTGTAGCAAAAGAAACAACTGCCATCGCCATAACCATAACAACAGCAAGTGCAATTACTGCAAAAGATTTAATTGTGAAATTACGTTTCATTTTTACATCTCCTTTTTAGTATATTGTATAAAAAATCAATATACAACATACAATAAATACATAAAAAAGATACCATATTTAGAGACTTTTGTCAATTAAAATACCAATTTGTCACAGTGTTAAATAAATAACATTGTACTTTTAAATGTAAATGTGATATAATCTCAAAAAAGGAGTTGATTTTATGATTAGAAATGAAGCTATGTTTAAGTTAAGTTATGGTTTGTTTATACTTACTGCCACTGAAAATGGAAAAGATAATGGTTGTATTATAAATACTGCAACTCAAGTTACAGACAATCCAAAAAGAATTACAATTGCAGTAAATAAAAACAACTATACTTGTGGAATGATTGAAAGAACTAAGAAATTTACTATTTCTATTCTTTCTCAGGAAGCAACATTCGATATGATAAAACGATTTGGATTTGCAAGTGGTAAAGACACAGATAAATTTGCTGGTTATAACGACCATTACAGAACTGAAAACGGTACTTTTTTCATTTGCGAACAAACAAATGCATATATTTCTTGTACAGTTACTGATATGATTAATTGTGGAAGTCATGTTTTGTTCATTGCAGATGTAACGGAAGCAGAAACTTTATCAGATGTACCATCAGCAACATATCAATACTATTTTGACAACATTAAACCAAAGCCAGATGCACCAAAGAAAAAAGGCTTTGTTTGTAAAATATGTGGATATGTTTATGAAGGTGACGAATTACCCGATGACTTTGTTTGTCCACTCTGCAAACACGGAGCAGAAGATTTTGAACCTATAAAATAGTTGAGTATTATTCCTAAATTCAAACTGACTTTGCTATCTGCATGGTCAGTTTTTTCTTTAAATTATCAAAAATTCTAATCATTTATACATTAAATGTATATTATCTTATTTTCTATTGTTTTCAAAGAAAAAATACTTTATAATGAAAATCAATAAACCAAATGGGAGGTTTTTATTATGAGAAAGATACAAAAATCAATTGCTGTTTTCATGTCAATTGTTTTACTGATGTCTTGTTTTTCAATTGCATCTTTTGCTGTCAGCGGTAATGTTCCTGCTGATATAATTGAAATGTCAAGTCAGGTTGCAGTAGAACTTGAACAAGAAGGTATTGTTCTATTAAAAAATGAGGACAATGTTTTGCCTTTAAACGGTAAAAAGGTAAATATTTTTGGCGCGGGTTCTGCTGTACCATTTTTAGGTGGTGCAGGTTCAGGTGCTATTACAACTGATGACCCTGTCACCTTCTATGAAGCACTTGACGAAAACAATATTAATTATAATACTGAACTTCGTTCACTTTACGAAAAGGAATGCAGTGGGAACGAAATGCCAAGAACAAGTAACACTGTTATTAATAATCTTCTTCAGTTAGTTCTTGCATCAAGTTCACTTGAAGAAATGCCATGTGATAAGCTTACTGATGAAATCATGACAAATGCAGTTAATTTTTCTGATACTGCTATTATCGTAATAAGTCGAACAAGCAGAGAAACAGCAGACCTTACTGCAGATGTGCTTCGTCTTAGTCATGAAGAAAAAAATCTTGTAGAAAAAGTTACTTCTTCATTTAAAAATGTTATTGTTCTTTTCAATACAGGTAATGTTATGGAAATGGGTTGGCTTGAAGAGTATGACAACATTAAAGCTGCTGCAATGATATGGATTCCAGGTGAATTCGGTATGAGAGCAGTTGCTCAGATGCTCACAGGTGAAATAAATCCATCAGGTAGACTTACAGACACAGTGGCATATAGTGTTGATAACCATCCATCAAGTGAATGTTTTGGTACATATGAATATGAAGGTGGAGGATATTACGTTGAATACCTTGAAGGTATTTATGTAGGTTATCGTTATTTTGAAACATTCGCAAAAGATAAAGTTCAGTATCCTTTCGGTTATGGTCTTTCATATACTACATTCAATAAAGAACTTGTGTCACACAAGATTGATGACAAAATAATAAGTGTTAATGTCAAGGTTACAAATACCGGTGATACTGCTGGTAAAGAAACTGTTCAGATATATTATAGTGCACCTTACAATAAAGGTGGAATTGAAAAAAGTGCTATATGTCTTGGTGGATATGCAAAAACATCACTTCTTGAACCTGGTAAGAGTGAAACTGTAACAGTTGAATTTAAAATCAGTGATATGATGTCCTATGATAAAGACAATCTTGAAGCATGGATTCTTGAAAAAGGCAATTATAAAATCATTCTCGGTGAAAATGTACGTGAACACATCGACTCATTTACATACACAGTTGATAAAGATATTGTAGTAAAATACGACAGTGTTTCAGGTAACGAAATCAAAAATCTTTTCGACTTTGCATATTCTGATTTCACAATTCTTTCAAGAAATGATATTGAAAACACATACCCTGAAACAAGAAAACTTACTGCAACTGAAGAAATATTAAATCCTGACCAACTCCCTGAACCAATAACAGAGGGAGAAGCACCAAAAAAAGGTGTTAAGTATGAAGAAACTATAATGCTTCAGGATGTTTATGAAAATCCTGAACTTATGGACAAATTCCTCGACCAATTAACACTCGATGAAATGATTACACTCGTAGCACACAGTGGTTATGAAACTCAAGGTATTGATAGACTCGGTGTTCCAAAGACATATGACAATGATGGTCCATCTTGTGTTAAAGGTGCTCATGGTCAGACATATTTTGATTGTGGTACAGCATATCCTTGTGCTACCGCAATTGCATGTACATGGAATGACGATTTAGCCTTCAAAATGGGCGAAAGCGCTGGTGTTGAGGCTGATGCAATGAACACAGATATCTGGTATGCTCCAGGAGCAAATATTCACAGAAATCCAATGGGTGGAAGAAATTTCGAATATTTTTCTGAAGACCCTATTATTGCCGGCAGAATGTCTTCAAACATTGTTGCAGGTGCTAAATCAAAAGGACTTATAACAACTATCAAGCATTTTGTTTTAAACGAACAGGAATCTCATCGTAATGGAATTTTCACCTGGGCTGACGAACAGACATTACGTGAAATTTATCTCAAAGCTTTTGAAATACCTGTTAAGGATGCAGGTTCTGATGGAATTATGTCTGCATACAACCGACTTGGCACAGACTGGTGTGGTGGTTGTTCTGAACTCCTTAATGACCTCTTAAGAACAGAATGGGGTTATGAAGGTTATGTTATTTCTGACTATTCAAGTAATATGACAGGCTCTGGCTATATGAGTCCAGTTGTTGGAGTTTACAACGGAAATGACACAATGCTTACAGGTCTTTGGCTTATTAGTATGCCTTCACATGTTATAGAAATGAAAAAGGCTTATTATAACGACCCAATAGGATTTGGAACTGCTCTTCGTGAGGCTTGTCGAAACATTATGGTTGTAAAGATGAAAACAAAAGCATTCCTTGAACCTGCGGAGGATGCTCCATATCTTACAGACCTTTATATTAAGCCCAATGAATGGGAATGGACAGAACCTTATCTTATTTCAAAAGTAAAATATGTTGTAAGTAATGTAGTTAATACAGTTATTCTTGTTGTAAGAGTAATCATGTAATAAAAAAATGCATAATAATGCCCCTGACTGTTCTTATCGTACAATCAGGGGCATCTCTTTTATTGCGAATTATTGTTTCCTCTTTTTAACAGCAATTACTAAACCAAAACAAATTAAAGAAATTCCAACCAGTAATAAAACAACCATTAAAACAGTATCATTACCGTCGCTATTATCATTTTTTTCCACATTCACATTTGCAGTTGTTTCGTTCTCAACTGCATCAGTAGAAGTTTCTGAAACGCTTGTATCTTCATCTATTGTATGTTTTGTGGTAGTTTCTATTGAAACATTATCTAAAATAATTATTTCTGAATTATCTGTATTGTAAGCTATCTTTTCTAAATTACTGTTTACAAAATCAGCTGCATTAGGAATTGTAATTTCCAAATTTGTTTTACCAGATGCTGCTTCAAGAGCTTTAAATGTCACACTAAAAATAATACCTTCTGCAGAAAGTTCTGAAGAACCTGACATATATGTAAATCGAACGTAACTTTTATCTTTATTTACATTACGAATACTTATATTACTTTTTGTATCGAAAATTGCCCCCTCTTTAGCAGAAACAAACTCAAGCTTTTTATCATCATAATTCAAATCAATCACTGCACCACTAATTTGTGAATTATCACTTATAAAAACATTAATAGTAAACTCATCACCTGCATACACTTTTTCATCTTGAATTGAAATAATGACTGGCTCTTGAGCATATGCACATACAGAAAGAGATAAAACAAAAATAATTAATGTAATAAATACTGATAAGATTTTTTTCATAACTATCACCCAAGAACATATTAGCATAAAAAATAAATAATTACAAGAAAAAATCCTTCACTATAAAAAGTGAAGGATATCTTTTAGTCTTTTAATGAAGAACGTAAAAATTCTTTTAATCGTGGACTTTGAGGATTTTCAAATAAATCAGTTGGTGAACCAACCTCTTCAATAATACCATCAGCCATAAAAATAACTTTGTCAGACACATTCTTTGCAAAATTCATTTCATGTGTAACGATAATCATAGTTGTATTACCATCACGAAGTTCACGAATTACACGAAGAACTTCACCTGTAAGCTCAGGGTCAAGAGCACTTGTAGGCTCATCAAAACAAAGGATTTTTGGTGAAAGCATTAAAGCACGAGCAATAGCAACACGCTGTTGCTGACCACCTGACAACTGACAAGGATATGCATCAACTTTATCTTCAAGACCAACTCTTTTAAGCAAGTCCAAAGCTCTATTATTGATTTCTTTTATTTTTTCTTTATCTTTTTTCTTAACACCCTCAAGTAATTCAACTGCAAGAGTAAGGTTCTTTAAAATACTGTATTGTGGAAAAAGGTTAAATGATTGGAAAACAAGTCCAAAATTCAATCTTTTTTGACGAAGTGAAGCATCATTCTGCTTATCATGTAATGCGAAATCAACAAGTAACTCATCGTCAACAATAATCTTACCATTTTCAGCAAATTCAAGAAAGTTAAGACATCTTAACAAAGTTGTTTTACCACTACCAGATGAACCGATAATCGATAAAACTTCACCTTTATGAAGTGAAAAACTTATATCTTTTAAAACTTCGACATTACCGAAGCTTTTCTTTATATTTTCTACTTGTAATATAGACATAATTAACCTCGATAATAATCAAATTTCTTTTCAATATGATTAAATAAAATTGTTAAACCACCACAGAATGCAAGGAAGAATAATGCAGTATAGAACAACGGCCAGATAATACCCTGACTTGAGAAGTCAGTTGCTTCCATAAGAATTTCTGAAACTGCAATTACTCGAGCAAGAGATGTATCTTTAACAAGTGTGATGATTTCGTTACTCATAGGAGGAATAATGCGTTTTATAACCTGCATTAAAACAACCTTGAAAAATATTTGTGATTTTGTCATTCCAAGTACCTGACCAGCTTCATACTGTCCTTTTGGAATAGACTCAATACCACCTCTGTATATTTCAGAAAAATACGCAGAGTAATTAATTGCAAAAGCAATTAATGCTGCAGTCATACGTGATTTCATAGGTGTACCAAATACAAGCCCAGGAACGTAAAAGACCACAAAAAGCTGGAGCATCAGAGGCGTACCTCTGATGACCCAGACAAATGCTTTTGTAATAAATTTTAAAGGTTTGAACTTTGACATTGAACCCATTGAAATAATAAGTCCAAGAGGCAAAGCCAATAACAATGTTGCACCAAACAAGTAGCAATTCTGTAAAAAGCCTTCTAATAACGTAAGGCTAACCTGTACAAAAGACATTAAATTAAACTCCTAAATTAGTCAGCTTTAACAACAACTGCCTGTTTATTTTCCATATAAGGAATTGAAATCTGCATATTTTCTGCTCTTTCTTCGGTAATTGTCATACCATTCCAGATACAGTCAATATTTTTACTTGCAAGTTCTGTTTCTTTTGAGTTCCAATCAATTACCTGGAATTCGATTTCAAGACCAAGTTTTGCACCAACAGCCTTAGCAAATTCTGTTTCAAAACCGATAAGCTCATCATTTGCATCTTTGTAGTTCATTGGAGCAAAAAGAGTAATACCAACAACAAGTTTGCCCTTATTCTGAATGTATTCCCAGTCAGATTCTTCAGCTTTTACTTCTTCATAAGTACCATCACCAAGAAGAAGGTCCTGAAGCTTATATTTTGCAGCGATTTCAGCAAGTGTTCCATCTGCTTTGAGTTCGTTGATTGCTTTGTTTACATAGTTTACAGCATCTGAACCTTTTCTAAAAGCAATACCATATTCTTCAGGTGCAAATGATACATCTTCAATAAGTTTAAGGTCAGCATAGTCTGTACCCTCACCGATTGAACCAATTGACATAACATAGTCGATAACAGCCATATCAGCAGTTCCTGACTTAACTTCCATAAGAGCCTTAGCCTGTGTATCAACAGGTGTCTTTGTGCAATCTGCGAAATAATCGTCAGTATTCATAACTTCTTCACCTGCTGAACCAGCTTCAGCAACAACAATTTTAGCTTCGTTTCCGCCACATGCAGAGAAGCAAAGAGCAACCATAAGTACTGCCATAATAACAGCAAGTAATTTTTTCATTTTCATAATAATAACTCCTTTTTAATATATTAAAGTATTAATGTAATATTATGATACAATATTTAGTATGTTTTGTCAATATCTATTGAATCTCTAACACAAGTTTTTTAAACAAAATTTCGGCTTTTTCACACTCTGTTGCTGATTCTTTAGATTTCTTGAACACGAGCATAACAGATAAAGAAATAAGACCACTTAAAAAAGCTGCTGAAAATTTACTCAGTGCTCCATTTTTAAACAAATAAAACAGATATGCAACAATAGCACATACTGCAATAACATATACAAATCTGATAAGCGGATCAAACAACTTATCATATACCATCGCATATTCAATAAATGTCCCATTGGAGTCTGCACCTATGTCAACAAGATAATGAAATCTGTCAAAAGTAAGTGGTTGAAGTTGTCTATTTCTTGTATAAATGTATTTTACTTTATACATTTTATCAAGTTTATCATATTTACCGAAAATTCCTGTCATATCGTCTTCTGCAGTAGGATTTTTAAAAGCAACATTAAGCTTTTCTCTTGTTTCAAGAGTTGACATATTAACATAGATTTTCTTTGACTCACCCAAAAGTTTATAATGAGTTTTATTTATATTCATTTATATCACCACACTTATTTTATAATAAAAATAAATTATTTTCAAGTTGAAAAGAACTTTAATCTGTGATATATTATCTTATAAATTTATTTGAGGTGCAAAATGAAAAGTTTCGTAATTAATAAAAATGACGCTGACCAACGTCTTGATAAATTCATAACAAAAAGCGTACCTTTACTTCCAAAAACTCTTTTGTATAAATACATTCGTATAAAGAGAATCAAGGTAAATGGTAAACGAGCAGAAATATCAACACGACTCAACATTGGTGATGTTATTGATATGTATATTAATGATGAATTTTTCCAGAAAGCACCTGAAAAATATGATTTCTTGAAAGCATCTAAAAATCTCAATATAATTTATGAAGATGAAAATATTATTCTTTGTGATAAAAAAGTGGGGATACTCTCCCACCCTGATGACAACGAATATATTGATACTTTGATTGGCAGAATCAAACGCTATCTTTATGAAAAAAATGAATACAAGCCTGATGATGAAAATTCTTTTGTGCCATCACTTGTAAATAGAATTGACCGTAATACTGGTGGTATTGTTATTGCAGCAAAAAATGCTGAAACGCTCCGAATTCTCAACCAAAAAATGAAAGACCGTGAACTACATAAATTCTATCTTTGTATCGTTCACGGTGAAATCAAGAAAAAATCAGGACTTCTTGATGGCTACCTTGTTAAAGACGAAAATAAAAACAAGGTTACTGTTTCTAAAAAGAAAATGGATGACTCGAAAGAAATTCGAACTAAATATAATGTTATAGATACCGATAGTGAATTAAGCCTTGTTGAGGTCGAATTACTTACAGGTCGAACACATCAGATAAGAGCTCATTTTGCATCAATCGGTCATCCTCTTTTAGGTGACGGAAAATATGGCACAAACGCTCAAAATAAGAAATACGGCTATAAAAAGCAATTCTTGTATTCATATAAGCTTGTATTTGATTTCACAACAGATGCAGGAATACTTGAATATTTAAATCATAAAGAATTCACAGTTGAAGATGTATGGTTTAAAAATGAGTTTTATAATAAGGGATTATAAGAAAAAGGACGGGTTAAAACCGTCCTTTAATCATTTTATCATTTCTGCAAATTGTTCTTCGTTGATGATTGTTATGCCTAAATCAGTTGCTTTCTGAAGTTTTGAACCAGCTGCTTCACCTGCTAAAACATAAGTTGTTTTCTTTGAAACTGATGAAGATGCTTTCCCACCATAGGACTCAATAATTTCTTGTGCCTCTTTTCGACCATATGTTGAAAGTGTACCTGTAAGGACAAATGTCATACCCTCAAAACGATTATCTTTGATTTCACGCTGACTTTCCATATTAAGACCAAATGCTTTTAAATCTTCAACCATTTGTTGAGTCTGTTCAAGAGAGAAGAATTCAGTAACTGAATCAGCCATAACTTCGCCAAAACCTTCGATATTTAAGATTTCTTCTTTAGTTGCTGAAATTATGTTATCAAGTGTTAAAAAGTGATCTGAAAGCAATTTTGAAGCCTTTTGACCTATATGACGAATACCAAATGCAAATACAAGCTTTGCAAGGTCATTTTCCTTGGACTTTTCAACTGCATTACGCATATTATCTGCACTCTTTTTGCCCATACCCTCAAGTTGAGCAATTTTACCGTAATCTATTCTGTAAATATCAGAAATTTTACCGATTAATCTTTGATTTAATAATGTTTCAAGTACTGCATCACCAAGACCCTCAATATCCATAGCATCACGGGAACAGAAATGAATCAAAACTCGTAAAAGCTGTGCAGGACAATCGGGATTGTCACAACGAATTGCTGCTTCACCTTCTTCACGATGTACAGGCGAATTACATGACGGACAAAAATCAGGCATTTTGTATGGTGTTGAATTTTCACAATGTTCAACAACACAAAGAACCTCAGGAATAATATCCCCTGCTTTTCTGATTTTTACTGTATCACCTATTCTTATACCTTTTTCATTAATGAAATCTTCGTTATGAAGAGTTGCACGGCTTACTGTTGAACCAGCTACAAGGACAGGTTCAAAAACTGCAGTTGGTGTGAGAACGCCAGTTCTACCAACATTTATTTCGATATCAATGAGCTTTGTTTCCTTTTCTTCAGGAGGATACTTATATGCTAATGCCCATTTAGGAAATTTTGCAGTACTTCCAATCACATCACGCATTGAGAAATCATCAGTTTTAATAACTGCACCATCAATATCAAACGGCAATGTATAACGTATTTCTCCGATACGCTCAATTTCATTTAACGTATCATCAATATTATTAAATTTATTAAAGAATGGAATTGTTTTAAAGCCTAACTCTTTTAAAAATACAAGTGACTCATAATGACCATTAATTTCTGCACCCTGAACCTGTTGAATATTAAAAACGTAAATATCAAGGTTTCGTTCTGCAGTAATTTTTGGATTTTTCTGTCTTATACTACCTGCTGCTGCATTTCGTGGATTTTTAAATGGTTTTTCACCATTAAGTTCTTGCTTTTCAACAATTTTTAAAAAGACCTCACGAGGCATATAAACCTCACCACGAACCTCAATAAAAGGAATATCTTTGTTAAGTCTTAATGGAATCGATTTAACTGTACGAAGATTTGCTGTGATGTCTTCACCCTGAACACCATCACCACGGGTTGAACCTCGAGTAAACACACCATTCACGTATTCGAGAGAAACTGACAGACCATCGATTTTAGGTTCGACAACATATTGAGCATTAGAAAAGACATCTTTTACCCTTTTATTAAAATCACGAACCTCGTCGTGACTAAACGCATCCTGAAGACTTTCCATCTTAACTGTATGAACTACTGTTTCAAAGAGTCCATCAGCCTGTCCACCTACTCGATGAGTTGGTGAATCAGGTGCCAAAAGTTCAGGATATTCCTTTTCAATAGAGTCAAGCTCACGCATAAGCATATCATACTCATAATCTTCGATATCATTTTCATTTTCAACATAATATCGATAAATATGATGATTAAGCTCTTTACGAAGTTGTTCTGCTCTTATTTTTTTTTGTTCAAAATCGGTCATTTACGTCACCTATTTTTCACTATGTTTTTAAAATAAATTCACACTTTTTGAGAATAATGTATAACGGTGATTATATGAAAAACTTAGATAAATACATTTTTATATTTCTTTTTGGTGGTTTTGGATATGGAATGTTAGAAATATTATTTCGTGGCTTTACACACTGGTCAATGATAATTACAGGTGGTTCGGCACTACTTATATTATATCTTATATATGAATCCTTACCCAACATACCACTGTTTATTAAAGCATTCTTAGGTGCTTCTGCCATTACAGTAACAGAATTCACCGTGGGAATTATTGTAAACAAAGTGTTTTCTTTTGGTGTTTGGGACTACACCGATACCCCAGGTAATGTATTAGGAGTTATTACACCAATCTTCTCACTTTGCTGGTTTGCAATTTCTTTTGTTATGTTTTTTATTTTCGAATGTACAAATAGAATAATTAATTTGCAGAAATCCTGAAAACTTTTACACCGTGAGGTTCAACAGTTGCACTGATTGTATCACTTACAACAGTTTCTGTTTTATCCCACAATTCTTTACATAAATACGCTTTAGATGTTGGCAACGTTACATTAACAACATTATGAATATCAGTGAAATCACAAGACATTTCTGCTTTTGAATTAGTTTTATTGAATAAGCAAACGGCTACTTCATTATTCTCAAGAGGTTTTACAAGAATATCTTTTAACCCTGCTTTGATTCGTTTACACTGAATACCAAGTTTATCCTGATTTACTGCAATAACATCTTTATTTGTCAGTATCTTCAATACTTTATTATCAGCATCTACAGTTCCATCTGGTTTAATAAATTCTCTTATATCATTACCAAGAATAAGAGGAGCTGCCATCATAGACCACAATGTGAAATGCGATTTATTTTCTTCAAATGTAAGCTTTCCATTGCCTACTTCAAGCATATCAGGGTCATTAAATGCACCTGGTCTAGCATATTCATCAAGTCTAACATTAACTTCATAAATACCTAAAACGGAGGTCCAATTAGGCTGAATATCAGGAGTTGTTCTCCAGATATTTCCTGCTTTTCCGCCCCATTTCCAAGGTCTGTTCCATCCCCATTCACAAATTGAATAGAGAATTTTCTTTTCTTCACAATTATTTTCTTCTGCAAATTTCTTAGTAGCTTTAACAAGCTCTTTACCCATATTTTCATATTGGATAGCAGCACTATCCATTGGTGAACCAACAGGATTAGTAATAGAGATTGTATTAACACCTTGTTTAAGTTGAATTTTAATCTGTCTTCTGCCTTCACGGGAAAAAGCTTTTTGTTCAGCTATAAAGAAATCATATTTATCCGTATTATTGACTGTAAGAACACAAAACTGTCCTTTACAAGTATTCTTTTTCATTACGAGTGTGAAGACATATTCACCATCAGATGGAACAACAATGCTATTAAATTCAATTTTTCCAAGACCACTGCAAAGACCCTTTGCATAGCTTTGTCCATCGTTTTCATTAACTATTTTAGCATCTCCAGACAAGACTGCATCTTTTGCTTTGAATGTAAGTTCATTATCCAATCCATTACCAATAATTGAAATACTATCAATGTATGGTGCGTCGGTTGGAATCAAAACATGATGACAATAGTCATATTTAAAGTATTCTATTCCCCATTCTGCAAAAGTTTCAGCATCAATTCTCTCGTTATAAAGAGATGCTGGTAAATCTTCACAAGTCAATGTACCATTTGAGGAATATATACCAAGCTTTAATCCCATAGCATTAACTTGTTCTACAAGCCACTTTATTCCATGTGGAAATGTTGATAAATCTCCTTGCATTTTGCCATTTTCATCACGCATTGACGACTGCCAACAGTCATCAAGATTTATATAAGAATAACCAGCATCTGCAAGACCAGACTTTTTAACAGCTTCTGCAATTTCAAGAATCACATTTTCATCAATTCTCTGTCTGAAAGCATTCCAGCTTGACCATCCCATTGGTGGTGTCAAAGCGGCACCATTATTATACATTTCATCTTTAGTATAATGAATCTTTGTTTTTGCAAGTGCTTTTTTTATTTCACACTTTGGACAAATATCTTTTTTCTTTAAATAAAGAATGCCACTACCGATTGCTGTACCAGCTGCAGCAAGACCTGATAAAACAGTTAATCCTTTTTTCATAATAATACCTCATAACGTAAAACAGGCCAGATGGTGTTCAACGCATCATCTGACCTGTAATTATTTAGTGTTACGGCCTTAATGCCGAATATTATTCCTCTACAGGAGCTTCAACAGCTTCTTCAACAACTTCTGCAGGAGCTTCAACTTCTTCAACAGGAGCTTCTTCAACTACAGGTGGGTCGATAAGAGCCTTAATTGAAAGGCTTACTCTCTTCTTATCAAAGTCAATTTCCATAATCTTTGCCTTAACAACATCGCCAACCTTAAGAACTTCTGCAGGTGTACCAATGTGTTTATGAGCAATCTGAGAAATGTGAACAAGTCCATCTACACCAGGTATAATCTGTGCGAAAGCACCAAATGATGTGAGGCTAACAACCTTACAATCAACTTCACTTTCAACAGGATAGTCACGCTTAAGAACTTCCCATGGATTATCTTCAACCTTCTTATAACCAAGAGAAATCTTCTTGTTTTCTTTGTCAAGTTCCTTTACGTATACTTCAACAGCATCGCCAACTTTAACGATTTCTGATGGATGCTTGATTCTCTGCCATGAAAGTTCAGAGATATGTACCATACCATCAACGCCACCAAGGTCAACGAAAGCACCATAGTTTGTAAGACTTCTTACTGTACCTGTGTAAACATTGCCTTCAGCAACATTTGCCCAGAATGCATCTTCGATTTCCTGCTTCTTAGCAGCAGCAACCTCACGGATTGAACCTACTACCTTTCTTCTCATCTTATTAACTTCAATGATTTTGTATTCAACTGTTGTTTTGATGAGTTCTTCAAGAGAATCATTTCTTCTAAGTTTAGCAAGAGATGCAGGAACGAAAACCTTAATTGGGCCATCCTGAATAAATACACCCTTGTTATCACCAACGATACCTGTTACAACACCTGTGTGAATTGTGTCATCAGCTTCAATGTTTTCCCAGATAGCACCACGGTCATAAAGACGCTTTGAAAGCTTGATTGTACCTTCAACATCGTTTGTCTTCATAATGCGAAGCTTGATTTCGTCGCCAACCTTAAGCTCTGCTTTTGGGTCAGCTGATGGATCATCACTATATTCATCAAAAGACACATAGCCTGTGTGCTTTCTGCCTGCGATTTCAACCTGAATTTCGGTTGCTGTGAAACCAACAACTGTACCAATTACGTTCTGGTCAGAACTCATACTGTTGAGTGATTCCTCAAGCATCTGCTCAAAGCCTGCTGTCTCCTCCTTATTGATTGTGTTTGCGTTTTCAAAAATCTCGGACATAGTTTTTAGTACCTCCTTAATTATACTGTCGGGAGTTGATGCACCCGCAGTAACGCCTATTGACTGAACATCACAAAAGGCTATGTCCAAAAGCTCTTTTGCCGTTTCAATCAAATAAGTCGGGCAGTTATGTTCGCAGACTGCTTTTAACTTCGCAGTATTTGAACTTGTCCTACCGCCTACTATTATCATAGCGTCATTTTTCTTTGATAATAATAATGCCTCTGCCTGTCTTTCTTCGGTCGCACTACATATTGTATCAAAAATATTTGCATTTGTATAGTGTAATTTTATAATTTTAACACATTTTTTCCATTCTTTTGTACTGAAAGTGGTCTGTGAAACAACAATAAATGGAATTTCTTCATTAAATTGGTTGTTTTTTAATATTTCTTCTAGCTCAAACGATGAATTAAAAATATAACAATCTCCATAGCAATAACTTTTAATTCCAACCACTTCAGGATGATTTCCATCACCTGCAATAAGAACCGGTATTGATTCACTTGAGTTATTTTCTACTATTTTATGAATCTTTTTTACAAAAGGACAAGTTGCATCAATATAATTAACTGAACAATCATCACAGCGCTTTAAAATCTCTTTTTCAACACCATGAGTTCGAATTACAACTTTCTTATCCGACGACACATTATTAATATCATCAATAATATTTACACCTTTTTCTGATAAATCAGCTATAACCTGTGGATTATGTATTATTGGTCCGAATGTACAAATATTCTCACCCTTTTCCACAAGGTCATAAAGCATATTCACAGCACGATTAACTCCAAAACAAAAGCCGGCTGTTTTTGCAAGAGTTATTTGGACTTGCATTTCTTTCTGCACTCCCTCCAAAGAAGAACAATTTTATCCATAACCATATTAGCTACTTCTTTATTCTCCTTTGTACCACCATCTTCAGTAAAATTCATATCTTCATATTTGATAGCTTCGCCAAACTTAACATAAACCTTTCCACCAAATTTTCCACCCTCATCAACACAGATAGCAGCAGGAACAACATCACACTGTGCGTTTCTTGCAATAAGACCTACACCTGATTTAGCTTTTTTAGGATAACCATCTTTTGAACGAGTGCCCTCTGGGAAAATGCAAAGAACTTTACCTTTTTTTACAAGGTCACTTGCATAATTAATTGCCTGCATATCACCTCTGCCACGAACAACAGGAAATGCATTACAACTTGTAAGAACTGCTCTTGCAATTGGATTTTTAAATACTTCATACTTTGCAATAAAATGGAAAAGTTTGTTTTTACTTGCAGTCTGAAGGAAAATAGGGTCATAGATAATTGAATGGTTTGCTGCAACAATAAAGCCATCATCACGGTCAAGATTTTCTAAACCTTCAACTTCTAGTTTAACACGGGTATTGCAACATAAATTACACAAAGGTCTAACAACATTAAATCCTTTTCGTGTTTCATAATTGCTAAAATCAAAATATTTCTTATCAGCCATTACATTTTCTCCTTTATTGTATCTATAATCATATTTATTGACTCTTCAAGAGTATTGCCTGTTGTATTTATAGTTACTGAATCTTCGGCAGGTTTCAATGGCGCAATCTCACGATGAGAATCGTTATAATCTCTGACTTTCAAATCATCAAGCACTTCCTGATAAGTTACATTACTACCCTTTTCTTCAAGCTCTTTAAATCTTCTCATTGCTCTTTCTTCAGGATCAGCTGTTAAGAAAATTTTAACCTGTGCATTTGGAAGCACAACGGTTCCTATATCTCTACCATCCATAATGCAATTATTCTTAGAAGCAATATCTCTCTGCAAATCAAAGAGAAATGCACGAACGGAAGGAATAGCAGAAACATTAGATGCTGCCATAGAAGCCTCAGGAAGTCTAATTTCTGTTGAAACATCATCACCATTGAGATAAACATGTTGAACACCATCTATAAATTTAAGTTCAACTACGATTTTATCTAAAACTGCACCTACACCTTCTACATCAGTTGTTTCAATGCTATTTCTTAAACAATAAACACTAACTGCTCTATATAAAGCACCTGTATCTACATAAATAAAGCCAAGTTCCTTTGCAGCAGCACGTGCTATTGTACTTTTACCTGCACCTGCAGGTCCATCAATTGCTACATTAATCATATTTAAATCCCCTCTATATTACTTGCAGAAATTCCTGCTAAATGTCCTGTTGAAAAAGCTATTTGCAAATTAAAACCACCTGTATAACCATCACAATCAATAACTTCCCCAGCAAAATATAACCCTTTACAAATTTTACTTTCCATAGTTTTGGGATTTATTTCACTTACTTTAATACCACCAGAAGTCACAATCGCTTCTGCAATATCATTGAATCCCATGACAGTAAGTTTTAATGATTTGATTGTATCAACAAGATTTTTTCTCATTTCTTTTGTAATCTGGTTTATTTTTTCAGACTGCTTGATATGAGATAATCTCAAAACAGGTGAAATTAAAGATTTTGGCAATAATAAAGCAAGCACATTTGAAATTGACTTGTTTGTATTATCAGCAAAGTCTCGAAGAATTCTTGCATCAAGTTTCTCACTAGATAATGCCGGCTTTAAATCAATTAAAATCTCGTACCTTTCTTTTTCCATATCACGCATATGAGAACTTGCAGAAAGAATCATAGGACCCGACACACCAAAATGAGTGAATAACATTTCACCAAAATCATCATATATTTCTTTTTTCTTTTTAGCATCAAAAACTTTGATAGATACATTTTTTAAAGAAAGACCCATGCACTCACTACAAATACCTTCACGACAAACAAGTGCTGATAATGAAGGTCGTAAAGTCGTAATTGTATGGCCTACACTTTCAGCTAATTTATATCCATCACCTGTTGAGCCTGTTTTAGGATAAGATAATCCGCCAGTTGCGATAATTAATGAATCAGCATAATACTCATTTCCATAATCAGTAATAACACCTTTAATACAATTATCCTCCGTAATCAAACTGACAACTCGTTCTGTTTTTCTCTTAACTCCCATTTCAGTAATATATGCATTTAAAGCATCGACAATATCAACTGCCCTATCACTTTCAGGGAAAACACGGTTACCACGTTCAACCTTAAGATTCACACCATAATCCTCAAAGAAATACATGACATCTTGAGAATTAAATGCTGAATATGCACCATATAAAAATCTTCCATTACCTGGAATATTAGAGATAAATTTCTGCACATCATCACCGATATCATTTGTAACATTACATCTGCCTTTACCGGTAATCATAACTTTTCGTCCTATTTTATCGTTTCTTTCAAGAAGAAGTACTTCGGCACCATTTTCTGCAGCTGCACCTGCAGCCATAGTTCCTGCTGCACCTGCACCAACAACAATAACCTTATTACTCATTATATCCACCATCTGATTTATCATAAACCTGATATTCATCCCAAATGCTTTCAAGTTTATTGAAATTATTATAAACTTCCTCTCGTCTGCTGAAAGTTAATGCAACAATTAAAGCATTTATTAGACTTAAAGGAGCAACAAGAGAATCAACAACTGAAACCATATCACTTTTAGCAACTAATAACGTATCAGAAAGCTCGGCAATTGGAGAAACGGCAGAATCAGTAATTGCAATAATATTAGTCCCTCTATCATTAATAAAACGAAGAGCATTGATTGTCTGTTTAGAATATCGAGGAAAACTAATTGCAACGCAAACATCATCTTCGTTAATTCTGAACATCTGTTCAAACATTTCACTACCACTTGATGTATCAACAAGAACAACATTCTCAAACACAGGATTAAGATAAAAATAAAGAAAACTTGCTAAAGCTGCAGAACTACGAACTCCAAGAATGTATATTTTTTTTGCTTTGTTTATCATACTGACAGCTCTTTTAAACTCTGCATCACTCACGCATTCAAGTGTATTACGAATAAGCTCAATATCGCCATTGAGAACCTTTTTTACGGCATCATCTTCACCTATCAGATTACTTGAAACTTCCATTCGCTGAACAGCTGTAAGCTTTGATTTAATCATTTGCTGAAGTTCCTTCTGGAGTTCAGGATAACCTTTGAACCCCATTTCTGTAGCAAATCTAACAACAGTTGATTCACTTACACCAACTTTTTCACCAAGTTTTGAAGCGGTCATAAAGGCTGCTTTATCATAATCTGTTGAAATATATTGCGCAAGTTTCTTATGACCTTTTGATAACTTTTTACCGTTAAGGTCACTTTTTGAAAAAATAAATGATTTCATTAATCATACCTCTAATTTTAGTCAATAAAACGTCTATTAATTATACAATAAAAAGCAAATAAAAATCAACACATTTTGCAGGATTTCTTGCAAAATCATAATTTCATAGGAGAAAAAAGTCTTTCTTTTGAACAAATGTCTGTACTTTTTAAAATAATATTATAAAAATCCGATGACTTATCCTCATATTCAAAAATTTTATAGATTTCTTCATTATCACTTTTTGACAAATCAGAAAATCGGCTAATAAATGGTAACGGACAATTATTTACAAATTCTCCAAGTTTGTATCCATATTTTTCATTAAAACCAAGAAGTCTGCAATATGGAACCTCAACATTCATGTCGTCTTTACTAATATTAAACTGTCTGCAAAGAACTGCACGTCTCACTCTTGAATGTGCATATCTTTTTGTTTTCACCTTATCATATATTTCATTAAGCGTTAGACTTGTTTTAACTGCTTCGTCAATTCTGTTTTCGAGTCCTTCTGCCATATATGCAACATTTTTATTACTTTCAAAAAGTCTTGACCTTAAGATTGCAAGTGAAGCAATTTCATATTTTTCTTGTGACACATAATTTCCACTATCAATACATTCCAAATAAAAAGAATAACAATTTACAGGAACATATTTTTCAAATGATATGTTTTGATTGATTAATGAACGAATATATGTCGCAGATGCAAATTTTTCAACTGCAAAATCATCATTATATCCTGCTCCAATCCTGTTAACACATATAGGTTCTATATTTGAATTAAGCTTTCTAATTGCTTTGACATACTCAATAGCCAGTATATTATTAGGCATATCAATATGAATGTCGTTGCCATAAGAATTCATGGCAAATTGTCTTGCTGAAGCATAACTTTTGCCTGTTTGAAGATATTTCTTTATTCTATCATTAAAACTATTATCATTAATAATATCTACAATTTCATTTATTTGTTCGATTGATGCATTTTCTGTTCCAAAGGCTAACTTATCACAACCAAATGAATCTAAAATTTTCACTGCATTATAAGCGAAAAATTCAGCTGATGCAGTTGCATATATAAATGGAAGTTCAAGAACAATATCTGCACCATTGAGTAAGGCAGCCTTAACCCTCACATCTTTAGGGAAAATTGCAGGTTCAGCTCTTTGAACAAAGTTACCACTCATTACACAAACAACGATATCTCCTTTTTGTTTTACTGAGTCAATTAAATATTTATGACCATTATGAAATGGGTTAAACTCACAAACTATTCCTATTACTGACATATTTTTCTCCTTTTTAAAAATATTGGTAAAAGAAATCTTGAAATTATAAAAATATAAGTATATAATAATACAGGTTTAAAATTACTTCAAGAAAAATTTATTAATGGAGATGTTAAAAATGAAAGTTCTTGTTATTAATGCAGGTAGTTCATCACTTAAATATCAGCTTATTGATATGACTGATGAAAGTGTTATTGCAAAAGGTATTTGTGAAAGAGTCGGCACACCTGAAGCTTGTATCAGTTTTAAAACTCCTGACGGACAGAAAATCGAATACAATGCTCCAATGAGCAATCACACAGAAGCATTTGCAGCAGTTAAGACTGCACTTACTGAAGGTGAATATAAAGTTATTGACGACATCAGTGAAATCACAGCAGTTGGTCACCGTGTTGTTCAGGGTGGTTCACTTTTCAATAAGAGCGTTCTTATCAACGATGAAGTAATCGCTGGTATTGAAAGCCTTAACGACCTTGCTCCACTTCACAACCCTGCAAATATTATGGGTATCAATGCAAGTATTGAACTCTTTGGTAAAGATGTACCTCAGGTTGCTGTTTTCGATAATGCATTCCACAGCACAATGCCTGCTGAAGCATACACATTCCCTATTCCTTACGAATTTACAAAGAAACATTCAATCCGTCGTTATGGATTCCACGGTACATCACACAAATTTCTAAGTGCAAGATGTGCAGAAGTTATGGATAAAAATATTGAAGACCTTAAAATTGTTACTTGTCACCTCGGTAATGGCTCATCAATTACAGCTGTTAATGGTGGTAAAGTTGTTGATACAACAATGGGTCTTACTCCACTTGACGGCGTTATTATGGGTACTCGTTGTGGTAGCATCGACCCATCAGTTGTTCTTTTCCTTATGGAAAAAGAAAACCTTTCAATCAAAGAAATGGACACTCTTCTTAACAAGAAGTCAGGTATTGCAGGTGTTTCAGGCGTTGGTTCTGATGACCGTGATGTTAAGGCTGCAGCAGCTGAAGGAAACGAGCAGTGTATTCTTGCAAGAAATATCCTTGCATATGAAATCAAAAAATATATCGGTGCATTTGCCGCTGCTATGAATGGTATTGACGCTATCGTATTCACAGGTGGTATCGGTGAAAACGCTGATGACCTTCGTGATAAGATTTGTAATGAACTTTCATTCCTTGGTGTTGAAATCAATAATGAAATTGGTAAAACACTTATCAGAGGTAAAGAAGGCGAACTTTCAACAGAAAACTCAAAGGTTAAGGTTTACGTTCTTCCTACAAACGAAGAACTTGCAATTGCAAGAGATACCAAAGATATTGTAAACGCTCTTTAATTTATAATTAAATACAAAAAAATTAAGCCGTGATTCTCGTTTGAGAAACACGGCTTTTTTAACACTGATTATTTATAACCTAATTTTTCGAGAACTGCTGTGTCACAGGTATTTTCGGCAACAGAACCGATTTCTGTCCAAATCTTGTCTGCTTTTTCTTTCCATTGTGCAAAATCCTCATACTGTGCAGGATAATTATCGTACAAAGCACCAACTTTTGCACTATACATAAGTCCTCTTACAAGTTTTGCAATAGTTGATGGTTTAAGATGTTTCTGTGCAATACCACTTACAATACCTTTTACAATATCAGTAATATCATCAACACCTAATGTAAGACCTGTATCCATACCACCAAGGATTTTTTCACTAAACATAATATCGTTTTTGAAGAGGAATTCTGCTTCGTCATAACCCATTGAAATGATACCCATAAGAAGTGGTCTCATTGAATCGAAATCCTTACCTTGAGCAACCATATAACGCTTATTAATGCTCCACATTCTTTCTTTTGTAAGATACTTATCTGACTTCAAAAGATTGGAAATAACTTCAACTGCGATTTCACCCGCAACGAGTGCTGATGTACAACCTTCACCACAAGTTGGTTTTGTATGACAAGCAGCATCACCCAATGCTATAAATCCATCATCAACAAGTGAATATGCTGAAATATGATATGGTGTCATTCCCTTTTCAATTCTTTCAACTTTATACTCAGGGAATTTAACATTTTTCATAAAATCAGCATTAAAGATTTCTTCGGCATAAGAATATCCATAAAATGCACCGATACCAAGAATTGCACCATTTGGATTGTCAGATGGTGCAGACCATGACTTATACTGCATAAAGAAGCCATCTAAATCTCTTGGGTTGAAGTCGTTTTTAAGATATTCAGCATAATAAAGCACAACATAAAGAATATCTTTATTTGTAAGCTTAAAATTACCTACCACTGATGTATCGGGAAGCTTTGTACGAGCTACTGCAGGGATACCTGAACAATCAGCAACAATTCTTGCATATGCTTCAAATTCACCATCATCGGTTTTATATTTTGCACCAACAATCTTGTTATTTTCATATATAAAGTCTGTAAATGATGCTCCATAGATGATTTCAGCACCTACTGTCTTTGCTCTGTCAGCCATTGCCATAATATAGTAGTGCTTATGTAAACCAATAACAGGAGCTTCCGCACAAGCTTTTGGATAATTACCATAAGGTGAAATCATTGTGGAATGAGCAAATGAGAATTCACGCAATGGGTCGCCCTCTTCAGGCATTATCATATCAAATCTTTCCATATCAGCCTTACCCATATGGAAAACATCATATTCTCTTGATACATTATCAGGTTGGTTCTTTTCGATTACAAGAACTTTGAATCCCTGTTCTGCCATTTTGTGAGCAAACCAACAACCTGTTGTAGATGCACCCACAACAAAAACATCATATTTTTTCATAATAATCCCTCTCTTATTATTCTTTTATATCTCTATAATTCCTTTGTTTGCTGGTTTACAAAGATAAACATTATCATATTTTTTAGATAATTTATTAAATGCGTCTTCTGCTTTTTCCTTGTCACTGAAAACACCAAAAACTGTTGGACCACTTCCACTCATAACACAAGCATCTGCACCTGATTTTCTCATAACACCTTTAATATGAGGTCGTTTTGGTACTTCAACAGCCTGTTCAAACACATTTCCACACAAACTGCAGATTTTATCATAATCACCGTCAGAAATAGCATCAACCATTGAAATTCTATCAAGATGACGAACGCGATTAAGTGCGTCAAACTGAGCATAAGCCTCAGGTGTAGAAACATCCTGATCTGGTTTACATAGTACGACATAACAATCAGGTAAATCTTTCACAGGTGCAATTATAGTGCCTGTTCCAAGTGCTATTGCAGTTCCACCAACAAGACAGAATGGAATATCCGCACCTACTTTTCCACCAATTTCACAGAGTTCTTTTTGTGTAAGTTTTGCATTATAAAGTTTATTCAAGCAGTACAAAACACCTGCTCCATCTGCACTTCCTCCTGCTGTACCTGCAGCCATAGGAATCTTTTTCTCGATTTGTATAGTGATTCCTATATCATTAATAGAAAGAGCTTCAAAAAAAGCAGTAGCACACTTATACACAATGTTTTTTTCATTACATGGTACACCTTCGGTATCACACTTAATTAAAATTTTGTTCTCATCATTTTTCTCAACAGTTACAGTATCATATAAATCAACTGATTGCATAATCATAAAAAGCGAATGATATCCATTATCAAGTTTTTTTAAAATATCAAGCATCAAATTAATTTTAGCTGCTACTTTTACTTTCATAGTTAATCCTCCACTTCAATTTTCATCTGCATAGGAGTACGCTTTTCAAAAAAGGTTATACTATCGAAACCTGCCTCCAACGCTGCATAATATGCCATATCAATATCGGCAGCCAAATGTTCTGCATAGTGAGCATCCGAGCCTACTGAAACATATTTACCTCCAAGTTCTTTAAAGCGTTTCAAAACATCAACTTCAGGAGATAATTTGTTAAGTGGTTGACGAAGTGCTGCTGTATTTATTTCAAGTGATTTTTCTGATTTTGCTGTACGCAGTAATATTTCATCAACCTGTTTCTTAAATTTATTAAGATCTATATCAAGATTTGATTTTGAATAAAAATATCTCAATGGGTATGTCAAGTGAGCAAGAATATCAAATCCACCCCAATCAAGCATATTGATAATTTCATTGAAATACTCTTTCAATAATTTTTCTGCCTGATCCAATGTAAGATTTTCCATAAAATAAAAATCTTCACCACCACGCAAATTATGAACAGAACAAATAATCTGATCATAATCATGTCTCTTTATGATTTCATTTGCTGTTTCAACATCATATACTGGTTGTCCAAGTTCAATGCCATTAAGAACTAGGAGCTTTCCTCGAAATGCAGAACGTACTTTCGAAACTTCAAAAAATGCCTGAAAAATACGTTTTTCGTATGCTGAGTCTCCTCTGAATTGGTCTACTTCACAGTGGTCAGTAAAAGCAATTGCTCTTAAATCCATAAGCTCTGCCTGTTCACAAAAAAAAGTTGCTGAATGGTTTCCGTCAAAGGAATTATCTGTATGAACATGTAAATCCACGATATTCTTATACATAGCAGGACACCTCCAAATATCTGGTAATATTTTACTACATTTTAATATATTATTTCAATAAATTTTAAAATATATTTTATAAAGTTGTTCACTTTTTTATTGCTTTGTGTTAAAATACTGTCAAATTATTTTTGGAGGTATGCAACATGAGAGGTATAATCACCGTAGTAGGTAAAGATATGGTTGGTATTCTCGCTAAAGTTTCAGGAGTTTGTGCTGAAAACAGTGTTAATGTTATTGAGGTTTCACAGTCAATTTTACAGGATATGTTCTGTATGATTATGCTTGTAGATTTAGAAAAATCAACTGTTCCATTTACCGAATTTTCAGATAAAGTTACTGCAATCGGTAACGAAATGTCACTTTCTATTCATGTCATGCATGAGGATATTTTTAATTCAATGCATAGAATCTGATTCGAGGTATAAAAATGATTAATACACACGATATACTTGAAACTATTAATATGATACAAGATGAAAATCTTGATATCAGAACAATTACAATGGGTATTTCACTTCTTGACTGTTGCACTGGTGATGCAAAATCCACTTGCGATAAAATTTATGAGAAAATGACAAGAAAAGCTGAAAATCTTGTTAAAACTGGTGAAGATATTGAAAAGGAATACGGTATTCCAATTATTAATAAACGAACTTCAGTTACACCTATCTCAATGATTTTAGCTTCAGGCAAAGGTGACCCTGTAATGTATGCAAAAACACTTGAAAGAGTTGCACAGACTGTTGGTGTAAACTTTATTGGCGGTTATTCTGCACTTGTACAAAAAGGCTTTGCAGCTGGCGACGAGGCTTTAATAAGAAGCATTCCGGAAGCTCTTGACGTTACTGAACATATCTGTTCATCAGTTAATATCGGTTCAACAAAAGCAGGAATTAATATGGATGCAGTTAAACTTATGGGACAGATTATTAAAGAATCTGCAGAAGTTACTGTAAATAAAGGTTGCATTGGTCCTGCTAAACTTGTTGTTTTCTGCAACGCTCCTGAGGACAATCCATTTATGGCAGGTGCTTTTCATGGTGTTGGTGAACCAGACTGCGTAATCAACGTTGGTGTATCAGGTCCTGGTGTTGTTCGTTCAGCAATTTCCAAAATTCCTGATGCTAACATTACAGAAATTGCAGATATGGTTAAACGTACTGCATTTAAAATTACAAGAATGGGGCAGCTTGTTGCTTGTGAAGCATCAAAACGACTCAATGTTCCATTTGGAATTGTTGACCTTTCCCTTGCTCCAACTCCTGCAATTGGTGACTCCGTTGCATATATTCTTGAAGAAATGGGACTTGAACAATGTGGTGCTCACGGTACAACAGCTTGTCTTGCACTTCTTAATGACGCTGTTAAAAAAGGTGGCGTAATGGCATCTTCACACGTTGGTGGACTTTCAGGTGCATTTATTCCTGTTTCTGAAGATGCAGGTATGATTGCAGCAGCTACAAGTGGTGCATTGACAATTGAAAAACTTGAAGCAATGACTTGTGTTTGTTCAGTTGGTCTTGATATGATTATTGTACCAGGTGACACAACTGCAGAAGTGCTTTCAGGTATCATTGCTGACGAAGCTGCAATTGGTATGGTAAACTCAAAGACAACTGCAGTAAGACTTATTCCCGCAATTGGCAAAAATATTGGTGACACACTTAATTTCGGTGGACTTTTAGGATATGGTCCTGTTATGAAATTAAACACTGCATCCCCTGCTAAATTTATTAATCGTGGTGGAAGAATTCCTGCACCATTACAGAGTTTGAAAAACTAAAAAATCACATAAGATTAAGGGTAGTAACTTTTCGGTTACTACCCTTTTATGATACTGATTTCAAACTTTCTATATTTTGCTTTTCCTGTTGATTTGAAACTTCTATCATTCGTTCTGCAAATATTGCATAACCTTGTTTTGGATTATTTACAAACACATGAGTCACTGCACCAACAAGCATACCATTCTGTATAATTGGACTGCCACTCATACCCTGAACTATTCCACCGGTTATATTCAGTAAATTATCGTCAGTCACTTTGATAATCATATCCTTATTTACAGACATTGAATTAGAATAAATTTTCGTAATCTCTATTTCATAGATTTGAGGACCTAAATCCGTTACTGCGCATATTATATTTGCTTTTCCTTCTTTTATTTCTGTTCTTACTGCTACAGGTATTTGTGATGTTTTATTTGTGACAGAATATCCATAAATACCTGTTTCATTATTCAAAATTAAAACACCATTTTTATTACCCGTCAAAGTACCACACAATTCTCCAACATTTCCAAAATAGCTTTTATTTAACCCACTTAATGTAACTTCTGCCATCACACCTGATTTCATTGGCATTATTTCATTTGTATCTATATCATAAATTGGATGACCTAACCCTGCAAAAGTATTATTTTTTTGATTATAAAATGTTACTGTACCAAGCCCTGCTGTGCTATCTCTGACCCATAGACCCGCACGATATTTTCCACTATCTTTTTCAAGAACAGTTTCAAATGTTACATTAATAATTTTTTCATTTCTTAATACTGATATTTGCATTTTTTCTCCTTTGCTTTCCTGCAAAAGTTTTGATAAATGTGACGATGATGTAACACTTATTTTATTTATTGACTTGACGATATCCCCTACTTTTAAGTCTGCAATTTTAGCTGGACAGATTTTTCCTGTTTCTGTTTCAATTTCTTCAAAATCAACGATAATCACACCATCTGTATAAAGTTTAATACCAAACAATTCACCACCAGGAATGACGTATTGTCTTTTTGAATTTCTGATTACAGTATCCTTAACTGGAATTATATTTAAAAACTTAATTTTAGTTGCTTTTTGAGGTAAGTTTGATGTTTTCATAACAGCGTCAAACTGATTTTCATATCCAACGCTATATAAATTCATTCCCAAAACACTTGAAATATTAAAATCTTCATTTTCAATTACAGTAATGTTATCAGGAATTATTTTTTCACCTACAAAAATTGCAGAGTAAATCATAAAACACAACGCTGTGCATAAAACTGTTATTTTTTTTATAAAATCATGCAAATTATCACCTCCGAAGATTTTTATTACAATAATAATTTGCCTGATTTTTAATAAATTATATAAGGTAAAAAAATAACCTTACGGTTGTTTTTCACTAATAATGAAAATACCGTAAGGTTTATCTTTATTTAAGTAATTTGCAAATTTTTTCAACAGCTTCTTCAACATTTGAATCATTTAAATCAAGGATATAGTCAGCATATTTTTCATACAACGGATATCTTTGATTGAAAATATCATCAATTGTTTGAGATTTATCAGCAGCAACACCACGAGTGTTTATATTATCAAGCCTGCTTTTTATTTCAGGAAGCGAAACATTCAAAAAGAATATTTTTCCATTTTCTTTAAGATGATTCATACAATCTTCTCTGAAAACAACACTACCACCTGTTGCTACAACATAATTATTACAATTCAATGATTTAACTGCATCTGATTCACAATCAAGGAATTTTTCAATTCCATCAGTATCAATAATGTCTTGTAACAATCTGTTTTCACGCTGTTGAATAATCAAATCAGTATCAACAAAGCCGATACCAAGTGTTTTAGCAAGTATAACACCAACTGTACTTTTACCACAGCCAGGCATACCTATAAGAACTATATTGGACATAATTTAGATAGAGATTTCGTGAGCAATCTTGTACATATTAAGGTCAAGTGACTTTTTCATGTTAAGTGCTTCAAAGATATCAAAATCAACAATTTCGTCATGCTGCATTGCAATAACTCTGTTACCGATACCTTCTTTAAGAAGTTCAACAGCCTTATAACCCATAAGAGATGCAGTTACTCTATCACGAACTGTTGGATGACCACCACGCTGAACGTGACCAAGAACAGTTGCTCTTGTCTCAACGCCTGTTTCAGCCTCAATACGTTTAGCCATTTCTTCAACGCCACCGATACCTTCAGCAACAACAATGATAAAGTGCTTTTTACCTGTCATCTGAGTTCTCTTCATTCTGTCGATAACATCACGCTGGAAATCAAATTCAACTTCAGGAATAAGAATTGATGTTGCACCACAAGCA
>JAZLAH010000007.1:0-4070 GCA_045613065.1 Candidatus Fimenecus sp.
AATGTTCCAATTTCACACGGTGAAGGTAAGTTCCTTGCTTCTCCTGAGCTTATTGCTGAACTTGCTAAGAACGGACAGATTGCAACACAGTATGTTGACCTTGACGGAAATGCTACATCAGATATTGACTTCAATCCAAACGGTTCATTGTGTGCAATTGAAGGTATTACTTCACCTGATGGTCGTGTATTCGGCAAAATGGGTCACAGTGAGCGTATCGGTGACGGTCTTTATAAGAATGTACCGGGTGAATATGACATCCGTATGTTCGAGGCTGCAGTTAAGTATTTTAATAAATAATTTACATAATAAAAATAGCCCGAGGCATTAAGCTTCGGGTTATTGCTTTTCTTGAAAGGCTATAATATAATTAAGAAGAGGTGAGTGCTTTGGCAGTTAGATTTAATGAAAATAAAGAATTAGTGGCAAAAATTCAAGAGGGACTTAAGAAAAAGGATGGATATTGTCCTTGTAGATTACAAAAGCTTGAGGAATATAAATGTATCTGCGAAGAATTCAAGAAACAGATTGCAGACCCCGAATTCGAAGGGTATTGCCATTGTAAACTGTATTATAAATCCAAAGATTAAAAATTAGTAATGAATAATATTATTAACTTGCAACAATAATATTTATATGATATAATAAATTTACCACACAAAATCAAATATTTTACTAATTTAAGAAGTGTCATTTTTGTCTTATGGCAAAAGTGTGGACTTCTATATTCGCATTTCTTAAATTAGTACGAATGATTTTGTGTGGTAGCAAATCGAAGTTCCGCATTTTTCGGTGTGTGTTACTTCGGTTGCACACACTTTTTTAATTTGGAGGAATTATTATGAAAAAAACAAGCAAAATTCTATCAGTTTTCTTGGCAATTTTAATGGTAATATCCATCATCCCAATCACAGCAAGTGCAGAAACACCAACATCAGGTACTATTGGTGGGGTTACATGGGAATTTGATAATGCAACCGGAACTTTGACATTTTCAGGTGAAGGTAGTATACCTTCTTTTGAGTATAGTAATCATGGTGGTGTTGAAGAACGTCCATGGAATAGTTTCTTTTACAGATATACTAAGCATATTGTTATAGGGGATGGTATTAAACATATCGGTGACTATGCATTTGCTGAGGGTAGTATAATTGAAACTGTAACAATAGGTAAAGATGTAGAATATATTGGCTATAATGCATTTAATTATTGCGACAATATAACATATGTTTATTATAATGGCACACAAGAAGAATGGAACAGAATTGAAATTGATTCATACAATGACGATTTGACAAGTGCAAAGCTTTATACAAGTGATTACAAGGTGTATTCTGACAGTGGTACATACGGCGATAATATCATATGGGTGTTTGATGCATCCACAGGTACTTTGACAGTATCCGGCACAGGTGTTATGCCTGATGATTGGAATATATCAGAAATACTTAGTCCTGTAGATAAATACGAAGGTACATCCCGTCCATGGGAATTGTACAAATACGATATAAAAAAAGTTGTTGTTTCTGAAGGTATAACAACTATCGGTGCAAGTGCTTTTCGTTATTTTCCTAATCTTACAGAAGTTTATATTGCCAGTAGTGTAACAAAAATCATCGCCAGAGCGTTCAGGACAAGTAATGCTATTACTGATGTTTATTATTCAGGTACTGAAGAACAGTGGAACAATATCGTAATTGGTGGTAGTAATGAACCACTTTTAAATGCAAATATCCACTACAACTATGCTGAATGTGAGCATAAGTACGATACAACAGTAACAGCTCCAACTTGTACGGAACAAGGCTATACTATATATACTTGCGATTGTGGTGATAGTTATGTTGATAATTATGTTGATGCATTAGGTCACGATATGGTTATTGATAAATCAATTGCACCTGATTGTGTAAATAAAGGTCTTACAGAGGGTTCACATTGTTCACGTTGTGACGATGTTACAACAGTTCAGAATGTTGTGCCTGCACTTGGTCACAGTTATACATCAGAAATCACAGTTCCTGCCACACATACAACAACAGGAGTTGAAGCATTTACTTGCACTTGCGGTGATTCATATACAGAAGTAATTGCAAAGCTTGAAAAACATAATTATGAAGCAGTAGTAACACCACCAACGTGCACAGAACAGGGCTATACAACTTACACTTGCGAATGTGGTGATAGTTATGTTGATGATAATGTAGATGCATTAGGTCATACAGAAGAAACCATTCCTGCAGTAGCTCCTACTTGTACAGAAACAGGATTTACAGAAGGTAAAGTATGTTCAGTATGTGGTGAAACACTTACAGAACAGAAGGAACTTCCTGCAAACGGTCACACTCCTGCAAATCCAGTTGAAGAAAACTATATTGCTCCAGCTTGCACAGAGAACGGTAGTAAGGATGTAGTTATTTATTGCACTGAGTGTGACAAAGAAATCAGCAGAGAAACTGAAACTATCGAAGCAACTGAACACGCTGACAACGATGGTGATGGATGCTGTGATGCTTGTAACGAACAGCTTGAAGATAATAATGATAGTCAAATCAGTATCATGAGCATAATTATGATGATTATTAACTTTATATTAGAACTTTTTGGTATCAAATAATACACAACAATATGGCGGAGTCAATAAAGACTCCGCTTTGTTATTTGAATATTAAAATTATAATTTGTCGTTGCGTTAATGGGCGTTTGTTCTCGGCTCCCCTTGTCAGGGTGCGGGTCTCCGGTGGAGACCTCTGCGAAGCAGAAGCACCGACCGAACCGGCAGGTGAGACCTAGCTGTCTGCGAAGCAGACTGAGGGGTAGTCAGTTCATCGGTAAACTATCTCTCCCTCCGTCATTTTCTTACGAAAATGCCACCTCCCTCGTCAGAGGGAGGCATTATAATTGCAACGCATTTCCTTCATTTTGCATTATGCACTCCCAGATAAACTCCAATTTAATAATTTGTTTTACATAGATACAAAAAATGAGACTATGAATTAACACAGCCTCAAATTTTTTATTTAATATTACTTACATGATAACTTAATTTCATTAAACTATCACTTAAATGAACATTTTCAACTGCAACTTCTGGATAATTTGCAGAAATGTCATAGTGACTGAAATTCCAGAAACCTTTGATTCCCAAATCAACAAGCTGAGGTGCTAATTCTTCAGCAGCAGAACTTGGAATACATAAAACTGCAACAGTAGGGGAGTTGTCTTTACAAAAATCAAATAAGTTATCAGTGTGTCTTATTGGTAAGCCTCGGAGTAACTGCCCAACAAGAGCTTTATTTTTATCAAAAATTCCAATAATATTGAATCCTCTTGCTTCAAAAGACATATGTAATGCAACAGCCTTACCAAGATTTCCAGCACCGATAAGAATTGCATTTCTTGTTTTATCGACTCCAAGAATTTTTCCGATTTCGTTATAAAGACTTTCAATGTTGTATCCATAACCCTGCTGACCAAATCCACCAAAACAGTTTAAGTCCTGACGAATCTGAGATGCAGTAAAGCCCATTTTATTAGATAAATCTTTTGAAGATATTCTAACAACACCTTTTTCTTTTAATTCACCTAAAAATCTGTAATATCTTGGAAGACGCTTAATAACAGAGTTTGAAACACCGTCATTTCTAATCATAAATAAGCTCCTTTTATGAAAGCTTCTTTACAGTTTCCATAACGTAGTCACCGAAATCGCTACATGTTGCACCATTGTCACGGCCTGTAATTGTAAGCTTCTTTTCTTCAAACATACATATATCAAGTGCTCTTTCAAGCTTGTCAGCCTCTTCCTGCTTACCAATATGTGAAAGAAGCATAACTGTTGCACGAAGCATTGAACATGGGTCAGCATACTGACCTCTGCCTTCACGAATCATACGAGGTGCTGAACCGTGGATAGCTTCAAACATAGCGTATCTTTTACCAAGGTTCGCACTACCTGCAGTACCAACACCGCCCTGGAATTCAGCAGCTTCATCAGTAAGAATATCACCGTAAAGGTTAGGAAGAATAAATACTTTAAAGTCTTTTCTTCTCTTTTCGTCAATAAGCTT
>JAZLAH010000008.1:0-2638 GCA_045613065.1 Candidatus Fimenecus sp.
CATCGTTCCACCGATTTTCTCCATTCTTCTTCGAAGAGAGCTTAAACCGCCACCTTCTGTAATGGGAGCATCTGGAACTTTTCCGTCATTACTTATACAAGCAATATAATACTTCTTTGTTGAATCGATTTCAACAATAAGCTTTCCTGCATCTGCATGACGAATAGCATTTGTGAGAGCTTCTGTTGCCGATGCAACTATTAACTGCTGTATATCTTTATCTTCAGGAAGTTGACCGTCAATCTGAACTTCAACATTGGCCGATTTTGCAGCTTTTATCAATTCACCAACATAATCTGCAGTGTTATTTGGTTCGGATTGCATACGGAGAACTGAAATATTTCTGTTCCAGATGTCAAGAACTGCTTTCAAGTCACCATCATCACTGTTTAAGGTGCGTCGTGTTGTAAGTAATGCCTGACCGATTTCGTTGTGAATACGAACCTTTGTTTCAAGCCTTTCCTTTGTACGGGTATATTCATCAACATTTTCACCGTATTTACGAAGACGGTCACTCATCATTTCAAGTTCTTCATTTTTTTGCTTCAAAGTATTTGTAAGAAGATAATAATCCGTCATTTCAGTAGCAACAAGCTGTATTGTTACTCCAAGGTCTTCTCTTGAAAAGTGCCATACACTACCATCTGCAAATCGCAACTCAGGATTTTCCCCTGACACTAATCTCGTTATATTATTCGTAAGTTTTCCGTTGCACACAGTATCCCAGAACACATTTGCATTTTGCAGGTCATCACCTATTATCTGATGGGACAATTCATTCATCTGATAATTAACTAACTGCACCATTCCGTTTGGTTGTGAAAAACAAAGACCTGTAGGCAGATTATCAAAGCTTTCTTTAACAGATAATGGTGAAATAGAATTTTTTCTTGTTTTGTAATCTTTGAATAATATCCATATGAGAAATATAATATTTACAAGCCAAGCAGGAACATACAAAAGAAAATAATCTGTAAAAATTATACTTTCATATTCCACACCATCAAATACTTTTGCATAATTCTGACTTACAAAAAGAATTAAGGTTACAAAACTAAATACAGAAAATAATGATAAAATTATTGGTTTATACCATTTCTCCTTTTTATATATAACCATAAAAAGAGCACAGGTATTAAATATTGTGAGCATTAACAATAAAAGAAGAATTATTGCTCGAACATATAAATGTAAATCCATAAATTGAAGCATTACTTGGCACCTCCTTTTTTAGAAAGAAGAAGGTCAATTGTAATGTCGGTATCCTGAACATCATAAGAAATTTTACAATCTGTAATTAAAAGGTCAGATAAGCTGTTTTCTTCAATTTCATTTTCACAACCAATTTGCAAACGAAGCTTTATATAATCATCGTTGCAAACAAGATGAACAAGCATCGCCGTTATATCAGTAGTAAAATACTCCACAATCTCTTCAAAAAAGTCATATATTTTAACTGCGTATCCCACAGGAATATTACCATCACATTTACTGTCAAGTGATGTAAAGGCATTGTTCAATGCGATATTATCAAGGGATTCACGCAGACAATATTCAAGTTCTTTGGAAGAAATACGACTGTTTTCTTCATTTAATAGCAAAAGATTACTACGACGCTTCACATAAGCACAAATGATGCAAATATGAGCCAATGCAACCCTTGCAGTTTCAGGCTTTGTTTCTGCCTGCTTCAAAAGATAATCAACTTTTGTCAGTTGTTCAGAAACTTCCTGTGCAATTCTGTCATAAAGTCTGTTCTTTTCTTCAAGTCTGATTTTATTTTCTTTAAGCTCAAGTTCAGCCTTTAAAAGAACATAGTTTTCATTAAGATGCTCCTGTGTGTCCCGAAGCTGATTCATAAGCTTTTTGATTTCCTTGATATCCTCTTGCCACAGAACATATCCACCTGAAATTTCCTTGCTGTTTACGAGAACATCGCCACGCTCGATTGGTTTATTCTTTGCCCAGCGCATAACTTCCTCAGGAAAATCATCAGCGCACACAGAAAGATAGCAAGGCTCATAGTTTTTATCAACAATTTGTGCTCCTACCGTAGAGATTTCAAACAATTCATTATAGCCGGTATTTGAACGGATAAGACCACTCTGAATTGCACTTTCCAACAACAATGTAATTATAAGACAATCCATTGCAGTCAAATCAACTTCAACAATTCCAAAAATATATAAAAGCCAAAAAAGACCTGCACCAGCCATTATTACAGCAGGTAATCTTTGAAAAGAACGACTACCCGGCACACGGCTTTTTACCAGTAGCATTATTGTAAAATAAAATCCAAGCAACACAAACCAAGCTATTACAATAATAGCTCCCCATTCGTGCGTATATATGTCATTATACAATACAATTCCCTCAGGGAAATCAAACATTAAACGATGAAAATCATTAGTAAAGACAAATATTACAAGAAAAACAGCAGGAACAAATAACAAAATAATTTTCTTTGGAATTACATAATTTTCCGGTTTACCCACATACTGTACAATATATACACCGAAAAGTGGAACAAATATCATTGGAATATAATAAGCATACCATAAATATCTTCCCACAGGGTCTGTCGCGTCAAGAAAACGCCATTTTACTATACGAACAGTGAGCCAAAAAATCATAAGAA
>JAZLAH010000009.1:0-62981 GCA_045613065.1 Candidatus Fimenecus sp.
GATAAATTGTTCACGACTTGGTGTAAATGCCAAAATCGGCACATTTTTAGGCGACGATATGTTTTCAGACTTTGCAAAAGGTGAGCTTATTAAAAGCGGAACAAATTACGAGATTTTTGAGAGTCAGAATTATCCGCTGAATGTGACATCAGCAATTATCACAAGCACTGACAGGACATTTGTGTCTTATGGTGGTACAGAAAGCTATTCTGATGAAATGCTTGAAAAAATCTATAATGCTCTTAAGGGTGCAAAGGTTGTTGCTATGCAGGAGAGAATTATTCCTGTTTATAAGGAACTGAAAAAAGACGGTACAATCCTTGTTCTTGATACGGGATATAGTGAGGATATGTCTATCGAAAAGCATAAGGATTTAATTGAAATTGCCGATTATTATACTCCTAATATTGATGAAACAGAAAAATTGACAGGCACAAGAGATTACAAAGAGGCTCTTAAAATTCTTGGTGAGTATTTCGAGAAACCTGTTGTGAAACTTGGCAAGCTTGGTTGTGCAGGATATGATAAGGACTATTTTGTAGTTGATAATATCGATGAGTTTTCATGTGTTGATGCAACAGGTGCAGGAGATGCGTTCCTTTCAGGTTTTATTTATGGTCTTTATAATGACTTTGATTTTAAACAGTGCATTTTAGCAGGTAATATCACTGGTGGCAAATGTGTTACAGGTGTGGGTTGCCTGACAGAGTATATAGATAAAGAAGAAATTACGGAATATATGAACAAATACCAGCACTTAATTAAGTGAGAAAAAATTCTGTACAAAATTGTTTTAATATGATAATATTAATATATATACAACTTTTAAGTTGAAGGGGAAAAGAAAATGGAAAAAGAAATTTATGCTCTTGCCTTTGATATTGGTACAACAGGTGTTAAGACTTGTCTTTTCAAGATAGGAAAGACTATTGAACTTATCTCTGCTGCAAGTGAGGGTTATAAACTTTATATTATGCCTAATGGTGGTGCTGAACAGGACCCTGACGAATGGTGGGCAGCAATGTGTTCAACATCAAAGAAAGTTATAGCTGAAGCTGGTGTTGACCCTAAAGATGTTTATGGTATTTCATTCTGTTCACAGATGCAGGGACTCGTTCTTGTTGATAAAGACGGAAACCATGTTCGTCGTGCATTCAGCTACATGGACCAGCGTGCAACAGAAGAACTTAAAAAGGGTATTGCTTATGGACCTCAGATTGCAGGTGCTAACATAGCAAAACTCCTCCCATCACTTATGATTACGGGTGCTGTTGCTGCAAGTGTTAAGGACCCTGTATGGAAGTATAAGTGGACAGAAGCTAATGAACCTGAAAACTTTAAGAGAGTACATAAGTGGCTTGATGTTAAGGAATATCTTATCTGCCGTATGACAGGTGAATTTGTAATGACAAAGGACTCTGCTTTTGGTGCTTTGATTTACGATATAAAGAAAAAGTGTTGGAGTCCTACAATCTGCAAACTTCTTGGTGTTGATATGAAGCATCTTGCAAAGATTGTTGACTGTACAGATAAAGTTGGTACTCTCCGTGCAAAAGAAGCTGAAGAATTAGGTCTTGTTCCTGGAATCGCTGTTTTCGGTGGCGGCGGTGACGCTACTCTTATCGGTGTTGGTGCAGGTGCGACTGGTCTTGGTGATACTCATATTTATCAGGGTACATCAGGTTGGGTTTCAACTGTTGTTGACAAGAGTATTGTTGATGCAAACGCTATGATTGCTGCTGTTGTTGGTGCTGCTGATGGCATCTATAACTACTTTGCAGAGCTTGAAACAGCAGGCAAGTGCGTTGAATGGGTTAAAGACCATTTAGCTCTTGATGAAATTGACCTTTATCTTGATAAACAGCACGACTTTAAGCTTAAGAATGCAGACCGTGAAGTTGTTTATACAAATCTTTACGATTATATGATGGCTGTTGTTGATTCAATTCCTGCAGGTAGTGGTGGAGTAATCTTCACACCATGGCTTCATGGTAATCGTTGTCCATTTGAAGACCCTAATTCAAGAGGAATGTTCTTCAATATTGGTCTTGATACAGGTAAAACAGAGCTTATTAGAGCTGTTGTTGAGGGTGTTTGTTTCCATCTTCGTTGGTTTATTGAAACTCAGGATAAGAAAATCAAGACATCAAATACAGTTCGTTTTGTAGGTGGTGGCGCACTTTCAAAGGTTACAAGTCAGATTCTTGCTGACTGTACAGGCAGAGTTGTTGAAACAGTTGCAAGTCCACAGAACGTTGGTGCGGTTGGTGCAGCAGTTCTTATTGCAGTTAACGCAGGTATTATTCCAAGCGTTCAGGATGCAAAGAAACTTATCCCTGCTGTAAACACATATCTTCCAAATAAAGAAAACAAAGCGGTTTACGATAAGAATTTTGAGGTATTCAAGAAACTTTATAACTCAAATAAAGACAATTTTGCAGCACTTAACAAAAACTAAATATTTTTTCAGGGGCAGAGGAATCTGCTCCTGTTTTTTCTTGTTGCATTATGGCGAGAAAGATTGTATAATAATAAGGTATAGATTTTTGGAGGTGTTATTTTGTCAGACGAAAAAACCCTTTTTAATAAAGATAATAATAGCAATGATAATATAAAAAAAGAAGAAAAACAAATACGCCCTGTTGCGATTGAAGAAGATTCAGACTTGGTGGATTTATCATTAGCTTTCGATGTTGAAGATGATGTGGTTTCGAATGAAGTTGAGGAATTTGAAGAGCATGTTGTTGAGTCACCTTTGTTTAGGATTTTTCCTTTTTTGAAGAGGAGAAAAGAAGGACATAAAAACGAAGAAATAAAAAAAGAATCAGAACCACAGGTTGAGGAAAATGATGAAGATTCTGTTGCGGATGAAGAAACAAAAGAAGCGATAGAAGAAAAGGTTGAACAACCTGAAGAAACAACAGATGAAATTGCTGTATTTGAAGAATCTGAATTTGAAATGGTTCCAAGTTTTGAGGAATCAACACAGAATATTGAGGAATCAGAACAAGTTGAGGATGTTGCTGAAGAGTCAGTAGAAACTGTTGAAGAAGAGACTAAAGAGGAAGTTGAAATTGAGGAAATTTCTCTTTTTGAAATTGCTGTTGAAGATGATGTTGAAGAAACCATAGAAGTTGAAACAACTGAAATAGAAGTGTTAGAGGTCGAAACAGCAGTTGAAGAACCAAAACATGAAAAGAGAAGAATTGCAGGATTTGATTTCTTAAAGAGAAAGTTAAAAAATTCACATATTCAGAAAGAAGAAACTGTCGAAGAATCAGAGCAGATTGAAGAAGTTGTTGAAACTGTTGAAGAAACAGCGGAAGAACCTGAAATCGAAATGCTCACAAGTTTTGAGGAGTCAACACAGGATGTTGAGGAATCAGAACATGTTGAAGAAGCCGTTGAAACTACCCTAGAGGATACAAAAAAGGTAGAAGAAACTCCGGCAGAAGAAACAGTAATAGAAAAAGTCGAGATTATTCCTCCTTTCGAGGATACAGTTGAAGAAAAGACTGAAGAAAGCATAGAAGAACAGTCTACGACAAACGAAGAAGAGGAAGTAGAGGTTACTGAAGAGTTAGCAGATGAACAGGATGAAAAAACGACAGTTCCGTTGTTGACAACAAGAGACCATGTGACTTTTATTCTTATAATTCTTGCCCTTTTACTTACAATTGTGTTTATTGTTGTAAAATTTATTCCATTAGGCAATAATGACACACTGGATGCTGGTGTGGTTACTCAGGCAAAAGAAAAAGTTTCTGAAATTCAGCTGCAGCGTGAAAGTACAGAAGGACACTTTGTTCAGTCTGATTTGGACGATGTGTTCTATGTATATTCAACAGAATATAATCCTGCTTTTTATCAGTGCAATGGTAATAAAATGAAACCAATTGAGATAAAAGGTACATTGAATCCTATTGTTGAAATGGGTAATGAAAAGATATCTGTAAAAGTGGATTATGTAGAGATAAAAGATAATCTTTTTGGTACAGGTGTTTTCCGTAAAACGGATAATCAAGGAAATTATCTCAATAATATGGTTGTCTTTAAGCTTGTAAATCTTCCAAAGGGTTATGAGCAGAATGGCAAGGCGCTTTTACTTGCAACTAATAATTCAGAAGCAATATCAAAACGTTGCAGTATGTGGACTGACAGTTACATTGTTGACCTTGAAACAGGTAAAACAACAAGATTCTTAACAAGCGATAATAGCGTTTATTCAGTGGGATATTCAATTCTCACTGATGAGGGTTATGCATCAACAAATGGGGAAATTCCATTTTTCTCAACACGAGATTATGATGCAACTACAAACAAAAGAGATATTTATCTTAAGGTTAGTGGTAAAGAAACACGTTTTGCAACTGATGTAGCAGGTAGTTTTGTATATACAGACGCTGGTGTTGTAAGTTATCTCAAGGTGACTGACGACGGATTTAATGTTGTAAAAAAAGAGAATGGTAAAGAAAAGGTGATTTTCTCACTTGATAACAATACAAGTTATCTTTATCACAATGAATATCTTCTTGATAAATATAATGGCAATCTTTACAATGTTAAAACAGGAGAAAAAACGGTTGTTACTGGTTATGGTATATCTAATCCTGAAATGATGACAGTAAGTTCAAATGGAAGATATCTTGTTGTGGTTGGTGCAGTTAATAGTGCAATAGATTATCAGGTACATATTTTTGATTTAAAGACAGGTGAATGTGCGAAATATGTGGATGATAATTTCTCTCAGCACAAAAATCTTGCATTTGTTAACGACACAACAATTATTTATTCAGCAGTTGAACCAAAACAAGGTTATGAATATGTAATGTTGGATGTATCAAAAGCATTTTAAAATGATTATTTAGAGAAAGCAGGGCGTTTTAGTCCTGCTTTTACTTTAGTTGTTGTGCCAATTGCACTTTTTAGCGTACAGTTTTATATCGGTGTTTGTTTAAAATGCCAAAAATGAAAAAATATGAAAAAAACACTTGCATTTTGTTGATTGTTCTGTTAGAATATCTCTTGCGTTCACGAGATAAAGAGTTTCGTGAGTCGGTGTTGATTGCGATGAGGGTCCACCTGTTTCCATCCCGAACACAGTAGTTAAGCTCATTCGCGCCGAAGATACTTGGCTGGAAGCGGCCCGGGAAAATAGGTAATGCCGACATAAGAAAAAGCGTCTGTCCAATAGGATGGGCGCTTTCTTTTTTCTATGAATATAATATTAATTTTTCCTAGTGGGTATTGTATAGTATCCACTTTTTTGTTATAATAAAATAGATTATATTCGATTTATATTTTATTCTATATATTTGTTTTGGGGGAGATGTTGAAATGCTATTTGCACAGGATATCGGTATAGATTTAGGTACTGCCAACACGATTGTATATCTTAAGGGAAAAGGTATTGTTCTTCGTGAACCTTCAGTTGTTGCAGTAAATGAAAAAGCAAACCCACCAAGCGTTGTTGCAGTTGGTAATGAGGCAAAGGATATGATTGGCAGAACACCTGGTTCTATTTCTGCTGTTAAGCCATTGAAAGATGGTGTTATTATTAATTCGGAAATTACATCAGATATGCTTAAGGAATTTATAAAAAAGGTAATCAATAAAACACCTTTTGTAAGAGCAAGAGTTCTTATTTGTGTTCCATCAGGTATTACTGAAGTTGAACGTAAGGCTGTTCACGATGCTGCAAGAGATGCAGGTGCAAAATATGCTTCTCTTATTCATAAGCCATTGGCTGCTGCTATCGGTGTTGGACTTCCTGTTACTGAAGCTGTGGGAAGTATGATTATTGATATTGGTGGCGGTACAACTGAAGTTGCTGTTATTTCATATCGTGATATTGTTACTGCAAAATCAAGCCGTATTGCCGGTGATGATTTTGACGAGGCAATTATCGAGTACATACGTAAAAAGCATAACGTCCTTATCGGTGAAAGAACTGCAGAAGAATTGAAGATTAAAATCGGTTCTGCAATGAGTTATGACGGTGAGGGTGCTATGGATGTTCGTGGTAGAAATCTTGTTGATGGATTGCCAAAAAACATTGAAGTTACATCAGAGGATGTTCGTGAAGCGATTTCTGAACCTGTTTCACAGATTATTGATGCTATCCGTTCAACTCTTGAAAAAACACCACCTGAACTTTTGTCAGATATTGTTGATAATGGAATTATGCTTACCGGTGGCGGTGCATTACTTCGTGGACTTGATAAGCTTATTGAACAAGAAACAAAGATTCCTGTCCATGTAGCACCTTATCCAATGGATTGTGTTGCAACAGGTATGGGTGTGTGCCTTGAAAAAGGTAACATTTAATTTGTCGGAGAGATTTAAATGAACAATTTCTTTAAAAGTACAACATTCAAGGTTTTAATAACTGTTGCAGTTATTCTTTTAAGTGCAGCGGTTCTTGCTACTGTTGTATCCAGTTCAACATCACCACTTACAAAAATTGTGGGAATAATAACAACGCCATTGCAGGATGCGGCTTCTGCATTATCTGCTAAGTTTGATGATGCTACAGGTGGATTTATTTCATCTAAATCATATCAGGACAGAGTTGCAGAGCTTGAACAGCAGGTTGCAGATTATCAGAGTCAGTTAGTTGATTATGAAGACACAAAAAAGAAACTTGAAACTTATGAAGAATTTCTTCAGGTTAGAGAAAAGCACCCTGATTACACATGGTCATATGCTACTGTTATCGGAAGAGATGCGTCAGATGTTTTTGGCTCATTTACTCTTGATAGAGGTAGTGTAGATGATGTTAAGGTAAATGATGCCGTAATTTCAGGTGAATATCTCATCGGTGTTGTTACTGAAGTTAGTACAACCTCTTGTGTTGTCCGTTCAGTTTTTGACCCATCAGTAAATATAGCTGCTTATGAGATAAGAACAGGTGAGTTGGGTTATGTTTCTGCAACATACGAATTATCTGTTGATGAAAAATGTAAACTTACAGGGCTTGATACAAAAACTGCAATTTCAGAAGGTGGAATTGTCTGTACTTCAGGTACAGGAGGAATTTTTCCAAAAGATTTAATTATTGGTACGGTTGCTTCTGTGGAACAAAGTGAAACAGACCTTTCATCATACGCAATAGTTGAACCTGTTATTAACTCAAAGGAAATTCACGACTGCTTTATAATTACTGCTTACGAGGAAAAGTAAAAGCTTATGACTGTTCAGACTAAAATAAAAACAAAGCGATACCTTGTGTATGCTTTAATAATTTTTCTGGCACATATTCTGCAGAATACTGTTCCGATTTTTCCTGAAATTGCACAGGTGAGACCTCTTTTGCTTATTTCTGTTGCAGTTTGTATTGCTATGTTCGAAGGTGAAATCGTAGGTGCTGCTGCAGGTCTTCTGGCAGGAGTTTTGTGGGATACGGTAACGGTTACAGCAGATGGTTATGTAGCACTGTATCTTATGGTTGCTTGTGCTGTCTGTGGTGTTTTGCTACGAATATTTCTTCGAAACAACATTATCACTTACTTCATAATGTGTTCAGGCATTTTATTTATTTATCTTGTTACTTATGTATTATTCTTTATTTCAGCAAGAGGTATTGATGGTGCAGGACAGGTATTTTTCAGATATTATATCCCAATGGGTCTTTATTCATTTATACTGACTCCTTTGTGGTATTATCTTGTAAGAACGATTTACAGAAAATTCTCATTTGACTATACAGAATATTAATTTTATTGAATAAAACAAGAAAGGTGGCGATAAAGTGAGAGAGGCATATAGCTTTAGAATGAGAACAACAGCGTTTATAGTTGCTGTTTTGTTTGTCATATCACTTTTTATTGCTGACCTTTTCAGAATTCAGGTTATCGATGCTGATGAGTATTCGTCACAGAATATTTATTATTCTTCTGCTAATACACAAATCAAGGCAATACGAGGAGAAATTCTTGACTCAACAGGTAAAGCACTCGTATATAGCACACAGTCAAATGCAATTTATATAGATGCGTCTTATTTCCCAAGTGCTTCAAAACAAGAAGAAAGAAATAAGATTATGCTTTCTCTTTTAAAACTTTTCAAGAAAAATAAAATTGAGTATAACTATGCTGATTTTATAATGATTGAAGATGGAGAGTTAAAATATACAGACGGCATTTCATCATTGAGAAATAAACTTTTTGCAAAAGATTATCTGAATCTTAACGATTATGCTACTGCAGAAAATTGTTTCGATGCATTGTGTGATTATTATGACCTTCAGGAACTTTCAAAAGAGAATGCACTTATGCTTGCAACTGTATATGTTGGGATGGTAAATGCTGATTTCTCAAAATATAATCCATATACTATTGCTGTGGATATTCCAACGGATATAGTTGCACTTATTAAGGAGCAAAGCAGATTTTATAAGGGTGTTGAAGTTCGAGTTGACACTAACCGTGAATATTACGACGGTGAAATTGCACCACATATAATCGGTTATTATGATTATATCAATGCAGAGGAATATTCTGCAAAAAGTGAAGAGTATAAAAATGCTATAAACGATGAAAATCTCACAGAAGAAGAAAAAGCTATACTCAAACTTCGTTCCTACGGAATGACTGACAAACTCGGTAAATTCGGTATGGAAAGTGCTATGGAAGACGAGCTTCGTGGTACAAACGGAATCCTTACAACGGTCACTAATGCTGATGGAAGCAAAACAACAGAGGTTACAACAAAACCTATTAATGGCAATAATGTAATTCTTACAATAGATGCAGATTTTCAGAAACAGGTACAGGAAATTCTGTCATCAAAAATCAGAAATACCAGAGAACATTCAGGTGTTGATACTGCAGGTAGTATTGTCGTTATGGATGTAAGTGATTTTTCTGTTCTTGCTTGTGCAACATATCCAACATACAATCTTGAAACATACAAGGAAAACATAGTTAAACTTAATACTGATGACTCTGCACCATTGTGGAATAGAGCATTACGAAGCACTTATGCTCCGGGCTCTACTGTAAAACCTGCAGTTGGTCTTGCAGGACTTGAAGAAGGCATTGTAACGGCTGATGATGCATTTTTCTGTGACCTTGAGTACAATTTCTTCAAGGATTTACCTCTTAACTGTGTCGGTGTTGGTAATCACGGTAATTCATATATGAACCTTACAAGGGCTATAACATGTTCTTGTAACACGTATTTCTATGAGGTTGGTAGACAGTTAGGAATATCCAAGCTGAATGAGTATTTCACAATGTTTGGTCTTGGACAGAAAACTGGTGTGGAACTTACTGAAGCACAAGGTCGTGCAGCAAGTAAAGAAGCTCGTGAAGCTGCAGGTGGCATCTGGTATCCAGGTAATACTGTTCAGGCTGCAATCGGTCAGTCGGATAACTTGTTTACACCAATTCAGCTTTGCTCATATGTGGCAACTCTTGCAAATGGTGGTACAAGATATAAGGCTCATTTTATAAAGAGCATAAAGTCATACGATTATTCAGAAACCATATATGAAGCAGAGCCTGTTGTTTTGAATAAAGTTAATGCATCTGCCGAACACTTTGCAGCGGTTAGAACAGGTATGATTTCAATGGCAAATTCTCTTGCTGCATTCCAGGGTGTTGACTACAAAGTTGCTACAAAAACAGGTACAGCACAGGCAAAGAAAAAGGTTAATGGTGTAACTGTTTCATATACAAATGGTTTTATGATTTCATATGCTCCTGCTGATAACCCACAGATTGCAGTAGTTATCGCAATTGAGAATGTGGACTCATCAGGTCTCGGTAACTATATTAGAGAAGTATATGAGGCTTATTTCAATCGTAATTCTGATGTGACAGCGTCACAGCAGTCAGGGACAATATTAAGATAAAATGTCACTTGCTTTTGTAACATAATTCATTTTATGTTTATATGGGTGATGGGATTTTATAATAAAGTTAAAGAGGAGTAAATATTATGAAAAAGGTAATCAGCTTAATTTTATGTGTTGTAATGATGGGGTTGTGTGTTTTTCCTGCTGTTGCAGCTACTACTGACAGCATTGTGACTGATTTGGTATTAGGTGGCTTGGGTTATATAGTAACTCAAGAGGGAGAAAAAATACTCCTTTCAGAAGCTGTAAGTCGTAAGGGCGATGTAAATTTTGACGGTAAGGTTACAGCAGTTGATGCAAGACTTTGTCTTCAGGCGGTTGCGTCACCATTGAATTCATTAAATATAGGCTTGGCAGATGTGAATAATGATGGAAAAATAAGTGCAGTTGACGCAAGAATTATGTTGCAGGATGTTGCAGGAATGACTGAAATCATTACATATGCACAGGCTAAAAAGGGTGGAAGTTTTGTTGTTGGTCCGTTACGCTCAAATGAAGGCACAGCATATTATTGGCAGTGCGAAGTTGACAAGAGTGATTTGAGTTTCTTTGACAAAATCTTTGATAATTCAGAATCTGAGGTTATTGGCGGCATTATTAATCAGTATTTTGTTTTCACTCCTAAATCAAAGGGCACATATACAATTAAATTCAAATTAGCAAATGCAAATCAGACAGAAGTTATTGATGAATTTAAATGCGTTTTGACTGTTATTGATAATTAATATATAAAAACAAAAAACACTTGATTTTTTGAAATCCTTGTGTTATACTACTAAGGCTATCTCTGTGCACTCGGGTGATTGAGTAAGCCGAAATCGGCACTCACCTACTTTCATCTGGGGCATTTGAGTATAAATATTTTATTAATGAGGTGAATTGACAATGACACAGGCAGAAAAGCAGGCTATCATGGCTGAATACGCTGCACACGAAGGCGACACAGGTTCTCCTGAGGTTCAGATTGCTGTTCTCACAAAGAGAATTAACGACTTAACTGAGCACCTTAAGGCTAACAAAAAGGACCATCACTCACGTCGTGGTCTTCTTAAGATGGTTGGTCGTAGAAGAAATCTTCTCGCATACCTTCAGAAGAAGGATATCGAAAGATACCGTGCAATCGTTGCAAGACTTGGTCTTCGTAAGTAATCAAAACGAATTAAGGCAGATAAGTTTTCTCTTATCTGCCTTGAATTGCTTTTAAAGGTAATTAATTACAAGGCATATAATCTCGCATTTAGCGGTAAATAGAGTTTTCAAGAAATTGAAGATTGTATTTATTGCTAAACAGATTTTTGCCTTGTGAAATATAAAATAAGGAAGGTAAAAAATATGTTTTTCAAGAATTTTAAAGTTTGGGAAACTGAACTCGCAGGTAGAAAATTGACTCTTGAAACTGGCAAGATGGCTGGTCTTGCTAACGCAGCTGTTATGGCTCGTTACGGTGAAACAGAAGTTCTTTGTACAGTTACAGCTTCTGCAAAGCCAAGAGAAGGTGTGGATTTCTTCCCACTTTCAGTTGATTATGAAGAAAAAATGTACTCAGTAGGTCGTATTCCTGGTTCTTTCCAGAGAAGAGAAGGCAGAGCAAGTGAAAAGGCTATCCTTACATCTCGTTGTATCGACAGACCTATCCGTCCTCTTTTCCCAAAAGACCTTAGAAATGACTGTTCAGTAGTTGCTACTGTAATGTCAGTTGACCTTGATTGCTCACCTGAAATCACAGCTATGATTGGTGTTTCAGCAGCAATCGCTATTTCAGATATTCCTTGGGACGGTCCTGTTTCAGGCGTAAATGTTGGTCTTGTTGACGGTAAAATCGTTATCAACCCAAATCTTGAGGAAAGAGCAAAGTCAGAACTTGTTTTGACAGTTGCTTCTACTGCTGACCTTGTTGCTATGATTGAAGCTGGTGCAAACGAAATCGACGACGATACAATGTTTGACGCTATTATGGCAGGTCACGCTGAAAACCAGAAAATTGTTAAGTTCATTCAGGGTATTGTTGATGAAGTTGGTAAGCCAAAGTTCGCTTATGAATCTTCTGACCCAGACCCAGAAATTATGGCAGAAATCGAAGAATTCTGCATTGAAGATGTTAAGAAAGCTCTCGATACAGACGACAAGCTTGTTCGTGACGAAGCTCTTCTTCCAATTTACGAAGCAGTTCACGAAAAGTTTGACGAAAGATTCGAAGGAAACGAAGGCAAGCTTGACGAGATTATGTATCTTGTTCAGAAACACGTTGTTCGTGCTTGGCTTAAAGATGAACACAAGCGTGTTGACGGTCGTGGTATTGACGAAATCCGTCCTCTTAATGCTGAAGTTGACTTAATTACTCGTGCTCACGGTTCAGGTATGTTCACTCGTGGACAGACTCAGGTTCTTTCAATTGCAACTCTTGGACCTATGGGTGATGCACAGCTTCTTGACGGTCTTGATGAACAGACAGAAAAGAGATATATCCACCACTATAACTTCCCATCATACTCAGTTGGTGAAACAAAGCCATCTCGTGGACCTGGTCGTCGTGAAATCGGTCATGGTGCTCTTGCTGAAAAGGCTCTTGTTCCTGTTCTTCCATCAGTTGATGAATTCCCATATGCAATCCGTGTTGTATCAGAAGTTCTTTCTTCAAACGGTTCAACATCACAGGGTTCAATTTGTGGTTCAACTCTTGCTCTTATGGCAGCTGGTGTTCCAATTAAGGCTCCTGTTGCTGGTATCTCTTGTGGTCTTATCACAGGTGACGAAGGCGTTCACGGTGACTTTATGACAATGGTTGATATTCAGGGACTTGAAGACTTCTATGGCGACATGGACTTTAAGGTAGCAGGTACAAAGAAGGGTATCACAGCTATCCAGATGGACCTTAAAGTACACGGTCTTACACCAGAAATCATTAAAGAAGCATTTGCAAAGACACACAAGGCAAGAGAATATATCCTTGATGAAATCATGCTTCCTTGTATCAGCGAACCAAGAGCAGAACTTTCAAAGTATGCTCCAAAGATGCTTTCAACAAAGATTGACCCTGAAAAAATCGGTGATGTTATCGGTAAGCAGGGTAAGGTTATCCAGAAGATTCAGGCTGAATGTGAAGTTAAGATTGATATTGAAGAAGACGGACGTGTATTTATTTCAGGTATTGACCTTGAAAACGCAAAACGTGCTCTTTCAATCGTTGAGCTTATCGCAAAGGACCCTGAAATCGGTGCAATCTACAACGGTGTTGTAACAAGACTTATGAGCTTCGGTGCATTCGTTGAAATCGCTCCAGGTAAAGAAGGACTTGTTCATATCAGCCGTCTTGACGTTAAGCGTACAGAAAAGGTTGAAGATGTTGTTAACGTTGGTGACACAGTACTTGTAAAGGTACTTGAAATCGACGACCAGGGTAGACTTAACCTCTCTCGTCGTGACGCTCTCATCGAAGTTAAGGGACTTGTTCCTGAAAACGACATTGATGAAGAACCAAAAAAGCGTGATAACAACCGTCGTTTCAACAAAAGAAGAAACAACGACTAATAATTAAACAAGAAAATTAGCGAGGAAGAAATTCCTCGCTTTTTTATTTATTCACCACAGGCACAACTTGGCTTGTAACTGTCTTTCAGGCAACCTTCTTTAGGTGGGAAGAATTCGTCGATAGGGAATTGAATTCTTCTGAATGCATCACAAGGGTTTTCGTTATCGCAAGCACATTCTTTACTTGGAATACAGAAATCGTATGCAGGAATAAGCATCTGCACATCTCTTTCAAGTTGTACAATTGTGAAAATGCCGAGAGTAACAGTAACTGTTTTTTGTGGTTCGTTATCGTAACAGTCGAAATCTCCGTCAAAACAACGACATACGCATCTTGGAAGTCGTGATGGTTGACAGCAACAACAGGTGTAACATGAGTTGCATTCATTTGCGTTTCGAAGTTTTGCCTCGAGGCAGATTGGGTCAACTGTCTGAACCTTTGCCTTTGGGTTTGTACTGACCATATCAAGTTGTTCGTCCACATCGTTACAAGCAAATTCGGAAGAGAACACTTTTACATTACCTTCTGAACCATAAAGAATACATTTCTTTGAGAATGATGCGAGACCTTCAACGGTACAAGGTGGATTAGTGTGTCCTGCGAAAACATCGAGGAAGATTTTGAAGTAATAAGTAATATCTACAGAATAATATCCTCTGTTAAATGGCACTTTTTCTACCTCAATAAAGGCGTTAAGTACTTCTGCACCACGGCAACGGACATTTGTTGCTCTGTCAATGATACATTGTGCTGAACCTGTAAAATAGACTTGTAAATCTTCAAGACAATCTTTGTCGGCACAAGAGTCGTAAACTCTGTTTGTATCAATGCAAACAGCTTCTTTTATTTTATTGGGTGTACAGTTTTTATTTTCTGACATATATATTCCTCCCATAAAATTATCAACTGACAGTACTATTGTATGTTAAGAAAATGTTTTTGTTACTCATATAATTGTTATAAAACTGTTGTTAAAGAGAAAAATATGTGATAAAATATTATGATTAAACTTTTCTACAGTGAGAAGGCGTAATAATGGCAGTATTAAAAGATGTTAAAAGAATAGTTGTAAAGGTTGGTACTTCAACTCTTACATACAACACAGGAAAAACGAATATAAGAAGAATGCACAAGCTTGTGAGTGTTCTTTCTGACATTGTTAATTCAGGTATTGAGGTTGCTCTTGTTACAAGTGGTGCAATCGGTGTTGGTGTTGGTAAATTAGGCCTTAAGGAAAAGCCAGCAGATACAGCAGGTAAACAGGCTGCTGCAACTATCGGTCAATGTGAATTGATGTTTATGTATGATAAGCTTTTCGGTGAATATGGTCATACTGTTGGTCAGTTGCTTATCACAAAAAGCGACGTTGAAAACGATGAAAGAAGACATAATCTTATAAATACATTCAACAAATTGTTTGATTTTGGTGCAATTCCTGTTATTAATGAAAATGATAGTGTTGCAGTTGAAGAAATTGTCTATGGTGATAACGATTCACTTTCAGCAATTGTTGCAAAACTTATCAATGCAGATGCACTTATCATACTTTCTGACATTGACGGACTTTATGACGCAAATCCTAACGAAAATGAAGATGCAAAGTTGATTCCTGTTGTTACAGAAATCAATGAAGATTTATATAAAATCGCAGGTGGCAAGGGTTCATCATTGGGTACAGGTGGAATGGTGACAAAGCTTCATGCTGCAGAAATCACAATGGCAGCAGGAATTGATACAATCGTTATGAATGGTGAAAATCCTACTGAAATTTATAAAGCACTTGACGGCAAACAGGTTGGTACATTCTTTAAGGGGAAATAAACTATGCTTACAGAAATCGGTAAGAGAGTAAAAAATGCGTCAGTTCAGTTGGCAACAGCAACTACTGATGAAAAAAACAGAATATTAAAGGCTATTGCAAATGCTCTTCGTGAAAACAGTGCAAAGATTATAAAAGCAAATGAAATCGATCTTCAGAACGGCAGAGATAATGGAATGTCAGAAGCACTTCTTGACAGACTTATGTTAAATTCTGACCGTATTGAGGGTATGGCACAGGGCGTTGAAGGTGTTATTTCACTTCCTGACCCTGTTGGTAAAGTTCTTTGGGAAGATGAACGACCAAATGGTTTGAAAATTCAGCGTGTTAGCTCACCACTTGGTGTAATCGGGATTATTTACGAAGCTCGACCAAACGTTACAAGTGATGCTGCTGCGTTGGCTATCAAATCAGGTAACACAGCCATCCTTCGTGGTGGTAAAGAAGCGTTTAATTCTAACTCAGCAATAATGGATATTATGCGTGACGCAATATCAAAAGAAGGCTTTAATCCTGATATTGTTGAACTTGTTCGTGACACATCAAGAGAGAGTTCAACTGCTCTTATGAGAATGAATGGATACGTGGATGTACTTATTCCTCGAGGAAGTGCAAAGCTTATCAATGCTGTTGTTCAGAATTCAACTGTACCTGTAATTGAAACAGGAGCAGGTAACTGTCATATTTATGTTGATGAGTTTGCAGATATTGATATGGCTGCAAAAATTGTATATAATGCAAAAACGCAGAGAATTTCTGTTTGTAATACTGCAGAAAGTCTTCTTATTCATAAAAATATTGCTGAACTTGCTCTTATTGCTATTAAGTCAGCACTTGATGAGAAAAATGTAACTCTATATGGTGATGAAGTTGCTTGTGAAATCTGTCCTGACATAGAAAAAGCAACAGAAGAAGACTGGGCAATGGAATATCTTGATTACAAAATGTCTGTTAAGATTGTTTCAAGTCTTGAAGAAGCAGTTGAGCACATAAGGAAATACTCAACAGGACATAGTGAAAGCATAATTACAGAAAATACAGATAATGCTGAAAAATTTATGAACAGTGTAGATTCATCAGCGGTTTATCACAATGCAAGTACAAGATTTACTGATGGTGGAGAATTTGGCTTTGGTGCTGAAATTGGTATTTCAACACAGAAGTTACACGCAAGAGGTCCTTTGGGACTTGAACAATTAAACTCATTTAAATATAAAATTTACGGTAACGGTCAGGTAAGGTGAGGTTAGTGTCAAATAGTAATAAAAAACAGAAATGGGCATTTCCTATTGGTTTAGTTGTGGTATTACTTGCTGCAATCGGTCTTGCCACTGTTGTTGTTGCAGGTGTCAAGGGAATTGATACAGCAATTGATAAGTCAAAACATTATGAGGAATATGAAAAATTCCTTACTCCTGTTGTGCTTATTGACCCTGACAGCTTTGATGATATTACAAAAGCTCCCATGAGTCAGCTTATGGAAATTTCTATCTGGTCGCTTCTTAAAAATGATGTTGCACCTGATAGCTTTGAAAGTAACGACAGTGGACTTTCTATTCCTAAATCAGCTGTTGAGGAAGAATTTATTGAACTTTTTGGTACAGAAGTTACTCCTGTTCACGGTACTATTGAGGGATATGGTATCGACTTTGCTTACGACAATACATCTGAAACATATACAGTTCCATTGACAGGTGTTACACCTATTTATACTCCTGATGTTGTTGATATTTCAAAGACAACTGATACGGTAGTGCTCACAGTAGCTTGTCTTTCAGGTAATGCGTGGGAACAAAGTGAAAATGGTGAAATGATAGCTCCGACTCCTGATAAATATATCAGAATAACATTGAGAGAAAATGAAGACAACCTCTTTATTTCAGCAATCCAGAACACAACAGCACCTGAAACTGTTACAACAGCATATAATGCAAATAATAAAATCGAAGATGTAAATGTGCTTGATGAGATTGAGAAAACAACTGAATCTATTACTAAAGCACCTGAAACAACGGAATCAACAACAGTTGCAGAGGATTCAAAAGAGTCCACGACTGTTAAAGAAGGTACAACTGCAAAAGAAAGTACTACTGCTAAAAAACAGTAGTACACACAATTTATATTCAATCCGCTATCGATAATGGGCTGTTTTGAAAAGCGAAGCTTACCCGATACCATATAAAACGGTAACCTTATTACATTTTATGGATTTTCAGCGGACAAGTGACAAAAATACATATAAATATATAAGAGAGGATTACTTATGCTCCAGTTTGAAGAATTGAAATTACGACTTATTGCTCACGAAGAGGAACTTTCTAACCTTGCAGATGCATTGGGTCTCGAAAAAATGAAAAGTGAAATTGCAGTTCTTGAAGAACAGCAGACACAAGAAGGATTCTGGGATGATATTCAGAATTCACAGAAGGTGCTTCAGCGTACAAGTGTGTTGAAGAATAAGGTTTCATCATATGAAAGACTTAAGTCAGACTACGAAGATGCTCTTGTTATGATTGAACTTGCTGATGAGGAAGAAGACGAAAGTCTTGTTGAAGAATGCACTTTGGGTGTTGATAAGTTTGAAAAAGACCTTGATGCACAGACTCTTGCAACACTTCTTACAGGCGAATACGATTCTAAAAATGCAATTCTTACATTCCATGCAGGTGCAGGTGGTACAGAGGCTCAGGACTGGGCACAGATGCTTTTTAGAATGTATAACCGTTGGGGTGAACGTCACGGATACAAAGTTTCAACACTCGACTATCTTGATGGTGATGAAGCAGGACTTAAATCAGCATGTATCCTTATTGAAGGTGAAAATGCTTACGGATTTATGAAGAGTGAAGCAGGTATTCACCGTCTTGTTCGTGTTTCACCATTCGACTCATCTGGCAGACGTCACACATCTTTTGCATCTCTTGAAGTAATGCCTGAAATCGACGAAGATACAAATGTTGAAATCAACCCTGATGATATTGAAATGGCTGTTTATCGTGCAAGTGGTGCAGGTGGACAGAAAGTTAATAAAACATCATCTGCAGTTCGTCTTACACATAAACCAACAGGTATTGTTGTTTCTTGTCAGGTTGAACGAAGTCAGCATCAGAATCGTGAAGTTGCTATGACAATGCTTAAATCAAAGCTTATTGAGATTAAAGAGCGTGAACACCTTGCAAAGATTGAAGATATCAAAGGTGACCACAAGGAAATCGCATGGGGTAGCCAGATTCGTTCTTATGTGTTTATGCCATACACTCTTGCAAAGGACCACAGAACATCTTTTGAAAATGGTAACATAAATGCAGTTATGGACGGTGACATTGACGGATTTATCAATGCATATCTCAAAATGCAGTCACAGAAAAACCTTGAAAACAATTAAAAAAAGTAAGGCTATTGGAAAAACCAATAGCCTTTTTTATTGCCGGTAGACGATTTTATTTTATTTCTTTTTAGCAGCTGCTTTAGCTTGCTTTTCTTTTTCATCACTATAATTAACAATCATAACTGATATTGACCAAGCACAGATTCCAAGTAAAAGGAACATTACAGCATAGAATGCACCGTCAAGAGTGAGTAAGATAACTTCACCAATAAGACTTGCAATAGCTGATGTGATTATACCATTCATATTGAAAAGCTGAGATAAAGTTATATCACCTGCAAGGACTTTTTCAGCAAAAAATCCGGTGAAAGAGATATAAGATGCTAATGTGCAGAGAAAGCCTGATGCTGAAAGTGCTGTGATTACCTTAATTTTATTTGAGAAGATTGCAAAACCAAGAATCACAAGGCCGATCACAAGAGCAAGGGCTAAAAATACAACTGCAACAATTACAGGGCGATAGAGTGCATTCTGAAGAACTGATGCTTTGAAATCAAAATCTTCGTTTGTAAAACCTGAAAAAATATCTATCCATTTAGGTAATTCATGAAGAGAAAGTGAGTCATAAGTTGTGTGAAGAGTACCATTCATACCTTCTTCACCATTAAGTTGAAGACCCCCAAGAAGATTTGAAATGCTTGTATGAGCAATTTCAAAAGTAAATATATCTGCAAAATATACAGCAGGGAACATTGCAATTGCTAAAATAGCAGTCACAACCCTGTACATAATGTCAAAGCCTGTTGTTTTTTTCTGAAGAGAATTTGTTTTACTCATTTTTTTCACCTTACTTTCCCCAAGAAGAGTTAAGCTGTACTGTTCTGTTAAATACAACCTTATCTTCTGTTGAGGTAATATCAACGCAGAAATAACCCTGACGCATAAACTGGAATGTGTCACCGACTTTAAGGTCATCCTTAAGTCCACCTTCAATTAAGCAATCGTTAAGAATAACGAGAGATTCAGGATTGAGATTTTCTGTGAAAGCACCAGCTGATTCGTCAGATGGGTTTTCTTTATTGAAAAGTCTGTCGTAAAGACGAACTTCTGCTTTAAATGAACCTGCTTCGCTTACCCAATGGAGTGTACCCTTAACTTTTCTGCCGTCAGGTGAGTTACCACCACGACTTTCAGGGTCGTAAGTACAGTGAACGCAAGTTACATTGCCATTTTCGTCTGTATCATAGCCTACACATTTTACGAAATAAGCACTCTTAAGACGAACTTCGTTGCCTGGGAAAAGTCTGAAATACTTCTTAACAGGTTCAACCATAAAGTCTTCCTGTTCAACGTAAAGAGTCTTACCAAAAGTTACCTTACGAGTACCCATTTCAGGATGGTCAGGATGAATTTCAACGTCCAAAGTTTCTGTCTGTCCTTCAGGATAGTTGTCGATAACAACCTTTAATGGACGAAGCACTGCCATTGCTCTTGCTGCATTTGCATTGAGTTCATCACGAACACAAGATTCCAAAAGACCATAATCAACTACTGAGTAAGCCTTCGAAACACCAATTTTTTCACAGAAGTTGCGAATTGCTGCTGCAGGATAGCCACGTCTTCTCATACCACTGAGAGTAGCCATTCTTGGGTCGTTCCAACCGTCAACAATACCTTCGTTTACAAGTGCTAAACACTTTCTTTTACTTGTAAGGCAGTAGTTGAGGTTAAGACGAGCAAATTCAATCTGTCTTGGTGGCATCTCGATATCGAGAGCTCTCAAGAACCAATCGTAAAGTGGTCTGTGGTTTTCGAATTCAAGTGAGCAAAGAGAGTGAGTAACACCTTCTTTAGCATCTGACAATGGATGAGCAAAATCATACATTGGATAAACACACCATTTGTCTCCTGTCTGATGATGTGATACATGAGCAATTCTGTAAATTACAGGGTCACGCATATTGATATTAGAAGCAGCCATATCAATCTTTGCACGAAGAACTCTTGCACCATTAGGGAATTCACCATCAGTCATTCTCTTGAACAAATCAAGGTTTTCCTCGATACTACGTTCTCTGTATGGGCTGTTCTTACCAGGCTCAGTGAGAGTACCTCTGTATTCTCTGATTTCATCAGCAGAAAGGTCGTCAACATAAGCGAGACCTTTTTCGATAAGTTTTACAGCACATTCATAGATGTAATCGAAATAACTTGATGCAAAAAGGCATTTGTTCCACTTGAAACCAAGCCATTCTATATCTTCTTTGATTGCATCAACATACTCTGTATCTTCTTTCATTGGGTTTGTATCGTCAAGACGAAGATTACATTCACCTTTATATTTTTTGCTTGTTGCAAAGTTAATGCAGATAGCCTTTGCATGACCTATGTGAAGATAACCGTTTGGTTCAGGTGGAAAACGAGTCTGTACTTTGTTGTAAACACCGTTTTCTAAATCTTCATCAATAAAGTCGTGAATAAAATTTGAAATCTTTGTTACTTCTTCCATAAATTAACCTTCTATCATATTGTCTATTCTTCTCATAACCTCGTCTTTGCCGAGAATCTGCATAATGTAATACAAATCAGGCGTATTGGTACGGGAAGTGATTGCTATACGGATTACTGTTGAAACGTCACCCACATGGCCCTTGAAAGCATCAGGGTTCTGTTTGTATTCCTTAACATTAGGAGTATATCCACATACAGTACAAAGTTCCTTGATTTTGTTGAACCATTCTTCTTTGCTGTCGTCTGCAGAATAAACTTCTTTATATTTTGTAAGAATTTCAACTGCATCTGCCTTGTTGATGTTTTCAGGAAGAGTATAATCAGCATCATAAAGCTCATTGTAGAAGAATGAAACATAATTCTGTACTTCTTCCCAACAGGCAATATCTTTTCTTGGCTTTGGATTTTCTCTGTCAATATTGAGAATAGCAGTTGCTTTTTCTTTATTGTCAACAAAAAGTTTATAAAGTGTTTCGTTGTAATCTTTTGCCCATGCAGTAACAAGTTCATAAACCTGAGTTGCATTCATAACTGAAATTACATTTTTTGATACGTCATTAAACTTAACCATATCAAAAAGCGCACCTGAAACACTCATTTTCTTAAGATTAAATGGAAATTTGCTGATATCTTCTGTCTTGTTAGCTTTTCTCCATTCTTCAAAGTTAGAATTGAGAATTGTAAGCATATATTCTTTAACAGAAGCTTCAGGATAACCTTTTTCAATATAGAACGAAACGTTTGCTTCCGGGTCTTTTCTCTTTGAAAGTTTACGCTTACCACCGTTTTCCTCTTTCATAATAGGAGCAATATGAGCGTATTTAAGTGGTTTGTTTCCAAGGGCTCTGAAAAGCTCGATATGAGTAGGTACTGATGCAATCCATTCGTCACCACGAACAACGTGTGTTGTTCTCATAAGGTGATCATCAACTGCATGAGCAAAGTGATATGTAGGAATTCCGTCTGCCTTTAAGATGACAACATCATTCACGTTTTCACTCATTTCAATTTTACCTTTAATCATATCTTCAAACTTGATTTTTCTTGAAATATCACCAACTGAACGAAGACGAACAGTAAAAGGAATTCCACTATTAACTTTTGCGATTATTTCGTCGTCAGTAAGGTCACGACATTTTGCGTATGCACCGTAGTAACCTTTAATATCTTCGTTTTCCTGTTTTGCTCTGATTTCGTCAAGTTCTTCAGGAGTACAGAAACAAGGATAAGCCTTGCCCTCTTCCATAAGTTTCTTTGCAAAAGCACGATAAATATCTCGACGATGACTCTGTGTGTAAGGTCCATAATTACCGATTTCCATATCATAGCCTACAACACCCTCGTCAGGACCAACACCAAAAGCCTTAAGTCCTGTTACTATACCAGTAACACCATCTTCCACTTCACGCTTTTTGTCAGTATCTTCAATACGGAGCATAAAAACGCCACCTGTTGTGTCAGCAGTAAGCTTTGATGCAAAACCTGCATAAAGACCACCAAAGTGGAGATATCCTGTTGGGCTTGGAGCAAATCTTGTTACTCTTGCACCTTCAGGTAATTCTCTTACAGGATAAAGTTCTTCATAATATTCTGTGGACTTGTCCACATCTGAAAAAATAAGTTCAGCAATTTTTTTGCAGTCTGTCATTTGTTTAACCTCTTATTCAGGAAGAATTGCGTTTGTTGTAATGTATTTAACACCATGTTCAACCATAGTTTTAAGTAATTCAGGTGTATCAACTGTCCAGCAAGCGGCTGTAAGCTGATTGTTATGAATATTCTGGATTGCATCAAGGTTTCTGAGTGCTCTTTTTGCTTCGAAAGCAACACCAAAACCATTTTCGATACATTCGTGGATTTTTTCTTCTTTAAGACCGTGTACAAGAAGCCACAAATCCATATCTGGTGAAAGGCGTTTAAACTCACGAAGAACAGATGCGTGGAAGGAAATGATAATAGCATCGTCTTCAATATCATAAGCACGAATAATATCAAGAAGGCTCTTAACTTTATCAACACGCTTATCTTTAACCTCAATCATAGGCTTGATATTTGCTTCTTTACAGATTTCGATGTATTCTTCAACAAGGCAAACACTAGCATCAGGATATTTGTCGATGTTTGCACCGTTTGTGAATTTAACTTTCTTAAGGTCTTCGTAAGACATTGTCTTAACATCACCTTTTTCTTTAGCCATTGACTGAAGCATATAGTCGTGAATGATTACCCATTTGCCATCAGTTGTACAATGAACATCACATTCAAGAGCATAATAGTTATATTTTGCAGCTTCACGGAAAGCTTCAAGTGTGTTTTCAGGAGCAACAGAGGAAAGACCTCTGTGTGCAGTAAAATGAACATCAGATAAATCTAAACCTTCGGTGGCTGATGCTTGTACAGTGTTTTTAGCTGATTTTTTACCATAACGGATGCCTGTATAGGTCGCTCTTAAGGCAAAAGCAACTGCTGATGGAATACCAACAGCAAGACCGATTTTTTTCAAAGTTTTTTTGTTGTCTTTCATTATGAAACCACCTTTTTTTCAGTGAGTATAATCAAAGATATTATACTATATAATATGGAAAATGTAAACTGTATATTTTTAAAAAATATTTTGGAAAACACAATGGTGTAAAGTGTAATTTTGCATTTTGTGCTTTACACTTGGCATTTTTATTAACTTGCCTTTTTTTTGGAGGTATGATATAATACAACTATATATTGGATTATTATGAGAAAATATGCAGTTTTTCGGAAAGGAGCGAAAAAGTCCCATGGAAATATTAGAATTTCTGTACAAACAAATATACTTTATAGGAATCCAAACAATTCGTTATGGTAAACGATTTTTCAGTTGGCTTTTATCGTTACTTCTGAAACCTATCAAGGCAATCAGTGCTTTATTTGTCACAATTTTTGTTGTTATCGACAAGCATGCACTTAAAACATTCCATAAAAGATTTGAGGAGTTGAAGACTCTTTCACAAGAGGCAAAAGAGGTCTCAAAAAACACTCCAAAAGAAGAAAAAAAGAGGTTAAAATATCTCAGTCATTATACGGGAGTTGCACTACGTCGATACAGAGGTGCATTTGTATACGTTCTTAATTTTATACTTCCTGTTGTTTCTCTTATAGTTTTGGTCAATGTTGTAAACTTCTGGAACAATGCTGCTTTTGCTCTTGAAATTAATTACAATGATGAAGTTATTGGTTATGTTCAAGATGAGGCCGTTTACAAAGAAGCAAGAGAAATGGCTTTTCAGCGACTTGATATTAACACAGCATCTGTGGGACTGACTCAAGAGGATAAAAAGAACTCTCAGCTGATTGGTGATGCTGAATATAACATAAAGTTGGTTAAACGTGGACAGTTGAATGATGCTTCTGAAATCTGTGACCATCTCATTGAAAATTCGGACAATAAAATCACAAATGCTTGTGGTGTATATGTTGATGATAAGTTTATATGTGCTGTAAAGAATGAAACGGATGCGTTGAGTGTGTTTGACTCCATTCTTGCTGAGCATGAAACAGGCGAAGAAAATGTTGTTGTAAGTTTTGTTGAAAATATAGACTATGTTCAGGGCCTTTATCTTGATAGTGAAACTATCATCAAAGATGCTGATTATTTACAGAAAAAACTTAATTCAAACACAAGTGAAGCAAAGTATTACACCATCAAAGATGGTGACACAATTTCAGGAATTTCACAGAAGTTTGACATAAGCAGTTCACAGTTGCGTAAACTTAATCCTGAGCTTACCGAAACAATCCGTGCAGGACAAGAAATTCTTATTTCAGAGGCAACAAGCTTTATAAGTGTTCAGACAACAAAAACTGAATACAAGGAAATAGAGATTCCTTATGATACAATAACAATCAATACAAGTAATCTTTATGTAGGTGACAAAAAAGTACTTACAAAAGGTCAACCTGGTATCGAAAGAATAACAGAATTGGTAACATATATTGGTGGTGCAAAGGTTTCTTCAAAAGAAGTTTCAAGAGTAACCATAAAAGATGCTATCAGTGAAAAAATTCAGGTAGGAACAAAGAAGAATCAAAACACCTCAGGTTCGTCAAGTTCAGCAAAAGGAAAACTTAGGTGGCCTGCAATCGGTGCAACATCCGTTTCATCACCATATGGTAGACGTAGTTTTGGTGATGGTTGGCATGCAGGTATTGATATTGTTCGTCCTGGTGGAAGTTCAGGATGTACTGTTGTTGCTGCAGAATCAGGAATAGTAACATTTGCAGGATGGTATAATTCCGGTGGATATACGGTAATGATTGACCACGGAAACGGACTTACCACAATGTATTGTCATATGCAGAATACCATTAAGGTTCGTTCAGGACAAAGGGTATCAAGAGGACAAGCAATAGGAAATATTGGTGCAACGGGATATGTTACAGGTCCACATCTTCATTTTGAAGTGAAGGTAAATGGAAAAAATGTTAATCCGGCATTATATTTATAGTTTAAGGTAGGTAGAAAAAATGGGAAAGTATATAATTGCGGGACTTAAAATAGAATTTGAACCTCGCTATGATTTTCTTCGTGAACGAGCAAGAGCATATGAGGCGGATTTTGATAGTTCAGAAACAGATTTTGAAATTGTGTTAGATGATGAATATTTGAAAAAGAAATATGAGGAAGCACCATATCTAACTGCCGAACAACACGAGTATTTTTGGATGGGACAGGCATTCAACAATAAATTGATAGATTATAATGGAATAATGTTACACTCATCTTGTGTTGAAAAAGATGGATATGCATATCTTTTTTCTGCAGACAGTGGTACTGGTAAATCAACACATACTCATTTATGGCTTAAGAATTTGTCAGGAACACGAATTATAAATGATGATAAACCTGCTTTAATAAAAGAGAACGATGTATGGTATGCCTATGGTACACCATTTTCAGGAAAAACAGATGAAAATCTTAATGTGAAAGTTCCTATCAGGGCTATTACTTTTATAAAAAGAGGTAATGAAAACAGTGTCAATAAATTGCCGGTCAATGAAGCTATAAAACTTTTATTCGGACAGACAATAAGACCTTCAATTGAAGACCGTGCACTTAAAACTTTGGGAACAGTTGATTCAATTTTAAGAAATGTTTCTGTATTTTCTTTGGAATGCAATATGGATGACGATGCTGCTTTTGCATCATATAATGGTATAGAAAGGTTGATAAACAATGAAGGTTAAAGATGGTTTTGTAATGAAAGATGTTGCAGGGAGTAGAGTTGTACTTCCACTTGGTGACAGACGCTCTGAAATAAATGGAATCATAACATTTAATGAAATTGGTGCTGAAGTATTCAATATGCTTGATGGCACAAATTCAGTAGAGGAAATTGCAACTAAAATTTCAAAAGATTATGATGTTTCTTATGAAATGGTGGAAGCAGATGTAAATGCGCTTATTGAAAAAATGAGGGCAAATGGTCTTATTGAAGACTAAATGCAATTCAAATTTACTGAGAACGAGGGAAAACAATGAAAGATATATCTGTTTTAAAGTGGATATATATAAATTGCGGTAAACGTAATTTAGAAGGTGTGGCACTTACTATGCTTAACGCCTTGTCTGCTGTGTGTGCAACTGCATTTGCAATGGTCTCAAAAACAGTAATGGACAGTGCTCAAAGTGGAAATAGGGAAGAATTAATTAAAAATATTATTTTGCTTTTAGTGCTGATTCTTGTACAATTCATTACAAGGATTATGTCTTCTTTTCTCTTAGCAATAAGTCAGGGTAAAGCAGAAATACACCTAAAATCTAACGCTTTTTCGAGAATTGTTAATGGCAAATATGCTGAAGCCATAGAAAAACATAGTGGAGATTTGATGTCACGATTGACAACTGACGTGTTAGTTGTAAGTGAACAATACATAAGGCTTTTACCAAGTGCAATTTCAACTTTGGTAAGATTGTGTACAGCGGTTGTTGCATTGTATTCTCTTGATAAAAAATTCTTTTTTATAATTCTTATCTGTAGTGTACTTGTACCGTTTGTTATTGGAATATCAAGAAAATATATCAAAGACCTTCATCGAAAGGTTTGTGAAAAAGAAGCGATAGTTCGTTCTTTTATGCAGGAAATGCTTGAAAATCTGTTTGCAGTAAAGGTTTTTGGCATAGAAGAAAAAATAATAAAAATATCACTAAAACAGCAAAAGAGCTTTTATCATCAAAAAGTAAAAAGGAGAAGTTTTTCGATTCTTGCAAGTATCGCATTTTCCCTCGCTTTTTCAATAGGCTTTTTGATTGCTGTGGCTTATGGTTCTTACGGTGTTCTAAATGGTACAATGACTTTTGGTTCAGTTGTTGCGATTATTCAACTTGTTAATCAGCTTCGCACTCCTGCTGTTAATGTTACGGGTATTGTACCTTCTTTCTATCAAATGATTTCTTCTGCACAAAGAATTATTGAGATTGCAGGAACAGAAAGTGAAAAAACAGAGTATCCTGAAATGGATTATGATGAATTTGTGAAAATATGCGTGAAAAATGCAGATTTTGGTTACAGAGATGAAAAAGTTATTAAGGATGCAACTTTCACAATAAATAAAGGCGAATTTGTTGGTATAAAGGGCCCATCAGGTGCAGGAAAGAGCACGATATTTAAACTCATTACAGGTCTTTATCCTCTTGATAGTGGTAGTGCAATTGTTGAAACTACAAAAGGTGATATCGACTGCAAAAATGCAAAGAGATTATTCTCTTTTGTTCCTCAGGATAATATGCTTTTCAGCGGTACAGTTAGAGAGAATATTACAATTCTTAATCCTGACGCTACGGATGATGAAATAAGAAAGGCATTGAAAAATTCAGTAGCAGAATTTGCTTATGATTTGGATGGTGGACTTGATTTCGTGCTGGGTGAATCAGGTGCAGGAGTTTCACAAGGACAAGCACAAAGACTTGCGATTGCAAGAGCTCTTTTGGGTAAAGGAAAAGTTCTTCTTATGGACGAGTCAACAAGTGCCCTTGACAGTGAAACAGAAAGACAAGTAATGAAAAGACTGAAAGAAAATGATGAAATAACAGTTATTTTTATTACTCACCGTGAAATGGTTCTGGAAGATTGTGATAGGACAATTACGGTTATGAATGGTAATGTGTCGGAAAATTAAAAGAAAATTGCTCACAGGTAAAAACTTGTGAGCAAAATTTGTGTATATAGAGGATTTTGAATAATGGAAGAAGTAAAAAATATTCCACCACAGGAAAACAAAATGGGAACAAAGCCTATTGGCAGACTTTTAGCGTCGATGGCAACACCTATGATGATTTCAATGCTTGTTCAGGCGTTTTACAATGTTGTCGATAGCGTTTTTGTATCTCAGTTAGGTGAGGATGCACTCAATGCAGTTTCACTTGCCTTCCCATTACAACAACTTATGATTGCGGTTTGTGGTGGTACAGCAGTAGGTATGAATGCTATGCTTTCACGTTCATTAGGTGCAAAGCAGTTTGAAAAAGCAAACAAGATTGCAAATACAGGTGTGTTCCTTTTCCTTTGCAGTTCAGTTGTGTTTACATTGATTGGTATTTTCCTTTCACGACCATTTTTCCTTGCACAAACAGATGTTGAACAAATTGTGGACTACGGAACAGATTATGCTTCAGTTTGTCTTGGATGTTCAATCGGTATCTGTAGCCAGTTCTGTTTTGAAAAGCTTTTGCAGTCAACAGGAAAAACAACACATTCAATGATTGCTCAGTTGGTAGGTGCAGTTATCAATATTATTCTTGACCCTATTCTTATATTCGGTCTTTTTGGTATGCCAAAATTAGAAGTTCTTGGTGCTGCAATTGCTACTGTTGCAGGACAGATTGTAGCAGCACTTGTGGCAATAGTCTTCAATATAAAATGCAATAAGGAAATTCATGTGACAACAAGACTTATTCGTTGGGATAAGGCGATTGCAAAGGAAATTTACAAAATCGGTTTACCATCCATTATAATGCAGTCAATCGGTTCTGTTATGACATTTACTTTAAACAGAATTCTTATCGCTTTCACAACAACAGCAACAGCAGTATTCGGAAGCTATTTCAAGCTCCAGAGCTTTGTATTTATGCCTATCTTTGGTCTTAACAATGGTATGGTGCCAATTATTGCATATAACTATGGCGCAAGAAGATATGACAGAGTAAAGAGAACAATAACTCTTTCAATTGTTTCTGCGGTTGCAATTATGTTTATGGGTGTGTTGGCATTCGAATTGATTCCACATATTTTATTGGGATTCTTCAACGCGTCTGCTGAAATGCTTGAAATCGGTGTGCCTGCATTGAGAATAATTGGTACACACTTATTACTTGCGGGATTCTGTATTATCTCAGGTTCAGTTTGTCAGGCAATCGGCAAACCTGTTTATAGTCTTATAGTTTCTGTTTGCCGTCAGTTGGTAGTACTTTTACCAGCAGCATGGTTGCTTTCTCTTTCAGGACGACTTGAGCTTGTGTGGTTTGCATTCCCGATAGCTGAATGTGTTTCACTTGTATTGAGTGCAATATTCTTAAGCAAGACAATGAAACGAGCAAAACAGCGAATGAATGAAATAATAGTTTAAAAAAATAAAGGTGGAGTAATCCACCTTTATTTTTTGTTTACTACATTTTGAGGTTTACCATTGAGATAAGCTGTGACATTTTCTTTAAGGATTCTCATAAGTCGTTCTCTTGTTTCGAATCCTGCCCAAGCAATATGTGGAGTTATGAAACAGTTTTTTGCAGTAAGTAAAGGGTTATCTGCTTTTGGTGGTTCAACTGTTAATACATCAAGCCCTGCACCACGGAGTTTACCACTATTTAAAGCATCTGCCAAATCTTTATCGTTTACAACAGGTCCACGACTTGTGTTTATGATTATTGCACTGTCTTTACATTTACTGATAAATTCTTTGTTTACAAGTCCTGTTGTCTTTTCTGTTAAAGGACAATGGAATGAGATAATGTCACTTGTACTTGCAAGTGTATCCATGCTGACCCAACGGAAGTTTTTTCGGTGACTTTGGTCTGTTTCATGACCTGAAACGGCAATTACTTTCATTTTGAATGCTTCTGCAATGTCAGCAACAGCCTGACCAATCTGACCAAAACCAACGATACCAAGAGTTTTACCACTTAACTCTGTCAAAGGAGTTTTCCAATAACAGAAATCAGGACAATTGGTCCACTCACCATTTTTTACACTTTCACTATGTAATCCAACGGCATTTGTGATTTCAAGAATCAATGAAAATGTGAGTTGTGCAACGGCATTTGTTGAGTATGCAGGGATGTTTGAAACAGGTACACCGATTTCCTTTGCATATTCCCAATCAACGATGTTGTAGCCTGTTGAAAGTAATGCAATATATTTAAGATTAGGAAGTTTTGAGAGAGTTTCCTCTGTTAATGGAGTTTTGTTTGTGAGAATTATGTCTGCACCTTCACATCTTTCAAGAATTTTGTCCTGTGGAGTACGATGATGAATTTCGCAATCACCTAAAGCTTCAATCCAGTCCCAGGAGAGGTCTCCCGGATTTAATGCGTATGAATCGAGAATAACTATTTTCAAAAAATCACAACCTTTAATTATCAACTTTATTTTACATATTATTCTATCACATTTTAATATAATATAACAATAAAAACATTGACCTTTTTCAAGAAATATTATAAAATTACAGTGTATGGAAATTTCCTGAATGGAGAATTTAATGGAAAAGAAAAATCTTAATAGAAAGAAAGCGTTGAACCTTACGTCAATAGGACTTTTTCTTGCTGCTATTGTAATAGCTGTTATTACGGTGATTATGGGCACAAAAGTAGCAGAAGGTGGATGGGCTGAGTTTTTACACACCCTTGACAGATTGCAGGATTTTATTATGTCCCTTGATAATAAATATCTTATTGTCATTGCAATTTTAGTGGTGTATGTGCTTAGAGGGGTTTTACCGATACCATTTCCATTTATATTGATGATGACAGGTGTTATGTTCAGACCTGTAAACGCTATTATAATAAACACAATCGGAACTACAATAGTTCTTTTAATAACATACTATTGGGGAAAAGCTACCAATGGTGGTGTTGCAATAAAGAAGCTGGAAAAATACGATAATGTTCGTGAAATGATGAGTCATCACGGAAAGACAAAGTTAGGTGTCCTCGTAGCGTTACGACTTATTCCGTCGGTACCTATGAATATGGTTAGTAAAGCTTTTGGTGGAATGAAATTTCCATTGGATGGATTTGTTGTTGCTTCGCTTTTAGGTTTTTTCCCTAAAATATGGGTTTATTCCGTAATGGGTGGAAATATTGCACAGCCATTTACATGGAAGTTTATGGGACCAATTATATTCTTGTTAATTTTATCGGGTGTTGCAACCCTGATTGTCAATTTTGCATTAGAGGAAAGAAAAGGAGATAATAAAAATGTCAAAGATTCAGATGCTTAAAGATGCAATTATGAATGGCGAGTATGATGCTCGTTTTAAGAGAGTTTATGTTACAGAAGAGGCTGTTAAAGCACAGTACGAAAGATATGTAAGCCTTGCAAACGATTTTGCAGAAATTTTTAGTGAAGACAGAGATGCAAGACTTTTCTCAGCACCTGGTAGAACAGAGGTTGGTGGTAACCACACTGACCACAACCATGGTCGTGTTCTTGCAGCAGGTATTAACCTTGATGCTATTGCTGTTGCATCAAAAAATGATGAAAACATTGTTCGTGTAAAATCTCGTGGTTATAAAATGGACGTTTGTGATATCACTGACCTTGAAATCAAAGAGGAGGAAAAAGGTCATTCACCTGCTCTGGTAAGAGGTATGTGTGCAGGTTTCTTGAAGTATGGCTATAAAATCGGTGGTTTTGATGCTGTTACAATGTCAAGCGTTCTTTCAGGCTCAGGACTTTCATCATCAGCAGCGTATGAAGTGCTTGTTGGCACAATGCTCAACTACCTTTACAATGATGGTCAGGTTGACGCAATTACAATTGCAAAAATTGCACAGTATGCAGAAAACGTATATTTTGACAAACCTTGTGGACTTATGGACCAGATGGCTTGTTCAGTAGGTGGATTTGTCACAATCGATTTCAACAATCCTGCAGAGCCTATTGTTAACGAAGTTAAGTTTGATTTTGCATCATCAGGTCATTCTCTTTGCATTGTTGATACAAAGGGTAGCCATTCAGATTTGACAGATGATTATGCTGCAATCCGTAGTGAAATGGAAGCAGTTGCAGGTTGTTTCGGTAAAAATGTTCTTCGTGAAGTTGATGAAGAAGAATTCAAGAAGAATATTCCTGTTGTTCGCCAGAAAGTTGGTGACAGAGCAGTTATCCGTGCAATGCACTTCTTTGCTGATAATGACAGAGTATTAAAAGAAGTTGATGCTCTTAAGAATGGCGATTTTGAAACATTTAAGTCATACATACTTGAAAGTGGAGATTCTTCATACAAGTATAATCAGAATGTATTTTCTGTTAAAAAACCTTCTGAACAGCCTGTTTCATTGGCACTTGCAATCAGTGAAAGCATCCTTAAAGGAAAAGGTGCTTGGCGTGTTCATGGTGGTGGATTTGCAGGTACAATTCAGGCATTTGTTCCAAACGATATCCTTGCAGACTACAAAAATGCAATGGAAAGCGTATTTGGTAACGACAGCTGTTATGTATTGATTATCCGACCAGTTGGTGGCGTCGAAATATAAATATAAGGTTGATTTAAATGACAACTATTGAACTTTTAAAAACTTTGACTTCTCCTGCAGGTGTTGCAGGAGAAGAATCAAGCTCCTTTGAGTCTTTAAAGGGGCTTTTTTCACTTTATGGAGATGTTTCCTGTGATGCAACAGGGAATATAATAATTCATCGTGAAGGCATAGGAAAACACATTCTACTTGATGCGCATCTTGATACAATCGGATTTGTTGTAACAGAAATTACTGAAGATGGTTTTGTTCGTGTGCAAAAAGTTGGTGGAGTTGATATGCGTACTGTAGAGGGTATGGAATTGACTCTTCATGGCAAAAATGACATTTATGGTGTTGTTTGTACTGTACCTCCTCATCTTTCAAATGGTGAGAGTAAGGTTTCAGCAGATGGTACAGCCGTTGTTGATATTGGTATGAACAAGGAAGATGCAGAAAAGGTTATTTCTGTTGGTGACAGAGCATCATTCAGAAGTAATTTTTCAGTTCTCAATGAAAATGTTGTATCTTCACCATATATTGATGACCGTGGTGGTGTTGCAGTTCTTCTTAAGGCACTTGAATATACAAAAACGGAGAATGAAATCACACTTGTATGTTCTGCTCAGGAAGAAACAGGTGGTGCCGGTGCTACTTGTGCATCATTTAATGTACAGGCTGACTTGTCAGTTTCTGTTGATGTAAGCTTTGCAACAACTCCTGATTCAAGTGACAGAGAATGTGGAAAAATGAATGGTGGTGCTATGATTGGATATGCACCAATTCTTGACAGGCAATATACTGAAATGCTTGTTAACATTGCGAAAGAAAAGGAGATTTCTTTCCAAAAAGAGATTATGAACGGTCGTACAGGTACCAATGCTGACCATATCACAATTTCAAAGGGTGGAATACCATCTGTATTGGTGTCAATTCCATTAAGATATATGCATACTCCTGTTGAAACAGTTGATGTGCGTGATATAGAAGCTTGTGCAAAACTTATTGCTGAGTTCTTGGAAAGGGTGTGAGAATATGAATTTTGAACTTTTGAAGACCCTTTGTGAGCTTAATGGTACATCAGGTGATGAAAAGCAAGTAAGAGATTTCATAATCTCACAGTTACCTGAGGATTGTGAATATACAGTTGACCCTATGGGCAATCTGATTGTAGACAAAAAGGGTGAAATCACTCCTGAAAACAAGGTTGCACTCTTTGCACATATGGATGAGGTTGGATTTATCGTAACTTATATCCACGAAAATGGTTTTGTGAATGTTGCAAATGTGGGTGGAATCGATAATTCTGCTTTGTTTGGTAAAAAAATAACTGTAAATGGTAATGTGGGTGTCGTTGGTGGCAAAGCAGTTCACCAATGTTCAGGTGATGAGGCTAAAAAAATTCCTGATATTACTGATATGTATGTGAATTTTGGTTTTGATAATAGGGAAATAGCAGAAAAACATCTAAGCCTTGGTGACTATGGCTATTTCAAGTCGGATTTCGTTGACTTTGGCAACGATATGATAAGGTCAAAAGCACTTGATGACCGTCTTGGTTGTGCAATTATGATTGAACTTTTACAGAAAAAGTCAAAAATTGACTATACTTGTGTTTTCACTGTTCAGGAAGAAGTAGGAACTCGTGGTGCTATTGGTTCTGCATATACAGTAAAGCCTGATTATGCTATTGTTATTGAAACAACCACAGCATCCGATATTCCTGACACACCTGAAAATAAAAAGGTATGCAAGGTGGGAAATGGTGCAGTTGTGTCATTTATGGACAGAGGTACTATTTATAATAAAGACTTGTACAAAAAGGCAAGAGAGATTGCTGACCAGAATGGTATTGCTAACCAGACCAAAACTGTTGTTGCAGGTGGAAATGACGCTGCTGCGATTCATAAGGCAGCTGGTGGTATTAAAACAGTTGCTGTTTCGTTGCCTTGCAGATATATCCATTCAGCATCTTCTGTTGGTAGCAAAAAGGATATGGAAGCAGTAAAGGCACTTTGTGAAGTGTTGGTTGAGGAGTTTGCCAATGGTTAAATCGGTTGATTTTATTGATAAGTCGATTTTTAACTATCTTGGTGAAGAAGATTATGCAACATTTATTGCTTTGACAGGACTTTGTGATGGAATAAGGCTTAATGATGGGGTTGTATGGGTTCAGTACAATGATGAAAATAATATTACAGCCGTTGTTGCGACTAGCAAAAATGGTAAAAGCCTTGTTTTTGCAGATGAAAAAAGTGACCAAGAGGAACTAGAATTTATTGCCGATAAAAATGATGACTTAAGAACAGATAAAAAATATCTATTGAGAAAATCTGTGAATTGTGAGAGTCCTGAAAAGGGAATAGACAGAGCAGATTATATGAAAATTAAAAGCCTTAACAATGAAGATAAGGATAAGCATAATGATATTGTAGCGTTTAAATCCTTGCTTAATAGTATGGGAAAGTGTGAAGGTGCAATAATCAGTAATGATAATGAGATTTTAAGTGGTGGATTTATAACTTTTAGTCAAAAAATATCTCTGATTACGGATATCTACACAAATGATAAATACAGAAATCAGGGCTATGGAAAAAAGATAGTTGAAAAATTACTAAACCTCTCAAAAAATGAAAATGTGTACCTTGTATCAAAGGAACATAATTTGGAATTTTATAAAAAATGCGGTTTTGAAATCGTAAAAGAAATATATGATTATAAAGGATAGTTTAAAATGTTTTTTGAAATCAGTGAAAGAGTAAAAGAACTTTCTGCAACTGCCCTTAAAAAGGCAGAAACAGTTTTTGGAAAAATTGATGAAATGACAGAATATAACCAACAGAAGGTTTTGTCTGCATTTATTAGAAATCGTGTTGACGAAACAGATTTCAACAATTCAACAGGTTATGGCTATGGTGATAAAGGCAGAGAAAAGCTTGATGTGTTAACTGCTGATATCTTTGGTGCAGAAAGTGCAATAATCCGTGCAGGTGCATTGGCAAGTGGTACTCACACTCTTGCTGTTTGCCTTTATGGAATTTTGCGTCCAAATGACACTATGCTTTGTGTTACAGGTGCTCCTTATGATACACTTCATTCAACAATCGGATTGGGTGGCAAAAATATGGGTGATGGCACTCTTGCTGATTTTGGTGTTCATTATCAACAGATTGATTTGACAGAGGACGATAAGATTGACTATGATGCAATTGAGATGGTTGCAAAAGATAAAGATGTAAGAATGGTATATATTCAGCGTTCTCGTGGTTATTCACTTCGTCACACAATTTCAATTGCAGAAATTGAAAAGGTTTGTGAAATTGTACATAGAGTGAATAAAAGAGCTGTTGTTATGGTTGATAACTGCTATGGTGAGTTTACAGAAAAGCTTGAGCCAACTGAGGTTGGTGCTGACCTTATGGCCGGTTCACTTATTAAGAATGCGGGTGGCGGAATTGCTGCCTGTGGTGGATATATTGCGGGTCGTAAGGATTTGGTTGAGCTTTGCGGATATCGTCTTACAACTCCTGGACTCGGTACAGAGGTTGGTGCAACACTTGGACAGAACAGAAGTCTGTTTATGGGACTTTTCCATGCACCTCATGTTGTTGGTGAAGCACTTAAGACTGCAGTTTTTGCTGCATCTGTGTTTACAGAGCTTGGATTTGAGGTTACACCGACTGTGGAAGAAGATAGACACGATATTATTCAGGCAATTTGTCTTGAAAATTCAGAAAATCTTATTGCATTCTGTCAGGGACTTCAGAAAGGTGCTCCTGTTGACTCTTATGTAACTCCTGAACCTTGGGATATGCCTGGATACGACAATCAGGTTATTATGTCAGCTGGTGCATTTACATCGGGTTCATCAATCGAGCTTTCTGCTGATGCTCCACTTCGAGAGCCATATGCTGTGTGGATGCAGGGTGGTCTTAATTTCCATAGTGGTAAAATCGGCGTTATGCTTGCAACAGAAGAAATGCTGAAAAGAGGTCTTATAAAATGAAACTTATGCACTTGAAGAGTGGTACTGATGTTCGTGGTGTTGCAGTTGCAACCGAAAAGTACCCTGAAATTCAGTTGACAGATGATGTTGTAAAGTTCATTTCAACTGCTTTCATCAGTTTTCTCAGTAAAAAAACAGGAAAAAATTATAATGATTTGACAGTTTCTGTGGGTCACGATTCACGTGTCTCTGCTGACAGAATCAAAGACGCAGTAATTTCAGTTGTAAGTGGTATGGGTGTAAATGTGCTTAACTGCTCATATTGTTCAACTCCTGCTATGTTTATGACAACAGTCACAAGAAATTGTGATGGTGCAATCCAGATTACTGCAAGTCATCATCCTTTTGACCGTAACGGACTTAAATTCTTTACTCGTGACGGTGGTCTCTCAGGTGAGGAATTAAAAGAGATTCTTAAACTTGCAGAAACAGAATCTTGTGAAACAGCAGAAAAGTGTGGAAATGTTACCGAAATTGATTATATTTGCGAATATGCGGAAATTCTTCGCAATATGATTAAGCAAGGTGTGAATGCAGAAAATTTCGAGAAACCTCTTGAGGGTTTTAAAATTGCAGTTGATGCAGGTAATGGTGTGGGTGGATTTTATGCAACCCAAGTATTGGCTCCATTAGGTGCAGATATTTCTGCAAGTCAGTTTTTAGAGCTGGACGGTATGTTCCCTAATCATATTCCTAATCCTGAAAATAAGGTTGCTATGGAATTTATCCGTAAGGCAACTGTGGAAAATAATTGCGATTTAGGTGTGATTTTTGATACAGACGTTGACCGTGCATCTTGTGTTGATGAAAAAGGTGAGGAAATCAACAGAAATGCTATTGTTGCATTGGCTTCCGTAATTGCACTTGAGGGTAATGAGGGTGGCAGTATTGTTACTGACTCTGTTACAAGTGATGGACTTCGTGAGTTTATCGAGGATACACTTGGTGGTAAGCATATCCGATTCAAACGAGGATATAAAAATGTAATTGACGAGGCAATCCGTCGTACAAATCTTGGTGAAAACACACCTCTTGCTATTGAAACATCAGGGCACGCTGCATTTAAAGAGAATTATTATCTTGATGATGGTGCATACCTTGTTACAAAAATTATAATTAAGGCTGCTGTGCTTAGAAAAGAAAATAAGAAAATCGGTGATTGTATTTCATCACTTAAAAAGCCTCTTGAAGAAAAAGAACTCCGTTTTAATATTACAGAGGATAATTTCAGAGAAATCGGTGAAAAGCTTATTGAAGATATAAAGGTTATTGCAGAAAATAATGATGAAATGATTTTAGCACCTGACAATTATGAAGGTGTCAGAGTTTCATTCAAGGATGAAAAGAGAAACGGATGGTTTTTACTTCGTTTATCAGTCCACGACCCTGTAATGCCTTTCAACACAGAAAGTGACAGTAAAAACGGATGTGTTGAAATCTGCAGAAGTTTTTATGATTTAGTCAAAGATGTAAAGGACGTTGACTTTACAGCTCTTGAAGAATTTACAAAAATATAATAAAAGTGTTGACAAATCGTGTAAAAAAACTTACTATATTATGAGAAAAAGATAATGTTTAGTTATCGATAATTTGAATGGAGGTGTGAATATGGTATTCGAAAAAGTTCGTGCAATTATTTGCGACCAGCTTGAGATGGAAGAAGATGCTGTTACTTTAGATTCTGTTCTCCTTGAGGACCTTGGTGCTGACAGTATTGACCTTGCGGACCTTGTTATGACTCTTGAAGATGAGTTCGATTTGGAAATTTCCGATGAGGAGCTTGAAAATATTAGAACTGTTGCTGATATTGTTAAGTTTATCGAAGAAAACTAATTAACAATTTTAATTTAGATTATATTAACAGGGACAGAAAAAATTCTTGTCCCTGTATCTTTTATGAAATACAAAAACAGAAAGTAAGGAAGAAAAAATGGCTGAACAAAAAAAGATGGTTGAAGAAATCACCTCAATGGACGTGGATTTTGCCAAATGGTACACCGACGTTGTAAAAAAAGCAGAGTTAGTTGAATATACCAGCGTAAAAGGTTGTATGGTTATTCGACCTTATGGCTATGCAATCTGGGAAAATATCCAGAAGACACTTGATGGGATGTTTAAGGAAACAGGACATGAAAATGTTTGTATGCCTATGTTTATCCCTGAAAGTCTTTTGAATAAGGAAAAGGACCACGTTGAAGGTTTTGCTCCTGAGGTTGCTTGGGTAACTCATGGTGGTAGTGAAAAACTTGAAGAGCGTCTTTGTGTTCGACCTACTTCTGAAACACTTTTCTGTGAGCATTATGCAAATATAATTCAATCTTATCGTGACCTTCCAAAACTCTATAACCAGTGGGTTTCTGTTGTTCGTTGGGAAAAGACTACAAGACCTTTCCTTCGTACTCGTGAATTCTTATGGCAGGAAGGACACACAATCCATGCAACAGCTGAGGAAGCACAGGAAGAAACAATCCAGATGCTTAACGTTTATGCAGATTTCTGTGAGAATTGTCTTGCAATGCCTGTTGTTAAAGGTGTTAAAACTGCAAAAGAACGTTTCGCAGGTGCTGAGGATACATATACAATCGAAGCGCTTATGCACGATGGTAAGGCTTTACAGTCTGCAACAAGCCACTATTTTGGTGATGGTTTTGCAAAAGCATTCGGAATTCAGTTCCAGGATAAGGACAATAAGTTAAAGCATCCATTCCAGACATCATGGGGTTGTACAACTCGTCTTATCGGTGCTCTTATTATGACTCACGGTGATGATAACGGTCTTGTTTTACCACCAAAAGTTGCTCCAATTCAGATTGTTGTTATTCCTGTTGCAAGTCATAAGCCTGGTGTTAAAGAAAAGGCAACAGAGGTTTATGAAAACCTTAAGAAGATTTGTAGAGCAAAAATTGACCTTTCAGATAATTCACCTGGTTGGAAATACGCTGAATATGAAATGAAGGGTGTTCCTCTTAGACTTGAATTAGGTCCTCGTGATATCGAAAACAATCAGTGTGTTGTTGTTCGTCGTGATACAAGAGAAAAGTATTTTGTATCTCTCAGTGAATTGGAAACAAAGATTCCTGAACTTTTACAGATGGTTCACGATGGTCTTTACAATGCAGCACTTGAGCGTCGTAATAATATGACTTATGTTGCTCATGATATGGATGAAATGGTTGAAACTGCAGAAAACAAGCCAGGATTTATCAAGGCTATGTGGTGTGGTGACCGTGAATGTGAGGATGCTCTTAAGGAGCAGGCAGGTGTTACATCTCGTTGTATTCCTTTCGTTCAAGAAAAGGTTGCTGACAAGTGCGTTTGCTGTGGCAAACCTGCAGACAAAATGCTCTATTGGGGCAAAGCATATTAATAGTAAATATTCAAGGCGAGGTTTTCCTCGCCTTTTTATTTTGTAATATTGAATTGATAACGAATATATGATAAAATATTATGATAAATATGATTGGAGGAGTATGCGTGAAGATAATTGATATTTCAAGAGAAGTTTTAAGTTGTCCTGTATATCCCGGTGACCCTGTTGCAAATCTTGAGAGAGTAAAAAACATCGATGGCGATTGTCAGTATAATCTTAGCAAGATAGATATGTGTCTACATAATGGTACACACATGGATGCACCGTTGCATTTCCTACCTGATGGCAGTGACATTACTGAAATTCCTCACGAAGTTTTCTTTGGACCTTGTGTGGTTGTTGAAACAGATACTCCTGTAATTACAGGTGCTTTTGTGGAAGAATATTTCCCAAGAAATGCGAAAAGAATACTTGTAAAAAGTAATGGAATATCGTTTTTTCACGAATCTGCTGCATCAGCACTAGCAGATTTAGGCTATATCCTCGTGGGTACTGACGGAATGACCGTTGAACCTGAAGGTTGTGACGGAAGAACACACAGAATGTTTATGATGAATGACATTACACTTCTTGAAAATCTTGATTTAAGTAATGCTAAGTCAGGTGATTACTTTTTATCAGCAGCACCTCTAAAAATTAGTGGTGCAGAGGCTGCTCCTGTGAGAGCATTTCTTGTGTCAGACTTCATATTTTGGAGTGGAGACAATAAATAACTAAATGGTGGAAAATGAAATGGTTAAAAAAATACTAAGCCTGTTTTTGACCTTTGCGAAAATAGGTTCAATAACATTTGGTGGTGGACTCACAATGCTACCACTTCTTACAAGGGAAATTGTACAAAAAAAGAAATGGGCAACAGAGGAAGAATTACTTGACTATTATGCTGTTGGACAGTGTACTCCGGGAATTATTGCAGTAAATACAGCAACATTTGTGGGCTATTATCAGGCAGGAGTTTTAGGTGGAATATTCGCAACTCTTGGAATGGTAACACCATCAATAATAATCATAACAATTGTTGCATCTGTTTTGCAGAATTTTATGGATTATCCCATAGTTGCATCGGCACTTTCAGGCATTAATGCTGTTGTTTGTGCTTTGTTGTCACATACAGTAATCACACTTGCAAAAAAGAGCCTCGTGAATGTAATTTCCGTTGTGCTTTTTATAATCGGACTTGTTGCGTGTTTTGTGTTTGATATAACACCAATTCTTCTTGTTATTTTCGGTGGTATTGTTGGTGTTGTTTGCACTAAAATCAAGGAGGTTAAAGCAAAATGATGACCTTCTTGTATTTGTTTTTAGAATTCTTTAAAATCGGACTATTTGCAGTTGGTGGTGGTCCTGCTACAATTCCTTTCTTGCAGGATTTAGCAAGAAGTGATTACGGTTGGTTTAATCCTGAAGAATTAGGTGTTATGGTTGCTGTTGCAGAAAGCACACCGGGACCAATTGGTATTAATATGGCAACTTATGCAGGATACAATGCAGGATTTACTGAATTCGGTACAATTGGTGGAATTTTTGGTGGAATGATTGCCACATTGGGTCTTGTAACACCATCGATTATTGTAATTGTACTTGTTGCAGGTTTCTTAAAAGTATTTAAAGAGAATGAATATGTAAAAGGTGCATTTTCAGGTATCCGTCCCGTGGTTACAGCACTTGTTTTATTTGCAGTTTTTGGAATTATCAAGCCAATTTTCTATGTAAATGGAGAATTTGCAATTCCTGTAATTTTAATTGCAATAGTGCTTTTTGCACTTATGTTTATAAAGAGGCTCAAAAAATTACATCCTGCATTCTGGCTTTTAGTAGGTGCACTTGCAGGAATTATTCTTAAATTATAAGGTGAAAGTATGTCTTTACAGAAAAATCAGGATATACAACTGAATATTGAGGGTTATACTGCTGAGGGAAATGGTGTCGGTCATTATAATGGTCAGGCTGTTTTCGTTTCAGGTGCAGCAAAAGGTGATACCATAATTGCTCATATTATAAAAGCAAAAAAGACATATGCTATCGGTATCGTGAAGCAGATTGCAACACCGTCAAAAGACAGAGTAAAAGTGGATTGTGAGCATTTTTGTTCTTGTGGTGGATGTGTTTTCCGTCACATTTCCTATGAAGCTGAAAAAGAGCTTAAAAGACAAAAGGTTGTTGATGCTTTTAAACGTCTTGCTCATATGGACGTACCTGTAAAGGATATAATCACTTGCGAAACTGAACGATATAGAAACAAGGCTCAGTATCCTGTTGGTTTTGATAAGGATATTGTTGCAGGCTTTTATGCACAGAAAAGTCACAGAATAATCAACTCTTCTGACTGTATTCTTCAACCTGAGGCATTTGCAGAAATCGTTGATGTTGTGAAAGATTGGATGAGAGAATTTGGTGTTACAGCGTATGATTCAATAAATCATACGGGACTTGTCCGTCATATTTACATAAGAAAAGCTTTTGAAACAGGACAGATTATGGTGTGTCTTGTAATCAATGGAAACACTTTGCCTTATGCAGACGAACTTTGTGACGATTTGATGAGATTCAAGGATATCAAGAGTATAGTCATAAATGAAAATGCAGAAAAGACTAATGTTATACTTGGTAAAAACTGCACAACCATCTGGGGAAGTGATTATATAGAAGATGTTTTGTGTGGTGTGAAAATCAGAATTTCACCATTGTCGTTTTATCAGGTTAATCACGATTGTGCTCAGTTGCTTTACGGAAAAGCATTGGAATATGTGGAGACAAGTGGGCACGAAACAATTCTTGACCTTTATTGTGGAGCAGGTACAATCGGTCTTTCAATGGCTAAAAATGTTGGAAAAGTAATCGGTGTTGAGATTATTCCTGAAGCTATTGAGGATGCAAAAGAAAATGCAAAACGAAATAATATCGAAAATTGTGAATTTTATTGTGGTGATGCAAAAGATGCAGTAAAAATGTTAAGGGATAAACAAATCACTCCTGATGCAGTTATTCTCGACCCACCACGAAAAGGTTGCGACAGAGAAGTTTTAGAATGTGTTGCAGAAATGAATCCGAAAAGAATCGTTTATGTTTCTTGTGATGTGTCAACTCAGGCAAGAGACAGTGCAATATTAAAGGAAATGGGATATGATACAGTTGAGGTTACACCTGTCGATATGTTCCCAAAAACAGCACATGTGGAAAGCGTTGCACTTATAGTGAAACAATGAATTGACCGATGGTCATTATGATAAGGAGGAGTAGATATGAAACTTTCTTCAAAGCTTAATAAGATTTTTGTAACAGGAGAGAATTGGTCAACAGAGCCTGCTGAAAGAGCAAGCTACTATTCATATTTTGCAGGACAAAATATGATTTACACGCTTTTTAATGTGTGTCTTACCACTTATCTGTTGTTCTTGGGTATCGACCCCATAAAGTCAGCAACAGTAATGCTTATCGTCAAAGTTTGGGATGCTGTAAACGACACATTATTCGGTGCTGTATTCGATTTAATCAAGTTCAAAAGCGGAAAAAAATATCTTCCTTGGATACGAATTTCAACTATACTAATTCCAATTGCAACAATACTGACATTTATTATACCGTCAGGTTCTTCACAGACGGTTAAGTTAGCTTGGTTTGCTATCGCTTACATACTTTGGGATACTGCATACACTCTTTGTGATGTGCCGATTTTTGGTATTCTGACATCTATGAGTCAGAGCATTGACGAACGAAACACTATTCAGTCATACAAGAGTATTGCTACTTACGCAGGTGTTGGTATCACATCTACACTTGCAACGGTTCTTGTCAGTGAAAAGGTTGGCATGAACTATGGTATGATATCTATAATTATTTGTGCTATTGCATTCGCTTTAATGTCACCTGCATCATTCAAACTTAAAGAGCGTTTTCATGCAGAGGGTGAAGAATCATTTACTATCAGAAAAATGTTCTCATACCTTTTTAAGAACAAGTATTTGTTTATATATTATTTGGGACTTTTCTTCTATTCATCACTCAGCATCGGTAATGCATTCACACTTTATGTTTCTTATTATTTGTTTAATAGTGCATTGTTCTCCATTCTTGTAGGAGCAATCGGAACAGTTCCACAGCTTATCATTTCTTTGATGTTGCCTAAAATTATTCGTAGATTTGATAAGATGAAAGTTAATCAGATATGTTTATTACTTTATGTTGTACTCAGCGTTATTATGTGGTTTGTAGGCTATGGTAATGCGGTTGTTTATATAATTCTCTTCACTATTCGTTCAATTCCGTTAGCAGTAGTCAGTCTTGAAATGTTTATGTTTACACCTGACTGTGCAGAATATGGTCGATTCAAAAGCGGTACAGAAGCAAAAGGTATAACCTTTGCTGTACAGACATTTATGGCAAAGCTTACAGGCTCTATTTCCGGTGCGTTGGGATTGTTTATTCTCGGTCTCGATTCAGTTGGTTGGAAAGTTGTTGAGGTAGGTTCGTTCCAGGAACTGGAGCAAAGTGGAGTAACACAGACTCCTCATGCACTCAATATGCTTTGGCTTATCTTTATGCTTATTCCGGCAATAGGTGGCTTTTTGGCATTTATCGTTTGGTCTTTCTATGATTTAAAGGACAAGGATGTACAGATAATGATTGATTGCAATACAGGAAAAATCACAAGAGAAGAAGCAATGAGTAAGATGTCAAAAAAATATGATATTGAAAAGTAGGAACAATAAAAGGGGAATATTTATGAAAAAAACAATTACTAAAATCATTTCACTTATTCTTGTGTTATGTATGGCGTTTCCGTTGGTGGCAACTGCTATTGCTGGGAACGAGGTTACAAGAGTAAGTGTCACAATAAATGGTGACTCAAAGACATCAAGAGGCTTTTGCTGGTACACAGATGAAAAAGCAGGAACAGATGTGCAGGTAGCTCCGGTGGGTGCAGACTTGACAAAGGCTGCAATCATTGAGGGTATCAGTTATCCATCCATGAAAAAGTACGTACATAAGGCAGAAGCAGATAATCTTAAGCCAGACACAAAATATCAGTATCGTGTAGGAGATAGTGAATCAAATGTGTGGAGTGAAATCGGTTATTTCACAACATCAAGCAAAACAAATGATGAGGCAAACTTTATTGTTATTTCTGATGTTCAGGCAAGTAATGAGGAGAATTTCTACAAAGCATCTCTTGTTATGAAAGAAGCAGTTAAAACTATGCCTGATTATGAATTTGCAATCAATTTAGGTGACTTTGTAAATGATTGTACAAATGAAGAATGGGATAGCTATTTCAGAAACTTTGCTTTTTCAAATATGAATACAACACTTGTTCCTGTTGCAGGAAATCACGAAGGTAATTTGCAGTGGTTCAAGTTTAATAATATGTTTAACATTGGTGAAGCAGAGGACAGTTCAGTTATTACAGGTTGTTATTATTCATTCGACTGGGGTGACGCACATTTTGCTGTGCTTAACTCAAATGATATGTATCCTATGTCAGCATCACAGATTAACTGGCTTAAAAACGATATGAACTCTTCTGATGCACAATGGAAAATCGTGCTTACTCACAGAGCACTCTATTCTGCAGGAAAGAATATCAATAAACCTGACACAATAATTATGAGAAATCTTCTTTTACCTATAATTGATGAGCTTGATATTGATGTTGTGTTTGCAGGTCACGACCATATGTATTTAAGAACTGAACCTGTAAAAGGTGAAAAGGCTCAGGATACACAGACAGTTACAGAAGTATGGAATGGAAAATCAACAACATTTGCGTTGAATCCTGATGGCACAACTCATATTTTGCCATCAACAGCAGGTACAAAGCGTTATGGTGTAAATGAAGACGCAATTCCACCAATTCTTGAGAATTCTGCAGTAGCAAGAGATACAAAGGATGGTGGTGTGTTTGCAACAGTAAGCCTTGATAGTGAGCATTTTGTTTATGAGGCATATATGGTAAATGATGAAACAAACGAAAAGACACTTATCGACTCTTATGCTATCAAAAAGACAGAAAAAGCACCTGCAAATGACAGTTATACTGAATTGCCAACAGACAGAAATCAGGAAACAGCAGAACAGCATATAACTACATTTGTTGTAGAAATCTTCAGAATGATAATCAGTTATTTCAAACTTTTATTCAGTCTTATATAATGAGGTGAAATTATGAACGGAATGACTCGCAGAGAACAGCAGGTTACAGATATAAACGAGATTATTGAAATTCTCGAAAAATCAAAGGTTGTTCATGTTGGTATGATTGATGGTGACGAGCCATATGTTGTGCCAATGAATTATGGATATGTTCTCAACGACGGAAAACTGACTATTTATCTTCACGGTGCAAGACGAGGTAGAAAAATAGATGTTATAAAATCAAATCCAAAGGTTTTCTATGAAATGTGTTGTGATATTATACCTTTTGAAGGTGAAGTTGCTTGTAAATATGGCATCACTTATGCTTCAATTATGGGTAGGGGACTTGCAACTCTTGTTGAAGATGTTGAGGAGAAAAAACAGGCACTTTCACTTCTTATGAAAGCACAGACAGGAAAAGATTTTCAGTTTGAAGAAAAACTTACAACTGTTGTAAGCATTATAAAGATTGATACACTTGAATTTACTGCTAAAAAAAGACCGTTTCCTAAAAAATAAAGTAAAGGCGAAATTTTAACTATGAATAATGACAGATTCAGTGTAAAAGAGACAATAGCTGGGATTTTAGTGGTTTGTCTTGTAGTTGCAGCAATTTTGCCGTTACCTTTTGGTGGATATAAAAAGTTGTGGGCAAGACTTACGGAAGAACCAATCGACTATACTTATATCCTTGTTCATGGTATGGGTGGCTGGAGCGAAAATTCCGGAATGAATGATGTTACACCATATTGGGGGACATCGTCAGGAAGTATTTCAAAATATCTTCGTTCAGAAGGTTATCTCGTTGAGGAAGCAACAGTAGGGCCTTTTTCAAGTACTTGGGACAGAGCATGTGAGCTCTATGCACAACTTATGGGAACAACTGTTGACTATGGAGAGGCTCATAGTAAAACTCACGGACACGAAAGATATGGTAGAACATATAAGACTCCACTTGTTGAAAACTGGGGAACTCAGACTGATGGTGGTCAGACAAGAAAAATCAACCTTATAGGTCATTCCTTTGGTGGAAATACTATCAATCTTTTCACAAGTATCCTTGAATATGGTGTTGAAGCAGAAATTCAGGCAAGTCCTGAAGATTGTTCACCTTTTTTTACAGGTGGCAAAGGTGAATTTGTAAACAGCGTTACAACTCTTTGTGCACCTCATAATGGCTCAACTCTCTTTTATGTTGTTGACCACGGAAATCTTGTGGAAACGGCGTTGAATGTGCTTTTTGCAACAGGTGGAATAGGCGATAGATATAACAGTAGTCTTGTGGATTTTCAGTTGGAGCATTTTGGTATTAAGTCAGGTGAAGATAATACGATTTCACTTGTAAATGGTGATTTCAGCAAAGGTAAAGATAATGCCTTTTACGATTTATCACCTGATGGCGCAGCAGAGCTTAATAAGACAATAAAAACAGTTGAAAGTGTGTATTATTTCTCATTTGCATACAACACAACGAAGAAATCCACATTTTCCAATTACCAGATACCTATTTCATCAACCATGGTTGTACTTATGCCATTGGCTACATTAATAGGAAGATATACTGATACAAAATTTGATGAAACATGGCTTCCAAATGATGGACTTGTAAATGTTGTTTCAGCACAATGTCCTGCAGATGAGGTGTTTGTTGAATACAATGAGCAACTTGAAGATGTTCAGCGTGGTTGTTGGTGTGTTTTCCCAACAATTGAGGGTGACCACGGTGCTGTTATTGGTATGAACGGAAAAACCAACGAAACACGAAAATTCTATACAGACCATATAGCATTAATAGATAATTTACCAAGAATAAGATAATTTATGATTACAGTAAAAAATAATAATTCAGATATTGTAATAAAAGCTTTTGATGACAGAAAAATAGAATATGCTTTTCACGACATTGACGGAACACATTCGCTTATCCGTGACTGGCCTCCCGTTATGAGCATTTGTCTTTATGATGTAATCGAAAACGGATTGCCTGATGATTTTGACAGTCAGGAAAACGTGAAAAGACTCATTTCAGTTGCAGGTACAATGACTTTGCCTGAAACAGATGCTTTTTGTGTGGAGTCAGCAGGTCTTTCTGCATTAACTCAAATGGAATGGGCAATTCGAAGAGCTGTTCAGGAAGGCAAAATATCCATTTCCTGTAATCAGGATACAAATGCACAGATTATTGAAAGAATCAATAATGGTGAGGAATATTATGATGATTTGCCTGAAACTGCTGAGATGAATGAAATGCTCAAAAGTCAGACACCAAGGCTTTTTAAGCTTTATGAAGCGGTTCTTAATGGATATTGCAGAGATAAAAATCTTGTTCTTGCAAGGGGAAATCCCGAAAAATTCCAAGTAAAAGGTTCTTTTGATTTTCTTAAAATTTTACACGAAAATGGCGTGAAGAATTATTTTGTAACAGGTGCAGTTGTAGAAAAAGGTATGGGTATGCATGAAGAAGTGGAGGCACTTGGATACACCATCGGAAAAGGTGAATTGATAGAGGATATTATCGGTTCAACCTGGACAGAAAAGAAACCAAAAGACGCTGTTATGAAAGACCTGATTAAAGAGTTGAATATTTTAGCTGAAAATGTTCTTGTCATCGGTGATGGTAGGGCAGAAATTCAGGCAGGTGTGGAACTTGGTGCATTAGTAATAAGTCGATTACCTGAAAACGCAACATATCAGCGTGGTTTACATAAAAAACTTGGCACGAATGTAATTGTAGAAGACTTTACAAGTAAGGATTTTTATAGTCTTTTTAATGAGGTGGAATAATGGATAATATTTTTGAAAGATATCCTGACCTTAAATGCTGTGAAAATGATATCGAAAAAGGGTTAAACCTGATAATTGAAACATACAAAAACAATGGAAAAGTCCTTGTTTGTGGTAATGGTGGCAGTGCGTCGGACTGTGAGCATATTGTCGGTGAACTTATGAAAGGCTTTTTGCTTAAAAGAGGAATAAAAGACGCCAGATTTTCACAGGAATTGAAAGAAAATCTTCAGGGTGCTTTACCTGCAATCTCTCTCTGTAGTCAGACAGCATTGATGACCGCTTTTAATAATGACCTTAATCCTGATTATGTTTTTGCGCAACAGGTTTACGGCTACGGAAACGAAAACGACTTACTCATTGCCATTTCAACATCAGGCAACTCTAAAAATGTATTGAAAGCAGTTGAGGTTGCAAACTGCATTGGTGTCAAAACACTTGCATTAACAGGTGGTGACGGTGGTAAAATCAAAGAAAAAGCAACAGTAACTATTTGTGTTCCATCAAGTGAAACGTATAAAATTCAGGAATATCATTTGCCAATTTACCATTATCTTTGTGGTAAAGTTGAAGAAGAATTTTTTAAATAAGATAGAAAAAACTCCACTTGCATTAAGCAGTGGAGTTAATTTTTTATTTCTCAATAAATTTGCCGTAGTGTTTAGGCTCCATAATTTTTGGACCAAAGGACATTACTTTATTGAATAATTTAAGAATTGTTTTATTTGGTATCATTTGTTCAAAGAATCCACCAAGGTTATTGATAATTTCAGCGCCTGATGGGGAGCTTGACGGAATCATAACAACCTTATCTTTAGGACGGAATTCAAAAATAAGATTTCGTTTTGCAACAGTCTGAATAGGACGAATAGTTACAAGTAAGCTTTCGTTATCAAGCCACATAGCATTTGCACAAACGGTAAAATCAATCTTACCTAAAGTGATTTTTGAATAACGATAACGACCATCAAGACCTAAAATAATAGTATTGGTTTCAAATCCCTCAGACCAAGTCATACGGCATTCTTTCTCGTCAAAATCAAACTTGACCATATCAATATTGCCTGGTTTATCTGTAAGCATATATGTAACAGCCATTGGCAAAACGCTTAACTGGAAGCCAGTCAGGTTGAGAAGAAGTTTTTTACGGAATTTGATATATCTGTCATTTATTATGTTTTCAGTTGATGGACGGTCACTTGGGAACAATGGTTCAACATTTGTGTTTTCAATCTGTTCTTCCTTTTCGTCTATCTCTTCAAATGCTCTTGGGAAATATTTGAAAAGATATTCAAGACAACCTGTTTCGTCAGTAACAGCAGATGTAACGATTACTGCAGCGTCATATTCTGGAATACCGATACCGAACTGTGAAAACATACCATCTGAACGGAATGATGTTTCGTCAATACTGTTTTTCCAGAAACAATAACCATATCCGTATGAAGCGTCAGTTCCGGGACGATTGTAATTATTATCAATCTGATTTTTCGTTGCCTCAATAGTCCAGAATTCAGGAATAACCTGAACTCCGTTATACATACCTTTCTGTAAATAACAGAGAGTAAGCTTTGCAATATCCTCAGTTTTGATATAAAGTCCCCAGCCACCTGCTTCAACACCGTTTCGGTCAGTTTCCCAGAATGGGAAATCAATTCCAAGTGGTTCGAAAAGACGAGGAGTAAGATATTCTCGCATACTCATACCGGTAACTCGGCTGATAACTGCAGAGAGCATAAAAATATTTTCGTTGATGTAAAGGAATTTTTCACCTGGTTCAAAAACCCAAGGTGAATTTATGTAGTCTTCAATCCAGTCAACCTTACTTTTATCTGTAAGAAAGCTTGGCTGTTTACCTGATGACATTCTTAAAAGATTCTGGATTGTAAGTTTCTGGAAGCGTTCATCAGGCTTTTTCGGTGGATAATCAGGAAAAATATCAACAAGCTTTGTGTCAAGAGAAATAAGACCCTCACTGATAGCAAAGCCTATTGCTGTGCTTGTAAATGATTTACTGATTGAATAAACCGCCTGTGGTGTGTCCTTATTATATGGCTCGTTATACCACTCAATGGCTACTTTACCGTGACGGATAACCATAAGACTATGATATTCATAGCCTTTTTCAATAGCGTTATTCAAGAACTGCTTAACGACCTTTAAGGATACCCCAATATCCTTTGCTGAGTCAGCTCTTGGAATAAATTTGCCAACTGACATTTTAACCACCCCTATTTATTATCCTTTTTCTTGAAAACAAGAAATTTTCCTATTACATAATTTCCGACTGTCACTATCACCATAGCAACAATTTTTGATATATTGTAATTTATCTGTAAAAGTGTAGAAAGAACAAACATTGTAGCCATATCAAGAAGAAGAGTAAACAATCTTGAAGAAATAAAAGCTAAAAATTCTTTTAAGATGTTTTGTTCTTTGCTTTCAAAAACAAAAATTCTGTTTGCAAAATATGAAAAAACAACAGCACCTATCCAGGAAATTACATTTGCAATCTGAAGTTCAATCGAATTATTACCATCAAGAATTGTCCATGTGCTGCCGTAAAAGACACCCATACTGACAACGGTAGTAAGTCCACCGACAATAATGTAATTGATAATTTCTTTGTGCTTTTTATAAAGCTCAATAATATTATTCATTGTCAAAATCCTCGTCAAAAGATTTTGATTTTGCTTTTAAAACCTCTTTTTCAATATAAACCGGTCTGTTTTTACCTTGGATATAGGTTCTTGCAAGGTACTCTCCAACAACACCTATAAGCAAAAGCTGTACTCCACCAAGGAAAAGAATAAGAACAACAATAGTTGCATATCCCGGTACATCCACCCCAAAGAAAAGCTTTTGTATAATAACTACGAACATATAAAGGATAGATGCAATAAATGTAAAAATACCAACACCTGTTGCAAATTTCAAAGGTAATGTTGTAAATGCAATAATGCCTTCAATAGCGTATTTAAGAGATTTGAAGAATGGCCATTTTGTTGTGCCTGAAAATCTTTCTTCAGCAACATAAGGCATATAATGTGTGTTAAAGCCTATCCAAGAGAAAATTCCTTTTGAAAAACGATAATATTCAGGTAATGAGAGAATCGCTTCGGCAACTCTTTTTCTAAAGGTTCTGAAATCGCTTGCTCCTTGGAAAAACTCTGTTTCGCTTGCAATATTGATATATTTATAAAAGTTCTTTTTCATAAAGGACATAAATTTGCCCTCGATTCTTTCCTCTTGGAAAGCAGCAACCATATCGCAATCTTCATTTTCTAAAAGATGCTCAACCATTTTTACGACAATTTCAGGTCTTTGCTGTAAATCAGCATCAATAATTGTGACAAAATCACCTTTTGCATGACGAAGTCCTGCAAGCATAGCAGCTTCTTTACCGAAATTTCGTGAAAATTCGATTACAGAAACAACGGATGAATATGATTTGTATAATTCTTTAAGATTCTTTGATGTGTTGTCACTACTACCATCATTTACGAAAATCATTTCAAAAGAGTTAATTGCTTTTGGCATTTCCTGAAAAGCATTAACAGTTTCTTTGAAAAATGGCATTATATTGTCTTGCTCGTTATAGCAAGGGATAATTAAAGAAAGTTTCATAATTGTTTTATCAGCCCTTTATCATTCTGATTTTATTTCGTTTTGCTTTGATTCTGTTTTTACGGATTATAAGAAGAATGTAAATTATAAGCAAAACTGCAGCAATTGCAAATAAGATTTTGAAAATTGTAGTTGAGAAAATATCCTTGATAACGCCTAATATAAGCAAGAAAATGTTAAGGTCAACATCTTCTGCTGCAACAAGGTCAACCGTTGCAACAATATCCTCACCATAAATGATTTCAGCTTTACCAATTACATCACCTTTTTTGATTGGTGCTTTTACAACTTGGGGAGTTTCACTCTCGATAGGACGGATTATAAGACTTCCTGATTCTGTGCCAAGAGGGACGAGTGCAGATAATTCTTCAGCAGGGAGAAGTCGTAAATGGTCAACCTTGCTGTTGTATTTCACATCAACAACAGTTACAACATCAGTTGTGTTTGTGATTTTTGTAAGTTCAATATTTTCAAATGCCCAGTTATAAATTTTCTTACTTTCAGTAAAAGCAACATTTTCCTCAACATTATCATTGTCAATGTCATACTGAGGAGCACCCATAACAATCAGCATATAATTGTAGCCATCTTGTGATGCAGTTGTGATAACACAACGACCTGCTTCTGCTGTTGTACCGGTCTTAACACCGGATACAGATTTGTGGTAATAGTCAGGAATACCTGGATTCATCATTTTGTTTGTGTTATGAAGATATCTTGTATATGGATATTTTTCAGTAGGAGAAATATCATATCTTGATGTGCTTGTAATTTCTTTGAACATTGGGTTTTGCAAAGCATATTTTGTGATTTTGTAAAGGTCGTTTGCAGTTGTATATCCGTTAGGGTCAGTGTCAAGACCGTGAGCATTCACAAATTTAGTGTCTTTACATCCTAATTTTGCAACAAAGTCATTCATCATAACAACAAAGTTGTCAATACTGCCACCAACATAATCTGCAAGAATGTTCGCAGCATCAGCAGCTGACGGAAGCATAAGGCAATAGAGCAAATTCTTAATTGAAAGAGATTCACCTGTAACAATACCTGCAGTTGCAGCATTCATAGCATAAAGTCCATTGAGAAGTTCACGTTTACAAGTAACCTGAACTGATAAATCAGGACAGTTTTCAAGAACAAGCATACAAGTGACAATTTTTGTGAGAGATGCAGGAGCAGAACGCTTGTTTGCATTTTTATCGAGAATAACAGTTTCACTGTCAGTATTGACAAGCAAAACAATGTCTGATTCAGTTTCTAACAGAGAATTAAAGGAAGCAGAAGCTCCTATAGAAAAAGTGGATATTAATACTATAACAATGAGGAAAATTGATAAAATTTTCTTCATAAAATCACCTACTTGAAAAAAAGTTATAATCGTATATAATAAAGTATATCACAATTAACAACAATATCCAATAAGCAAAAAGTAAATTTTTTATAAAGGAACGACTAAAATGATATATATTACAGGAGATATTCATGGTGACAGAAAAAGATTGTCATGGTTAAGGCTTCGAAATCTTAAAGAGGGAGATACTCTTATTATTTGCGGAGATTTCGGTTTTTTGTGGGACAACAGTACCGCAGAACAGAATTATCTTATGTCTTTAGGTAAAAGAAAATATAATATATGCTTTATTGATGGTACTCACGAAAACTTTGATTTGATTAACAATTATGAAATCAGTCAATGGAATGGTGGTAAAGTTCATAAAATTCATGGTAATCTTTATCATTTGATGCGTGGTCAGGTTTATGAAATAGAAGGCAGAAAAATTTTCACTATGGGCGGTGGTGAAAGCTCTGACATTGATATTCGTCGAGATGTAAATGCCTGGTCAAAGGACGAGCATCCGACACAGGATGAATTGCTTGAGGGCGCTGAAAATCTTGAATTTGCCGGATATGATATAGATGTTATAGTAACTCACGAGCCACCACTTAAGGTTAAAAATTTCTTAAATCTTAATGACCGGACAGAATTTCGTGTAAGTGCATTGAATGCCTATTTTGAGGAGCTTTCACAGAACTGCAATTTCAGAAAATGGTATTTTGGTTCATTACACCTTGATAAATATATTTCAGTTACACATCGTGCAATATTCAAAGATGTTGTAAATGCCATAACAGGCGAAAAAATATAAAAGAAAACTAGCCAGGTATATACCTTGCGAGCTATTTTTATTGTGAAATAATAAAATGACAGATTCTTATTTCTTTTTTAGTTCAAATTTTAAGCCGACCATTTGGAGTTCTTTGTTATAATTATCAACAATCTGGTCAGTCATATAGCTTAACTTGTTTGTTTCGTTGGCAATACTACCTTTTTTATTGAAAATTGCATTAATCCATCTTACTATCCACATAAGTGGCAAGAGGAAAGGAAGTTTTTCTAAAACAGGAAACTTTTTCTTCATATCATCAAGAGGTAAGAAGATAAGTCTAAAAATGGTTTTTGTTTTAGCTGAAGAAGCAGAGTCAGTTCTTGCAGTTGCACGTGCTGCATTTGCAATATCGTGCCATTCCTTTAATCCGAAATTACCACTTTCGATAATTCTTTGAGTAATATAATCTGTCAATTCTGTCGCTTCTTTGCCGTTAAACCAGACATCAAGAGTGTCAATAATGTTATTATGGAATTCAAGTAATCCTAACTTATCAAGTTCTTTATTGATATATGTTTTGTTTAAAAGAGAGTGTTTCAAAGCAAAATACCATATGTCAATAAGATGTCGTAATCCAATGCCACCATCACGATAATGTTTTGTCAGATGTGTAAATATGTATATGTATTCATCTTCTTTTGACATTGAATAAGAGTGATTGCTTTTGTAAACTGCCTTTTTCCAAGGGTTTATGTAGTATGAATAATAATCATCATTGTATGATGGAATAAGTCGTTTGTGAAGTTCTACAATAAGACCGGAACTGTGTTTCCAAATAAATTCGTGGTCTGATTCAACGCTTTCAACAAAGCCCATTTTAAGAAATAAAGGCTTTATGGTTTTATACTGAACTTCCTTAATTAAGATATCGATATCGCTCATTAATCTGAATTCTGATAAAGGATAATATTTTTTTATAGAAGACCCTTTAAGGAGCATATAATCAATACCATTGTCATTGAATAATGCTTCTATCTTTTTAAGGAAATATAATTGATTCTGGTCATAACCAATCAATTTAAATGTATATTTTCTATACTGTTCAGCATCTTCAAAATTACCTTTTGCTTTGTATAAACCATCGAAAACAAGAGGGAAAATCTGATGTTTAGCACTTATAGAAAGAAGTTGTTTAAAATCAATATCACTGTCAATAGGTGCAGATTCACCTGTAAGTGCTAATTTTATCAGGGATAAAAGATTTCTGTGTAATTTTTCCATTCAGAACACCACCTTATGTACATACATAACCACTTTAATTATATTATCGATAGAAAAAATAGTCAAGTACATAATTATTCCAAAAATTAAAGAGTCCATTCAAAAGAATGAACTCTTATGAATTTATAATATTTTATAAGTTTCCACTGTCAGTTGCAGGAGTGCCATCGTAGTTGCTTGTAAATCCTGACAACCAAGAAATCATGCCGTCAGGGTATGTAAGAGTAACTTTCTGTCCTAATCCGTTTACAGTCTGCATGAAAGGATATTTACCATTATTAGAACTGAACATATCGTGGTTTACTGAAAACCATGAATGATGTGAACTTGATGTAGGGTTTCCACTTGGGTATCTAACAAATAAGAGTGTTGAAAAACGACAATCAGCAGGGGAGTCGTTTGTAGCAACAATATTCTGCCAAGTTTTGCGTACTGAGAAGAAATAGTTTACAAGTGGGTCAAGAACACCGCTTGTGAGCCATACAGGGATTTCTGAAATAAGTTCACATTGTTCAACATTAGGTGTCCAAGCAGGACAAATAGGGAAGATAGCAGCAAATAAATCAGGGTATGCTACAGCCATTTTCAAAGTCATTTTTCCACCCATTGAATATCCACCGATGTAAATGCGAGATAAATCAACATTATCCTTGTTTTTTGCAATAAAATCATCAATCGTTGCTCGTAAAGGGAAAATTAGGCTGTCAGGCCAGAAAAGGCTATCTTCTTCAAGTGAACGAGGAGCAAGGATAAATGCACCATTACTTTCTTTGAAGCGAGCCTGAAATTCATCGGAAGACCAGAATGCCACATCACTTGCTTTTACCTGTTTGCCTTCTTCTGCACCATCACCCATACCGTGAAGCCAGATTACAACAGGATATTTTGTGTTGTCATTTTCTTTTACAGGTGAAAAATATCTGTAATCAATAGTAAATCCGTCAGTTTCAGGTCCTTCACCATAAATGAACTGCTCCTGTAATTTCTCAAGACCATCGTCATATGCGTCGTCTTTTGTAACACAAGCAAATGTGGGAATTGACAAAGCACATACAAACATAATAAAAGATAAAATTACTGATAAAAACTTTTTCATAATACCAACCTCATTATTTATATTAAAAAATTAATAGTTGTTGTTTACAGCTGTATCTATTGCTCGAAGAAGAGAATCTTCGTGTGTTGATGGGAGGTCACAGTTGTAGTGCCATATCATAACACCACCGTAACCATTGTTTATGGCATAGTTGGTTTTTGCTTCAATAACATCAGGTGTGTTAAACCAGAAGTCTTTTCCAGTATTCGGACAATGATACCAACCATTTTCGTCGATGTTTTCATAGCATCCGTTGTATCCATACCAATACCCTGACAAATCTGTAGGACGGGAATAGAATGGAAGACCAATGTTGACCTTTTCAAGTGGAACGCCATGAAGACCAACATCTTTTAGTTGTGCAATAGTGTCTTCATAAGTAGCGTGTTTTCCCTGGGCATCATTGTTGTCGTATGACATCAATTCAAATGTGTCAATAGCGTTGATTGATGCAGCAGAGAATTTAAGATTCCATGAACTGCCTGCAACACCGAGAGTGTACTTATCACCAAGTGCCTTATCCATAGAAACAAGAAAACTGTTATAGTAGTGCCAGGCTTTTAATGAAACAGGGTATTCATAGTCAAAATGAACACCGTCAAAATCGTATTTTTCAAGCACATCAATAATGTTATCTTCTAACACTCCACTTGTGAATGCTTTATTATGGGCATCACTTTGTGCCTCCATCTGGTCTTCCCAGATATCCGAGTCAGTATGTCCTCCAGGTCCAAGAAGATTAAGTGTTATTTTAACATCTCTATCACCGATTGCATTACGGATGTTTGATAAAGCAGTTTCAGTCTTTTTCACATCAACACTAACATTGCCTTCAGCATCAAAAGAGGCACATTCAAAAAGAATGACGTGGGTGATAATGTCAAAATCTTCTGCATACAAGCTGTCAGGAGTCTGTACGTAATCCCCACGGATATATGTGGTTACTTTGAAGTTATCTACTTTCTTGACAATCTTGTCAGGACTTATACCCAAAAGGCTTGTGATTAATGTGAATACAGCAGTGAGCATAGCTATAATCCGGTTAGCAATAGCCATTGGCAAAACCTCCAATTGCGTAAGATTATTATAAAATATTGTTTAACTGATTGCATTATAGCATAGGGAAATTATTTGTTCAAGCAGCTGGAAACATTAGTGGATAAATATGAAGAATTTTATCATAAAATGTCAAGAAAATTTCTCATTTTTAACAATTTTGGTAAAAAGTATGCTATAATGTAATTGAACAGATATTAATGTATAGGAGAGTGTGTTATGAAAAAGATACTTAGTCTAGTTCTTACAATTGTAATTTTATTTAGTAGTTTTTGCTTCGCTAATCTGGGTTTACCCTTTGAAACTAGCATAATTGCTCATGCTGAAAGGTTTGAAACCGAAAGTGGTGTTCAGGTTGAAATTGCACCATTTTTATACAAGTCAACCCTTTATCAGATGGAATTTCCAAGCCATTTGTCTTATGACATAAAAGAAAAAAGTGTTGTGGGTGATTATGCTATATCACGAGAAATCAACGACCTTGGCTATACCTTTGTTTTCCCTGCCGGAACAACAAAAATAGAATGCAACGTATCTCTTGATGGTATAACGAATTGGAGTGGTTTTTCTGTCAATGATAAAAATCACTCATATTATTGGGAAAAAGATGAAGATGGAAATATCGACTACAACAAACCACTGACATTTAAGCGTATTGATGAAGTTGCAGAGCAGGATGAGTATGGTGTTTTATACCGAGATTACTTGATGAACAATGGTAATGAGGGTTTCAAAAATATTAATAAGATTTATTGGAAACTCATATACATATGCAATGGGGAATCATTTACAGAATACTTTGATATAAAGCTTTACGATTATGATAATGCCGAAAAGCAGACTGTCAGAATGGTTAATTTTAATGTTGCCGGTCTTCCGTTTGCAATTTTAACTGGTGAAGATGTGGCTGCTAATCAGACTTTTGCCGGCAAATATCTCTCCTCGAATAATTTTGATATTGTGGCAGTTCAGGAGGATTTTGGGTATCACGACTATCTTGTTAAGAGTCTTAATGGCTTCAATTATATGACAAACTATACAGGTACCATTCCTGGTGGTGATGGACTTAATGTGTTTACAAAAGATATGACTATTTATAATGAAACCAGAGTTGCGTGGAATGAAGCTCATGGTGTTCTTTCGGATGGTTCAGATGAACTTACTCCAAAAGGCTTTGTTTATACAGTTATTGATTTAGGTAATGGTGTGTATGTAGACTTCTATAATTTACATGCAGATGCTTATGGTGGAGAAGGCTCAATTGCTGCAAGAACAGCTCAGTTTAAACAACTTGCCGAATTTATACAAGCACGTTCTGCTGAAAATGACAGACCTGTTATTGTAACAGGAGACTTCAACGTATATATGCATCCTCATGAAGGTGACGGAGCACTTTACAAAACACTTTATCTTGAGTGTGGATTGAAAGATGCGTGGGTAGAATATCATAACAATGGAGACTATTTTAATATGTATAATTGGCATATATCAGGTCTTCCTGCTTGGGGTAATTGGGACTCGGTTGAGAGATTTATGTACAAGTCCGGCGGTGGAGTGGATGTTGTTGTAAGCGATTTCAGATATGTTGAAGTTTGTGATGATAATGGAGAAGTGCTTTCCGATCATGCTTCTGCAGAATGTGATTTTACATTTATAAAAACTGAAGACTTTGTGGAAAATACACAAGTTTTTGAAGTAACAAGCGCCTCAGAAAATGATTTTCTTCATCGTATTGTATGGTTTTTTAAGGCTCTGACTATGATTATTTCAGATATTGGAAATCTTCCTGAATTGCTGAAAGACTTAGGTTAATAGTAGCTAATTGAATAAAAGAAAAAAGCACCATTTTGAAAACTAGTGTTTCAAGATGGTGCTTTTTTGCCAACTCCTCTCGGGTTCAAGCCCTTTACCCATATTTAGAAAAAAATAAAGAGTTCACACAAAGTGTAAACTCTTTATTTGGTGCGAGAGACGGGACTTGACCGTCTGCTACGGCTACGCCTTGCATACTATACGTTCGGCATAAATGCCTCACGCTTTTTGCTAAAAACAATCCACCGGATTGTTTTCTTAACGCAAAAACCCCCGTGGGGTTCAAGCCCCTTTGTTATTAGACAAAAAATAAAAGAGACAACACAGAAGTGTTATCTCTTTTATTGGTGCGAGAGACGGGACTTGAACCCGTACGGGATTACCACACGCCCCTCAAACGTGCGCGTCTGCCGATTCCGCCACTCTCGCATATTGGGGTTCGTTCTTTCGAACGCAAGAGATATTATAGCAAAGGATATCGGCTGTGTCAAGCATTTTTTCAAACTTTTTTAAATATTTTCAAACAGAACTCTCTTTTGAGTGCTTTACGGGCTTAACTGTGGGCTTTTTTGCATTTTTAGGCAGTCCCTGTGCAATAGTTGGGAATTCATTATCTATCTCATTTGTAGGTTGAATCTCATAAGTTCCATATTTGTTCACCATTTCATAGGGTGTTTCGGGATTGTCGGGGATATATGTCACTCGTTCTTCCAATGGATTGATATAATTCTTGTTTTTCTTATCCATATTTATCACCAATATTATTATGGAATAAAAATATAAGGAGTATGCAAAGAAATTGGCGAGGTCAAGACCTCGCCTTATTATAAGATTATTCGTTTTTTAGTCTTTCTTTGCAAGTTCTGTAAGTGATGTTGCAAGACCTGCAAGACCCTGAATTTCTGATGGGATAATAATCTTTGTAGCTTTGCCGTCAGCAGCCTTTTCAAATGATTCAAGAGCCTTGATACTGATAAATTCCTGACTAGGATTTACTTTGTTAATCATTTCGATACCTGCAGCAGTTGCTTCCTGAATTTTAAGGATTGCAGCAGCTTCACCCTCTGCTTCACGGATTTTTGATTCCTTAATAGCGTCAGCACGAAGGATTGCAGATTCTTTTTCACCTTCTGCAACAAGGATTGCAGCTTTCTTTTCACCTTCAGCCTGAAGAATCTTTTCACGACGTTCACGTTCAGCTTTCATCTGCTTTTCCATTGAATCCTGAATTTCTCTTGGAGGCATAATGTTTTTCAACTCAACACGGTTGATTTTGATACCCCAAGCATCAGTAGCATCGTCAAGAACTTCTGTAATTTTTGAGTTGATAGTGTCTCTTGATGTGAGAGTTGCGTCAAGCTCAAGGTCACCGATAATGTTACGAAGTGTTGTTGCTGTAAGATTTTCAATAGCCATCATAGGGCGTTCAACACCGTATGTGTAAAGCTTAGGGTCGATAATTCGATAGAAAACAACTGTGTCGATTGACATTGTTACGTTATCTTTTGTAATAACAGGCTGTGGTGGGAAATCCACAACAGCTTCCTTAAGGCTTACTCTTTTTGCTACTCTGTCGATAATCGGAATTTTTACGTGAAGACCTGTGTCCCATGTTGTGTGGTAAGCACCAAGTCTTTCAATAACAAAAGCATTTGCCTGTGGAACAATTCGTACGTTTGCAACGATGATTGCTATAACAATAGCGATTAAGATAATAGGTATAATTAAAAATTCCATAACTTTTCTCCTTTTTTATAATTTATTTATTACAAGAGTTGTTCCGTTAACACTCTTGATTTTTACTGTTTCTCCTTTAGGGATAATGTCACCGTTTTCTGAAACGGCTTTCCAGTAAACATCTCCCACGAGTATTCTTCCCGTGATAGCATTTGTATTCTCTGTAACTGTTGCTGTTTTGCCTAAAAGATTTTCATTCTGGTCAACATCGTCAACAGGCTTTTTTATGTGTTTGTTATATATCTTACGACAGACAACCATAAATATAGCACTTAAGACCACAAAAATTGCGACTTGTATTAAAAGGCTGTCCACAACAAAAGATAACAAACAAGTGATGATTGCTGATGGTACAAACCAGATTGAAACAAGTGCTGTTGTAAGCAATTCAACAATCAGAAAGAATACACCCACTGCAAGCCACATTATCCACGGATTGGCTATAAGATAATCCATACCATCTCTCCTTAAGTAAATTTATTTTTCTTCGATTTCTCTTTCAAAAACAATAAGCATTGGTGTTCCTGCTTTTGTGTGAGCTACGCCACCAGAGTAAATGTTAGTACTTGCTACTTCCCAACCGTGTTTTGCCATATCGTTCATACGAGCTTCTGCTTCGCTTAATTTTACCTCTAAAATCTTATATTCTTTCATTTTTGATTACCTCCTTATACAAGTTTCATATATGTTGCTTGGGCTAAATCCCTCATTCGTGTTGAAAGAATTGCCAATACGGTTGCTCGCAAAGCAGTTTTGAGCTTTGTTTTTGAAACATCGTCACGCAATGTTACATATTTAAGATGCGATTCTATTGTGATATCAATTTCATTTGTGTCATAAACTGATTTTTGCTCACACTCGTAAATTATACTGCATAAAATATTGAATAATTCTCTGTCAGGCAAAATATCGTCTGACCTGTCCTCAACAGAACCATTAATATAGCTCATTAAAAATGCGATTTGTTCCATTTGCATTGAACCACGCATCATATTGATAAGAATGATACGCATAACCTGTTCTTCGCCATAACGTTTTTCTGTTGGATTTTTTACCCAACCACGTTTTATCCAGTTCTGAATTGTAGATGTTTCAAGTCCTGTCAATTCTCTGACCTGAGCCAATGTAAGCCCTTTTGTGACCGTCAACAGAGGAGAAATCAGAGAGAAACAATCTTCTGATGCAACATCACTGAATGGTAATGTTGTTCCGGGAATAT
>JAZLAH010000010.1:0-39929 GCA_045613065.1 Candidatus Fimenecus sp.
AATGACGCAGTTGCATCGTTTACCTCATCTGACAAAACGATAATTCTGTCATTTAAAAGTCTTGAAAAAATATCGTACTGTCTTTCCCCTCTGTTTGTCTGTTCAACAACGTATGGTACAAGTGCCATAATATTACCTCCATTCAATATCTTTGAAAAGTATTAAAGAATTGTCCTTTTGAGTATTGGACAATTCTTCAACACTTAAACACATATTTTATTCAGCGTCTGCTTCTTTTTTTGTTGTTTTCTTTGCAGCTGTTTTCTTTGCTGGAGCTTTTTCTTCTCCATCCTTCTTTTCAGCTGTCTTCTTTGTTGCTTTTTCTTCAGTTACCTTTGCACTGTTCTTAACAAGGTCAATTGCTTTCTTTGACTTAATGTCACCTGCAAGAGATTCTGCAGGAATTGCCTTCTTAACTGCATCAACATCCATATTATATGTCTTTGCAAGGTTTTCATATTCAGCATTAACTTCGTCTTCAGTAACTTCGATGTTTTCTGCCTTAACAATTGCTTCAACAGCAAGTGAAAGTTTAACCTGAGCTTCAGCATTTTCTTTGTAGCCGTCTCTGAAAGCTGCCATTTCCATACCTGTGTATGAAAGGTATGTGTTGAGGTCAAGGCCCTGTGACTGAAGTCTGTAGTTGAAGTTATCAACGATATTGTCGATTTCAGCTTCAATCATAACTGCAGGAATATCAGCTTCCATACCCTTTACAACTTCTTCAAGAAGGTCATTTACTACCTTATTGTCAGCATCTGCTTTCTTTGCGTCTTCAAGCTGTGCCTTAACACTCTTCTTAAGTTCATCAAGAGTATCAAATTCACTTACGTCCTTTGCAAACTCATCATCAAGTGCAGGAAGTTCCTTAACCTTAATTTCGTGAAGCTTAATCTTGAAAACAGCATCCTTTGATGCAAGGTTTTCCTGGTATTCTGCTGGGAATGTAACATTTACATCAAATTCTTCACCGATTTTGTGACCGATAATCTGGTCTTCAAATCCAGGGATAAATGAACCGCTACCGATTACAAGTTCATACTTTTCAGCTTTACCACCATCAAATGCTATGCCATCAACGAAGCCTTCGAAATCGATAACTGCTGTATCATTCTTCTTAACAGTTCTCTTTTCAACGCTAACCATTCTTGAGTTCTGTTCCTGCATCTTAGCAAGTTCAGCCTTAACTTCATCAGCAGCAACTTTACATGAAGGCTTTGTAGCCTTAAGTCCCTTGTATTCACCAAGCTTAACTTCAGGTTTAACAGCAACCTTAAGCTTTAATACAACACCATCTTTGCCAATTTCTGGAACTTCAAGGTCATAAGGAGAACCAACAACATCAAGTTTTGATTCGATGATTGCTTCACTTACAGCCTCAGGATAAACGAGTTCAAGAGCATCTTCATAGAATACACCTTCACCGTACATTTTTTCGATGAAAGCTCTTGGTGCCTTACCTTTTCTGAATCCCTTGATAACGATATCTTTTCTCTGTTTGAGATATGCCTTCTGTATAGCAGCTTCAAACTTTTCGCCATCAATTGAGATTTCAAGTTCGTAGACATTCTTTTCTACATTGTTTGTTGACTTTAACATTAAATATTCCTCCTGAATATCATTGTTTACAGCATTTTATTTTACCGCAATATTCGTGATATTATATCATATAAAAAATACAATTACAATATTTTCCTTAAGTTTTTCTTCAATTTTCAGCAAAAATAATACTAATTTTATTGCAAAAACGCTATTTATTAGCTATTTATTAATAAATAACGGACAAAAATCAAGATAATCAGCCGAATTTAAATGAAAATTTATTCCATATTTTTCTCCATTTAAAGCACCTTTTATTGCTCCTCCGTGGAGATGTCCGTAATAGCATCTCGATATTTCATTATCAACAAGCACCTTTAAAATCGGCTCACAATCACGCAATATACTGATTGGAGGATAGTGAAGAAAAACAACAACTTCTCCTCCAAGTTTTTTTGCTTCATCAATAGAGCGTTGAAGCCTTGCACACTCACGAGCCATAACCTTATCTACATTTTCGCTTTCTGCATCAAAAAACCAGCCTCGTGTACCTGCAACAGAAATATCACCTATACGATATGCGTTGTTATGAAGAAATTTGATTGTATCAAAACCTTTTTCTTTGCAGAATTTTTCCATTTTAGTAAGGGTATTCCACCAATAGTCGTGATTTCCTTTTGAAATAATTTTTGTTCCTTTTAAATTATTAAGAAACTCAAAATCTTTTTCAGCCTCTTCAAGGCTCATTGCCCAAGAAATATCTCCGTTGATTATAACTGTATCATCATCTTCAATAAGATGTTGCCAATTTTTTTCTATTCTTTGGGCATAGTCATCCCAGCCCTTGAAAATATCCATGGGTTTATCAACAGAAAATGATAAATGAGTATCACCAATAGCATAAACGGACATAAACAAAAATCTCCTACGAATAATTATAAGCCATCTTCAAAAAATAAATATGAAAGGAGGCTATTAAAATGGATAAAAACAAAAATATCACTTGTGACGCTTGTCATTGCACATTCAATGATGGTCATATGAACTGTACAGCAGACGGAATTAAAGTTGGCACACACAACGCTTGTTCTTGCGACGATACAAGATGTGCAACATTTACTTTAAAGATGACTGACGTAGAATAAAACTAAATTAAAATTGCGGAAACCTGAAAATAAGTTTCATGGGTTTCCGCAAAAATTATTCAGGCTTTTTTATATACCTAACATATCAAATACAACCTGCTTCATATCCTCTTTTTTACTTACACGAGTAAAACGAGGCTCTTTTCCTTTGAGAGTTGCAAGCTGCTGTGGTACTGGCTCATTTGATTTATTAAAGAGTTCATCAACCATATCAAATTCGTTATCTGCTTTAATTTCGTCTGTAATGGCAGCAAGAACACTTGAAGAGAATTTATATGGGTTTGCTGTTGAAGCAATAACTGTTGGTGTTTTATCACCTGTTTTTGCTACATAATCGTCATAAACCTTAACTGCAACTGCTGTATGAGTATCACAAAGGTATTTTTTATCGTCAAATACTTTACCAATTGTTGTCTTTGTTTCAGCATCATCACAACAACCAGCTGCAAACAAAGCTTTTACCTTATCAGCAACATCTGCTGAAACTGTATATTTACCATCATTATTAAGTGATGCCATCCATTCTGCAACCTGAACATCATTTTCACCACAAAGGTGGAAAAGAAGTCTTTCAAGGTTACTTGAAATAAGAATATCCATTGATGGTGATGTTGTGCAATAGAAATCTCTATTCTTATCGTAAGTACCACTTGTAAGGAAGTCTGTAAGAACATTATTTGAGTTTGATGCACAAATAAGTGACTTTACAGGAATCCCCATTCTCTTTGCATAATATGCAGCAAGAATATTACCGAAGTTACCTGTAGGAACAACAACGTTCATTTCTTCGCCATTTTTAAGTTCACCGTTCTGGATCATATCACAATATGCTGAAACATAGTAAACAATCTGTGGTACAAGACGACCCCAGTTGATTGAGTTCGCTGATGAGAATGCAAGACCATTTTCCTTGAATTTCTTTTCAATATCTTTATCAGTGAAAATCTTCTTAACACCGCTCTGTGCATCGTCAAAGTTACCTTCAATAGCACAAACGCTTACATTTGAACCAGCCTGAGTTGTCATCTGGAGTTTCTGCATTGGGCTTACGCCATCAACAGGATAGAAAACAAGAATTTTTGTATTAGGAACATCTGCGAAACCTTCAAGAGCTGCTTTACCTGTATCACCTGATGTAGCAACAAGGATAACGATTTCTGTATCCTTAACAGTCTTACCAGCTGAAACTGTAAGAAGATAAGGAAGAAGCTGAAGCGCCATATCCTTAAATGCACAAGTAGGTCCTCTCCAGAGTTCAAGAACATTTGCAGTATCAGTTAATTTATATAAAGGGGCAACTTTATCAGAACTGAACTTACCTGCTTTATAAGCACCCTCAACACACATTGAAAGTTCTTCTTCAGTAAAATCTGTAAGATAAAGACGAAGTACTTCCTTTGCTCTTTCAATATATGTCATTGGAACAAGTTTTTCAATAAATTCAGCTGAAATTTCAGGAATTTCTGTTGGAACAAAAAGACCTCCTTCAGATGAAATGCCTTTTGCGATAGCTTCTGCTGCAGTTACGCGAACAGATTTATCTCTTGTACTTGTATAAAACATTTAAAACACATCCTTTTCGTGTGGTATTTTATCATATTACTTTCATATTTTCAACATATTTTAATGCCCTTTTGCATCAAAAGCATTCTCGATATGATTTATTCGAACAGGTTCATCATTTTCAAAATAGACTTCGACAATATCAAAACGAGGTTGTTTATTGCTTTGATGTTCCTTAAGGTACAGTTGTGAAGCAGCAATAATCTTATTTCTTTTAAAATAATCAACTGCCTCAGCAGGAGAAAATTTCATGTTTTCACTTCGTGTTTTTACTTCTACAAAGCAAATATACTTTCTATCCTCTGCAATAATGTCTATTTCACCTAATCTGCAATTATAATGAGCAGATACAACGTCGTATCCATGACACCTTAAATATCTTGATGCTATAACTTCTCCAAATCTACCTAGCAAATGACTATCCATTATTTTCCACCATATAGTTTTTTAAGAAATGTCATTCTGTGAATTGGTGATGGTCCATATTCCTTAAGCATTTCATAATGCAATTTTGTACCATAACCTTTATGCTTTTCAAACTGATACTGAGGATATTCTTCTGCTTTTTCAAGCATAAATCTGTCTCGACTTACCTTTGCAAGGATTGAAGCAGCTGCAATAGACATACTCTTTGCATCGCCTTTGACAACTGTTTCTTCCATAACAAAAGGAATTTTAGGATACTGATTACCATCAATCAGTGCATAATCAGGTTTCTGTTTAAGTCCCTCAACAGCTCTATGCATAGCAAGAAAAGTTGCGTTCAAAATATTGATTTCGTCAATTTCCTGTTCAGTTGCTATACCAATAGAATAATCAACTGCTTTTTCACAGATAACATCGAATAATTGTTCACGCTTTTTCTCACTGATTTTTTTCGAGTCATTAAGACCATCTATTTGCAGACCTAAAGGCAAGATAACCGCAGCGGCATAAACAGGACCAGCCAAAGGTCCCCTACCTGCTTCATCAATTCCGCATACAAGTTTATATCCTGCACTCAATGCTTTTTCTTCGTATAAATAATCCATCTTTTACACCGGTTTTTCAAGAGAAATTGTTCCTAATCTTCCGCCTCTGTATTCATCAAGCAACATAACAGATGCTCGTTCATAGTCGATTTCTCCACCTTTAATCATCATTCCACGCTTTTTGCCAATCATTTCAAGAACTTCCCAAGCTTCTTTGTCTTCAAAATTAGCAATTTTATATCTTTCTGAAAGTCTATCAGGATAATCTGTTTTCATAACCTCAAGAAGTCTTATAGCAAGAGTTTCACTATCAAGAATTTCATCTTTAACAGAGCCTATAAAAGCAAGTCTGTCACCAACTTTAGGGTCGTCAAACTTAGGCCACAATACACCTGGTGTATCAAGCAATTCAATTCCATTTCCAATAGGAAACCATTGATTATGTCTTGTAACACCCGCTTTATCAGCAACTTTTGCCTTAGCACTTCCTGCCATTCTGTTTATAAATGAAGATTTACCTGTATTAGGAATACCAACAACCATAATACGCAACGCTTTTCCAGGCATTCCTCTATCTTCATTTTTCTTTATTATGTCCTTTAAAACTTCTCTTACAGCAACAATGTAATTGTTAAGCCCTTTTCCTGTACGACAATCCACAGGTATTGCTCTTACACCTTTATTCTTGTAATACTCAACCCACTGGTTTGTTGTATTTTTATCAGCAAGGTCACATTTATTCAAAAGGATAATACGTGGCTTACCACTTATCATTTCTTCAATTTCAGGATTTGAGCTACTGTAAGGAATTCGCGCATCAATGATTTCAGTAACACCGTCTACGAGTGACAAACTCTCTTTAATAAGACGGCGTGTTTTAGCCATATGACCAGGAAACCATTGGACAATCTGTCTTTGATTATCACCCATTTTGCGACTCCTTAAAATCTACATTAAACAAAGATTTGTCACCAAATCTATAAATTACTTTACCAATAATATAATCTTCATCAATCATTCCGATGAACTCATCACGACTATCAGAAGAATTGTTACGGTTATCACCCATTACAAAAATTTTACCTTCAGGAACTGTAAACAACTTATTCATTGCAGGTGTATATTCCATTTCTTCTTTTATGTATGGTTCATCAAGAACTTTTCCATCGACAATTACCTGACCTGAAATTTCATTAAACCAAACAGTTTGTCCACCAACTGCAATTACTCTTTTTATAAGAACTTTATTGAAGATGTTTGGCTGAGAAGTAACAACAACATCACCGTATTCAACATCACTTACAATAGAACTGATTACAAGTCTATCGGCATTGTAAAGAGTATTTTCCATTGATTCACCGGAAACAGTTGAAATTTTGAAAAAAAATGTAAAAATAATTCCAACTGATATAACAGCAGAAACAAGTATAGATGCAAAGTCATATATTGATTCTGCATTCTTTTTTAATTTTTCTTCTACAACATCAACATTCATATTTTCATCCATTAATATATCTCCCATTCACCAAAAGGATACATACGAGCATTCACAACACCAAGTATATACCTTTCATCTATAATACCAATTGAGTCAAATCGGCTATCCAATGAGTTGTTACGATTATCACCCATTACGAAAACATAACCCTCTGGAATTCTAATTGGTTTATCAAAATCACCTTTATTGCGTGTCTGTTCCATAATGTATGGTTCATCAATTACTTCTCCGTTAACCTCTACTCTGCCTGTAACAAAGTCAATATCAAGAGTATCTCCACCAATAGCAATAACTCGCTTAATCAAAGGCTCATTGAGGTCGTTAGGCTGAGTAATAACAACAATATCTCCTCGATTAATCTCTGTATTGATAGCTTTTACAGTAAGCCAATCACCATGATTAAGAGTAGGCATCATAGACTCACCATCAACACCAACAACTCTAAAACAGAAAACAAAAACAAGCAGAATAAGAATGATTGAAAACACAAATGAGTCCATCCACTCATATATAATTTCCCAAGGACCTTTTTTCACCTTAACAGCTACAGGTCCTTCTATCTTTTGTCCTTGTTCTTTTTTCTTAATTTCTTTAATATCAATGACAAAAGATTCTTTTTTGTGAATATCATTCTTTTGCACGACATCTATGCTTTTATTTTTATTATAATCAAAAGAAATATCTTCTGTTCTTCTCATAATTTCACCTATTTAATATTTTTTGAAATTTCACAAATTCTCTGTAATCTGTGATTAACACCTGAACGAGAAATGGAAACACTTAATTTTTCACCAAGTTCACGCAACGACATATCGGGATTTTCCAATCTGATTTCTGCAAGTTCCTCAAGGTCATCCGACAAATATGATAATCCCACTGTATTCTTAATATGTAAAATTGCATTTACCTGTTTTGATGATGCATCAAGAGTTTTATCGAGATTGGCATTTTCAAAATTCAATTTTCTGTTAACGTTATTACGCATATCTTTATACATTTTTACTCCCATTATTTCGAGAGAAGAATTAAATGCACCCATAACAGTCAACAAATCTTCAATGAATTCACTATCCTTAAAATATACCACATAGTTTGAGTTTCTTGTTACACTTTTAGGTTCAACAATCAACTCATCATAATCATTTATAAAAAGTTTAAGGTCACGACTTAAATTAAGATACGGAACAACGAATTCAAGATGGTAATTCTTATTTGGGTCATTTACTGTACCACAAGTGAGAAATGCACCTTTCAAGAATGCAACTTTACAACACTCATCACCAATATTGCTCCAATTAAGTCTTGAACCACCATTTCTCTTGTCATACCCAAAAGTTTCCATAACCTTAAATCTATCTTCACTTTTTGTTACTTCAACCTTAAATTTACCTGCATCAGATTTAGTGAGTTTTGGTTTTACGCCACAAACAACCTGCATAAGTTCAGCATATCTATTTGCTACACCCTCATGCTCTGTTAACAAGGAAATTTCGTAGTATGAAAACGCTCTTGAAAAAAGCATCATACCATAAGCAAAAGCGTGACGACAACACTCATTTTCTATTTCTGAATATAATATTTCATTTTTTACATTTGCTGAAAATGACATATTAAAAATCCTTTATTTATCTATCTATTAATATCTCTATGAGATACAGAAACTTTAAATCCTTTTTCTTTTATTGCTTTATAAATAATTTCTGCAAAAACAACTGAACGATGCTTACCACCTGTACAACCAACTGAAATTGTAAGCTGACTTTTTCCTTCGGAAATATATAATGGAACAAGATATGTAACTAAATCAGTAAGCTTTGGTTCAAGATTTTTTGCTTCATCAAATCTCATAACATAATCACGGACTTCACTATCAAGTCCTGTCTGATTCTTAAGTTCTGGAATGTAGAACGGGTTTGGCAAACAACGAACATCAAAAAGCAAATCAGAGTCTTTTGGAGAACCATATTTAAACCCAAAAGATACAACATTGATTTTCATAGCTACAGTAAAATCATCAAGAAAAAGTTTTGAAACACGTTCTTTAAGCTGAGCAACTGATAAATATGACGAATCAACGACAAAATCTGCTACATTTCTTATATCTTTGAGCATTTCACGTTCTTCTAGAACAATATCATTCAATGATTTTTCAGAATCATCATTCATAAGAGGATGCTTTCTTCTTGTTTCCTGATATCGACGAAGAATCACATCATTTTCTGCATCAAGAAACATTATTTTATATTGACAACCCATTTTTTTGAGTTCATCAAGAGCATATGGAAGGTAAGAAAAAGAATCACCAAGACGAACATCAGCAACTATCGCAACTTTTTCACGAATTTCAGCAGAATCATTAAGAAATCCAACAAATGTAGGTATAAGTTTCGGTGTCATATTATCAACACAGAAAAAACCAATATCCTCAAGAGAATCCATCACCCTTGATTTACCTGCACCTGACATTCCTGTAACGATTACAAGTTGCATATACGTCTTCCCTCCTTTACTCACCTACTATTTTCACTTCAGTTTCAAGCATTACTCCATGTTTTTCATGAACAATTCTCTGCACATCACCGATAAGGGTAATAACATCTGTTGATGTTGCGCCACCTTTATTTATAACAAAACCAGCGTGTTTTTCACTTACCTGCGCTCCACCAACTGTATATCCCTTAAGTCCACAATCCTCAATTAATGCTCCTGCGAAATAGCCTTCAGGTCTTTTGAAGGTACTTCCTGCACTTGGATATTCAAGAGGTTGCTTATCTTTTCTTCGCCCCAGCTTATCATCCATAGTTTCTTTAATATCTCTTTTATCAGCTTTACGGAGTTTAAGAACTGCAGATGTGATTACAAAGCCATTTTTTGTATATGCACTGTATCGATATCCTAAATCAAGATTTTCTTTTGGAAGAGTGCCAACATCACCATTTTCATCTAAGTGATTAACTGAATACAGAACATCTTTCATTTCGCCACCGTAAGCACCTGCATTCATATAAACTGCACCACCTAAAGTGCCTGGAATGCCATATGCAAACTCAAGTCCTGAAAGTGAATTTTCAAGTGCAAACATACAAAGACTTTTTAACGATGCGCCAGCTTCACAATAAATTGTTGTTTCATCAACAAGTCTAATTTCAGATAATTTTGAACCGACTTTAATAACAACACCATTTATGCCTTTATCGGTAACTAAAAGATTTGAACCATTACCAATAATGAATGGTTTTATATTTTTTGAATACGAAAAAGCAATAATTTTATTAAGATTATCAATAGAATCGGGTAAAATCAGGACACTTGCATTTCCGCCACATTTAAAACTTGTATATTTTTTCATGGGTGCATCTTTAATCACTTCTGCACCAATATTTTCAGCGAACAATGCGATTTCGTTATACACTGATATACCTTCTTTCAATTAATAATTTTGCCAGATGTCAATTTCCTGTGATTTTGGCTCATAACCCTCATCCATACCAAGGTGATGAAGAAGCTCACGAGCAGCATTATATCCCATTTTCTTCTGTCTGTTATTCATAGCAGCACACTCAATAATAACTGCAAGATTTCGGCCAGGTTTAACAGGGACAACTGTAAGTGGAATTTTAACATCCATAATATTTATGTACTCATTATCAAGTCCCATACGGTCATATACCTTTGAACTGTCCCAAGGTTCAAGCTGAATAACCATATTGATTTTTTCAGTAAGTTTAACTGCACCCATACCAAAAAGACGACGTGCATTGATAATACCTATTCCTCGAAGTTCAATAAAATGACGGATATTATCAGGTGCAGAGCCAACAAGTGTCTTTGCAGATGCTTTTCTTATTTCAACAGCATCATCGGCAATAAGACGATGACCACGCTTAATAAGCTCAATGGCTGTTTCACTTTTACCAACACCACTGTCACCTACAATTAAAACACCTTCACCATAAACCTCAACAAGTACACCATGACGAGTGATACGAGGTGCAAGTGCTGTACCAAGGAAATAGATAAGGGTTGACATACTTGCAGAAGTTGCTTCAGCTGTTCTTAAAATTGGAACACGATATTTTTCTGCAAACTCAACCATACCATCAAGAGGTTCAAGACTTCTTGTAATAATTACAACAGATGGCTGTTTGCTGAATAATCTTTCAATACATTCAAGTTGCTGTTCTTTACTGAAAGACTTTACAAATTCAAATTCAGAAAAGCCAAGATACTGAACACGAGCTGGGTCGAAATATTTGTCATTACTCGCAAGTAAGAGTCCTGGTCTGTTAACCTCCTGAGATGTTATTGCAAGTTCAGATGCGTCACAAGGTAAATATATTGTTTCAAAACCAAATTCATTTATAATTTTATCTAAAGAAACAGAATACTTTGATGCCAAAACGCCTATCTCCCCTTTATAAGAATATATTTAAGTTATTATATAACATTCTATCGAAATTTCCAATAGTTTTTTAAATTATTTTTAATTATTTTTATACAAACCGAACCCGACAGGATATTTCCCATCGGGTTCTTTTAGTTTACGAAAACACGTTATTTCATATTTTCTTCGTATGACTTAATCATCTTTTTAACCATCTGACCGCCGACACTACCTGCCTGCTTTGAAGTAAGGTCACCGTTGTAGCCCTGCTTAAGATTTACGCCAACTTCTGAAGCTGCTTCCATCTTGAAACGGTCGAGAGCCTCACGAGCTTCTGGTACTACGTTCTTATTACCTCTTGACATCTGAATACACCCCTTATCAATTAAAGTTTTATATCAATTGCGTTTGCAGTAGTAGTTTTAACAGTTATAACACTTTTATAATTGATAATTTTTGTTAATTCATCGGGTAATCTCTTAATGAACGAAATTCATATCCTTGACGCTTTGCTTCATCAATTATTTCATCAAGAGCGTTTGCATTATCAGGTGAAACTGAGTGCAATAATATTACTGCTCCTGGATGAAGTCTTGAAACGACTTTATCATAAGCATATTGCTCACCTTTCTGATTATTCAAATCCCAATCTGCATATGCTAAAGACCAGAAAACACTTGTATAACCTAAAGAATTCACAACATTTAATGCGTTGTCTGTATATTCACCTTTTGGAAATCTAAAATAAGGTTCACTATAATTAAAATTTTCTTTTAAATACTTTTCCATTCCAACAACTTCTTCTTTCATCTGTTCTATACTGATTTCAGCAAAAGACGGATGTGTTACAGAGTGATTTCCAACAATATGACCTTCATTTATCATCCTTTTGATTAATTCAGGATTTTCCTTAACCTGTGGCAAAGTACAGAAAAATGCCCCGTCAACCTTCTTTTCCTTTAAAATATCAAGAATTTTTGATGTGTAACCATTTTCGTAACCACAATCAAAAGTCAGATACAAAACTTTCTTCTTTGATTTAGTATCAAGACAAAATGCGTTAAAACCATTTTCATAAAAATATTTCTGTGCATTTATTGATATTTCATTTGCAACACCATTTTTTGCAACACCATAACTATGAGATTTTGTTGCATTTTTACTTTCTGCCATAGGTTCAGGTGAAACTGAAGTTTCATTATTGTTATTTGTTGTGGAAGCTTCAGAACTTGTTTCAGGCTCATATTCAGGTACGGATTTTCTTCCACAAGATGAAAGTAAACATATAGTGAGAATTACACAAATTACTTTAACAATACTTTTCATTTGTGTTCCTCTTAGTTCATCATCTTGTTAACGCTGTCAACAACATCATTAACTGTATTCATGGCTTTTTTTGCAGTTTTCTTCATCTTCTTTTTAGTGCCTTTATCAGTCATTGAGTTTGTTACAGCCATTGCAGCCGTTCCTGCAAGCATACCTGCACCTACAACCTTACCAACTTGTTTCTTATCCATTTTCTTTCTCCTTTCTTTCAGATTTGCTCAACAAATTTTTGAGGAGCAAAAATATTTTTTGAAAGAAAGTAAAAAAAATTATCAAATTGTGTTTTAAATTATTACTAAAAATGTTATTATATTTTTGAAATTGAAATTTTTAAAAATAAGGTGATAAAAATGACATTGAATATAGTAATGGTTGAACCTGAAATCCCACAGAATACAGGTAATGTTGCAAGAACTTGTGCTGCAACAGGTGCAAGATTGCATCTTGTTGGCAAAATGGGATTTACTCCTGATGACAAAAAACTTAAAAGAGCAGGTCTTGACTATTGGTATCTTCTTGATATTACATATTACGACACAATGGAAGAATTTTTCGAGAAAAACAAGGGTGGAAATTTCTTCTATTTTTCAACAAAAGCACAGAAAAGACATTCCGATGTTTCATACCCTGATAATACATATCTTGTTTTCGGTAAAGAAACAGCAGGACTTCCTGAGGATTTGCTCTTTGCAAATGCTGATAAATGCGTAAGAATCCCAATGATTGACGAAGCAAGAAGCCTTAATCTCTCAAATGCCGTTGCAATCGGTGTTTATGAGACACTTCGTCAATGGGACTACCCTACACTTCTCGAATCAGGAGAATTGAGAAATTATAATTGGGCAGACCAGCAGTAAAGTGCAAAACGCAAAAGTATTTATAAATAGCAAAAACGCACCTGACTAAATTAGTCGGGTGCGTTGGTTTTTATTTAGAGATTCTTCACATACGCTCAGAATTACACATAAATTTAAATCTATTTTATAATAAATCAACCTTTAATTCTTCATCGTTGTATTTATAGAATTTTCTGTCATCAAGTGCCCAGAGACGATTTGTAAACTCACCTTTTTCGATTCCGCTGACCGCTTCCATAATCTCATAAATCTTTGCATCCATCGAGTCGAGTTGTGAAAGGAGTTCAGCTTCAAGAAACAATGGTCTTACAGCTGCACCAAATTCAGGTTCACCGTGATGAGATATGATCATATGTTGTAAAAGCATTGATTTTTCTTTATCGATACCGAGTTTCTGTCCTGCCTCTTTTACCATCATAGCTCCCATTACAAGATGTCCTATAAGGTTACCTTCAACAGTATATCCTGATGCAATTCCTGTTTCCTTAACCTCAAACTCGATTGTTTTTGCTATATCGTGGAGAATTGCACCTGAAATCAACAACTCACGATTCACAAAAGGATAAACTTTACAAACTGATTCACAAAGCTTAACGATTGAGGCAGTATGCATTAAGAGTCCACAACGGATAGCGTGGTGAAGACGGAATGCTGCAGGGAAATAGAGAATTTTCTCTTTATTTTCTTCAAGAAGATATATAACAATCTTTTTTAAATCCGCATCTTTAAATGCATTTACCAATGAAATCAAATGATTGTACATATCTTCACCTGAGTAATCAGCTGATTTTACAAAATCTGAAACATCAACGTTATCACTTTCAATTACAGGACGGATTCGCTCAATTCTCAACTGGTCATGACCATTATACTGAGAAATAGCACCTCTTACCTTTACAAACATATCTGTTTCATATTTACCGTGTGCTGACTCGTTATAATCCCACAATTTTGCAAAAATTTCACCATCTTTATCTGAAAGCACAAGGTCAAGATAGCTATTTCCGTTTTTTGCCATTTTCTTATCGCATTGTTTAATGACTGCAAAACCTTCAACAAGTCCGTTATTACCAATATCTTTAAAATTCATAATCTATGTATAGTCCTTTCTTAGTCTCTATAATAAATTATACACGAAAGCAATGGCTATTGCAACCCAAAAAGCATTATGTCTGTATTGGTTTTTGCAATAAAGATCGAACAGACTAACATCGTTGTCAGTATTGTAACAATTACACAAATCAGATATGTTTTAATTAGTCTAGTCAATTCTGTCATTTAGTTTCATACTCCTTTAAAAATCCTGATAAAGACTCCGCAAAAAGCTCGGCTGAATATACTGCTTCGGACAATGTGTTTGCATCTGTACCAATTTCGATTAAAAGAGAACATGGTGTCAGGTGCATATTGTATTTTCGGCTGCAAAACATCAATGGCCTTACCAATTGTGGATTATCGTTTTTCAGCTTATTCTGTAACTGTATTGCAAAGGATAAATTCTTTTCCCAATTTGGGAAATTAGTTACATTACCGTCTTCACAACCGCTGATTATCATAATTTGTGCAGCTTTTCTGCCGTTTATTTCTGCAACAGGCTTTACTCTCGAACCATCTTTTTGATAAATTGCATCTCGATGAATATCAAGTACTATCTGTATCGATGGGTTTTCTTTTAAAATCTTACTAATATTCTTGCAGGAACGTTCATATGACCCACTATATTTTTTATCATAGATTGTTTTATCATGAATTGTTTTGTACCCATTATTTTCAAGAACTTTACAAATCTCTTCACCCACTCTTATCATATTCTCTCCTGAATTTTCACTTCTTGAGCTTCTTTCATTCGTATAAAAACCTCTGTCCAACAATTCATAGGTTTCTGTTGTATGAGTATGATATATAAGTACTGACGGGTCTTTCTTATCAATGTCAGCATAAACCTTACCATTCAAGTATTTTTGAATATCAATTTCGTGTTCAAGAGTAGTGTTTCTTACATATAATCCGTCAAGTTCTGAAGTTGCATTTTGTTTACTGTAATCTTTTTCGATTATTTTTCCATCATTGCTTGAATTAGCATAGTCCTTTTCTGCTTGTTTAATAAGTTTTTGAATATCAGGTGGAATAGTTGATGTTACAACTGCTGATACTTCTTTTTTAATGTTATCAGAAATTGCCATTTCATTTACGGAATCACTCTTTTCTTTTCCATTCATTTGTTCAAGGATGATTTGTGGATTTGTCAAAACAGCACCTGCACAAATGATTTTTTCAAAAGTCTTTTCAATTCCACTAAAGAATATAGCTATAACTAAACTGACAGGAATAGCCAAAACTGAAATATACTGAAAAATTCTTTCCTGATTGTTTGTCCTGTTTTTCAAAAAAATCATCTCTTTTCGCATATTTATCATTTCAAATTATGCGAAAAAACATCAAGTTATGATAATGCTAAAAATGTTTCTGCTTCAAGATTAGGCTGCAAAGCACAATTTATGCTTAAAGCTAAAAGATTTGCTGCACGGCTGACGATTGTATCAATCTCCTTTGGTGTTACAATCATATTCTCATCTCGTTCAAGGTCCATTACCGTAGGCACACCCATAGTCACAACGGGAATTCCAAGTGTTGATTTGTCAATAGTTTTTCTAAAATTTCCAACTCCAGCTCCAGGTGTTATTCCCGTATCAGAAAGTTGTACGGTTTTTCCAAGACTTGTTAGTTTTCCACAAGCTAATGCATCAACTATTATTACTGCATCTGGCTTTACAAACTCAACAATACCATTGATATATTCTGCAGTTTCTATACCTGTCTGCCCCAAAACTCCTGTTGAAATTGATGCAACCGGATTTAAATTCGGTAACCTCTGTCTTAACTCCTCAAAATTTTCAAAATGTCTTGTAGAAAAAATCTTCTTTGCACACAAAGGCCCTAAAGCATCAGGTGTGATATTATCATTTCCAAGACCTGCAACGAGAAATGTTTCAGCATTTTTTGGAAGCAACTCTTTTATTATATCCGTTAAAATCTTTAATCGTACATCAAGCAACTCACTCTCGTGAGAAAATTCAGGTAAATCAACTGTATAATATTTACCCATAGGCTTTTCCATTATTTTCTCGCCATCTAGACTCGTTATTTCTACCCTTACAATTTCCACATCACCTTTTTTCCATTTGTTTACAGTTACACCTTTTTTGTGGGTTTCATTCAAAAAATCGTGTCTTTCCAGGGCAATATCTGTTCTGATATTCATATTTAGCTCCTTGTTTATAAAAAATAATAATCAATTTGAAAAAATAACTTGATTTTTGTTTTATTTCGTGGTAACATATGTATCTGTAAATACGAAGGAGGTGTAACGAATATGCCAAATATCAAATCAGCTAAAAAGCGTGTTCTCGTTAACAAGACAAAGGCACAGCGTAACAAGTCAGCAAACTCTGCTCTTAAGACAGCTATCAAAAAAGCAAATGTTGCTATTGAAACAAATGCTGCTGATAAAAACGACCTTGTAAAAGTTGCTGTTAAGAAAATCGACCAGGCTGCTGCTAAGGGTCTTCTTCATAAGAATAATGCAGCTCGTAAAAAGTCTGCTCTCGTTACAAAGCTTAACAAGGCTTAATTACGTAGTTCTTTGCCGTTGACGAAAGTCTGCGGCATTTTTCTTTTTACAATTTATTCATTGACTTTTTATTAAGTTTTATATATAATATGTTCGTAATTAATTCTTGGAGGTTACTCACTATGAAAAAGGCTTTGAAAGTTATTGCTATTATCGTTGGTATTACCGCTGTTGCAGTTGCAGCTTATATTCTTATTAAAAAGTATGTTGACAGCAAAAGAGTTGTAATCGGTAATGATGCTGAAAATTATGTTTCTTGCTCATACTGTGATGACAGCTTTGTTTCAGAAACTGTTGCATAATCAAAATCGTATATTATTTAAGGACTGTTCTTTGTGAGCAGTCCTTTTTTGTTATTGTGAAAGAACAAGGTTCCGGGGTACCCGTCCGCATTTTCAATGCGTTGACGGGTCGGGTTCTTACTTTGATTTTGGTTTTGTAATAAAGGATACAATTAAGCCACAAACCATAGCAACAGTTATTCCTACCGATGCAGACGATAAAGGTCCTGTCAGAATACCCAAAGCACCATCCTTACGGATTGCTTCCTTTGTTCCCTGTACAAGGGTATTTCCAAACCCGGTAAGTGGCACAGTTGCACCTGCACCTGCCCATTCAACTAATGGTTGATAAACGCCAAGTCCTCCAAGTATAACGCCTATTACAACAAAAGACACAAGAATTCTTGCAGGAGTGAGTTTTGTATAATCAATAAGAAGTTGACCAATTACGCAAATAAGTCCACCAATTAAAAATGCTTTCAAGAAATCCATTGATATTCCTCCCACATGTATTATGTGAGGAAAAATTTTTATTATACAAAAATATATATTTCAAAAAAGCTTCCACCAGAACATTTTGTATATATATCTTATATTTTATAAACAAAACACAATATTTTGTGTATTTTTCCTTTTTTCTATTGACAGAACAACTCATTAGTTTTATAATCATTCTGTTAGTTTAAATACATTTAAAGGAAGTGCTAATTATGAAAAAAATAGTTTCTGTATTGCTTGCCGTTGTGCTTGCTGTCAGTTCTGTAATCACATGTTTTGCATGGGTTCATATAGACGAGAGTAACAGCCAGATTCCTGTTATCAGAATTTCAGGTGACGGTGAACCACTTTATGACCAGGATGGTAATAAAATATTTCATTATAAAGATATTGTTAAACTTGTTTCAGGTGACGGAGAAAACGATTCAGCCAACAGTGAAATGTACAAGTCAATGGCATCAACTCTTCTTCCGGCAATGGCAAAAGGTGTTTTAACTGATAATTGGGACGACTTTTATAACGGTCTTGAAACAGAAATAAGCAAGATTTTTGCTAACTCTTTACTTGACGAAAATGGTAATGTAACAAACAATTCAGGTCTTTCTGAAAAACGTAAACAGGAAATGGCAAACAAAAGAACATATAGCCAAAAGGGTGATAAAGGTTATTTCAGTTTAGATGATTATTGGTTCCATTATGACTGGCGACTTGACCCTATGGAAACCGCTGATGAATTTAATTCATTTGTCAAGGACATCAAGAATGCAACCGGTTGTGAAAAGGTTGGTATTGCAGCATCATGCCTTGGTACAAATATTGTAATGGCTTATGTTGCAAAATATGGTGTTGAAGATATTCAGGGTATTGGTATGGATGGCAGTGTTGTTGGTGGTGCAGAAATTCTTAGTGAGGTTATCTGCGCAAAGTTTGATATTACACCTCCTGCAGTTCTTCGTATTCTTCATGACGTTGAAGGTCTTGGTATGTTCAGTGTCAGTGAATTTGTAATGGCAACACTCGAAATGCTTACTCAGACAGGTATTCTTGAAGGCGTAATCAGCACAACTGAAAATCTCTTGTACGATAAGCTTGTTAAAGGTACAACATCTGCTCTTGCTCTTTCAACATTCTACACATGGCCTAACTATTGGGCTTGCGTATCACCTGAAGATTATGAATCAGCTAAATATTATGTATTTGGTGAAGAAGGCAGTGAAAAGAGAGTAAAATACGCAGGTCTTATCAGTAAACTTGATAATTATGATAAGGAAGTCCGTCAGAGAGTTCCTGAACTTCTCCAAAAAATCAAAGATGGTGGTGCAAATTTATGTATTATCTCAAAATATGGCTTCCAGATAATTCCTATCTGTGCAAGTTCTGATGTGGTTTCAGACCAGTTTGCTTCTGTGAAGCGTTCATCATTCGGTGCAACAACACCTACTATTTATGAAACACTTTCAGACGAATACATTGCTATGAGAGAAGCTGAAGGTAAAGGCAAATACATTTCTCCTGATAAAATGATTGATGCATCAACATGTATTTACCCTGATTACACATGGTTTATAAAGGGTTCAAGTCATTCCAACTGGACAACATATGAGCGTAAGATTATGTATGATGTTGCATCTGCCGATAGACAGCTGACACATGACGATTTCCCATATACTCAGTTTATGGTTTACGATACTCCAAGTGAAACACTTTATCCAATGACTGAAGAAAACTGTCATACTGAATTTTGGGATGCTGACCCGGACATTTATAAGCCGGTTTCATACTTTGATAGATTAAAAGTTGCAATAAAAGCAATTTCAGTATGGTTCCCGCTCTTCATTGAACAAATTACAAAAAACATGTAAAATAAAAGAAATCAAAAAAGGTCCAGCGTTATGCTGGACCTTTTTCTGTTAAAAAATCGCACTCCAAATAAGGGTGCGAATCCGTATAATATAAAAAATTTATATCAATTTTAGTTAATAGTTAATAGGTAGAAAGTAAAAAAACGACAAAGCTCTGACGAGCCTTGTCGTTTTTTGGTGCCGGTGACCGGGGTCGAACCGGTACGGTATCGCTACCACTGGATTTTGAGTCCAGCACGTCTGCCAATTCCATCACACCGGCAAATATGTGACCTTGATATTATATGCAATTCACAACAAAAAGTCAAGAGTCACAGAAAACTTTTTATTCTTTTATTTTGTATTGATATAACTAATCAAATATATATTTATATTTATCACTTTTTCTGAAAGAAAAGAAATCGGAACCATTACCAATGATTATATGGTCACTTATTCTCAGACTAACCTTTTGCATAAGATTAACCATTCCTATTGTAGCATCAATATCTTTTCTTGAAGGAGCAACAACACCTGAAGGATGATTATGTACTAATATTATGCTCGATGCATTGCAATTAAGAGCTATCTCCATAATCTTTCGTGTATTCAACGGTGCTATGTTTACAATTCCTTCACTTACCTGAGTGAAATTAAGTACTCTACAATTTGAATCAAGACATAACACATACATTTTTTCATTGGTAACACCCTTGAAATAAGATGCAACATATTCGGCTACACGTTTACTTGTATCAAGAATTGCATCATCATTATTAATCTTATCAACTTCATACTTTTTAAAAAGTTCAGGTATCATTTTAATTAGCGTTGCAGAACGTTCACCAATACCTTTTACACTACACAAGTCTTCAAAACTTGCGTCAAAAACACCTGAAAGCGAACCAAAAGTATCGATAAGATTATGTGCTTCTACATTTGTATCTTTTAAAGGCACAGAATAAAACAATAAAAGTTCAAGAACATTATGGTCCTGAAAATTTTCAAGTCCTTCGCTTAAAAACCTTTGTCGTAATCTTTCTCGATGACCTTCATGAACATTTCTTGGCTTTTTATTATCTGTATTCTCAGATTTTTTTGCCATCCTACTTAAACACCCTTTTTACATATTTTCTCCATCTGTAAAGATAGATTGAAACAAGTCTTGTAAGTGCGACATCATACATCACAAACAAGATATTTCCAGCAAATAATAACAATGGTAATGCAAATTTACCAAAGGATTCAACATCTTCAAAGGAAATCATAAATATTTTTGTCACAATAAAATAAGATGATACCATTGCAACATTGAAAATCAGATATTTTACTATCCAACAAACAAAACCTTTAATATATTTTTCCAATATACTTTTTAAAATCGGATAATATCCAAAAAATGTTACATACATTATTGCAGCTTCTTTATTACCCAAAAGAAAGAGGGAAATAATACTGACAGCAACGTATATAAGTCCAGCAAACTCCTGACCAAACTCCACTACAAGCATCATCAATAATGCACCAGTTATCATAGGAATCGCATAAACCAGAGTTGATGTTACTCCCGCCAAAATCATAAGCAAAAGTGACAAGGCAGCAATTACACCACCCAATGCCACTTTAAACGAAAGAATCTTTCTTTTATTCATATCAACAACACGGAATCAAATTCCCACCACAACACTCACAACAACAATCGGCACAAAGAAGTCCTGAACAGATATTACAAACATCACCATTACTTGTTTTTTGTGTTGTTCTGTATCCACCACGTGAATTGTTGTTTAATGAATTAAATGCTGCTGCATACTCCTGATTTGACGGATCAAGTGAACAAGCAGTCTGAAAACTACTATATGCTTCGTTAAGCCAACCTCGACGTTGATGAACAACACCCTTAAGATAATGCCATTCAGCACTTCTCAACTGAGTCGGTACACCATTAAGAATTGTTTCTGCATCATCAATACGACCTGAATTTATACACTGACGAACATCAGTAAACTGTGAATAATCATTATAATTGTTCTGACTATGATTTTCTGCGTATGCAGTTGTTCCTCTTAATTCATTAAGGACAGCATCATACGCATTATTTAGTTCATTCATTCTGTATGTTTTTTCACTATCAGGAATGTTTGCATTTGTGATTTCACCAGCAATTCTTCTGTATGCGTCCATTATATCCTTTTCAGTCGCATTTCTGCTGACACCAAGATACTCATAAGGATTATTCATTAACTTCACCTCTGTACTTCTGAATTATCTTATCCATCCGAAGACTTAATCCATCATATATAATATTTTCAATAATTGAAGAAAAATTATTGAAATTCTGTTTGTTAAAAGTTTCTGTCAATGCACCGATTGACATATTAATTGTATGAGTCGAAACCTCCACAATATCATCACAGTTTTTAAAAGGATTAAAGGTATTCTCTTTTAAATCCTTTTTATAGTCATCAAAAGCGTCAAGAAAATACACTACTCGACCAAGTTGATACCCAAACTGCTTTGCATTTTCTTTGTTATCCCCTGTTTCGCCATAAGCGAAAAGTTCAGATAAAATATCTGCTGTAGGATGTGCTGATTTGTCAAGAGATATATTTTTATCCATTTCAATTGCAAATTGTTGAGCCATTCCTTTGTTTACAATTTCAAAAATATCAGGATACTTCTTTTTTGCTTTATTTTTAATTAAACAAAAATACGGATAAATAATATATAAAACAATCCTTTTGAAAAAATTACTGTCGTGAAGATTATCCACAAGCTTAAAATATGCAAGAATTACTGTTATTGCACACGCAAGCTTATAAATATTACTTTCACAAGTAATTTTCATACATTTTTTACAAGGATTAAAAGAGCATCGGGATTTTGAAACACCGACTTTATCTTCCGATAAACCAAGTTTATACATCACATAAAATGCACCGTCATAACTTAAAAGAAATCGTGATAAAAACCCGTATTCCTTACCCATTTCCTTACAAAGAGTGCAATAAATGCCTTTGTAAGCTTCATACTCTTTTATTTTAAGTTCAGGTTTATTTATAGTTACATATCCGAACATAAATTATCTTGTAATCCCCTTTAATACGGCTCTCGCAACATATGGCTTATTCATTGTATAAATATGTATTCCGTTTACACCATTCAGGAGCAAATCGTTAATTTGTTTAACGGCAAACTGGAGACCTGCTTTTTCCAGATCCTCGGGACTGTCCTTATATTTATCTAAAAAAGCAGTTACTTCATCAGGAAGTTTTGTTCCTGAAAGAGAAATAATTCTGTCAATCTGTTTTATGTTTGTAATCGGCATAACACCTGCAAAAACAGGAACAGATATTCCCTTTTTACGCACATTTTCAATAAATGAATAAAAGACATCGTTATCGTAGAAAAGCTGTGTTATAAGAAAATCAACGCCACTATCTACTTTAATCTTAAGGTTATCAATATCCTTTTCAATGCTATCACACTCAGGGTGACACTCGGGATAACAAGCACCACCGATATCAAAATAACCATATTCCTTGATATACTTTACAAGCTCACAAGCATATGTATAATACTCACCATCAGGTCGTTGGAAGCCAACAGGAATATCACCACGCATTGCAAGTACATTATCAATATGATTCTCTTTTAATGTATCAAGTATTTCTTTGATTTTATCCTTTGGTGTTGATGCACAAGTGAGATGTGCTAACGCAGTTGTATCAAGCCTGTTTTTAATCAGTGATGCAATTTTTGTTGTGTATTGACTTGTTCCACCACCTGCACCATATGTAACACTCATAAAGTCAGGATTCCATGCAGCTAACTCTCTTACAGACCACTCAATACTATCAAAAGCAGAATCTGTTTTTGGAGGAAAAACCTCGAATGATATCAACTTGTCTTTAACCATTAATTTTTCAGTAATTCTCATTTCATTCACCTGTAATATAATAGCACATTCGCATTTTTTTAGCAACACAATGATTATTTATTAACATATAATTTACAAAAGATTATATATTAATCATACAAAATCAAAAACGGCGAAGTCAAGACCCCGCCGCACCATTGATTATTTATTTTTTTATGAAAAGTTTGCTTGCGTTTATGATTTCTTCGTTAGTAACTTTGCCTGTTGAAACTGCATTGACTGCTTTTTCTGCTTCGGCAGTTAAATTACCGTATGGTGTATTGAGTTTGCTATTCACATACCCTGCAAGGCTTTCACCATTAAAGATTGCATTTTGCACTCTCTTGTTACCATATTTATCGAAGAAAATTCCACTCTCATTATATGCACAAGTTTCTATTGTGTTTTCAGCATTTCCATTATACTGTGGAATGTTGAGTTTTGAAATTGCATAGTAGTTTGCATCTGTTTCTTTTGCAGTTGTATAAATTTCTTTATTATTTTCTTCTGCATATTTTTTTAGGGCAAATGCTGTTTCTGTTGAAATTCTACCGCTAATTACGATTGTATCAGTATTGAGTAATGCATCAAAATCAATTGGTTGTTTTTGGCTCTCAAGAACACTGAAACGGCCACCCTTACAGATAATACCATTACCAACTGGCAATGCTCGGGTAACTGTTGAACCAACATAACGATAATCAACTGAACAGAGATTGCTACAACGAGTACAAATGCTCTCTACTGATTTTTCTTTAACTGGAACACTCTTTGTAAATGAAGTCTTTTCACGTAAAGCACCTGTTGGACAAAGTGCAACACATTGGCCACAACCGATACAATCAGTTTCCTTTAATGGCTTACCGAGTTCTGGTTCAACAAAAGTATTGAAGCCACGATTTATAAGCCCGATTGCAGATTTGCCCATAACCTCTTCACAGACTCTTACACAAAGACCACAAAGAACACATTTATCAGTATTACGAGCAATCAAATCATTTGCATTTTCCTGATTTCTGTTATGCTTTTCACCTGCAAATCTTGATGGCTTTACATCATAATCATTTGCATAAGAAATAAGCTTACATTCGAAATAATCGTGGCAACCACATTCAAGACAACGCATAGCCTCTTTTTTAGCCATTTCTTCACTGAAACCGAAATTAACTTCTTTAAAGTTAGTTTTTCTGTCGGCAGGACTCATATGTGGCATTTTTGCTCTGTCTGACTTTTCAAATTTTGAATAGTCGATTTCCCTACTGTCACGCTCAACGAAATATGGCTTTTTATAGCTTACTGTTTCACCATTTAAGTATCTGTCAATTACAACAGCTGCTTTCTGTGCCTCACCAATTGCTGCAATCGCAATATCAGCACCCTTATTAGTTGCATCGCCTACTGCAAATACACCATCAAGTGATGTTGTGAATCTGCTTTCATCTGCTGAAATTGTATTTTTACGAGTTGCTTCAAGACTTTCAAATCCGTTAAGGTTTGGATACTGACCGATTGCCATAATTACAGAATCAAGTGCAATTTCTTCTGTTTCACCCTCGATTGCAACAGGACTACGACGACCACTTTCGTCAGGCTCACCCAACATCATTTTTTGAAGAATAACACCATTGAGTTTTCCGTTATCACCTGTAAATTCAATAGGATTTGTAAGATACTTGTAAATAACGCCCTCTTCTTCTGATTCAAGGATTTCCTGAGGATCAGCAGGCATTTCGTCCTTTGTACGACGATAAATGATATATACGTTTTCTGCTCCAAGACGAACTGCTACACGACAAGCATCCATAGCTGTATTACCGCCACCACAGACAGCAACATTCTTACCGATTTCAGGTTTGTTTCCAAGGGCAACCTCACGAAGGAAGTCGATACCACCCCATACACCGTCCAAATCTTCACCCTGAACTCGCATTTTACTGCTGTTCCAAGCACCGATTGCTACAAGTGTTGCATCAAATTCATTTTTGATTTCATCAAATGAAATATCCTTACCGATATTTACACTGTTTTTAAGTTCAACTCCCATATCCTCGATAAGCTTGATTTCTTTATCGAGAACTGCTTTAGGAAGTCTGTATTCAGGAATACCGTAACGAAGCATACCACCCATTTGTGGCATCTGTTCAAAAACTGTTACTCTATGTCCCTGTTTACGAAGGAAATATGCTGATGTAAGACCTGCAGGACCACCACCGATAATCGCAATCTTTTTGTTTGTATCAGGTTGAATTTCCGGAATATATGCATCACCAAGCAAATCCATATCTGCAACAAAGCTTTTAAGGAATGCTATTGAAATTGGTTCATCAACATACTGTCTGCGACACTTTTTCTCACAAGGATGAGGACAGATTCTACCGATTGAAGCAGGCAAAGGCAATTTTTCCTTAATAAGCTTAACTGCTTCGGTATATTCACCATTTGCAATAAGACCAACATATCCCTGACAATCTGTACCAGCAGGACAAGCCTTACTGCAAGGTGCAACGCAATCACCTGTATGGTCAGAAAGTAAAAGTTCAAGAGCAACTTTACGTGATGCCTTAACTCTTTCTGTCTGTGTATGTACAACCATACCATCACTAACTCTTGTTGAACAAGCACGAAGAAGCTTAGGAATACCCTCAACTTCAACAGTACAAAGTCCGCAAGCACCGTAAAGCTCTACTCGACCGTCATAACAGAGATTGGGGATTTTAATACCATTCTGTGAAGCAACATTGAGTATTGTCATACCCTCTTCAGTTATTATCTTTTTACCGTCAATTGTTATTGTAATACTCAATTATTTCACCTCCACAGCATTGAATTTACATACTGATTTACAATTACCGCACTTGATACATTTATCCATATCAATAATGTGTGGGTTTTTAACTGTACCGCTGATAGCGTTTACAGGACACTTCTTTGAACAAAGAGTACATCCATGGCACAAATCAGCATTAATTTCATATTTAAGAAGATTTGTGCATTCATGTGCAGCACATTTTTTATCAACTATATGTTCAACATATTCGTTTTTAAAGTATTTAAGTGTTGTAAGCACAGGGTTTGGTGCTGTCTGTCCAAGACCACACAAAGCACCGTCTTTAATTGCAAGGCAAAGCTCTTCGAGAAGTTCAATATCGTCTTCTTTACCATTACCCTCAGTAATTCTTGTAAGAATTTCAAGCATTCGCTTTGTACCAAGACGACAATGAACACACTTACCACAAGATTCTTTTGCAGTAAAGTCAAGGAAGAAACGAGCCATTTCCACCATACAAGTGCTGTCGTCCATAACAACCATACCACCTGAACCCATAATTGCACCTGTTGCAGATAATGCTTTATAATCAATTACAGTATCAAGTAATTCTGCAGGAATACAACCACCTGATGGTCCACCCATCTGTACTGCTTTGAAGTTTTTATCATTCTTGATTCCGCCACCGATATCAAAGATAACATCACGAAGTGTTTTACCCATCGGAATTTCAACAAGTCCACCACGTTTGATTTTACCTGTAAGAGCAAAAACCTTTGTTCCCTTGCTGTTTTCTGTTCCCATTGCTGAGAAAGCGTTACCACCATTTAAAATAATCCAGCTGACATTTGCAAATGTTTCAACGTTGTTGATATTTGATGGTTTGTGCCAGTAGCCTGACTGTGCAGGAAATGGAGGCTTAAGACGAGGCATACCACGAGAACCCTCAAGAGATTCGATAAGTGCAGTTTCTTCACCACATACGAATGCACCTGCACCTGCTTTGATTCTAAAATCGCAAGAGAAATCTGTTCCCATAATATTCTGACCGATATAACCCATTTTCTTTGCCTGGTCAATAGCATTCTGAAGTCTACGGATTGCAAGAGGATATTCAGCACGAACATAAACGATTGCTTCACAAGCTCCTATAGCATAAGCACCAATTAACATACCTTCAATAAGGTTATGTGGGTCACCCTCGATAACTGCTCTATCCATAAATGCACCTGGGTCACCTTCGTCAGCATTACAGATAAGATATTTCTTTTCACCTGTTGATTGACGAGCAGCATTCCACTTAAACCATGTTGGGAAACCTGCACCACCACGACCTGCAAGACCTGAAGTCTTGATTTCTTCAATTACATCTTCAGGTGACATTGATGTGAGGACTTTATTAAGTGCTTTATATCCATCATCATTTGTGTAATCTTCGATAATTTCAGGATTGATAACACCACAATGACGAAGTGCAATTCTTGTCTGTTTGTCTAAAAATTGTTTATCATCCTCAGAGATTTCAAATTCTTTTACTGATGATAAGTCGTTATTATTAATTGCTGTTGCGATTTTTTCTGCAATTTCATCGTTAACTTTAACAAAACGATGAAGTCCGTCATCAGCATAGACGTCGACAATAGGTTCAAGGTAACACATACCTATACAACCTGTTACAGTTAACTGATTATTAGATAAATCAAGTTTGGAATTCAAAACATCATAAGCTTTTTGAGCACCTGCAGCAATACCACAGCTACCCTGTCCGACTGCTATTTTCATTATTCTTCCTCCCCTGCCTTTTCCTGTAATTCCTTAAAAATAGAAACCGCTTTTTCAGGAGTTAATGAACCATAAGTATCGTCATTTATCATCATTACAGGTGAAAGACTGCAACAACCAAGACAAGCCACATTTTTAAGTGTGAAAAGTCCGTCTTCTGTTGTTTCGCCGTCTTTGATTCCAAGGTATTCGTTGATTACCTTTTCAATCTGTAATGAGCCATTAACATGACAAGCTGTTCCCTGACAAAGCATAATAAGATACTTACCAACAGGTTCTAATCTAAACTGTGAATAAAAAGTTGCAACACCCATAATTTTTGTTACTTTGATTCCTGTTCTCTGTGAAATATGTAAAATCACATCAACTGGCAAATATCCATAAATTTCCTGTGCATTCTGTAAGATTGTTATAAGACTTCCAGGAACTGTTGCATATTTTTGCAAACAAGGTTCAAGAAGTGAAAAATCATTTTTATTACAATCGCAATTCATAACATTCCTCCGAATATATGTACAAATTAATCTATTATATATAATAATACAAATGATGACATTTTTCAAATAGAAATTTCTAATAAAAAAGGTAAAAAAAATATCGACTTTGACAATAAATCAGTATATAATACTCATACAGGACAATTTTCAACAGAATTGAGGAATAATTTTGAAAAAATACTTATATGAAATGCATTTTCACACAAAGAACACCAGCAACTGTGCTGAAGTTCTTGCAGAAATTGCAGTTGAAGAATATATAAAAGCAGGATATGATGGAATAGTTATTACTGACCATATGAGTCCGTCAACATTTATGAAATATGGCAGAGATCTTTTGCCATGGAAAAAGAAAGTTGACTTTTTCCTTCGTGGTTATAAGGCAGCTAAGAAAACTGCAAACGGAAGAATACCTGTACTTTTGGGAATGGAGCTTCGTTTTCGAACAAGCGAGGGTGAAAACGACTATCTTGTTTACGGAATTACGGAAGATTTTTTATGCTCACATCCTGATTTGCTTAATATGAATAGTAGAACATTCTATGAATTGGCTAAAGAAAATAATCTTCTTGTTTTCCAAGCACATCCATTCAGAGTTGGTATGAAAGTTACAAATCCAAAGTATCTTGACGGTGTTGAAATTTTCAATGGTAATCCAAGACACAATTCAAGTAATGATATCGCAGAAATGTGGGCAAAAAAATATGACCTTATGGTCACATCGGGTTCGGATTATCACGAAATTGGAGATTTAGGCTCCGGTGGGATTTTGTTTAACAAAGAAATTACTGATAATAAAACATTGATTGAGGAATTAAAGAAAAGAGAATATGAAATTAAAAAGGTCTGCAATTAAGCAGACCTTTTATTGTTTATTTCTTAAGTTCTACTGCTGCTTTGCATTTTGCAACGATATTTGCTGCGTCAAGTCCATATTCATGGAGAAGCTGAACAGCAGGACCCGATTTACCGAATGTATCCTCAACACCTACACGAAGTACAGGAACAGGAACTGTTTCACAAACAACCTCTGCAACTGCTGAACCAAGACCACCGATAACATTGTGTTCTTCTGCAGTTACAATTACACCTGTTTTCTTTGCACTTTCAATGATAATATCACGGTCAATAGGTTTGATTGTTGCCATATTAACAACTCTTGCTGAAATACCTTCTGCCTTGAGTTCTTCATAAGCCATAAGTGCTTCATTAACCATAAGACCTGTTGCAATGATTGTTACATCGTCACCTTCTTTAAGAACTGTACCCTTACCGATTTCAAACTTATAGTTTTCGTCAAATACTCTTGGCACTGCAAGACGACCAAATCGCATATAAACAGGACCATCATGCTCTGCTGCTGCCATAACGCAAAGTCTTGCTTCAACGTCATCAGCAGGGTTAAGAATAACCATGCCTGGGATTGTTCTCATAAGACCGATATCTTCACAACACTGATGGCTTGCACCATCTTCGCCAACTGAAATACCAGCGTGAGTTGCACCGATTTTAACATTGAGGTGAGGATAACCGATTGAGTTTCTTACCTGTTCAAAAGCACGACCAGCTGCAAACATTGCAAATGATGATGCAAATACTGTATATCCTGATGCTGCAAGACCTGCAGCAATACCCATCATATTACCTTCTGCAATACCACAATCGATAAACTTTTCTGGATGTTCTTTCTTAAACATTCCTGTCTTTGTAGCAGCAGCAAGGTCTGCATCAAGAACAAGAACTTTAGCATCTGTATTTCCTAATTCAACAAGTGCTTTACCATAAGCATCTCTTGTTGCTGTTTTGATTACTTCACTCATTTTGCTGCCTCCAATTCATTAAGTTTTGCAGTAAGTTCTTCTACTGCTGTATTGTAGAGCTCTTCATTAGGTGCTGCACCATGCCAGTTAACCTGATTTTCCATATAAGAAACGCCTTTACCCTTAACAGTCTTTGCAATAATTGCTGTTGGAACACCCTTTGTTTCCTTTGCCTTTGCGAAAGCTTCTTCGATTTCATCAAAGTTATTACCATCGATTTCAATTGTATTGAAACCAAAAGCAACGAACTTTTCAGGAATTGGATATGGTGAGTTAACTTCTTCGTTACTGCCATCAATCTGAAGATTGTTGTTGTCAACAATTACTACAAGGTTATCAAGTTTCTTTGCACTTGCAAACATTGCTGCTTCCCAAACCTGACCTTCTTCAATTTCACCGTCACCAAGAATTGTATAAACTCTTGTATCTTTTTTATCATATTTTGCAGCAAGAGCCATACCAACTGCCGTTGAAATACCCTGACCGAGTGAACCTGTACTCATATCAACACCAGGTACACATTTCATACTTGGATGTCCCTGAAGGTATGAATCTGCTTTACGAAGTGTTTTCATATCCTCTGTTGGGAAAAAGCCTTTAAGAGCAAGTGCTGCATAAAGTGCAGGTGCTGCGTGACCTTTTGAAAGCACAAAGCGATCTCTGTCCTCCCATTTTGGGTTTGCTGGGTCAACTTTCATCTCTACATTGTAAAGATATGCCATAAGTTCAGCTATTGAAAGTGAACCACCTGGATGTCCTGCCTTAGCATTGTAAATACCTTCTAACAAGAGAAGTCTTTCTTTTGTTGCAAAAATTTCAAGTTCCTTTTTCAAAGAAGCGTTCATTTTTACTCCCCCTATTTTTATTAATCTTTGTAATCGTCCATTATATAATCAAGCAAGTCTGCAACTGCACCATTATTGCAATGACAAGCATGGAATTTTGCAATTTCATGCATTGCCTTTGGTGCTTGTCCACAACATGCTGGAAGTCCAACTGTTTTTAACATATCGTAGTCATTGAAATAGTCACCGATAGCAGCAGTTTGTTTTTGCTCAATATTATACATATCAGCAATTTTCATAAGTGCCGAACCTTTATGTACGCCTTCATTAAGCATCTCAAAAGATGAAATTGAACTCGACATAAAGTTTGCTCGTGTATCAGTTAATGTATCAACATACTTTCTAATTCTCGTAATCAAATCTGGCATACCAAGGAATATTACCTTACCCCAATTTTCTCTTGGGATTTCATCAGGATGTTTGCAGTTTTTGTAATGTAGCTTATCCGCAAGTACCATTACTTTTGCAAAAATTCTGGAATTGAGTGTATATATCATTTTGTCGGTTAAGATTTCAATTTCAACCAACGGAAATCTTTTATATATTTCAAAAACCAAGTCCATTGCATGGTCGTTGATAGCATCAAAATGAAGCATTTTTTCCTGCGAGTAATCATAAACACCTGCACCATTCAAAACAACAGCCGGAGTACCTTTTATTGGTAATCTCTCATAATGTTTACGCATTGACTGAACATTTCTACCTGATGCCAACGTGAAATGGCCATTATACTCGTTTACAAAACGACAGATTGCTTCATAGTTTCTTTTTGGCAACTGTCTAAATTTGTTATTGAGCGTACCGTCAATATCTGACACAACAAGCCAATTTGATAAATCTTTTTTTTCCATTCCTAAACACCTCCTGAGGTGACTTTAAGTTTACTTAAAAAGCCTTTAAAATAATCAGGTAAATCGGATGTAAACTCAAGATATTCACCACTGATTGGATGAACAAAACCAATTTTTATTGCATGTAAGCACTGACCATTAAGGTAAGCACTTTTTTTATCATTCCCATACACTAAATCACCTGCAACAGGGTGCCCTAAATGAGCCATATGAACACGAATTTGATGTGTTCGTCCTGTTTCAAGTTTTAATGAAATGTGTGAATAGCCCTCATAATACTCAATAACAGAATAATGTGTCACAGCAACTTTTGAATTGGTTTGTGTAACACACATTTTCTTTCTGTCCTTTGGATTTCGTCCAATCGGGGCATTTACACTTCCAACAGAGTCCTTTAAGTGACCAACAATTACAGCGTTATATTCACGAGTAAAACTATGCTCTTTAATCTGTTCTGCAAGTCCCATATGTGCTTTATCATTTTTTGCAACAATCAACAAGCCACTTGTATCCTTATCAATTCGATGAACAATTCCGGGACGAAGAATACCATTTATCCCTGAAAGTGAGTCCTTACAATGATAAAGCAATGCATTCACAAGAGTTCCACTATAATTCCCCGGAGCAGGATGAACTACCATACCTCTTGGTTTATTAACAACAAGAAGATGTTCGTCTTCATAAACTATATCCAAAGGAATATTTTCAGGTTGTGCATCAAGTGGTTTCAATTCACCAGGCAACATGACGATTTCGTCATCAGTACTTACTTTATATTTTTTATTTACAGCCTTTCCGTTGACTAAAACCTTTTCACTTTCAATAAGTTTCTGAATAGCATTTCTTGAAGTACTTTCAACAAGGACAGATAAAAATTTATCTATTCTCTCCCCTTCAAATTCCTGAGGGACATCAATTATAACTTCACTCATCATTTCTTCCTTTTTCTCTTTTACCTTCTCTGTATATATCATAAAGCAACCAAATTACCAATGCAATACAACTACATGTAACAAGAATATCAGCAAAATTAAATATAGCGAAATCTATAAACAGTGGTTCAATATAATCCACTACATATCCACGAAAGACACGGTCAACAAGATTACCCAAGCCACCTGCTAAAATCAATGTGATGCACACATATTCTGCGTCAACCTTACGTTTCTTTACCATCAGATAAATTATACCTACAACAATAATTACAAATGTAAAAAGTGATAAAAGAGATGTTTTTCCACTAAAAGAACCAAAAGCAGCCCCTGTATTCTCGGCATAATTCAACTGAATAAAGCCGTCTATTAAAGTAAGGCTGCCTATCGGTTCGAGATGTTCAATAACAAGTAATTTTATGAATTGGTCAATTGCAACTAACAATGCAATGATTATTAAAGTAATTACTTGGAGCATTAAAATACCTCGTCTATTTTATTTTTTCTTAAAGAAATTTTTAAATGACATAGCCTGTGAATCATCGTCATCATCAAAACTTGATTCTTCAGTATTATCTTCAATTATTTGCAAGTCATCATAGTTTGAAACTGGTGCTGGAAATTCTTCCTCGGCATCAGAAAAATCAATCTTTGAAATGTCAAAAGCAAAGCTTGGTTTCTCAATTACGACTGGTTCTTCTACTACCTCTTCTGCAACTTTTTCTACAACGACTTCTTCTGCTACATCAACAACAACGTCTTCAACAGTATCATCAATTACTACAATATTTTCTTCCTGAACAGATTCAACAACAGGAGTTTCTTCAACAACAGAAACTTCTTCGTTTACATTTTCTTCTAAAACTTCTGCTTCAGCTTCTTCTCTATCGAGTTTTTCATCAACAAACTCAGGAAGCTTATTGATAAGATTGATATGTTCCTTATACATTGAAACAAGTCTCTGTTTAAACATTGTTGATTCTTTCTGCATCATTTCTAATACAAGACTTTCCTTTGTAACCTTACGGTTAATTCCACCAAGGATTTCCTTTGATGTTGCATTAGCTTCATTAACAACTCTTTCAGCTTCTGCTTTTGCAGTCGCAAGAATCTCATCTGCTTCTTTCTTTGAATTTGCAAGAAGGCTTTCTGATTCATTCTTTGCATTCAACTCAAGTGCAGCAGCATCAGATGCAGCTTCAGCACGAAGTTTATCTGTTTCAGATTTTACAGAAGCCACTTCATTAGCAGCAGTTTCCTTCGCCTCTGCTACGATTTTATCAGCAAGTTTTTGTGCATTAAGAAGTGCCATTTTAAGACTATCCTCATCAGCACGATATTCTTCAACTTTTTTAGCTAAAATACTGATTTTCTTAATTAAATCTGTATTTTCTTTAAACATCTGTTCATAAGAAACAGCAACTTCACTCAAAAAGCGGTCAACATCTTCTGCACGATATGAGCCACGTCCTGTTGTCTGAAAAGTTTTTTCTCTAATTCTATCAGGTGTAAGCATTTATATCCTTCCCATTCTGCCATACAGCAATACTAAATTTTGTAAAATATCTTCAATTAATTAAAAGAACATTCCGTTATTTTCAAGTTCGTCAAGTAAGTCACCCATAACATCAACGTTATATGGAGTGATGATGAATGTGCTGTTAGCAACACGCTTAATCTGACCATTGTTAGCATAAGCAACGCCTGTCAAGAAGTCGATAAGACGACGAGCAACATCCTTGCTTACTGATTCAAGGTTTAAAACAACTGTTCTCTTTTCGTTAAGATTGTCAGCAATACCACGAACCTCTTCAAATTTTTCAGGTTTTGCAAGAACAACTTGAAGCTGTGCTGTTGTGTGAATATTAACAACCTTATCTTCTGTGTTTCTCTGGATTCTACGTTGAGGTTTTGCAACTCTTTCTTCCTGGTCATCGAAACTATCAGAACCCATAAAAGCACCTGTATCGACATCATCGTCAGGATAGTATCCATCCTCATCTACGTTAACGATATTCTTAATTTTGTCTAAAAAACTCATTTTGAAAAATCCTCCTATTAATATATTCTTAGACCAAAAATTGAAGAACCAATTCTTACAAGATTTGACCCACATAAAATTGCTTGTTCATAATCTCCCGACATACCCATCGACAGAATATTCATAGTAATATTATCTAACTTTTTTGCCTTTATGTCAACATAGATATTAAACATATTTTCAAAAAATTTACAAAGTTCCACATTATTTTCACATATCGGTGGTACTGTCATCAATCCTTTTACCTGAATATTGGAAATTTCGGATATTTCATACAGGTTTTCAAAAAATTCAGAAGTTGAAAAACCTGTTTTACTTTCTTCTGCACCAACATTTATTTCAAGAAGAACATCTGTAACAATACCTTTTTTAGCAGATTGTTTACCTATTTCCTTTGCTATTTTCAAAGAATCAACAGATTGAATCATGTCGACTTCACCAACAATCTGTCCTGCTTTATTAGTCTGAAGATGACCGATAAGGTGTTTATCAACTCCTTGGAGGTGCAAATCAGGCTTTTTACGAATCATTTCCTGAACACGATTTTCACCGATAAGCTTAACACCGTAATCAAGGGCATAATTTATAAAAATCGGGTCAACTGTCTTTGTAACCGCCATAAGTTGAACATCTTCAGGTTTTCTTCCACTTTTTATTGCACTTTCAGCAATCTTTTCATTGATTACGTCAAGGTTATACTGAATATCTGCTTTACGTTTTTCAAGATATGACTTTTCCATCATACAAGTCCACCCCCTGTGTTATAACTGAATCATATTGTTGTAAATATGCTGAATCTGCAACAGACTCAACAACAGAATAATCCTCAGCAGAATAAATGATGTTTATTTTTCTAAACTGGATAATATTACCTCTTTGTACATAAACACCTTTTTCACCATCAACCTCACGGATTGCGTCATTATTAATTTTAATTCCAACATAATCGTCAACAATAATTTCAATTTCGTGAATTCTCAAATTTGCAAGGTTTCTGTTCATAAGGTTACATTTTATCACAACAGCCACGCTGTCATCTTCTTTGTCACCTTTATGCATAACAGTACAATTAATTGTACCAACAGCAGTATTCGGAATATTTACTTTGACTGATTTACCGACTTCAATTTTTCCTGATTCGTTATATGGCACTGTACATACAAAGTACCAGTCAAATTCATCAACAAGCTTTCCCATAACATTTGCAGGAGTTTTTTGTTTTTTTGCTTTTAAAAGTGACTCAATGTCTTTGCAATTTAACGAAGTAACTTTACCGTAATCAACTGTTTTTTCATATCCATCAACAGAACCGATATAATATCCTGATTTTGGTGATGAAATTGTCTTATATTCAACTGCACCATTGTTTATAGAAATAAGTTCAGCTTGTAACTCAGCAAGTTTGGCATCAACAGAAAGTTCCGTACCTACTGCCAACTGACGAGCTGTGATTGCATCACGCAAATCTGTCAAAGCATCATCAAAATCGCTTCCTATTGTTTCTCTTGATGTTGTGATAAAGTTAATACAAGCATCATCAATAAGTTTACTATAAGAAGATGGCGCATTTGTACCGATACCAACACGATTCTTAAGCTGACTGTAATATTCAATTTCTTTTTCAAGTTCGTTAATACGCACATATGATGCAGCACTTTTTGAACTTGGAAATACAACTGCTACATTATCACCACTTGAAACCCTTTTGCCGTCTTCAGCGATAGAAACAACAGTTCCACCTGAATTATCAGTTGTTATGTACACTTCATCTCTCACAATAAATGCTTCTGTTTTAATAACACTCTGCATATCACGATTAAGAGCAATTTCAGTTTTATATGGTACTGAATTCATCTGGACAACCTGATGAATGAAATAACCGATAATAAAAATACCTATAAGGGAATAAACAATATATTTTATCTGGCTTTTATTTAACTTATCCAATTTGAATTTCACTATTGTTTACCTCCTAAAAATTCATTGATTATCTCATAAACTGAACTGTACATTTCTGTTTCGTTTTCGTAATCGTCAGGATATATCCAGTTTATATTCTCATTTTTTCTAAACCATGTAAGCTGACGCTTTGCATAACGTCTTGTTTCCTGTTTCAGCTTTTCAATACAATCTGCAAGTTCCTTTTCACCTGTAAAATAAGGTGATAATTCCTTGTATCCTATTGCCTGACAAGCAGTTGTATCAGAAGATGTATTGTAAAAATCCTTTGCTTCATCTAAAAGACCGTTTTGAAGCATAATATCAACACGACGATTAATTCTGTCATAAAGAACATCACGGTCACGATAATTTATGCCTATATAAAGTACATCATAAGGAGACTCTTCTTCACGGGAAAGAATTTTTTGTTCTGTCATTGTCTTTCCTGTCAATTTATAAATTTCAAGAGCACGAATAATTCTACTCTTATCCTTAAGATGCAATCTATCTGCAGTTTCAGGGTCGATTTCACGTAAAGATTCGAGCATATATTCAGCACCTTTTTCATCAAAAAGTTCTGTTAATTCCTTACGAATATCAGTATTGTTTTCTTCTTTTGAAAACTGAATATTTTGCAAAAGTGAGTCAATATAAAGACCTGTACCACCTGCTATTACGGGAATATTACCTTCATTATGTATTTTTTCGATACATTCATTAGCAAGTTCCACATATTCTGCAACGCTGAATTTTTTATCTACTGGCTGAAAACCGATAAGGTGATGCTTTATTCCCTGCATTTCATCCATTGTCGGTTTTGCCGTTGCTATATCCATTTTTTCGTAAATTTGCATTGAATCGGCTGAAACAACTTGTCCTGAAAATTCTTTTGCAATATTAATTGACAAAGATGTTTTTCCAGAAGCTGTTGGACCTACAACTGCAATTACGGGAATTTTTTTCATAAATTACACCCTGCCAAATTGTTTTTCAAGTTCGTATTTTGAAAGTTCTATCATAACAGGTCTACCATGAGGACAGAAGCGTACTTCATTATCTTCAACAACCTGTTTTGCAAGGGCTAAAAGTTCCAAATCAGAACTTTCATCACCGGCTTTTATTGCACTTCGACATGCAACATTATGATATATCCAATCAAGATGTTCGTTTGTAATATCACGACGATTTTTGATTATATATTCTGCAATTTCACCTATGAGAGGAATTATTTCACAATTTTCCAAATCCATAGGACAACTACGTACAATAACCGTTCCGTCACCAAAGTCCTCAATATCAAATCCTGCTTTTTTGATGGTTTCAAGATTTTCTGTTACAGCTGAATATTCTTCTTTACCAAGAGTTACTGTAACAGGTGCTAAAAGAATCTGACTTCCACCATTTTTGCCATCTGATTTAAGTTTATTGAAGAGGATCCTCTCATGTGCAGCGTGTTTATCGATTACACAAAGAGTACCATTCAGTTCAATTAAGATATATGTTTTATATGCCTCACCAATAAGGCGAATTTCATTTTCTTGTTTTTCTTCTGTTGTTTCAAAAGGAATTACAGGTTCTGCAACCTTCTGTTTTTCAGGTTTTACAATCGGGAATTCAATATTAAACGGGTCATCATCAATTTCCGCTGAATAGTCTGTTTTAACATCACTTACCATAGGCATTGAAGAAAGTGGCTTTAATACCTTTTCTGTGAATGCTATATTTTCCTGAACAGTTGTCTGTTTAAAATCCTGTTGAGGCTTTATAATAAAGTCATTGAAGGTTGGCTTCTTTTCAGGTAAATGAACCTGTTTAATTGATGTGCTTTCGTTAAGTGCTGTTTTTACAGCGTGATAAACCGCATCAAAGATTGTTCTTTCATCAGAAAAGCGAACTTCAATTTTTGAAGGATGAACATTAACATCAACAAGTTCAGGTGGTAATGTTATAAAAAGCACACCACCGGGGAATTTGCCAACCATTACACTATTTTTGTAAGCACTTTCAAATGCTGCCATAATTGTTGTATTCTTTACACTTCTACCGTTGACAAAGAAATACTGCATACCACGAGAGCCACGACAATTGAATGGTGGAGTTACAAGACCATTTACAGAAACATTTCCAACAGCAGAATCAACATTCAAAAGACCGTTTGAAAAATCTTTACCAAATGCAGAGAAACACACATTCTGTAAATTTCCGTCACCATTTGTTGTAAATACCTGTTTACCGTCACGGATAAATCGGATACTTATTTCAGGATGAGAAAGAGCAAGTTTTTCAACAGCTGCTGCTACATAATTGCCCTCACTAACATCTTTTTTAAGGAATTTCATTCGTGCAGGAGTGTTGTAGAAAAGTTCACGGACAATCATAGTTGTTCCAACTGCACAACCTGCATCAGAGAAATCAGTTATGATTCCACCTTCAATAGTAAGGCTTGTGCCCATTTCTTCTGTTGCAGTTTTTGTAATCATATTAACCTTTGAAACTGCTGCAATAGATGGCAAAGCTTCGCCACGAAAACCGAGAGTGAGAATTGTATTTAAATCTTCGGCTGTTTTAATTTTACTTGTGGCGTGACTTACAAATGCTGTTTTAACATCGTCACGCTCTATACCACTACCGTCATCAGTAATACGGATATAGGAAATTCCACCGTGCTGAATTTCAACTGTAATGGAAGTAGCACCGGCATCAACGCCGTTTTCCATAAGTTCTTTTACAACAGATGCGGGTCTTTCAACCACCTCACCTGCTGCAATTAAATCAGCCATATGCTTTGGGAGTTTATTAATTTTTGCCATTGGTCAGCACCACCTTTTTATTTTAATTTATTTCATTTCGGGCTGCCGGGGTCGTCAGCCCCTACAATTACAATCCAAAATGGATTACCCATTTATTTTCGTCATAAGCTTTTGATAAGAGTTCTTTTAATTGGTGTAATTCGGATATATTTTCAATTAAATCAATACATTTTTGCATAGATGTTGGTGG
>JAZLAH010000011.1:0-10080 GCA_045613065.1 Candidatus Fimenecus sp.
GATTTTCTTGATATAGCACTTTGTGCGCCAACAGGTCGAGCTGCGCAAAGAATGACAGAAACAACGGGATGTACTGCAACAACAATTCACAGACTTTTGGAGGTTGAATGGGGTGAGGGAGATAAACCTGTTTTCAAACGAAATCTCCGTAATCCTCTTGACTGTCAGGCACTTATAATTGATGAAATGTCAATGGTTGATATTTTCCTTTTCTCAAGTCTTCTTGATGCACTTCCGTTTGGATGTCGACTGATAATGGTGGGTGATAGTGACCAGCTTCCGTCAGTAAGTCCGGGAAATGTTTTAAAAGATTTAATTGAAAGTGGTCTGATTCCTGTTGTTCAGTTGAAAGAAATTTTTCGTCAATCTATGGAAAGTAACATTGTTAAAAATGCTCATTCAATTGTTAACGGAGAGAAAATTCGGACTGATAATAAAGACGGAGATTTTTATTTTTTACAAAGAGGTTTTCCATTAGATGCCGTTCGTACTGTCAAAGAACTTTCTACAACAAGACTACCAAATGCATATTCGTTCGACCCTTGGACACAGATTCAGGTGCTTTGTCTGTCAAAAAAGGGTGATACAGGAACATATAACCTTAATGTAGTGTTACAAGAAGCAATAAATCCACCATCTCAGGATAAAAAGGAATATAATACTGGTTATCGTCTTTTTCGTGAAGGTGATAAAGTTATGCAGACTCGTAATAATTATAATATTCATTGGGAGTCTAGTGATGATGAGGGTGACGGAATATTCAACGGAGATATTGGCTTTATTGAATGTATTGATATGCGTCGTGATGCTGTAATAATTGATTTTGCAGGTAAAAGAGCAACTTATTCGAAAGAACAATTGCAGGAAATTGAGTTGGCATATGCAGTAACTGTCCATAAAAGCCAAGGTAGTGAGTTCGATGCTGTCATTATGCCTGTAATTTCGGTGAATAATCGTTTATGTTACAGAAATCTTTTATATACAGCAGTTACAAGAGCAAAAAAATTACTTATTCTTGTTGGTACAACAGGATGTCTTAATAGTATGATTGAAAACAATAAAACTCAGTTGAGATATTCTTCATTAAAACATTTTTTGCTTGACAATTAGTTTGTCGGGTGTATAATGTAGATAGCCAAGTAAATATAGTATATGGGTGCTGACGGTAAGTCGGCTGAGATTGAGGTTAATCTACCTCTGACCATTGAACCTGATACGGATAATGCCGGCGTAGGAAATTTTTCATTCAGCCTTGCGGTATTCCTTGGCTGAATTTTTTATTTGGAGGTAAAAGAGAATGAAGAAAAAGCTATATTGGCTTGTGGAAAGTGCAGTGATGATTGCGCTTGCAACAGTTTTAGAACTGGTTGCAAAAATTATTATACCTGAAATGCCATTTGGTGGTCAGGTTACAATCGTTAGTATGTTACCAGTTGTGCTTGTAGGATGGAAATACGGAATTGGAAAGGGTTTTGTAACAGGATTTGTTTATGCTCTTGTTCAGATGGCATTAGGTGTAAAGACTATTAGTAGTCTTATTCTGCCAGCATCAGAAAATTATTTGGGAAATATTGGAAATGTTGTGCTTATGTTTATTTTCGATTACATAGTTGCATATACTGTGCTCGGTTTTGGTGCTATGTTTAAAGAAAAAGTTAAGAATAATAGTTTATCCCTTGCTTCAGGCACATTTACAGTGTTGTTCTTAAGATATGTTTCTCATATTATTTCAGGATATATTCTTTATGGTGCATGGGCAGAGTGGTTCTTTACTCAGGATGGATTCTATTCATGGGGACAAACTATAATGAATACGTTTACAGGCAATGCATTGTCGCTTATTTATTCAATTATCTATAATGGATTCTATATGATTCCTGAAATTATAATCACCACAGTTGTTGCAATTATAATCGGCAAAATTCCACAAATAACAAAGTCAAAACTATAAAAATAAACTCCCTTGATAGATTTCAAGGGAGTTGTTTGTTTATTCATCAAATCTTCTGTCAAAGCTTCTATATTGAATGGCTTCTGTAATATGATGTGTTTCAATTATTGGGGAATTGTCAAGGTCGGCAATTGTTCTTGCAATTCTTAAAACTTTATCATATGCTCGTGCTGAAAGTGATAATCTTTCAAATGCGGTTTTCAGTATTAATAAAGCATTTTCTGACATTTGGCAGAATTTTCTTGTGTTTGCTGCATCCATTTTAGCGTTACATGTGATTTTTGTACCTTCAAAACGTTTATGCTGAATTTCTCGTGCTTTTTCAACTCGTTTCTTTATCTCTGATGATGGTTCAGCTTTACTATTACCTGAAAGATTTTCAAAATCAACAGGAGGAACGTTAATATGAATATCAAGTCTGTCAATAAGTGGACCGCTTACTTTATTTAAATATCGTTGAGCAGCACCAATTGAACAAGTACATGGTCTTGTTGGATGTCCGTAATATCCACATGGGCACGGATTCATTGCACAAATCATCATTACAGAACATGGATATTGAAATTTAGCAGCAGCTCTTGAAATGCTTATTACACCATCTTCAATTGGTTGTCGTAATACTTCAAGAGTATTTCTTGTGAATTCAGGTAATTCGTCAAGAAATAAAACACCATTATGTGCTAAAGATACTTCACCTGGTCGTGGTATTGCACCTCCACCTGAAAGTCCAGCAGGGGAGACTGTATGGTGTGGTGAACGGAAAGGTCTTGAACGGATTAATGAAATTCCACTTGGTAATGCACCTGCAATAGAGTAAATGTTTGTTGTCTCAATTGATTCATCAAAGGTCATATCAGGTAAAATTGATGGCATTCTTTTTGCAAGCATGCTTTTGCCTGACCCTGGAGGACCAACCATTAGAACATTATGTCCACCTGCAGCAGCAACTTCTAATGCTCGTTTAACTTCTTCTTGACCTCTTACATCTGAAAAATCAGGAATATTTGTAGGATTGTAATATTCTTTGTATTCATCTCTTGTTACTGCTGTAATTGTTTCCATACCTGTCAAATGTTTTAATAATCGAAAGACATTTTTAACGGGATAGACCTCAATTCCTTTAACAACGGCTCCTTCACTTGCATTTTCAAAAGGAATAAATATCTGTTTGATACCCTTTTTCTTTGCACAAAGTACCATTGGTAATATACCATTAACTTTTCTTAACTCGCCATTAAGAGCGAGTTCGCCAACAAAAGCCATTTCATTAGTAACACCTTTTAATTGCTCGTTTGCACATAAGAGGGCTATAAAAATTGGTAAGTCATAAAGAGGACCTTCTTTTTTTATGTCTGCAGGAGCAAGGTTAACTGTTATGCGGCTTGGTGGATATTGAAGATTTGTATTTTTTATAGCTGAACGGACTCTCTCTCTACTTTCTGAAACAGCCGTATCAGGAAGTCCAACTATATCAAATCGTGGCAATCCACCGGAAATATCTGCCTCAACGATTACTTCATATGCTTCCATACCAAAGAGTCCAAGACTAACAATTCTAGAAAACAAATTAATCACATCCCAAATTTCCACTAACAAGTATAATAATTATACAATATTTCACATAATATTTTCAATATAAAAATAAAATCATATTTACATTTCATTAAAATTAATATAAAATATAAAAAGCAAAAACTTGGAGGTATAACAATGAACGATATAAACAAGCTTTATGATTTGTGGCTCTCATCTGCAACAGCAGATAAAGATTTGATTCCTGAGCTTGAAAGCGTTAAAGATGATGAGGAAGCAAAGCTTGACCGTTTTTATAAAAATCTTGAATTTGGTACAGCAGGACTTCGTGGTGTTATTGGTGCAGGTACAAACAGAATGAATGTTTATACAGTCAATCAGGCAACTCAGGGGCTTGCTGATTATCTTAATGAGGAGTTTTCTGAACCATCTGTTGCAATTGCATATGATTCAAGAATTAAATCAAAAGAATTTGCCGAGAGTGCGGCAGGAGTTCTTGCTGCAAATGGAATCAAAGTTTATATTTATCCTGAACTTGTTCCTACTCCAATGCTTTCATTTGCAGTTAGAAGACTTAACTGTTCATCAGGTATTATTATAACAGCAAGTCATAATCCTTCAAAATATAATGGTTATAAGTGTTATGACCCAAATGGTTATCAGATGACTGATGAGGCAGCAGAAAAAACATATAACTATATCCAGAATATTGATATGTTTACAGGTGTTAAAGCAATGAACTTTGATGATGCTTTGGCTGAAGATATGGTCGATTATATTGAAGATTGGCTTTATGATGAGTTTTACGAGAATGTTTTATCATGTCTTGTTAATTCGGATAAAATCAAAAAAGCAGATTTAAAAGTTGTTTATACACCACTTAATGGTGCAGGTAATAAGCCTGTTCGTAAAGTTTTCAAAAAAGCAGGAATTAAAAATGTGACAGTAGTTAAGGAACAGGAAAAACCTGATGGTAATTTTCCAACATGTCCATATCCTAACCCTGAAATCCGTCAGGCATTCGAGTGTGCTATTGAAACTGCAAAAGGTACAGATGTCGATTTGCTTCTTGCAACTGACCCTGACTGTGACCGTGTTGGTATTGCAGTAAGAGATGGCGATGAGTTTGTTCTTATGACCGGTAACGAAGTTGGTGCGATGCTTTGTGAATACCTCCTTTCTAATCTTAAAGAGCAGAATAAGTTGCCTGAAAATCCTTTAGTTGTTAAATCAATTGTAACAACTCCATTAATTGAAGTAATTTGTAGTTCTTATGGTGCTGAAGTTGCTGATTTACTTACAGGTTTTAAGTATATTGGAGAACTTATCACAAACCTTGAAAAAGAAGGTAAAGAAGATAATTTTGTTGTAGGTATGGAAGAGTCATATGGCTATCTTCGTGGAATTCATGCAAGGGACAAAGATGCTGTTGTTGCATCACTTATGATTGCTGAAATGGCAGCTGTATATAAACTCAAAGGAATTTCTTTAAAACAGTTTATGGATAGCATATATGAAAAATATGGTATGTATTTAAATACTGTTATGAATTTCGCTTTTGAAGGTGCTAGCGGAATGCAGAAAATGACAGATATTATGAATTCTCTCCGTGAAAATAAACCTGAATCATTTGCTGGTAAAAAAGTTGTTAAAATAGCTGATTATAAAACAAGCAAAATAATTGACACTGTTACAAATGAGGTAGGTGTCATTAATCTTCCGAAATCAAATGTTCTTTCATATTCACTTGAGGATAACAGCAAAGTTATTGTTCGTCCATCAGGAACTGAACCTAAGATAAAGATTTACATTACTGCATGTGGTGAAACAAGAAAAGAATCAGAAGAGAAAACATCTTTAATGTCAGAAGATGCTAAAAAGATTTTAGGAGTATAAATTGATGAACAGAGAAAAAATTATTAAATTTGTTGCTTTATTTTTAGCTGCAATTATGATTTTAAGTACAGGAACAGCATTGTTTCAAATTTTTATTTAAAATTTCAGCCACGGTTTACCCGTGGCTGTTTTTACATTGTATGTTTTGTGTAAACTATACATAAATTTTGGTTGACAATATTGTTTTTTGTGATATAATAATATACATATAATTTTATGAAGATTATTTATAGATTTTGAGGTACTGTGTTGAATACATATTCTCTTGATGGTAGTATTGGTGATAATGAACTTGTTTCTCGTGCTAAAGCAGGAGATAGTGTTGCTTTATCATTGTTGATTGAAAAGTATTCTGATTATATCCTTAAAAAAGCAAGTTCTTTTAAAAATCTTTGTGGAATAGATACTGAAGATTTGTATCAGGAAGGTATGATTGGGTTTGTTTCGTCAATTTACTCTTTTGATGAAACTTATGGTACGAAATTCAGCACATACTCATCAACGGTTTATTCAAGAAAAATGTTATCTGCAATACGAAAGACAAATAGTTATGTAAGTAATTGTGTTGATTCTTTTGTTTCGATTGATGATGACAAGCTTTCTTTACAACATCCATCACCTGAAGAGGCTGTTTTGTACAATGAAGAGATTAATGAAATTATGGATTTTGTTAAGGTGAATTTGTCTAAAACAGAACAGAAAGTATTTAAGTTAGTATTGTTGGGTGCGTCGTATTCTGAAATTTCTGAAATTATCGACTGTAATATAAAGTCTGTTGATAATGCAGTTCAGAGAATTAGAAAAAAGCTACGTGCTAACAGAAAATAAATAAGTATAATATGCCCTTTCAAAGTTGAACATTTTAATGTTGCGGTGCAATTCCGTGTGGGGTAATAAAATATCAGTGAGGTTATCAAAATGTACGAAGACAAGACACTCATCTGTAAAGTTTGTGGAAACGAATTTGTTTTTACTGCAGGTGAACAGGAATTTTATGCGGAGAAAGGACTTGTAAACGAGCCAAAATCTTGTAAGGAATGTCGTGTTGCTCGCAAGAATGCTAATCGTGGTGAAAGAGTTTACCATACAGCTACTTGTGCATCATGTGGTGGTGAAGCAAAAATTCCTTTTGAACCAAAGGATGACAGACCAGTATATTGTAGCGATTGTTTCGCAAAAATGAAAGGCGAATAATTTATAATATATAAATACATAAAAGCGTGAGGATATCCTTACGCTTTTCGCTATAATTGAGCAATTTTTATTGATTTTTATTGCACATTGTGTTAAATTATAAGTATAAAATTTTTAGGGGGATTTTATTTATGGATTTGAAGAAAATTATTGAAAAGAAGGATTCCGCAGCACAGTATATGATTGATGAAATCACATATATTTGTAAGAAGTTTGAAAAAAGAGCTCCTGGTTCAAAAGGTGAAAAACAAGCTTGCGACTATATGGCAAAGCAGTTGAAACAATTGGGCTGTGACAAAGTATATGTTGATGAATTCAAGGAAAATCCTGGTTCATTCTATGGATGGATTTATTTCACAATTACTTGTTGTTTCTTAGCTCTTGCATCATATTTCTTTGTTCCTGTGCTTTCAATTGTATTTATTGCTATTGGACTTCTTCTTTGTGTTTTGCAGTTTGGTCTTTATAAGAAAACTGTAGATAAATTCTTTAAAGAAAAAATTGGTCATAATGCAGCAGGTTTTAAAAAGCCTACTGGTGAAGTAAAGCGAAGAATTATTTTTAACGGACATCCTGATGCGGCATGGGAATGGCCATTTAAGTATAAGTTTACATATCTTGGATTTGATATTCACATGATGCTTTGTTTCCTTGGTGCTTTCTATACTGTTGGTATTGCTATTGCTAAACTTGCAGGAGCACTTGAGGTTGAACTTGCAACAAAACTTGGTCTTATCGGTCTTGTTTTTGTTCCATTCTGGTTTGGTCTTTATTTTATGTGGAACAAAAAGAGAGTTGTTGATGGCGCAAACGATAATCTTTCAGGTTGTTATATAGGTATTGCTATTCTTAAAGCTCTCAAGGACGAAGGTATTGAATTAGAAAACACAGAAATCGGTGTTGTTCTTACAGGTTCTGAAGAAGCAGGTCTTCGTGGTGCAAAAGCATGGTGTGAAGCACATGCTAAAGAATTCAATGATGTTCCTACATTCGTTTATTCATATGATACAATTACACAATCTGAATATATGCAGGTAAACTACCGTGACCTTAATGCTACAGTAAAAACTGACAAAGATGTTGGTGACTTGTACTATGAAGCATGTCAGGAACTTGGTATTCATTGTGGTAAGGGCGTTGTTCCTCCTCTTGGTGGTGCAACTGACTCTGCTGCTTTTGCACAGGCAGGTATGCGTTCAACAGGTATTACAGCTCTGAACCATGCTCTTCCTGATTTCTATCATACAAGATTGGATACACCTGATGCACTTAATAAGAAGTGCCTTGCAGATTGTTTTGCAGCAAGTGTTAAAGTTCTTGAAATGTTTGATAACGGAGCAAAACAGTAATTTTCTGTTCATATGAAAGGCTTAAAGCTGTATAATAAGGTCTTGTTACTATGTCTAGTCGCAACAGTTATATATGGAATGTGGTATTTTGAAACAGGATGTTTGGTACAAAAGTTTTTTGACATTCCTTGTTTGGCTTGTGGGATGACAAGAGCATTTTTTGCTATGATTAATGGAAATTTTATACTTTCATTTAAAATACATCCAATGTTATTTTCTGTTCCCATATTAGTAGCTATGTTTTTATTTAGTGACAGACTCTTTAATCATAAAATCAAAAAATGTTCTGTAACTTTATTGATATTAATTGTTTCAGGATTTATTTTGAATTATTTTCGTAATTTCTAGGAGGAAAATATGTTCTGCAAAAATTGTGGTCATCAACATCATGACCAAGCGGTTGCTTGTTTGAATTGTGGGGTTGCAGTTGGTACTGGGGAAAACTTTTGTCCAAATTGTGGTATCCGAGTAATGCCAGGTGCTTATATATGTACTCATTGTGGAATAGCACTTTCACAACCTGTTATAGCAGGTGAGCAAAAATCGAAACTTGTTGCAGGACTTCTTGGCATTCTGCTTGGTGCTTTAGGAGTGCATAATTTTTATCTTGGTTATACAGGAAAAGCAGTTGCACAGTTGTTGATAACACTTTTATCTTGTGGAGCGGGTGCAACAATAACGGGAATCTGGGGGTTAATTGAAGGAATTCTTATTCTTACGGGTTCGATTGATAAGGATGCTAATAATATTCCACTTAAAGATTAAAATTTTGAATATCCTCTGTATTTGCAGAGGATATTTTTTTATTTTGTTATTGAAAATAGCTCAATGTTGTGGTATCATTGTAACATTATAAAATGAAAGAGGGATTTTATGAAAATCAACGACCTTTTGCATAAGGTTTATGGTACAAATCCTAACAACAAAAGCAGTCTTCAGCCTAAAGAAGCAATTGCTTATGGTGTAACAGGCTTTGGTCAGAACTTTATCTGCACAATCATCGGATCATATATTACAATTTTTATGACTGATGCTCTTCTTTTTGGTAGTATCCAAAAAGGTGGAATTTTTGGTGCACTTGACGGTGCAACTGCTGTTGCATTCTTGATGCTCGGTGTTCGTATTTTTGACGCGTTCAACGACCCAATCATGGGTTCAATTGTTGACAAAACAAGAACAAAATGGGGTAAATGCCGTCCTTACCTTAAATGGATGGCTTTCCCGATTGCTATAATGACAATTGCTTGTTTCATTCCGTTACCGCCAAAAACAGTTTCAACATTTGTTATTATTGCAGTTATTTACACAATATGGTCAGTTGTTTATACAATTGCTGACGTTCCTTATTGGGGACTTTCAACTTGTATGACAAACGATACAGTTGTTCGTGGTAACATGCTTACAATTACTCGTCTTATCTGTACTCTTGGTGCAGGTATTGTTACAGTTTTTGTTCCTGTAATTACAAGTGGCGTTACTGCAAAGTACAGAGATGAAGCAGGTAATGTTTTACCTGAGTTTATTCAGGCTAATGCTGATACTCTTAAATATACATATTTCATTTGTGCTCTTGTTTTAACAGTAACAGCTATCCCAATGTTCTTCTATGGCTTTAAGCATACAAAGGAACGTTTTACATCAACAGATACTCCACCAAGTTTTGGCCACAACTTGTCACTTCTCTTTAAGAACAAAGAACTTCTTCTTGTTGTTCTTTCAGGTATTCTTGGCGGTGCAAGAATGGTTTACACATACACAGGTGGTCTCTACTTTGCAAAGTATGTTCTTAAAGATGAAGGTCTCTATGGTATCATTACACTTATGGTTGTTCCGGGTGGTCTTGTAGCATCAATTCTCGTTCCTTGGATGACAAAGAAATTTACAAAGAAATGGGCATATATCGGTGTTCACGTACTTGGTGCAGTTGTAATGTTTGCTATGTACTTCATCGGTTACGATGCTCCATGTAAGCTTGTTGTCTGTGCTATCGGTCTTGTTCTTCTCGCTATCCCACACGGTGTTAACAATATTATCACTTACGCTATGATTGGTGATACTGTTGACTATCTTGAATGGAAAACAGGCGAACGTGGTGAAGGTATCTGCTTCGCAATGCAGACTCTTATCAATAAAGTTGGTATGGCTGTTGGTGCTTTT
>JAZLAH010000012.1:0-49073 GCA_045613065.1 Candidatus Fimenecus sp.
TACAAACGACTTCTTTACAGAAGCTCATCCAAAACTTCGTCCTGTTGAAAGTCCAACAGCAGGTGTGTTCCTTTCAGGTGCTTGTCAGGGACCTAAGGATATTCCTGAAACAGTTTCTCAGGCAGGTGCAGCAGCATCAAAAGTTATCGGACTTCTTGCAAAAGATAAGTTGACAGGTAACCCATGTGTTGCTCATTCAAATGAACTTATGTGTAACGGTTGTTCATCTTGTGAAAGAGTTTGTCCTTACGGTGCAATTACTTATAGTGATAAGGAATTCCGTATGCCTGACAGAACAACTAAGATTAGAAGAGTTGCATCAGTAAATCCTGCAGTTTGTCAGGGTTGTGGTGCTTGTACAGTAGCATGTCCATCAGGTGCTATGGACCTTAACGGATTTGCTAATTCACAGATTATGGCGGAGGTTGACGCAATATGCAAGTAAATGAATATAAACCATTAATTGTTGCATTTTGTTGCAACTGGTGTTCTTATGCAGGTGCTGACCTTGCAGGTAACAACCGTCTTAACTATCCAGCAGAAGTAAAGATTATCCGTGTACCTTGCTCATGCCGTGTAAATCCTATGTTTATACTTCGTGCATTCCAGCGTGGTGCTGATGGTGTAATCATTTGTGGTTGTCACCCAGGTGACTGTCACTATACATCAGGTAACTACTACACTCGTCGTAGAATGGCAGCTCTTTTCTCAATGCTTGATTATCTCGGCATTGAAAAAGAACGTACTCGTGTTGAATGGGTTTCAGCTGCTGAAGGTGCAAAATTTGCAGCTACTATGAACGATTTTGTTGAAAAGGTTGTTGCTTTAGGTGAAAACAAGAGATTGGAGGATTTACGATGCAAAAAATAACTCGCGAACAGTTGATTGATAAAGCAGTTGCATTGCTCAATGACGGAACAGTATCTTGTGTTCTCGGCTGGAGCAAGGGTGAGTTCAGCTATGACGTAACTCCTGCTGTTTTCAACAATGAGGAAGAATTAAAAGCAAATTTCGTATTCAACGATTTCTGTGGTGTGAATTTCTCAAAATATCTTGTTGCAAAGACAGGTAAATGTGAAGGCAAAATCCTTGTTTTCCTTAAACCTTGTGATACATACAGCTTTAATCAGTTGTTAACTGAGCACAGATTTGACCGTGAAAAGGTTTATGCAGTTGGTATTCCTTGTGAAGGTATGGCTGATGTTGCTAAGGTTAAAGAAATTTGTGGTGATGGTATAGCATCAATCGATTTCGATGGTGAAAAAATGGCAGTAACAACTCTTTATGAGGATGCTCCTGTTATGATTTCAACAAATGACGTACTTGCAGAAAGATGCGTTAACTGTAAGAGCAAAAAGCTCGTGGCTTATGATGAATTAATGGGTGACGAGGGTGAAGTTGTTGATTCAAACCGTTTTGACGAGGTTGAAAAGCTTGAATCAATGACTCCTGATGAAAGATTTGCTTTCTGGCAGAATGAACTTTCACGTTGCATCCGTTGTAACGCTTGTCGTGATGCTTGTCCTGCTTGTACTTGTGAAAAGTGTGTTTTTGACAACCCTAATTCAGGTGTTGAAAATAAATCTCCTGCAAACAGCTTTGAAGAAAAAATGTTCCACATTATCAGAGCTTTCCACGTTGCAGGTCGTTGTACTGACTGTGGCGAATGTTCAAGAGTTTGTCCACAGAATATTCCTTTACACCTTCTCAATCGCAAATTCATCAAGGATATGAACGAATTCTACGGTGATTATCAGGCAGGTGCTGAGGTTGGCTCACGTGCTCCATTGGTTGACTATACAACTGAGGACTTAGAACCTGGTGAAGTTTTTGATAGGGGGGATATAGATGCGTAAATGTTCTCTTGATAAAATGAACCTTGTTTTTGCTGAAATTGCAAAAAATGCAGCTTTGTATCTTCCTGTTGACCAGAATGATGGTAGTGCTGCTTATCAAAAATGGGAAGAAGGCACAGTTTGGAGTAATGCTCTTAATACAGTAAGAAGCCCTAAAGACTTTTTCTTTCCACAGACTGAAGACTTGATGAAATTCAAAGTTTCAGGTAAAAACATTGAGGTTGAAGATACAAGAAGTGAAGCAGAAGATTTCGTAATTTTCGGTGTAAGAGCTTGTGATGTAAAGAGTTTTGATATTCTTGACCGTGTATTTTTAACTGAGCCTGTTGATAGCTTCTATGGTTCAAGAAGACAGCATGGTGTTATCATTTCTCTTGCTTGTACAAGACCTTCTGAAACTTGCTTCTGTAAGACTTTCGGAATTGATGCTTCTGCACCAGCAGGGGATATCTCAGCTTGGAAAACAGAAACAGAAATTTTCTTTAAGGCAAATACTGAAAAGGGTGAAGAACTCTTAAATAAGCTTTCAGGTTTGACAGAAGAATGTGATGACGCTGCTGTAACTGAACAGAAAGCAAAAATCAATGCAATTATGGATAAGCTTCCACTTAAAGACCTTAAGACAGACGCTTTTGGTGGTGGAAAGACTAGCGAATTGTTTAATGCTCCTGAATGGGATGAACTTTCACAGACTTGTCTTGGTTGTGGTACTTGTACTTTCGTTTGTCCTACTTGTCAGTGTTATGACATCAAGGATTTCAATACAGGTAACGGTGTTATCCGTTTCAGATGCTGGGACTCTTGTATGTATTCTGACTTTACTAAGATGGCACATGGTAATAACCGTCTTACTCAGAAAGAACGTTTCCGTCAGAGATTTATGCACAAACTTGTGTATTTCCCTGAAAACAATGATGGTATGTTCAGCTGTGTAGGTTGCGGACGTTGTCTTGCAAAGTGTCCAATTTCAATGAATATCGTAAAAGTAATGAAAAAGATTGGAGGAAACAGAAGTGAATAATATAAACGAAACTTTAATTCCTAAAATTGGTGTCATTACAGATGTTCGTATTGATACTCCTGACATAAAAACATTCAGAGTTGTTACTCCTGACGGTAAAAAAGCATTTGACCACAGACCTGGTCAGTGTGCAATGCTTTCTATTCCTGGTGTTGGTGAGGCTATGTTCTCAATCACATCATCACCAACTAATGAGGAATACATGGAGTTCTCAATCAAAAAGTGCGGTTGCGTAACTGAATGGTTACATCAGGCAGAAGTTGGTCAGCAGCTTACAATTAGAGGACCTTATGGTAATCCATTCCCTGTTGACGATGTGTTTGCAGGAAAAGACCTCCTCTTTATTGCAGGTGGTGTTGGTTTAGCTCCTCTTCGTTCAGTAATTAACTATTGTCGTCATTATCGTGATCGTTACGGTAAGATTGATATCGTTTACGGTTCAAGAAGTAAGGACGATTTGCTCGACTATCAGGAAATCATCAATGAATGGTCAACTGATGCAGGTGTTAATGTTCACCTTACAATCGACAATCCTCAAGAGGGTTGGGACGGACACGTTGGCTTTGTACCAAATTATGTAAAAGAACTTGGCTTTGATACAAACAAGGTTGCAGTTTTGTGTGGACCTCCAATTATGATTAAGTTTACATTAGATGGTCTTTGTGCAATCGGTTTTGATAAGACTAATATTTATACAACTCTTGAATTGAGAATGAAATGCGGAGTTGGTAAATGCGGAAGATGTAATGTTGGCGCTAAATACGTTTGCAAGGATGGTCCTGTTTTCCGTTGCGACGAATTAGATGAGCTCCCAGCTGAATATTAATGGAGGAAATATCATGGAAAAAATGGTTAATATATTTCTTTTCGGCAAAAAATATGAAGTGCCGGAAAATTTAACAATTATGACCGCTATGGAATATGCTGGTTATCAGCTTGTTCGTGGTTGTGGTTGCCGTAACGGTTTCTGTGGTGCTTGTGCTACTATTTACCGTGTAAAGGGTGACCGTGAATTACACGCTTGTCTTGCTTGTCAGACAAAGGTTGAAGACAATATGTACATCGCTACATTGCCTTTCTTCCCACTTGTTAAGCAGGTATATGACATTGAATCTGTTCCTGTTAACGAAACAGTTATGATGCAGCTTTATCCTGAAATTTATTCTTGTATCGGTTGTAACGCTTGTACAAAGAGCTGTACTCAGGAACTTAACGTAATGCAGTATATCGCATATGCTCAGCGTGGTGACTTTGAAAAATGTGCTGAAGAGTCATTTGACTGCGTTATGTGTGGTGTTTGTTCATCAAGATGCCCTGCTGGTATTTCTCATCCACAGGTTGCTATGCTTGCAAGAAGAATTAATGGTAAGTACTTAGCACCTGGTTGTGGTCACCTTGAAGACAGAGTTAAAGAAATTAAAAACGGTGATTTCAATGAATTGATTGAAGCTCTTATGCAGAAGCCAATCGAAGAAATGAAAGAACTTTATAACACAAGAGAAATCGAAAAGTAAGGAGGAAAGTAATATGTATTCAGAAAAATTTCAGAAATCAATTGCAGCAGTTGAAGCAGCAAGAGAAAATAATATTGCTTTAGAGCCACAGCGTATGACAGCTCAGCAAAAAGAAGACTTACTTGCAACTTTCCATCCTGACTATAAAAAAGATGAATTTGCAGTATTGAAAATCGGCGCTAATAAGGGTGACAAGGTTCCAACAGAATTAGCAGAAATGCTTCAGGCACACAGCCGAATTACAGCTGACTGCGTTGACCTTTCAAAGCCTGATTATGAAACTGATGTTCTTATTATCGGTGGTGGCGGAGCAGGTGCATCTGCTGCTATTGAAGCAAACGAAGCTGGCGCTGATGTTATGATTGTAACAAAGCTCAGAATTGGTGATGCTAACACAATGATGGCTGAAGGTGGTATTCAGGCTGCTGATAAGCCAAACGATTCACCAGCTATTCACTTTGTTGACGCTTTCGGTGGCGGACATTTCGCAGCAAAGAAAGAACTTCTTTCAAAGCTTGTTTGTGATGCTCCTGAAGCAATTCAGTGGCTCAGCAATCTTGGTGTTGAATTCGACAAGGATGCTGACGGCACAATGGTTACAACTCACGGTGGTGGTACATCACGTAAACGTATGCATGCTGCAAAGGACTATTCAGGTGCAGAAATCATGAGAACTCTTCGTGACGAAGTGCTCAATCGTCAGATTCCTGTAGTTGATTTCACAGCTGCAATCGAACTCATTATGGATGAAAACGGCAACGCTGCCGGTGCAGTCCTTATGAATATGGAAACAAAAGAACTTCTCGTTGCAAAGGCAAAGACAGTTATTATCGCAACAGGTGGTGCAGGTCGTATGCACTATCAGGGCTTCCCAACATCAAACCACTATGGTGCAACTGCTGATGGTCTTGTTCTTGGTTACAGAGTAGGTGCAAAACTTCTTTATGCTGAAACTCTTCAGTACCACCCAACAGGTGTTGCATATCCTGAACAGATTTTTGGTGCTCTTGTTACTGAAAAAGTTCGTTCATTAGGTGCAAAGCTTGTTAACGTAAACGGTGATGTATTTATGCATCCACTTGAAACACGTGACGTTGCTGCTGCTTCAATTATTCGTGAATGTTCAGAAAGAGGAACAGGTGTTGATACAGGAGACGGACAGGGTGTATGGCTTGACACACCAATGATTGAAAAAATCGGTGGCGAAGGCACAATTATGAAGAGAATCCCTGCTATGTGGAGAATGTTCGACAAGTACGGCATCGATATCCGTAAAGAGCCAATTCTTGTTTACCCAACATTACACTATCAGAATGGTGGTCTTGATATTACTGCTGACTGTATGACAACAAATGTTGAAAACTTGTTTGTTGCTGGTGAGGCTGTTGGTGGAATTCACGGTAAGAACAGACTTATGGGTAACTCATTGCTTGATATTATCGTATTTGGTAGAAGTGCAGGTATTAATGCTGCTGCTAAAGCAAAGAATGTTACTGTAGGTGAACTTACACTTAAACATATTGAAAAGTTTGAAAATGAAATCGCAGAAGCAGGAATTGATACAGATAAGGTATCACCAAAACTTTTGCCTGATTACACAAACAAAAGATAAGAAAAGAGGCAAATAAAATAATGACATTATTAGGTGGAGTAATTTCAATTAGTAATACTTACACATTCTTTTTAGTGCTTTTTGCTGTTCTTCTTTTTGGTTATCTTATCGGTAGAATAACTATAAAAGGCGTATCGTTAGGTGATGCAGGCGTATTTATTATTGCATTGCTTTTCGGAGCACTCTTCTTTAATATGAATGAAACTGGCGAACTCTTGTTTGCAGCATCTTCAAAACCGTATGATTTTTCAGCAGGACTTACAATAGTTGAAGCTCTTGGTCTTATCCTTTTTGTAACATCAGTAGGATATATCGCAGGTCCAAAATTCTTTGGTAACTTCAAGAAAAACTTTAAATCTTATGTTCTTCTTGGTATTGTGATTATCCTTGTTGGTGGACTTTCTGCTATTGGTTGCATACTTGCTGGTGATGCAATTGGTTACGGTTCATCTATTGAAACTCGTGACGGTTTTGTAGCAATGATTGTTGGTTTGCTTTCAGGCTCATTGACATCAACACCTGCATTCTCAGCAGCAAAAGCAACTGTTGCACCTGAATATACTGGTCTTGTTTCAGTTGGACACGGTATAGCATATATCTTCGGTGTTGTTGGCGTTGTTCTTTTCGTTCAGATTATCCCTAAATTAACAAAGGCTAATATGGAAGAAGAACGTGCTAAGTTGGTAATTAAAGAAGAAAAGAAAGAAGAAAAGAAACAGCTTAAGCTTTTCGAAATCGACCATATGGGTATTGCAGGATTCTCCCTTGCAGCTATTCTCGGTACAATTGTAGGACAGATTAAAATCCCTCTTTCATCAGAAGGTTTATCAGGAACTTGTTTCTCACTTACAACTACAGGTGGTTGCTTGCTTATGAGTTTGATTCTTGGTCATTTCGGAAGAATTGGTCGTATAAGCATTATGCCAAAACAGAGTACACTTAAGCTCTTCAGAGAATTGGGACTCGTTCTCTTCCTCGTTGGTGCAGGTATTCCTGGTGGTGCAGAATTCGTAGCAAACTTTGACCCAATGTATTTCGTATATGGTGTAGTTATGACAATCTTCCCATTGATTGCAGGCTATCTCTTTGCTAAATATGTTCTTAAATTAAGCTTGCTCAATAACCTTGGTTCAATCACAGGTGGTATGACAAGTACTCCTGCTCTCGGAACATTGATTTCAACAGCTGGTACAGAAGATGTTGCTGCTGCTTATGCTGCAACATATCCAATTGCTCTTATTGCAGTTGTATTGGTTTCACAGCTTATCGTAATTATGTTCTAAACTTTTATATAACAAAAAAACATCCTATGGATTACCATAGGATGTTTTTTTGTCTTGTTGTATTTTATTTTAAATAAGCTTCAGCTTCTGTTAAGTCAGTAACAGTGTTAATGTTAAATTCTTTTTCTGCAACAGAAAAGACTGTACCACGATGACCTGATGATATTAAGTAGTTGAAAGAATCACACAAGTCACAAAGCTTATCAGGTTCAGATTCATATATTTCTTTTATGATTTTCTGTGTTTTACCACTGAAAAGGCTGAATCCTGTACCTTTTATATTGTTGGTGACGACCTTAGGTTTTTCTGTACATTTTATAAGTAACGACTCGCTATCTGATTCTACTGAAAAATTATTCCTGATTTTTTCGGGGTTATCCTCAAGGGTAATACCACAACAAAAATCGAAGTTTTCATTTTCTAACTCATATTTGATTGATTCGGTATTTAAATCTAAGAAAACCTCGTCAGACAACTGCAATATTACATCTTTATCATCATCTATGACTTTGAGTGCTTGCACAAAAGCGTTCATTAAGCCTTTTTGCTCCTGTTGATAAACATAATGAAGCTTTATGTTCTTATATTCATTACCGAGAAATTCTTTAATCAATTTTCCTTCTTTTCCAATGACGATATAAGTTTCCGGAACATTCAACTGCACCAGATTATCAAGAGAATAAGTTATCAGACTTTTTTCATTAATTTTTATCAATGGTTTACAGCAATTTTCGTGTTTGCTGTTCTTCAGGCGCTTACCATCACCGGCAGCTAAAATTACACCAACCATTCAGGACCTCTTCCTATATGTATTTCTTTACTTTTTTGAGATAATTGTAATACTATTGTGATAATCTTGTAACTTACAAAATACAGCGAGTTATGATACAATTCTATCAAGTTGTGTTGAGTATCAAACACTAGTGTATTAATAGTTGATTCTTCGTTCTTCAATTATAATTGGTTTTTCACCATTGTTTCGAGGAATTGAAATCAAGTGTTCTGCACAGAATGATACCATTAACAACAACAAGCCGATAAAAATGAAAAGCAATCTTAATATTATTCCATTAATTGCATCATTAAGTGGTAAAGTCAAAATATTAGGTAAGCAGAATATGAAAAGGTCTGCAATACTTAAAAGCATAGCAATTATAGATACGAAAATTACTCTTCTTGGTAAAATCTTTGATGCATTTACAATACCACATACGGCGAAATCGTAATATTTGGAAAGTGTAAACTTGCTTTTGCCTTTCTTTCTCTTATCCTGAACGAAATAAACATATTCAAATGATGAACCATATTCGTAAATAAGTCCACGAAGAAAAGGCTCATTTGTGTTGATTTTTTTCAGAATGTCAATAAAACTTTTGTCAAACAATTCGAACTCAGTAGCATGAGGAACCATCTTGACACCGAAAATATTATTGATTACCCAATAGAATAATGTTCGGATAAAATAAACAAATTTGTTTTCTCTGCTTTGGTTTTTAACACCAAAAACAATCTGAGCACCAGTTTCCCACTTTTCAACAAGTCTTGGAATTTCTTCAGGTGGATTTTGTAAGTCAGCATGTAAAATTACTGCACAATCACCCTTTGCTTGTTGAAAACAATAGAAAGTACCCTTTGCATAACCAAAATTCTTTGAATAAAAAACTGCTTTTATGTGTTTATCCTTATTGCAAAGCTCTTCTATTTTTTTCTTTGACCCATCTGTTGAACCATCGTCAAAAAACACGATTTCATAATCGTATTTATCGAGAGTCTGCATTACTTTTGTTGTGCGTTCATACAACTCGTCAAGTGTATCAACTTCGTTGTAATTAGGAACAACAATAGAAATTAGTTTTTTACTCATTTTATGCACCTCAAATTTTTGTTTAATCGTAGGTTATATCTAAACCATACTCTTTAATAATTTTAGGATATGCATGTGAATACCAAAAAATATAAAGGAATTCATATAATGCCTTGAAACCATCGATGAAAAAGCTAACAGGACCTTTAAGCGAAATTGAATGAAGTCCATTAAGAATTGTTTCTTTTGCAAATTCAAATGCGCCATGCTCCTGTAAAGCACCTTTGTTGGAAAAACTTTTCCATAAATACCAACTGCGGATAACACGCAAATCCACGCTTGGAACAGCTGAAAGATTAACGCCCAGAGACTCGGTCGCCACAACCTTGCTCATTTCCTTAAGCTTTCTTGGTGCCTTGTAAGTTCCATCTGCCACTACCTGGTTATATAGTTCGGTTCCGGGAATTGGCGTGAAATGGAATACGGGAGTCAAGTTCGCTTTTATTGTGTTTAGCAAACGGACGGTATCTTTTAGCTGTTTTTTTGTTTCATTTGGAAACCCGATAATGAATGAAGCTATAGTGGTAATACCAATCCGATTAAGTATTTCAAATGTAGGTGCAATTTTTGAATAGTCAATGTTCTTGTGGATAATATCTTGCATTTCCTTTGACCCGGTTTCGATTCCGAAGAATATCCATCGACAACCTGCATCGTAAAGCATTTGATATTCTTCTTCACCAAACATACCGATACGAAGTTCGATACCCCATTGGAATTTCAGACCACTTTCGTGTACCTTTTGGCAGAAATCAACTAAATCATCTCTTTTTACAACCCAAAGCTCATCTGAGAAGAAGAAACCATCTGCACCATGATTTTCTACAAGGTAACGGATTTCTTCCATTACGTACTCATTAGGACGTTTTCTGTAAGTGCTTTTATGGAAATTCATATTTGAACAAAAAGCACATCTGCAAGGACATCCTTTAGCAGAATATATGTACATCATCTTCTTGCAGCCGAGATACGTCTGCATATATTTTGGTGGGTCGATGAGTGTGTAATCTGACACCGGCATATCACGCAGGTCTGCAAACTTACGACACGGAGTAATCACTGTTTTTCCATTTTCCTTGTATGCTAACCCTTGAATTTCAGAGAAGGATTCTCCCTTTTCAAGAGCATTCATCATTTCAAGCCAGGTTTCTTCACCTTCACCATAAGAAATGTAATCAACAAGGTTGAGTGATAACACCTCTTCCATCTGTAAAGATGGCATTTGTCCACCCCATACAACAGGTATTCCCTTTGCCTTTGCAGCTTTAGATACTTTTGCAGCATCCATAAGGCCACGTGATGACATAAGAGATACGCCTATGATGTCAGGCTTAAATGAATCTAACAATTTATTAATATTTACCTTGTTAACACAACGGTCTTCCAGTTTTACTTCGTGTCCGTTGTTTTTTACGTAAGTGGCTATCGAGAGCAATCCTAACGGATTCGAAAGGGCTCGTGTATAATAGCCGACAGAGGGGTTAATAAATAAAACTTTCATTTTTTACCTCAGAAAAGATTTTTCTTTAAAAGTTTAATTGCGTGGTGTGCATAATTTTTAAATTGAGTGAAAGAGGTTATACACTTTTTCAATGTTTTAAGAATATATATTGGTCGCAGATGGAAACGAAGTTGCATCTGCTTTTTAATTTTTATTACTTCATCAAGGCTCACATTACTTGTGCCGATAGTGTTTGGAGCATAATAGTCATTACCCCATGCTAAATCACTTAATGTGTTATAATCTACGCAGTATTGATAAAGTTCCGTTCCATAATAGGGCATTGCAATATGTATTTCAATAAAATCAGGATTCAACTTAAAAATGAATTTTTCAGTTTGCTTAATATCTTCTTTTGTTTCCCAAGGAAAACCTACCATGAAAAATCCAAATAAAGGAATACCTGCTTTTTTTATAAGTTCTGCTGCACGGATACTATCTTCAAGAGTAGCACCTTTTTTTATGAGCTTCATAGTTTTCTCAGAACCTGTTTCAAAACCAACAGCAAGCATAAAACAACCTGCAGCTTTCATTTTTTGTAACAGTTCAAAAGATAATGGTTTTGTTCTTGAGTTTGCTGTGAATTCTATTTTCCCGTTAAGAGGAGAATTGATAATTTTATCACAAAGTTGTGATGCCCATTCGTTATCAATAGTAAAAGTGTCTGCCTTAAAAAAGAAGTTTCTGATGTTGTATTTGTAGTAGCACTCTTCTATTTCAGCAAAAACATTTTCCACACTTCTTAAACGAACATTTTTACCTGATATAATTGGAGTAAGACAATAAATACACTGTGAAGGACACCCTTTAGCAACGGAAATTGTTGCCATTGGCTCACCAGTATCAGGTCGGGTGTAAATAGCGTTATTCATTAAATGTCTTGCAGGGAAAGGAAGCTCGTCCAGATTTTTATTCCAACAATCAAACTTTGTTGAAACAAATTCATTACCATTGTTATAAATAATCCCAGGAATATCGTCAATATTTCCGATACCTCTTAAAAGATAATCAGTAAGAGGTCCCATTATAAACTCAATTTCACCACCGACCATACAGGCAACATTGCTAAGGTCAAGAGTCTTAAGCAGGGATTTTTTCGGATTGTAAAAAATAGCTCCCTTTATTACGAAAAGACAATCGTGAAATGATTTTATCCAATTAATAAAATCTATATCATCATATATTGTTGCATTTGTAATGCTTATAAAAATTAGGTCGGGCTTAAATGCTTCAATATCCGCTTTTACCTGTTTTTTACTAGCAAGCTCTGTCTGATAATCCTTGAGGAAAACAGAATATTCTCTTTCAAGCAAAACAGATGCAGCATAACCGATATCGTTGCAAGCATGAGTGGTAGCAACAGCTGACTCATCCAGATTGCATTGTGCACGGTCTTCACTACGCTGATATTGTTTCCCTGGTGGATATATCAACATTACTTTACTCATTACACACTTCTCCAAACTATATTTTTACAATTATATCATAAAAAACAAACGAATATCAAGTGTTTGTAATCAATTATTATTAATTTAATTAAATGACATAACGAATTTGACTTGGCTTATATTTTATGCTAAAATTCTTCCTAGAAATCACGAAAATTATAGAAGGTGATTATGATGAAAAAAACAAAAAATACAGACCTTTTATTTGCCATAACATTGTCTATGGGATTGTTACTTCATATCTTTTTTCTTTTTATCATCCCATATTTTCATGACGAGACTCATTACGCAACAGTCCCATTTCGACTTATGAATGGTGATAGTTTAATGCAACACGAATGGCATCTTACACAGTTTGCATCATTGTTTTCGTACTTGCCAGTATATATTTGGACAGCTATTAAAGGCTCTGCTGATACTATTTTCATTTTTTTAAGATGCACATATCTTCTGATACATACAACATTAGCTGTTATGATATATGGCTTTTTCAGGAAATATGGAAAATGGGCAATTATGGCATCAATGATATTTTATGTGCAAATAACATATAGAATTCAGGCAATAAGTTATCAATCTATGTTTGTGGTATTTTTGCTGTTATTATCGCTTTGTCTGATTTCTATTTATGAAAAAAAATCTGCACTTTTTTATGTTTTCGCAGGAATATGCTTTGGATGTTGTTGTGTTTGCAATCCACTTTTTTGTTTTGGATTCGCATTATATCTCATTGGTTGTCTTTTGTGGACAAAACGAGAATTTTTAAAAGAAAAAATTCTTAAAATTAAATATTCTTGTACATCTGAAAAAGGTAAGAAGCTCACCAAAAAGCAAAGAACAGAACAAAAGAAACAGTTGAGTGAAGCTTGTCCTAACATGGAGAACTATAGTTGCTTTTTTAGTAAAGAAGCTATTTTAAGGGTTTCTTTGGGAATTCTCATCACTGCCGTTATTGCAGCTTCTTTCTTCTTTTTAACTGGTGGAACAATTACTTCGTTCTTTGGGAACATAGAAAATCTTCTTGGCAGTAGTGAATATGATTTTGTCTCATTTTCTATTTTTTCAAAATTCATGCAAACAATTGAGTATTTTAGTGCTGCTAACCTTGGTATGCCATGGTTATTGCCAGCAATGTTTATAATATTACTGTTTGATAAAAACAAAAGAAACAATACACATCGTTTCGCTTATTTAACCTTTTCGGTAGTATGGTCAATACTATTTATGGTTGTTGTCCTGTTAACGGCAGAGTTTAAATTATTTGCTGTTTCACTACCATTCTTTGTTCTTTCCACTGTATGTTATGTATTAACAGAAAATAAAAACAAGCCTTTATTCTATTGTATGTATGTACCTTGTTTGACAGCAAGTTTTTTCCAATATATTGCAGCTGATACACATTTAGCTTCAATTGGTGTTGTGCTGGCAGTCAATAATGTTGCAGGTGTATTTTTTGCAATGGATTTATGTAAAGAAGTTCGACTTACTCCAAAAGAGGACTCTGAAACAACAGATGGCGAAGTCTTCTCCGCTTGGTGTCGTCGTATAATAATTGTAAGTTTTTGTTTGCAAATTTTGTTTTATGGCATATTCTATATATATGGGCAAGTTCCTATAGAAAATGCTGTTAAAGCAACAAACGGACCTTATTCAGGACTATATATGTCAGAAGAACAATATGACTCATACACTAAATCAATAGATGATTTAAATTACATAAAGACTGTAAGTGAAGAAGATGACCCTGTATTAATAGCAACATATGAAAACTGGATGTATTTGTATGTGGAGCGTCCTATAGCAACATATACAACATGGTATCGAGGCTCACTCGACTCAAAACAGCTAACAAACTATTATAAGGAAAATCCTGAAAAAACTCCTAAATATATTTATATTGAGTCACCAAATCCTCAAGGCCAAATGGCTCAATTTGGTATGGAGGTAGCCAGCGAAATGTTCCACTTCACAAGTGAAGAGTTATCGAATGGTGTCCTTTTAACTGTGAAAGGACGCACATTCTAAAACCGAAAAACTTATGTGGTTTATTACACTATTAAGATACGCAATTTCAATTCAATAAAACAACCATATGATAAAAAGCGTTGCAAGAAGGAATAAATAATTCCCAAATGCAACGTTTTTGTTTTTATAGATTATCAGTATTTATTACACCATTTGATGCAACCGTGTTTTTAAATAATAGTACATTTTATTATAATTATTTTAAGATTAATAAAATCAATCAGCAAAGTCTTTATCGTATGCTATGATTTTACCTGATTCAGCATTGATTTCGTATTCATATTCATATTTCCCTTCGATGAATTCGATTTCATAATGAACAATCAGGTCATCATGGTCAAGCTCTGCTTTGAAGTACTTGACATTTGCAGAGTCAACTTTTGCATGAGCTATTGCAATTTCTTTTGCTCTGTCTTCAGAAATAACTTCTTTGTCAGGAGCTTGTGAAACTTGTTCACTAACAGGTTCTCTTTCAATGTCCTTTTCGAGTATTACACCGTCTGATGCCTTTATTTCGTATTCATATTCATATCCGTTGGCTACAAACTTAATATCGAAATGTGCAACAAGGTCATCGGAATCATAATGAGCTTTTTTGAAAACCGCGTCTGCTTGTTTTACACCTGCATTTTCCAAAGCAATCTCTTTTGCTTTTTCAATGCTGATATATTCTTTCTTTGGATTTACCACAACAGGTGCTGATGGCTTTTCAACTTCGACCTTTTCTGCTTTGTCGTTATCTTTGTTAACAACAGGTTTATCTTTATCCTTGTCTTTTTCTACTTTTATAACATTGCCGTTATCAACAGAAATTTCATATTCGTATTCTACGTTTTCATGTTTAAATTCGATATCGTAATGAGGCTTTTTATCATCTTTATCCAATGAAGGTGCTTCAACTAATACAGCATCTTCACGCTTAACACCAGCATCTTCAAGTGCAATATCGATTGCAGAATCAAGTGAAACTTTAGCAGATTCATTAGGCTTTACTTGAGCAACAGGAATGTTTTCTTTAACACTCTCTAATTTTTCAGATGCTGGTCGGTTGTTAGCGAATACTGCTACAACAGCTACTGATAAAACAAGTACTAATGATAATAAAATAGCGATAATTCTTTTTTTCATAAAATCAATTCCTTTCATATTTGAGATTTTGTTTTTATATTTTTGTCAGTCTGTCCTTGACTGTGTCTAAATAATAATCCCGAAATATTAAAGGAATATTAGAAAAAACTAATTTTTCAAATTTTTTTAAAAATTATTGAAATTTCTGTAAATTCATTGATTTCTGATTTTGCAAGGCACTCTGCAGAATGTATCTCAGCTATTTTCTTAACAAGTGAAAGACCAAGCCCAAAACCTTCTGTTTCACTTCTTGAGGAGTCAGCTCTGTAAAATCTGCTCCAGATTTTTGGCAAATCATATTCACTTATACCGATACCATTGTCCTTGACAGATAAAATAACTTTATCATTTTCTTCATAAAGCTTAACATCAATATTACCGTTTTCTTTGCCGTATTTATCTGCATTGGAAAGAAGATTTTCCACAAGTTGAGACAACAGAGACATATTCATGTTGACTTCAATATCTTCCTCAATTTGTGAAGTAAGCATAATGTTTTTGGTTGTTTTAAAGTTATTGCATATATCCTTTGTAAGTTGACTTAAATTTCCTTTTTCAAGTGTAAATCGTTTTACACCTTGTTCAGCTCTTGTGACAGCAAGAAGTGAAGCAACAAGTTTTGTCATTTTTTCGTTTTGTTCATTTATCGACTGGAGTGCTTCCTGTTTGTCTTCATTATCAGCGTTTTCTGATAAAGCATATTCACATTCTGCTTTTATAACAGCAAGAGGTGTACGAAGTTCATGAGAAGCATCAGATGTAAATCGTTTTTCGTTTTCAAACGAGTCCTGAAGTCTTGAAAACATATCGTTAAAGGTTTCACCTAATCGATTGATTTCAAGAGGGGCATTACCTGCATCAAGTCTTTTTGAAAGGTCGTTGCCTGATGAAATATCCTGTGCAGATTCTGTAATTTTTTCAACAGGACTAATGGTTTTTCTTGTAATAAGATATGCACCTATGGCTGCAAGTATAATGAAAGCAGGGAAAAGGTATAACGCATTTCTTGCTACAGCATCAAAAACTGCTGTTGTGTCATCGATGGGACAAATTCCTCGTATATATAATTTTTCATAAGACGATGTTTCAGATATGAAATCTATTTTAAAAATATTTCTGCTATGGTATGTTGTCAGTTCAACACCCATAATAGTAGTTTCATCTTTTGATACACCTGCATGGGAGAGTGCTGTTTTAATGGCTTCAGAAGTGCTTATACCATCCTGAAAATTAGTTTCGGAATATGGCACTGGAGTAAGCTCTTTTGATGGTGTAACGTCAACTTCGTAAGAAATTATTTGACCAGACAAAACATCAATTTCATATTCGAATTTTGTGAACCCAAGAACAGAGGTGTATATGTAATACTTGTTTCCATTTATTTCAGTTTCTTCGACACCCATTGTGGCAGAATCCGGAGAAACAATAAGTGATTCTGGCGTTTCACCCATGACATATTCACCATTTAGTGTGAATATATCGCAATAGATTCCGCCTGAATAAAAAGCAAAATCATTTTCAACCTCAAATATACCATTACTGTATTCCATTTCATCCATATTGCTTTCTACGGCAGAAATAAGGGTGCGACCAATTTTGTCGTTGGCAGTTCGTTGACTCATAATCATAAGTGTCGTAATACTTAAACTGCAAACGATTGCAATGAGAAGCGTTATCCATACAGTTGTGATTACTTTAAAAGATAGTTTCTTCATTTTTCCTCCCTGAGAACATAGCCCATTCCTCTGACTGTGTGTATAAGTTTTGTGTCAGAATTGTCATCAATTTTCTTTCTTAAATAACGGATATAAACGTCTACCACATTAGTTCCGCCTTCATAATCAAAATTCCATATATGGTCTTCAATTTTTTCACGACTAAGAACAATTCCCTTATTAACAGCCAGATACTGTAAAAGTTCGTATTCCTTTGCAGACAATGATATAATACTTCCATTTTTTGTAACTGTTCTGCTAGAAAGATCAACAGTAAGGTCACCAATACAGATAACGTTTGATTTTGAAACGCTGTTTTTACGGATAAGAACACGAACTCTCGCAAGTAATTCTTCAAAGGCAAATGGCTTTACAAGATAGTCGTCAGCACCGATGTCAAGACCTTCAACTCTATCCTCAATACTGTCACGTGCTGTCAGGAATAAAACAGGCAGAGCATTTCCTTCATTACGGATTTTTTTGAGAAGTGAAAATCCGTCAATTTTTGGCATCATAACATCAAAAATAGCAGCATCATAATCAGTCATACTAATCATATCATAGGCTTCTTCACCGTTATAGCAACAGTCAACACTATAACCTGCTGATTTAAGTTGTTTTGCAATTATTCTATTCAAACTTTTTTCGTCTTCTGCAATAATAATTCTCATTTTTACCCATCTCCTTTAGTAACATAGTACAGTATAAATATTAAAGGAATATTAGAATTTCTGGTTTTATTATCTCAAATGAAATATGTCATGTCAATAATCAAAGATGAATTGTAAACAACCATCGTTGTTCATTTTGTGAAGGTATAGTATAATTTCTGTCGACTTGTTGAGATTTAATGAAAGACAGCTGTTTAATGATAGGCGACTCGTTTCGGTGTACGGCCTTTTTATTGATTTTTGTTAGCAGGGATGGTATAATAATTGACAAATACAAAGCTTATTTTTGGAGATGGGACAATGAAGAAGCGAATTATAACAGTGATTTCATTGGTGTTGGTGGTTATTATGGTAGCAGGATTTTTATCACCCTTATTAAGACCTGAATACATCGGAGTTAATTACAATCCCGCAGATAGTCAGAACAAAATGGACAAAACAATTAAGTTCAATTCAAACGGAAAACTTAAAATTTTGCATGTTACGGACACTCATCTCAATCTAAACCATAACTTTGACCCAACAATCTGGTTGGTTGAGAGAGCTTGTGATGTAGAAAAACCTGACATCGTTATGATAACTGGCGATAATGTTGTAAATTGCGACAATGCAGAAGATACAAAGAAAATGATTAATGCATTGATGAATATTTTTGATTCAAGAAATATTCCTGTAGCAGTAACTTTTGGTAATCACGACTCAGAGCAGGGTGCAATGACACGAGAAGATTTGATGGCACATTACAACACATTCTCTTGCTCTGTTTCTGTTGATGATGGTGAAGCCCTTTCAGGTTGTGGTACATACAATATTCCAGTGCTTTCATCCAATGGTGAAAAGGTGAAATTCAATCTTTGGGTATTTGATTCAGGCGATTATGACGAAGAGGGAAGATATAGTTGTGTTAAACCTGACCAGATTGAATGGTATAAACACACATCTGATAAACTTAAAGCAGAGAATAACGGAGAAGCAGTGAATTCTCTCGTTTTCCAGCATATAATCGTTGGCGAAATCTATGATGTGCTTCAAAAGTCAGATTCATGGAAGCCTTATGCATTCAAGCACTTATACAACAAAGAAGACTATTATATGTTTGACCCTGACCGTGTGAATCATGGTACAATAAGAGAATACCCTTGTCCTGGTTATCAAAACTTTGGTCAGTTTGATGCAATGGTTGAACAAGGTGATGTGCTTGCAATGTTTACAGGACACGACCACACAAACGCCTTTGCAGTTGAGCATAAAGGGATTGATATTGTCAATTCGTTGAGCACTCGTTACATAGGTCTTGCTCATTCCACACAATGTGGCTATCGTATAATTGAAATTGACGAAAATGACACCTCAACTTACGAAACACGAGTAGCTCGTATATATGATATGTTCAATTCTGAAACTGTAAAAGAGGAAAAGCAGAGTGGAGATAAATTCACATACAAAATGGCTCGTGAATTTGCATTTAAAGGCAAAATTCAAAAAACTGCAAGTAAGATTTATCGTAAAGTTGTAGAAACATTTACAGACAGACAAGTAACTTATCCAGATTAAGAGCTTTATAAATAATCAATTTAATAACACATAAAAAGCGTTGCAAGAGGGGCGTGCTGTTCCCAAATGCAACGCTTGTACTTTTTATATGGCTTAAATGCTTGATTTTAACGATAAAACAACGATACCACTATCAACACAAATTGTTTGGTAGTGGTATTTAATTTGGAAATTATTACTTTTTAAATCTTTTGAATTGTAATTAGAAATTTTAGTCATTGTTTATAAATTTTATCAATAAAATTCTACAAAAGTGCACAGTAAAATCACTTGATTTTTCCCCTCTAGGATGATAAAATATTATACGTATAAATGTGGGTAATTTTTACTCATTTTGGAGGAAGAAATATGAAAAAAGTAACAGCAAAAAAATTAATTGCTATGCTGTTGATCGTTGCAATGATCATTCCAACTTTTGGAATGATGTATTCATCAGCAGCAACAGGTGATACTGTTGAAATTGCCTTCAATAACATTTTTGTTTTTGAATCATGGGCAACCAACAGATTGTCATCCACTGTGTTGGCTGATGGCGTACCACAAGACAGTGGCATTGTAAAGGATATAGCAAATGGTAGCTTTACCCTTACTAAAGATGTTAAAGCTTGTAATGAACTTTATACAGCTTTCTCAATGAATTCAACCAATGCCATAGCTAACGATGGATATTATATGATGGATGTTGACCCTAACACCACATATACTTTTTCTTACGATGTTACAGGTAATATCTGGGTATTCACTCCTTATGTCTTTTTCTATGATGAAAAGGGCTTATGGATACCAAATGGTTTAGTTGCTTATGGTACTCCAGGATATGGTTATAACGAATTTTCGTTTACAACTCCTGCAACTGCAGATACTATGCAGCTTCGATTCACTATTGGTGACAACTCAGCAATCAGAAATGATGTTGACACTGTAAGTGCAACTGTTAAGGATATTGCAATTTATAAGAGTGAACTTAAAAGCGAATATCTTAGCTCACAGAATATATTCGACCTTGATGCTTGGGGTAGCAATGAGTTGTCAGGTAACCCTAGTGCTCTAATGGGTTCAATAGGTGAAATAGACGCAGATGCAGCAAGTGGTACTATTAAATTTAAAAATGGTAATACAGCTGCAGGCAACTACCTTTGGACAGGGTTAGATATTGATGCTGATGGAACTAATAATACTTGTTATACAATACCTGTTCAGCCAAACACAAGCTATACTTTAACTTATAGCATTGGTGATAACAATCTTCCTGGTGCTGTACATTGTCAACCATGGATTGTTGAAATGGATGCTGACGGAAAATGCTTAACATATTATGTCTATGAAACTCCTCAGTTAATTGGCAACAAACGTGTATTTACAACACAGGCAAATACAGCTTCCATTCAGGTTGTTTTCTCAATTATTAACGGTTCAGACGGAAAAGCTGCAGAATGTACATTGTATGATGTGGGTATTTATGAAACCGCTGTTCTCAACTCTAATTTTGAAACTGTTACAGGTCATCCTCATCGTTTGACATACAAAGAGGGTGCAGGCACATATGGTGAGCTTCCTGTTCCTGCGAATATTCCTGAAGGCAAAGTTTTTGCCGGTTGGTACACAGGTACAAACGGTTCAGGTGAAGTTATAACTCCTGATACAGAGATTTCATATAAGAGTTTTACTGTTTATCCATATTATCAGACTGCAGTAGATTTTCTTGAAATTAAAACACCTCCAGTTAAGACAACATATACTCTTGGTGAAAAATTGAATACAACAGGTCTTGTTCTTGAAGCAACTGTTGATGGTTCAACTTTTGCCATCACTTCAGGCTATACATGTACACCTACATACCTTAATTCGTCAGGTACACAGGCTGTTACTGTTTCATATGGTGGTAAAACTGCTACATTCAATGTAGATGTAAGCCTCTTTAATGAAAAGACAATTCCAGTTAACGATACTGAAGTTGTTGTTAAGTTAGCAAACAATGTATATACATTGGATTATACAACTCCTGAAGCATTCAGCCGTTACGAAATTACATATTATTCTGACGCTTATGTTAAAGGTACAATCACAATGGCTGATGGAACATACGAGGAATTCTTCCTTGAACCATCAACTAATGGTAGCTTTGCTTCTTATGTTGATGATTACCTTACAGGTGGAACATACAATAATATTAAGTCAATCGGATTCGAAAGCCTTAACAAGGAATTCGGTAACTTTGAATTGTATTCAGTGAAAACAGTTAAGGTAGCACCACCTGCTGATACAATGGCTTACTACTCAAATGGTGACTATAAGGCAGGTATCAACCTTGCATGGGGTGGCGTTCTTGCTTATCTTGAAGATACAAAAGCTAACAGCCCTGTTGCAGCTACTTATTCAAATGGTATCACAAAGGTTAACTATTCATCACAGTTGCCATCAGGCGCTACTGCGACAAGTGGCAGTGTAAACCTTATCAATACATACGATAAGGGCCGTTATGTTCAGCAGTCATACTACGGTACTTATGAAGAACCATTTGTACAGGGTAACTATAACGGATTAGCATGGAATTACAACCCAATTCAGGGTGGTAACATTCTTGGTGAAGCAAGTAAGGTTGTTGACTACAGAATTACTGACACAGAAATTTACGTTAAGACACGTCCTCTTGAATGGGCAAAGTGGTCTGACGAAGCTGGTCAGAAATATAATGATGCTCAGCCTGACCCAACTAAGGATAAGGAACTTATCTACGAAGACAGCTACAATGCTTGGGCATATATGGAAAGCTGGTACGTATTCGAAGACGGTATGATTAAAACATATTGCCGTTACGTAGACTATTCAGGTTATCCTTCAGCAACAACAACTCAGGAATTCCCTGCATTCTACTGTGTTGAACCTCTTAATAACTTCGTTTATTATTCAGGTGGCGAAGCATGGGGCGATTCAAATACAGTACAGTGGAAATCAGACCTTGATTTCTGGGGTGCAACTCCTGAATATAACCAGATGCTTATAGCAAATGGTCAGCCTGCTGTTAACCCTAACTATACTTGTAATGAAAACTGGGCAGCATTTATGGGTGGTACTTCTGATAGTGACTTTGGTATCGGTATTTACTCTGCTGACGTAACAAATTTCGTTGCTGGTTCATATCAGGCTAAATATAAGGAAAACAGCAGTACTCTTGTTCTTCAGGATACTTACTTAAGACACGCAGATACACTTGACCCTGCAACAGAAGACCCAACATCATATATCGCTCCTATCAACACAATGGAGCTTGAAAGCTATAAAGAATACACATACGCATATTACATTACAACAGGTACTCAGGAAGAAATCCGTGAAGACTTCAGACGAGCTTCAAATGAAGACTATCAGGAAGAATACAACAAGACAAAGATTGCAGTTCCTGAAACTGTTTATATGCAGCCTTCTTTCTCACAGGACGCAAGTGTTTCATACTCAAAACTTGGTCAGTTCTATGTAAACAACATACTTGATAGTTCAGATTATTACAATGTTAAGACTGTAGCAGATGCTAAAGATGGTATGTCTTTTGGTGTGCATTCAGCTGATGCTTCAAGATACAAAGTGTCAGTAACAAACGTTACAAATCCTGCTGACGATATCATTCTCGGTAATGCTGATGGTACTGGTAACGTAGAAGGTGCTTGGATTAGCATCGGCACTTCCGGAAATGACATTAAGGATGAAGTTTACGGCTTACGCTTTGCAACTAAGGGTCTTGCACCTAACGAAAAAGCTACAGCTAAGTGGGAAATAACAATTGAGTACAAAGACGGCACTACAAAGACTTATACAGCTTATACTGTTTTGTATGCACCTATGCATACAATCGGTGCTGTTGCAGAAGGTCGTAGTACAGCGACTCAGACTAATGTAATTTCTTCATGGATAACAGGTGCTAATGGTGTTGACCACTCTCATAGAGCTCCTCTCGGTTCATTCCACGCTGACGTACACGATTCAGGTTATTTTAAATATGACCCATTGGCTTATCCTGATATGAGCGCAATTTCAGGTACTATTTATAATATGAGTGTAAATGAACACGCTGATGACTATATTTTCACAACTGACCCAAGTGAGATTAAAGACGGTGGTGTTAATGAAAGTGATGACTACAGTGACACAGCTTATGTTCTTTCGACAGCACCTCACGACTCTGACTCAACAAGAGCACAGAGTTATCTTGGATTACTTGCAATTGATAAATCTCGTTACACAAACACAAATCAGATTCCTAACCTTAATATGGGTTATGATGTATTGAGCCTTGGTACTGCACCAAGAAACTCACTTGAAAAGTATTCAACTTATTACACATTGGGTACAAGTGAGTCATTTACAGCTACAAGCTTATCTGCAACACCATCAGGTTGGACACAGAACAGCTCTTACAGTAGGCTTGCGGATTCACAGTCAATTCCATACAGAGAAACGGTTGTTCCTTCATATACAGTTTCAGATGCTATTGACGGTAAATACATCCACGCATTAAACTTTGGCTCATGTCAGGCTTTCCAGTCATATGACTATTCAACAGCAGGTACATCAGTTCTTATTGATGTGACTGATAAGAGTGCTCTTCGTGATGCTGTTCTTGATGGTTATACTCTTCCTGAAGAAAATTACAGTGACGATACATACTCAAAGTTTGAAGACGCTCTCGAAGATGCAGCAACAGTTCTCGGTGACCCTTCAGCAAGTCAGGATGAAATCGACCAGGCTCAGAAGAACATCGAAGACGCAAAGGATGAACTTGTTAACATTTATTACGCATTGAAATTTGATAATCTTTTCAGTGCTTATGAATACTCACAGCACCTTGGTAGTATGACAATGAACGTTGGTTCTAACGCTTCAATTCAGTACAATGCTGGCACACTTACAGTTATAAGCGACAATGCAGAAAAAACTGACATTTATGCTACAGAAGGTAAGACATCAAATTTCTATAATATTGATGTAAACGGCTCAACAGAATATGTATTTGAATATGATGTAACAACAAAAGCAGGTTCTCAGGTTCTCTTGTTCTTCTATGATGAAAACGGAAATCAGGTTGCTTGTACAACTCAGACAATTCAGATTGGTGATGGTAATTCATCAACTATTACGTCAAGTCCTCATTTAGCAGCATACGTTACAACTGATGGTCATGTTGTTCTTAGATTTACAACAAATGCAGATGTTGACAGAATCGGTATCCGCTTTGGTAATACTAATAATGTTGTCAATGAATCTACATTTAGTAACATCAGATTGATTGAAGCTGAAAATTATTACGCAGATACTCAGTACAGCAAAACAGAATCTGTTTACAAAGAATATGACACTTACGGAACACTCATTACTCCTGTAAGACCTGGTTATACATTTACTGGTTGGGTTTATGAAGATGGCACTGCTGCAACAGCTGCAGACCTTGCAACTGCTCATAAATCAATTTACTCAACATGGAATGCTAATGAATATACTATTGCATATAATGTAAATGGTGGTACAGGTTCACCTGCAAGTGATGTTTATAGCATCGACAGTTTAGAGTCTCTTGCAACTCCTACTCGAGATGACTACATATTCAGAGGTTGGGAGGTAACTGCTACTGATGGTAACTGGACTGTAGGTACAGTATATCAGCCAGATTCACTTCCTGAAGGCTTATACGGTAATGTATCTCTTACTGCAGTATGGGAAGTTAAACCTCCTTGCTTATATAGCGATTCAGTAGTTATTGACTATGGTTTACCTGTTAAAATCAGTGTTCTTGTTAATGACAAGTACTTAGTTGAAGGCTCTTTGAATGCTATCGGTACAGAGCTCGTTGACGGAACAGAACTTGATAGTGTTTCTTATGGTGAAAGCAGATTTGCGAAGGAAGGCTCAAGTAGTATTACTCTTAAAAATGGTACAGCTACTATTGAAGGCGAAAAGATTATCTTCACTCCTTCAAACCTTACAATGAGCAGTGAAAATACATTCTACTATGAATACAAAACTGCAGATGGTAAGTATTACTACACAACTGTTACAGTAATTCCTGCTGCTAATATCTATTATGAAGAATCATTTATGACATTCGTTAACGGTGATGGTTATGAATGGCAGGATATTGGAACACCTATTACAGGTAAGTTCCAGGCAGAAGATAGACCTGGTAACTTCTCATTTGCTGAATATGACGCAAACAATGCTTACGGTAATGAGTCAGCATATAATGATAGCTACACATACTCATTAGGTAGTGCAAAATATGCTGTTGTTGATGCTAATGCATTCGGTAAAGAACCAACTGCTAAATTCACATTCTGTGGTACAGGCTTTGACTTCTTCAGCGTAACAAACAACGACACAGGTGCTGTGCTTGTAACAATCTATGAAGCAGATACAACAACAGTTGTTAAGAACTATATTGTTAACACATATTATGGCTACAAAGTTGATGAAGGTGTACTTCATCCTAACACTGAAAGCACAGATGCTATGTATCAGGTTCCTGTAATCAGTAAGCGTGACCTTCCATATGCAAGATATGATGTTGTAATCAAACCTATTTATTCATCAACATTTGACCCCAACTTCGTTAAGGGTGGAGACGCTTCAAACAATGCATACGGCATTTATGTTGACTCTGTAAGAATCTTCAATCCTGCAGGTTCAGGTGAATATTTGAACTCAGATATTGTTGGTGATGCATACCTTGCTGATGGTGAATTTGCACCAATGTATATGGAAATTAGAGATACAGTTCTCTCTGCTGCAGAATACTACAAAGAAGTAATCGAAAATCTTGACTCTAGATACACAGGTTCACTCTTTATCGATGGTAATAACAACAACGGTATTGACGAAACAGGTATCGCAACATATAAGGAACAGGGTCCAAAAAATGAACTTTACCTTGGTAAGAATCAAGCTATTGCATTCAATGTAAGTGCTGAAGATGCATATGAATTGGCAAGTCTCCAGCTTGGTATGAAAGTTGTTTCAGGCGGTGAAACAGCAGAAGTTGTTATTATGAACACTAACGAAAAGAGTCCTAATAAGATTAATATAAGTGGTGCTCATGAACAGTTCTACAGCTTGAATTCTGCAATTGTATGGAACCAGGATAAGATTGCTGAAAAGGGTGTTTATGAAACAGTTTATCCAATCGTAGTTGTTAATACTTCTGATACTGTTATTTCTCTTACATCATTTAAGTGGGCACATACAACATATCCTGAATCAGCTGATGAAACAGTTTTATTCACAGTTAATCATTCAACAGGTAAATTGGCTGGTGAAGCCGTTCAGTCATTAATGATGGCTAATAATACACCTGATAGAATTACTGATAAAGATGTTTCTGTTGAATGGTCAGATAAGTCATTCACAGAAGGTAAAGAAGCTACCGTTAAGATTACAACACCTGTTGATGTTGTTAAGGTAACTATTGGCGGTGTTGAAATTACTGATTGTGAAATTGACAAGGATGGCAATAAAGTTTGGACATACACATTCGTGGTAAAACAGTCTGGCGAAACAGAATATGTAATTATGTTCTATGACGGAGATGGCATTATAAATGAATGTGTTAAGACTGAAACAATTGTAGTTGAAAAGGCTCCAGTTGTGGATGATAACACTTCAACAGATGCGCCGGGTGCTGATAAAAATGAAAGCATCTTTGATATTATCCTTAACTTCTTCAAGAGAATTCTTGAAATTTTCGGAGGTGTTTTCGCATGAAAAAATATATAAAACCAGATGTTTCATTTTTTGAAATGAGTTTATCGACATCAATATCTGCAGGTTGTGAATTTACATCAAATAATGCTCCTCTGGCATGTCCTGTAGAAATCCCAGGGCAGGGTGGCTTAACAGTTTTCCTTGAGGGTGCGTGTATGGCGTATTTCCCAGGTGCTGAGGATAGCCTTTGTTATCATGTTCCAACAGCAGATTCGAACGTATTTGAATCATAATTTATATGTAAAGCCGGGCCACCAGAACGGTGACTCGGCTTTAAAGTTTATTAAAGGAGATAAAATGAAAAACTTAAAAAAGGTTTTGCCTATACTTCTTGTATTGATATTGATTCTTGTTGGTGGTTGCACAGGTAATTCTGATGATAATAGTGGAAACGATGATGGAATAAGCATGTTTCACGAACAAGAATTTCCAATGATACTCAGTAAAGATATAGAAATTACAAAAGCATTTCTTTATAGCGGTGAATTTCCTGAAAATGGAAGTTTTAAAGCTGAGAATGATGTTTTTGCATTAAAGGTTATCAATAATTCTCAAAAGGATATTCAGCTTGTAAGAATTTATGTTGTTACAGATCTGAAAGAATATTTTTTTGAAATAACAACACTTCCATCTAAAAAAGCTGTGACTGTTTTTGAGAAGAATGCACAGTCAATTTCTGAAAATGAAAAAATCCTTGAAGTAAGAGAAGAAAATAAGATTTTCTTTGAAAATAAACTTTCTCTTTGTACAGATGAATTTGAACTTACACAAATTAATAAAATTTTTAATATTAAGAACATTTCATCAAAGGATGTTTCATCGGATGTTTATGTGTATTTTAAGAGAATCGATGCTAATGGAGATTATTTTGGAGGAATTACATTTCGTTCAAATGCAGGTGGATTAAAAGCAGGTGAATTAAAACAAATATCTGCTCCTCATTTTATTAAGGAAAACAGTGAGGTGCTTTTTGTAGATTATGCAAAGTCGTAAATATATTTTCTGTGGATGTTCAGTCGAATTGCAAAGTGAAGAATATATTCATCCTGAGTCAGAATTTTCAAAATTTCTGTCCGATTTTTCTAAACCAGACTATAAAATTCGTGTGATAAGAACTGATAGTTTGCCACCTAAAGATGGACAACTTGTTTTCAATTCTGACAGAAAAAATATATATTCCAATGAAAATGTAACGGTATATACCACATATTTTAATTCTAAACTTCATAAATATGTGGATTATGCATGCAAGATAAATAATTCTGAACTGTATATTAATTATCCTGATGAGTTGCGTGAAGTTACCATTTTTGAGAGTCTTGATTTACCTTCAATGCTTTTGGAAAAAGGTATTGGAATAATACACTGTTCCTTTATTGACTATAACGGGAAAGCAATTCTTTTTGTAGGTGACAAACAGGTGGGAAAATCTACACAGGCGTCCTTATGGAACGAATATGCAAACGCTGAAATAATAAATGGTGATCGTGCTGCTGTCTATTTTGAAAACGGTGAGTTATATGCAGAAGGAATTCCTTTCTGTGGGACATCAAAAATATGTAAAAACAAAAAACTCCCAGTGAAAGCACTTGTTTGCTTATCAAAGGGAACTGAAAATAGAGTTAAAATGTTATCTGCCATTGAAAGTTTTATGAGAATTATAGGAAAATTCACATATAATAGGACTAAGGAATATGTTGATTTGGTGTCTCATATTGTTGGAAAAATAGTAGAAACTACGCCAGTTTATGATTATTCTTGTCTTAAAGATGAAAGTGCAGTAACGTTTTTAAAAGAAAAGTTATGGAAAGAATAGCTATGAATAAGGAAAAGAATTTTAACAATACAACATCTGCTGAACCTGTGATTTCTACATATTTGCATCAAAAAGCAAGAGAAAAGGGTATATCTGTTTCAGGAACTTTTGAACTTACATCAAGATGTAATTTTAATTGCAAAATGTGTTATGTTCATTCACCTGAATGTAACATAAAAAAAGATGAATTACCTGCAGACTGGTGGATTGAAACAGGTAAACAAGCTGTTAAAGAAGGAATGATATTTCTTCTTTTAACAGGTGGTGAACCACTTATTAGAGATGATTTTCCATATATTTATACTGAATTAAGAAAATTAGGGCTTGTTATTTCAATCAATACCAATGGATATCTTTTAAGTGGAAAAATAGCGGAACTTTTTGAAAAAAATCCGCCTAACAGACTTAATATTTCTTTGTATGGTTCAAACGATGATACTTATGAAAAAATGACAGGTGTAAGAGGATTTTCAACTGTGATTAAGAATATTGAACATATGCGTTCAATAGGCGTTGATGTGCGACTTAATTGTAGTCTTACTAAAGATAACTATGAGGATATGGAAGGCATCTTTAATGTTGCAAATCATCTTAATCTTCACATTAAAACAACACCATATATGTATCCACAATTAAGGTCAGGAAAAGCCATTGGTGAAAACGACTATCGTCTTGACCCTGTGGAGGCTGCAAAATGTCGTGTAGGCTGGTCTCTTTTAAAATACTCTCCTGAGGAGTTCGTAAGTCGTGCAGAGGGTATGAAAAAGGGCATTGATATGTTTGAAAAAGAATGTGTTGAAGAGGTGGAACCAGGAAAAGTTCGTTGTCGAGCAGGAAGAACAAGCATCTGGATTAATAAGAAAGGTGAAATGTCGCTTTGTGGTATAATCGATAAATCCTTTGACATAGATGTATTAGGCTTTTCTGAAGCTTGGAAACAAGTTAAAGAATATACATCATCAATAACTCTGCCAATAAAGTGTCAAACTTGTAAATATCGCCATTTTTGCAATGTATGTGCAGCAGTTTGTTATACTGAAACAGGAGATTTTTCAGGTGTTCCTGATTATGTGTGTCGTTTCAGTGCAGAAACAGCAAGAATCACTCAACTTGAGGCAGAAAGGCTTGATGGGATTCAATAAGTAACGGCGTATAAAAAGAAGAACTTGTTTCCGTTCTTATAAAACAATATGGAATTGATAGTAAAACTGCTTCGAAAGTCGTAATCGAATTCATAGAAAATTGTATGATTTTGGAATAGTTGAGTGAATTATTTCAAAAATTAATAACAGTATTACCAATCACAAAATGAAATACCTCAAATTGTATTTCCCGTACAATTTGAGGCGTTTTTTATAGTTAAAAAAGATACCACTATCAACATAAATTGCTGATAGTGGTATTTGATTTGGCATTGATTACGCAATTTAATACAATTCGTCGTTTTGGGAGTGGCGTTGCAAGAGGGGAGTACTTATTTCCCAAATGCAACGCTTTTTTCTGTGTTGTTAATAATATGGTTTTGTGATAAAGTAACAAGGATAATTTAAAATTTATCTTAAAGATAAGATGATTAAAAATATTGTGCACTTTTGCAAAGAAATGTTGATTTAAGGACTGAATTTTTTTTATTTTTGTTTGACTTATAAGTCGAAATTTGGTATAATTAGCTTGGGAATTTATGCGTTGATGTGTATATATTTTGGAGGGAGTTAAATGAAGACTACAAGGAAGATTTTGGCTGTTTTGATTTGTGTAATAATGCTTGCAACAAGTATGTTTAATGAGGGCTGGCTCGCATTATTTAATTCAATCAGGGCTTCTGCTATGGCAGGTCACGAACAGAACTATGATGACACACGTCTTGAACTTAATTTCAATAAGGGCTGGCTTTTTTCATTTAGCGAGGATGAAGCATCATATATGAAAGGATTTGATGATTCCGACTGGGAAAAGGTGGACTTGCCTCACGATTTCAGCATGAGTCAGGAATTCACAACCGAAGGAGCAGAAGCAGAAAGCGGACATCTCCCTGGTGGTACAGGTTGGTACAGAAAATGGTTTAACCTTTACGAATATTATACAGGTGAACATGTATTCCTTAATTTTGATGGTGCATATCAGCATACTTATGTATATGTGAATGGTAAATATGTTGGTGAAAACCATTATGGATACAATAGCTTTTCTTTTGAAATTTCAGATTATATTACATGGTCAAATTCTTCAAAGAACCTGATTGCTGTAAAGGTAGTTAATGATGTTCCTAATAGTCGTTGGTATTCAGGCTCAGGTATTTACAGGGATGTTTCACTTTCTATTGCGGGTCCTGTACATGTTTCTCTTTATGGTCCACGTTTGACAACTCCTAATATTCAAAATGGTGGCGGTGAAGTTGAGGCAATAATTAAATTTCATAACGATACCGCTATCTCAAAAAAAGTTTCTATTGAAGCAACCATTCTTGATGATAAGCATAATCCTATAAGTAGTACTGTTAAATCAAATCTGATTACCATACCTGCAGAAAAGGAGCAAGAAGTAGTTCTCTCACCAAGTATAGATTCCCCTGAATTGTGGACACTGGATAATCCTACACTGTATAAATTAAAGACGGTTGTAAGAGGTGAAAGTGGCGAACTTATTGACGAATACCATACAACATTTGGTTATCGTTATATAGAATGGGACAGAGACGGTGGCTTTAAGCTTAATGGTGAATATATAAAGCTTAAAGGTGTTTGTCTTCATCATGACCAGGGTGCACTTGGTACAGTACAGGAATATGAAGCAATATATCGTCAGCTTGTAACACTTAAAGAAATGGGTTGCAACGCAATTCGTACCTCACACAATAGCACATCCAAAACTGTTATTGATATTTGTAATGAACTTGGTATTCTTGTTGTTGAAGAGTTTTTTGACGGATGGGATGCTTCAAAAAACTACAACTCTAACGATTTCAGTAAATACTTCCTTGAAACATTAGATGAATCAAATAAAGCTATTGGTGCTAATGGTCAAAAGTGGTATGAGTATGTTATTAAGCACACCATTCTTCGTGATGAACACGACCCTTGTGTTATTGCATGGGATGTAGGTAATGAGCTTGGCAATATTACAGAAGGTGAATCTACAGAAAACTATGCCGAAATAGCTGAATCAATAGATAATCTTATTGGTGAACTTGACCCATCAAGAGCTATTTTCCACGGTAATAACAGACCATTTGATTCCACAATGACTATGATTGATGAGAAAATGGATGTTATCGGTGGTAATTATACGCCTGATGGTTGGGCTTATGTTATGACTGACCCAACGGACCCAAGGTCTCAGAAGCCTTTCATTGCGACAGAAGCAGCATCTGCACTTACAAGCCGTGGTGTGTATTACACAATGGGACAAGACGATGAAAATAAACAGTGTACTTCATATGATACATGGGCTGTGAGCTGGGGTAACGAAGCTGCTGAAGCGTGGCATGCTGTTATAACAAACGACTGGTTCTCAGGTGAATTTATATGGACGGGTTTTGACTACATTGGTGAGCCTACTCCTTGGCTTGACGGTGTGCCTGTAAGCGAAGATGCAACTCCTAACTCGTCATATTTTGGTGTTGTTGATACAGCTGGCTTTGAAAAAGATTCTTACTATCTTTACAGAAGCTTGTGGAATGAAGAAAGTACAACACTTCACCTTGTTCCAGGTTCCTGGAATCAGGAAAATCTTCTTGTTAATAATGGTTATGTAAATGTTGCTGTTTACAGTAACGCAAAAAAAATAGAACTTATTATCAATGGTCAGGTTATTGCAACTGCAGTTTCCAGTGTTGTTACAACACCTGCAGGTTACACATACAAAACATGGACAGAAAGTATAACAGATGCTTCCAAGTGTTCAATAGGGAATTTCTATACAGGCAATGGTGCAGACTTTTATCCTCAGTTTAGTGTGAAATATGAAGAAGGTACACTTTCTGTTAAAGCTTATGATGAAAATAATAATGAAATCACAGATACTGTGGGTTCAACAAAATCTGTAACAGGTACTGCAACACAGATTGCTACAAGTGTATGGCAGAACAGAGATACTTTTGTTGCAGACGGAACAGACTATATTTATGTTGAATTTGAAGCGAGAGATGCCGATGGTAATTTTATGAATGATTACAACGGTACTCTTAATGTGAAAGTTGACGATTCATCTGCAAGATATGCAAAAATTGTGGGTGTTGATAATGGTAATCCTGCAACAACAGAAAAATTCCAGCAATCATCTGTGCTTATATCTGATTCCGAGGCAAAAATACAGATGTTTAATGGTAAAGCTCTTGTAATTCTCCGAACAACAGACGAAGAGGGTACAATTAACATTACTGCTAATGCATCAGATGGTTCAACTTCCTTTGCAACAGACGGTGTTACCGTTACAAGTGTTACTGAATCAGGTATCAGACTTACAGACGAGTTTGATGAAGTTGTCAGACAGAGTGGCGGTAAGTATGAGGTTACTCTATACGATGAATTCGAAGTTGTTAAATACCATATAAACAACCTTGAAAAACCTGAAAATGGTGGTAATACAGGTGGTTCAGGTGATTCAGGAAACGCAGACCCAAATACTTCATATCAGATTTTCTTGGCTGATACATCAAATACTAGTGGTTGCGTGCCGAATGGTGATTATGTAATCAACAGTAAAAACTATATAATGGCAGGTAAGACGCTCGACGGTTGGGCTGTAGTTGCAGATACAACTATTAATAATCCTGTCTGGGCATCAACGGATGTAGCTTATACCTATGAAGAGTTTGATACGAATGCCGATAATGTATTTACATTTACTCACCAGGGTGGAAATAAATACTATATTCAGAATAAGAACACAGGCGAATATCTTAACAGAAACGATTATATGTTGGTTTTAGGCTCAGAACGTCAGGAATTTACTGTGACAGCAAATGCTGACGGGTCAATTATGATTTATTCTGAAACAGCATACCCGACATATTATGCTGCTCAGCAATGGGGATATTTTGAATTCATTGCTTCTGCAAACGAACAAACTGCAATGTGGTTATATTCAGCACCTGCTTCTTCATCTCCATCAACTCCGGATGATTCTGTTGCATATGCAATTCACCTTGCTGATACATCTAATGCAATAAGCGGTGATTATGTAATCAATAATCAGAATATTGTAATGACAACGGGAATGTTTGAAGATTGGTGTATTAATGCAAGCTTTGATGTTCAGAATGCGGTTAATGCATCAGGAAATTCTGCATACCCTTATGAAAAATTCAATACAAGCGATTCAAACATATTCACATTTACTCATATTGGTGGTAATGAATACTATATTCAAAATAAGAGTACCGGAAAGTATGTTCAAATTGGAAACTATTATAACGGATACTCTGATACACCACAGGTGGTAAATATTGATGTAACCGATGATGGTGCACTCCTTATTTATTCAGGTGATTTTTACCTTACTCACAGTACAGGTGCGGACCATTTCTATGCCGAGGACAAACAGTGGATACCGGATGTAAAAACGGATGCACGTGCAAAGTTGTGGTTGTATTCAAAACAACAATTTGCTTCATCCGAAAAAACCGACCTATACAATGCGTTGCTTACAGGTGTGTCTGAAGATTATTCAATCTATACAAGAGCAAGCTTTGAAGAATTACTCGGATGTCTTGAAGAGGGAGTAAAGGTGTATTCTAATGAAAATTCTTCAACAGCAGATTATGTAACTGCAACTGAAGCTATATATGCAGCTATTGATGCTCTTGAAATGGACATCAAGAAAATTGATGGAACACTTTTCAAGTATGGCTACAGTAATGTAAACGGTACACCTGATTATTCAGCTGGTGGTCTGCTGATGAACAATATTTCTATTGAGCAGATGAAAAATGCAATTCTGGCTGATCGTAATCTTGTGAGTCAAATTAAAGAAATCATTGGATATGATACACGAGTGTGGGCTGATGGATATGCAGATGCAACTCTTGAAGGTGTTGCTGAAGCATATGCAAGAATTTATACATTGCAATTTACCGGTGTTCCATATAATGGTTCAAGCGATAGAAATGCAGCATCTAACTTCCAGTCTCTTGAATATTGTACATGGCCTACAGTTTCTCTTTGGAATGTGTGGACGAAGGATAATACTCATGGTGCAAATGACCCTGTGATTGACAATTCTCCTGTACATGATGGAGCTTCTGTTCAGGGACTTGCAGGTTCAACATTGGATAATGGTGTTGTTACATCTCATTCAGCTTATAACGAACCTTTATCTTATGCAAACGACGGTCCGGGCAGTGACATTTATGATGTTACAAACTATACATACGGCTTTGATACAGGTGTATCTTACGAAACAGTAACACTTGATTACCTTAGTGGAATCAGCGTGTACTTCCCTGATTTGTTCTCTCGTGAGAACCTTGATGCTAATGGTAATGTTACAACTGCCACAACAGGTGAGTTTGCAAAGTATTACTGGGACGCAGAGTTCCCTATATTCATTAGTACAGATGAATATGGTGTAAATACTTATCATTTTGATAGTAAAGATACTACACACCTTGTTCAGTCTTCATTTGATGACAGCAACCATAAGGTTGAAATGGAACTCAACGATGTTGGAAACTGGAGTGCTAACGGTCCAAATTCAGGCTCAGGTTTCTTCCCGTTTAACTATAAGCAGGGAACAACCAATTATTCCGGTGAAGATGCAATTTATCACTATGGCTTTACATTTGAACACGATTTCTATATTCCAAAGGGTGGTAAACACGCTAACGGGGAAGATGTTGTATTCAATTTCTCAGGTGACGATGATGTTTACGTTTACATTGATGGTGTTCTTGTGCTTGATAATGGTGGTCTTCATGGTGCTCGAGGGGTAACAATCAACTTTACAAATTGTACAATTAATTATCAGTATGTAATGGATGTTGCTGACGGACAACTTAAGGGTGATGAGTACGAATATACATACTCATACAGTAAATTGGTTGAAGAAGACCCTGAGGCAGCAACATATAATGCTGACACTGTTGCAGCACTGAATAAACTTCATGAAGTGATAACTGATGGTCGAGTTCATACACTTAATTTCTTCTATCTTGAAAGAGGTGCATCTGACTCTAACTGTCGTATGTCATTTAACCTTTCAGAAACATCCAATGAAGTAAAAATCGTTGACCAGACTCTTACTCTTGATTATGGTCTTCCTGTTGAATACGATATCACTGATAATAATAATTTTTCACAAGAGGCTCTTGATAAAGATGTAAAAGTTGAATATGTTGGTATTTGTGCAGTTAATGAAGAGGTTGACTCCACATATACATTTGAATTACCTGAAATTATTGTTCCGTTTGAACCAGGTGTTACTTATACAATTGACGGTATGAAATACGGAACCTGCACAATTGATAAGGACGGTAATACGTCATATACTCTGACATCTACGAATATGACAGAGGCCGAACACTTCTATGTGTGTGCAAAAATCACAGGTGACCCTACATATGCAGAGGATGTTGTGTACTATCAGATTGAAAAAACAACCTTTGTTCCTGCAACTACAATTTATTACGAGGATGAATTTGAAACAATAACATATACCAATGGTAAAGTTCCGACAAACTATAATAATTCAGTGAATGAATATGGTATGTGGAAAACTGACGGTATGCAGGATACAACTTTGAAACAGAGTGCTGACCATACCGATAGTGAGGCAAATCCATACGGATATGAAACAAACTATATGTCTTTTGCTGAATATAGTGGTGGTTCTGCCCATTATGTTGATGTCAGCGCAAAGAATAATCCTAATTCAAAATATAGCGGTGGTTCAGGTGCCCAGTGGCCTACTGTTGAGTTTTCGTTTACTGGTTCAGGCTTTGACCTTATAAGTGTTACAGATTCCACTACAGGTGCATTCAGTGTAACAGTTAAGGATGAAAACGGTAAGTTAGCAGCATCGACTGTTGTTGATACCTTCTACGGTTACAATTACGGCAGAATTTATATGAATGATGATGGTAAGCCTACACTTGATTCTTCATTGACACCAATGTACAAGGCAGAAGACGGTACTTGCACTTCTGAAGAAAGATATTATGACGAAAATGGTGCAATCACCGATGTTGCTCATTATTATGATGCAAATGGTTTTGCTACAGAAACTGAAACAGATAACCCTGCTTATGCTTATGCTTACGGATGGGTTATTGCTGAAGAAGGTACAACAGATACTCTTTATCAGATTCCTGTTATTAAAATAACTGACCTTGAATATGGCAGCTATGATGTAACAATAACACCTACCTTTACAAGTGCTTTCGGTCATTCATCTACTGCAGATGATGGTACAAACTATTACAGAGTATATTTGGATGCAATCAGAATCTATTCACCTGCAGGTGTGGATGATGATATAAAGGATGAAGAGGTTAAGGATGCATATGCAACTGATGACGAACTTTATCCTAACTACCTTGAACTCAAGGATATGCTTATCGGTGCAGATTCATTGTCCCAAACTGATACGCAGGGTATTATCTTCATAGATGGTATTGTAGCTCTTGATAATGATATTGAAACCTACAAAAATGCAGGTCCAAATAATGAATTGTATCTTGCAAAGGACCAGGCTGTTGCCTTTGAAATATGGGCAACTGCTGTTCCAACAGATATTCAGATTGGAGCAAAGCTTGCATGCGGTAAACCTGCATTAACTGTTTCTTACGCTTCAAAAACAACTGAATTGAAAATTGCGACTGCAACGGATATCTACTATTCCTTCAACTCTATTCTTCCGAACGACGCTAAACTTACTTGGAAACAGGTTACAGGTGCTGACGGTAATAGTTATTATACTACGGGAACTGTTGTTATCCAGAATACAGGTGAAGAAGGAAGCGTTCTTTCTATTACCAATATGAAGTGGACATTCTCACAGTTTGGTGGTAAAGGTTACTTCCGTATTCCAACATCAGTTGAAAATGAAGTGGTTAAGGTTGCAGCAACAAATAATACATCATCAAATGCATATTCACTTATGAGAATGCGAACTGCAGAACTTGGTGTAGAACAGATAAATAAGCCTAATGTTGTTACAGATGCTGATGGAAATAGCGTTGTTACATTAAGATTTAAAACTTCCAAGGATGTTGATTCTCTTGTTGTTACTGACGAAAATGGAAATATTATTCCACCACATCAGATTAAGTGTGTTGCAACTCAACTCGACGAAAATGTTGTTGAGTGGGTTGTAACAATAAAAACAAGTGAAACTGGCACTCATACTTATGTTGTTACAGGTGCTTATGAAAACGGATATACAGATAGTTTAAAGGCTGTAAAGGTAGTTGTAACTATTGAAAATCCACCGACTGAGGTTCAACCGGATAATGATGATGGTGAAACAGATGACGATACCTCTAGTGGAACATTCTTTGATTTCATAACTGGCATATATAATAAACTGATCGAATTCTTCAGACAGATTTTTGCTCTGTTTGGAATTTCAATATAAAGCGAATGGAGGTTAAATGAAAATTGAAAAAACCATATAATAAACCAACAATTACATTTGAAAGCCTCGCTTTATCAACAAATATTGCTGCAGGGTGTGCGTTTATAAGCACAAATAGTGCAGAGTATATGTGTCCCGTTATAGATGAAGAATCAGGTTGGACTATTTTTTCAGATAAAGCAGTTTGTATGATGAATCCAAAACCCGGAGATACAATATGTTACGACATACCTCTTGCAAACAGCAACATTTTTGAATCATAACTAAAACAGAACGGAGTTTACAACGGATGATGTGAACTCCGTTTCTTGAAAACAGGTGTTTATATGAAAAAATCCTTTATTGCCATAGGATTGATAATTCTGATTGTGATTTCTATATTTGCAGTGACAGAACTTATGGATGATAAGTCAACAATTACCAATACTAACGAGATTGAAACAGATGTTAATGTTGACGGATGGCTTAAAATTACAAAAATTTATGAATATAATGGAAGACTTGCAGTTGTAGCAGAAAATGTGTCAGATGTTGATGTGGAATATGCACTTCTTACCGTAAAAAGCAGAAACAATTCCTTCACTTTTAATATTTCAGTTTTGTTGCGTGAAACAAAAGCACTACTTATATGTAATGAAGCCGTTGGATTTGATTCCCATGAGACATATACAGGCTGGAAAACTGAAAATATTGTTAATTTTAAAAAGACACCTGTAATGAATAACGATAAATTTGAGATATGTGTTACTGATGGTTCAATATCCATAAAAAATATTTCAGGTAATGATATAACATCAGATATTTTAATTTATTATAAGCAGAAACAAGATAACCTTCTTAACGGTAGTGCGACACACAGGATTCGTGTTTCGGGACTTGAAGCAGGTGCACAGACGTATGTGAAGGCTAATAACCTTAACCAAAATAACTGTCAGATAATATTTACAGAGTATGATGATAAGAAAGTATAAAGTCGGCAATTTTACGATAGAGATAAAATCACAAGTGAATTTTCAGGATGTAGAGCCGTATTCATTGTTTTTATATGATGGTGAGCAAATAGATTATAGCGTTAATGTGGAATTTGCACCTGAACTGCCACAGGAACCTGAAAAACCCTGTTATGTATCACAGGATAAGGTCTATGGTTACGAAAAAGGTGTTTTGTGTTGCTATTATAAATCACGTGATACTGATAACAAATACTATGCTTGTCGCATGGTAAATAAAAAAAATATAACCATTGTTATTGATGATAAATACCGTGATATGTTGTGGACAAGGGTAATCTTTTCACTGATAGGTATTGAGAAGCTTGTTGTAGAGAACAATGGGTGTGTGCTTCATTCGTCATTTGTTGAAAAAGATGGTGGTGCAGTTTTGTTTACAGGTCCGTGTTCAATAGGCAAATCAACACAAGCAAATCTGTGGAGAAAATATGCAGATGCTACTGTTGTCAATGGAGATAAAACATTGATTTTTGAAAAAGATGGTGTTGTTTTTGCATCAGGAATGCCTTTTTCAGGGTCATCTAAAGATTGTATCAATAGGATAATGCCACTAAAATCAATAATATGTCTTCAGCAGTCGGATTGTAATACGGTGCGAAGATGCACGTCAGATGAAACCTTTTATAAAATATATAAAAACTGTTATCCCATACCATATTCACGGGATTGCACAGGTATGCTGATTGATTTTGTTGAAAAAATGAGTCTAAGAGTGCCTGTATATGAATATGCCTGTCTTGCAGATGAGAGTGCAGTTAGGTGTTTGGAGAGAGAATTATGCCTGATTTAGCCGAACCATTGATGGTAAAATATCTTCATGAAAAGGGTATGCGTGAAGGAATACCTGTTTCAGGTACTTTCGAACTTACACAGCGATGTAACTTTAATTGTAAAATGTGTTATGTCCATGATTGCGAAAATAAAAAAGATTCTTTAAGCACAGAAGACTGGCTGAATATTGCCCAACAAGCAATGGATGCAGGTACGATTTTTTTGCTTCTTACAGGCGGAGAACCTTTGTTGCGTGATGATTTTGAAGAGATTTATACATCTCTCGTAAAAATGGGTTTTCTTGTATCAATAAATACAAATGGTAGTTTGCTTGAAGAGTATTCGGGATTATTTGATAAGCTTCCACCTACAAGAATAAACGTTTCACTCTATGGTGCAGATAACTCAGCATACAGACAGCTTTGTGGAAATGACGCCTTTGATAAGGTTATCAGTTCAATCAAGCAGATGAAAAATCAAGGAATATCCTTGCGACTTAATACAATATTTACTCCGAAAAACATTTCTGATTATAAAAAGATTGTAGATATTTCAAATGAGTTAAATATTCCACTTAAACCTACTACATATGCATATCCAGCTGTAAGATTAGGGCGAAAAGATGATGATTCCAGATTTTCTCCTGAAACAGCAAGCGAATATATCTTTAGTATTGATAAATATCGTTTAAATAAGGATTTACATAAGAGTAGGGTGGACAAACTACTTGCACTCCCAAAAGGTCCTGAGGAAAATATAGTTCGCTGTAGAGCCGGCAGAGCATCTTACTGGATAACTGCCGATGGCATAATGCGACCTTGCGGGATGTTACCGGAGCCTGATGGTAGACCGCTCGTTGACGGATTTCAAAAATCCTGGACGGATATAAAATCTGCCACAGATGCAATAAGACTTCCTGAAGAATGTCTTACTTGCAAATATGCAGGAATATGTAATGTGTGTGCAGCTATGTGTAAGGCAGAAACAGGCGATTTCGGTAAAACTCCTCAGTATATCTGTCGTATGACAAAACATCTTTATTCTCTTGCAGAAAGGTGGAGTTGTAATAATGACCATTAAAAAGGATATGATTATACGAAAATTAGGCACAGATACTATTCTTATACCTATGGGAGATGCACTCAAAGAGCATAACGGATTATTTATGTTAAGTGAAACTGCATGTTTTTTGTGGGAACAGCTTCCAACCTGCGATTCAGTACAAGAACTTGCCGATAAACTGTATGATGAATATGATGTAACAAAGGAACAGGCACTCTTTGACACACAAGAATTTGTTGATGTGCTTGTTAAACTTGATATAATTGATAAGCAGTAAATATCGTTGAATGAACAAGTAAATGATTTCAAAAAAATTACCCTTGGGCAATTAAGTCCAAGGGTTTTGTATATGCTGAAAACTAATTGGTACATCCTACTTTATTCAAAATATTTTTCTATATTTGTACCTTTTCTGACAAAAGCGATAAACTCGTCAATTTCAGCTTTTATTGTGTATGTGCCCTTTGTGTAAGTGATACCGTTTTTTGTAAGTATCCATTCACCATCAGGAATATATACCTCTTTTTCTGTTTGTCCTTTATTCACGATAGGTGCAAAGATTATATCATCACCAAAGAAATACTGACTATCAAGAGTATAGCAGATTTCATCATTTGGATAGTGGAAAAACATTGGTCTTATTACAGGATAACCCTTTTCACTTGCAGTGTCGAACTGTTTTTGAATATATGGACGAAGTTTTTCACGAATAGCAAGGAGCTTTTTGATAATCTCAAAGTTTCTTTCACCAAAGCTCCAGATTTCATTTGGGTCACCACTTGGCTCTTTTAGTCCGGCTGTTGGTTCAAAATGACGATTTCGTGAACCGTGAAGTCGCATAATAGGACTGAAGAGTCCAAACTGGAACCAACGAATTATAAGTTCTTTAAAATCATCACTTTGGATGTCTGCACCATAAAAACCACCGATATCTGTATTCCACCAAGGAATGCCACACATTGCCATGTTTTGTGCTGCTTTTACCTGATGAGCAAGACTTTCAAATGTGGATTCAATATCACCTGACCATACAAGGGAGGCAAATTTTTGACTCCCTAAATACGCACAACGTGTAAGAGTAATTATGTCATCTCTACCAATCGACTTGAATCCGTCAAAAGCCATTTTTGAGTAATAATATGGATACAAGAGTGCCACCATATCAGCACGGCCTTTATACCAAATCAAATTGTCAAAGTGTTCAGGATGTATTTCAGGTTCTGCTTCATCAAACCACAATGCATCAACACCGTTGTCAATATAATTCTCTTTTAATTTCTTCCAAACATATTCTCTGGTTGCAGGATTTGTGACATCGATTTCACCTTGCCAACCGTAAAAATCAAATACTCTGTCGCATCCGCGAGTTGTTCGCATAAGCATATTATTACTTCGCATATAGTGATAGTTTTCACTACCACCATTAATTGTAGGCCACATTGATACAATCAGCTTTGTGTTCATGTTATGTAGTTCATCAGTCATAGCTTTAACATCAGGCCAATATTTAGGGTCAAATTTATAATCACCTTGCTCTGTCCAATGAAAATAGTCGCAGATTATTGCAGAAAGAGGAATCCCAAGCTCCTTGTACTTTCTTGCAACAGTTAAAAGCTCTTCCTGAGTTTCATAACGAAGTCTGCTTTGCCAAAATCCTGTTGCCCACTGTGGCATTTTTGGAGCATATCCTGTTAAGTCTGCAAGAGTTGTACAAGCTTCTTTTGGAGTACCTGCTATAACAACAAAGTCCATAAATTTGCAACATTCACAACTCCAACGAGTACGATTGTTTGAAAGCTCACAAAGACCGATTGATGGATTATTCCAAAGAAAACCATATCCTAAGGATGAGTAAACATATGGGATTGTACATTTTGCGTTCACGTTACGAATGTCAATTGATGAGCCTTTAAGGTCAAATTCGTTGTCCCAAGAATGGCCAAGACCAAAGAAATGCTCACCTTTGTTTGGTTCAAACATGATACGAGCTGACCACAGTTCACTACCCTTATTATCAAAATGACGGAAATTACTGTGGAATGTAAGTTCAGGTTTCTCCTCAAGAATTTTCTTGCCATTTGCATAGAAAGTCGACTTGCCATTTGACTCAAGCTTCACCTTAAGAGTTCCACAAGCAAGAGTCACATAATTGTCAAACTCCTCAATTTCAGCAATTGCATTCTGTGGCATAAGAGTATAATTTTCATCATCCGTTTTGCAATCCGGAAATGATTGAAAGCGAATTGCATTATTACCACAGGCACTAATACGAATAAGCTCAGTATATCGCATTAATAGAATTTCGTTATTTTTGATCGTAAGGTTGTTCACAGTTTCTCACCTCATCGGTTGTAATACAAGATATTATATCACATCGAAAGTGTAATTGCACTAAACTTTTTATTCAGTTGTTAAAGATAGTGTTAGGAATATGTTTTCACTTATAAATAATGTATTTAACATGCAGATGGGTATTTTGGGAACTTATTATTCAACAATAAAAAGCCTTGCAAAAGGGTGTAATGATTTCCCAATTGCAACGCTTATTTTCTTTTGTATGGATTAAGTTGAGATGTACTTACGAAGAGAAAATGTAGTATATTGAAAATAATTGACGAGAAAAATCCATCGTGATATAATGCTAATGAAACACTTTTGATTTTTAGTGTTAGAAAAGATAAAGGTTGTTTGTATTTGAATAAAATAATAGTGGGGAGTATGGTTTTATGAAAAAAGCTTTCGCAATTCTTTTAGTATGTGCAATTTTGTTAGGTTTAACAAGTTGTAAAGATGAAATTAATGATAACGATGAAACAAAAACTACAGTTGTTGAAGAATCAGATGCACAAACAACAACCGAAGAGGAAAAAGAAGACGTTGATGCGGATATAGAAGTATGTAATCACAGTTGGAATGATGCGACATGTACTAAAGGTATGATATGTGCACTGTGTGGTGTTGTTGCGGGCGATCCAATAGGTCATAACTATAGTTATGCTACCTGTACATCACCAGCAAAATGTGTTATTTGCAATGATACAAAAGGGAACGCTTTTGGACACCAATATTCTGATGGATATTGTGTAAGATGTAATGAAAAAGACCCTAAACACGTTGCATATGGCACGCTTAAAGGAACGGTAACCTATAAATATAATGACTATGTGGGTCATAAAGGCGATGCTGGGGCGAGCGTGATGGTAATTCCGCGTGGTGATGATGTTAATACAGCTAAATATGATAATGCGAGGGCTGCTGCTTTATACAATGGTGTGTATGAAAGTGGAATAGTGGTAACGGAGTGCGATGGAAATGGTAACTATGTTTTCGATAACCTTCCTGCTGGTAAATATGTTATGCTGATTGTATCAAGAGAAACAACAGATGGAGTTGCCTTTGACGATGAGGATTATTATAAAGGAATAATAAGGGCTTGTTATAAAGATTGCTTTTCTGAAAAGGATTTGGAAACATTAGTTATAATGATTGGTTTTCAAAAATATAAATATAGTTATATAGAAATTTTAGAGGATCGCACACATACGGTCTCTCACGATTTTGGTTATACATACATATGAGTTATAGAAAGTAAATGCTCAAAGGATAAGTTGATTTTAGCAAAGAACTGTTTCTGTTTTGAAACGGTTCTTTTTTATATGTTGAGAAAAATTGATGAGTACTTCGAATATGGACATTCAACTGATGAATGATTATCAGTAATTTAAAATGAGTTAAATAGATTTTCTCATTAACCAATTGAATAACACAAAAGCGTTGCAAAAGGGTGTAATGATTTCCCAAATGCAACGCTTGTGCTTTATATATGGCTTAAATGCTTGGTTTTTAACGGTAAAACAACGATACCACTATCAACATAAATTGCATCAATAGTGGTATCTGATTTGCATTAATTACGCTATTTGATACAATTTGTCGTTTTGAGAGTAGCGTTGCAGCTGACTGTAAATATAAAATAATGTTGGATTATGCTCTACGGATTTTGAAATTTTGTTAACACTGGTCTTTGTGTTGTTTTTAATTCAAAACATGAACATTTTCAGAAAAATGCTTTTAAAATAATATCAAGATATGATATTATAATAACATATTAGAAGTTGGCTAATAACCACTTGGCTTTTTATAGGAGGATATATGAAACCTGTAAGTTTTTATCTTGTTACCGATACGCATTATTTAAATAATATATTAGAACCAGGTGGAGAAGCCTTTGAAAAGAATATGGTCACAGAGCAGTTTTTTGTAAAGGAAAGTAGTGCAATTATAAGCTCAACTTTCGGCAAAATTATTGAAGACAAAGAAACTGATATTGTTATTCTTCCTGGTGACCTTGTGAAAAATGGTGAAAAAGAAAGTCATAATGGTTTTGTTAAAGAACTTTACAAACTAAAAAACAATGGTAAAAAAGTTTATGTTATAACAGCCGGTCACGATTATAACGACTCTGCCTATGTTTTAAAAGGCGATGGTCGTATGCCTGTTGAGGGTACAAATTACAACGATTTGTGTGAAATGTATCGTGATTTTGGTTATGGTGATGCAATTGCTTTTGATGAGCCGACACACTCTTATGTTGTAGAAATCAGTGATGGTGTCAGAATGCTTGCCATTCATTGTGACAGTAAAGACCAACCAAAAGGTACGATAGACGACAGGCTTATGGCTTGGATAAAAGAACAGCTTGATAAGGCAAAGAAAGACAACTGCTATATTTTTGCAATTTGCCATTATCCTATCATTCCACCTGTACCTGCTTTTGAATTAGTTGGAGATGCAAAAATCAAGGATTGGAAAAAAGTAGCTTCTTTCCTTGCTGATAACGGAGTTGAGCTTGTGTTCACAGGTCATATGCACATTCAAAGCATAAACGAGTTTTATTCAGAAAACGGAAACAGACTCATTGATGTATGTACCTCTGCTCTTGTGGGTAGTCCTGCAAAATACAGAAAAATTACCATAGATGAAAATTCTGTTCTTAAAGTGAAATCACTGGATGTACCTGATTTCGGTTGGGATTTAAAAGGACTTACGCCTCAGGAATATTTTGATAATCATTTCTCTTCTGCGATTGTTGCAAGAGTACGTGGCGCTCTCAGCGGTGGAAAGGGAATTATTAAGCACCTTAAGGAATTTGCAAGAAAGCGCTTTGATAAAATGACGGTTAAGTCGTTAAAGCGTTTACTTTGCTTAAAACGAGATAAAGAATTTGATAAGAAAAAGTTTACTGATTTTGTTGGTGAAGTCGGCTTAAGCATATTTACAGGCGATATGCCTTATGTTGAGGGTACAGCAGGATATAACCTTATTGCAGGTATTCTCGACAGATTTTCATTTGTGCTTAAAAAAGTTGAATCAAAACTATGCAAAAATGGAGAAGAAACTGATTTGAGAAGTATGCTTCTTAATACTATCGGAAATAATAAAGGATTTTCGGACAATAATGACGAATTTACACTTAAATAAATTCACAGTATCGTAAGGTGAAAATATGTTATATAAAAAGAATGTTGAAAAATCACTAAAAACAGAACTTTTCAAAATCCTACCTCTGAATTCCGTGGAACACCTTTCTGGGCACTTAACTCATATTTGACAAAAGAAGAATTATGCCGACAGATTGATGTGTTTAAGGAAATGGGACTTGGCGGATTTCATCTTCACGTAAGAACAGGTCTTGAAAACGAGTACCTTAGTGAAGAATATATGGAACTCATCAAGGATACTGTGGTTAAAGCAAAAAGTGAAGAAATGCTTGCATGGCTTTATGACGAAGACCGTTGGCCATCGGGTGCTGCAGGTGGTCTTGTGACAAAGGATGAAAAATACAGAAGCAGATGTCTGTTTTTCACTCCTTTCAAAGAAGAAAAATACAGTGGTATCAATGACTATTGGGTAAACAAAAAAGAAAATCCTATTGCTTGTTATGATGTAATTCTTGACAGCGACGGTTTTCTTTCTTCTTACAAAAAATCGGTGAAAATGATGAGGCCGAAGGCACAAAATGGTATGCCTTTCTTGAATTGGCAAATCCTTCAAGCTGGTATAATGGTCAGACATATCTTGATACATTGAGCAGTGATGCCATTAAAAAATTCATTGAAGTCACTCACGAAAAATATAAAGCTAAAGTGGGTGATGAATTTGATAAGACCGTTCCCGCTATTTTTACTGATGAGCCTCAGTTCACAAGAAAGGCAGTTCTTAATAACTCATTTGATAAAATGAATATTACAATGCCTTGGACTGACAATGTTCCTGAATTTTACAAAGAAATGTATGGTGAAGATATTCAAATTATTTTGAATGGAACATTTTCACCTGAAATTTATAATACAGAAAATGGTGAAATTAAGCCGATTAAAGCAGAGTACCGAGAAGGAAAGACCATTATCCGATATCATATTTTTGGTTATGACTCAATTCTTCTTAAACTCGTTGATGGTAAGACCGAATGTGAAAAAACACAGCATCTTCCTAAGAAATCAGGTGACATGATTTGTGAAATGTGTGATTATGAGTTGTCTGAAGAAAATATACTTGTTCTCGATATGGCACAATGGAAAATTGACGATGACAAGGACTATTTCCCAAAAGAAGAAGTACTTCGACTTGACAATCTTATAAGAGAATGACTTGGGATGGATGAAAGAGGTGGACAGGTTGTTCAACCTTGGATATATGGACAATCACCAAAAGACCACAAGGCAACTCTTAAATTTACTTTTGATAGTGAAATAGATTATGAAGGTGCAATTCTCGCTCTTGAAGATGCTGATGTTGCAGATGTAACCTTTAATGGTAAGAAAATTACTGAACGAGAAAATGGCTTCTATGTCGATATTTCAATAGGTAAAATGAAAAACGGCAATATAATAAAGGGTGAAAATACACTTGAAATTACTTTACCTTTCGGTCAAACTGCAAACCTTGAAAATGTATTTGTATTGGGTAATTTTGGTGTCAAAGTAACAGGCTCAATTGCAGTTATAACCGAGCTTCCCAAGAAATTGGCATTTGGTTCTCTGATTAATCAAGGTTTTCCATTCTATTCAGGTGCAGTTACATATAAAATCAAGACAAAAACTGAAAATGGTAGTCTTACAGTTACTACAAGCGACTATATGGGTACACTTGTTGAAGTGAGTGTTGACGGTGAAATTAATATTTATCCTCCGTACACACTTGAAATCAAAGGTATTCCTAACGGTGAACACGAGATAGGCTTAAAGCTTTATACTCATCGATATAATTCATTCGGACCGATTCACCTTGTAGATGTAAATGAAAAATGGCTTGGTCCGGATGTTTGGCGAACTGAAGGAATAAATTGGAGTTACGAATATGTTCTTCGAACAACAGGAATTCTCAAAACTCCCGGTATAAGTTAATTTGTTTCAGTATTAAAAGGAGCTTTTTTATGATTAAAGATATTGATTTTGGTGTGATTATAATCGATGGTGTTCCCCAAAAAACAAATGATGCTACAAGAGTTATGTCGTTCAATCTTAGATATTGTGATGACGAAGAAGGTAGTGTGAAAAATCGTTCTGTTATATCAAAAGCTATTATTGAACAGTATTCTCCTGATTCTGTTGGTGTTCAAGAGGCAACAGGTGAATGGATAGATATTCTCTCTTCAGGACTTGGAAATTATGCATATGTTGGTGAGCATAGAGATAAAGATGTAAACAGTGAATACAGTGCTGTTTTCTATCTTAAAAGTAAGTTTAAAGTTCTCGATAGTGGTACAATATGGCTTAGTGATACACCTGAAGAAAAATATACCAAGTATGAGGAGTCGGCTTGCACAAGAATTGCAACATGGGTAGTTTTGGAAAATAAAGAAACAGGCGTTAAATATGCCCATATAAACACACATCTTGAC
>JAZLAH010000013.1:0-8752 GCA_045613065.1 Candidatus Fimenecus sp.
GTGAGCAACAGCACCAAGGTCCATAACTTCCTGTGTATTTGTTTCAGCGAGCATTGCGAAACCTGTCTGACGACAAGCATAAACGTCTGAATGGTCACCGAAGATGTTAAGAGCGTGTGAAGCTACGCAACGAGCTGATACGTGGAAAACTGAAGGAAGGAGCTCACCAGCGATTTTGTACATGTTAGGAATCATAAGAAGAAGACCCTGAGAAGCTGTATAAGTTGTTGTGAGAGCACCTGCTGCTAGAGAACCGTGAACAGTACCTGCTGCACCTGCTTCTGACTGCATTTCAGCAACTTTAACCTGTGTGCCGAAAATGTTCTTTCTTCCCTGTGCAGACCACTGATCAACGTAGTCAGCCATTGGTGAAGATGGAGTGATTGGGTAAATACCAGCTACTTCTGTAAATGCATAAGAAACGTGAGCAGCAGCAGTATTACCGTCCATAGTTTTCTTTTGACGAACTATGGGTGTTTTATTTTCTGCCATTTGTATTTCCTCCTTAAATGGAATTAAGTATTAATTTAGTATGCACTTTCATACATCATAAATCATAACACTTTTGTCGCAAAAAGTAAATAGATTTAAGTTTAAAAAATAATGAACTTTGATAAAATTTAAATAGTTTTTGTATAATATGGAATATATAATGGAATAACGCAAATAGCAATGGCAATAAAAACGAAAAGGAATGTGATATACAAAAAATAGTATTGAAAAAATTAACAAAGTGTATTAAAATAGGTGGTAATAATAGTTCGCATATAATTAGGAGATGTATTGTATGAGTTTAAGTTCAACTGTTTCATCTTTGGTGGATAAGCTTTTTGTCATTGCAAGAAGATATAATATGACAAAATTTACATTCGGAAGAATAAAAAATAAATTTGATAAAAACAGTCTTACAAATGAACAGAAAAAAATCGTTAAGGAATTTTATTCGGATTATTGTAAAGTGTCTACAGATTTTCATTGTTTTTACACAGAAAAAACAGGAGTATTTTCTGAAAAATATATTCCGGATGACGTTTATTTCAATAGAGTTAATACATATTTTAATGATAAAAATTTGGCAAAAGTTATTGATAATAAGTGCTATTATAGTCTTTTCTTTCCTGAATTAAGACAACCAGATAAACTTGCTGAGAGAAAAGGTGGTTGTTGGTTTGTTGAAAAGCAAATGGTAACTTTAGAACAAACTGTTGACGTTCTTTGTAAAGAACCGGCAATATTCATCAAAGCTGCAACCTCTTCATGTGGTGGACGTGGTATAAACTATGTTGATAAAAAAGAATGTCAAGATTACAGAAAATGTATAAAAGAAGGTATTGAACATGTAAAAGGCGACATAATCGTTCAAAAACCAATTATTCAGCATAGTGATTTTGGTAAACTCAATGAATCATCAGTTAATACACTGAGAATTCTTTCTATTTTAAGAAATGGTGAAGTAAAGATATATTCAAGCATTGTAAGAATAGGTGTTGCTGGCTCTAAGGTAGATAATGCTTGTAGTGGTGGTATGTCTGTAGGAATCACTGAAGAAGGGAAATTAAAAGAATATGCATATTACTCAGATGGTGATAAAATTGCACGTCATCCATCATCAGGTTTTGTGTTTAAGGACTATCAGTTGCCATCATTCGATAAGGCAATGGAAATGGTAAAAAAGGCACATTTCTGTTTACCACATTTTAAAATGATTTCGTGGGATATTGCAATTGATGAAGATGGTGAGCCTGTTTTGATTGAGGTTAATTTAACCTATGGTGAAATATCATTCCATCAATTTAACAACGGCCCATTGTTTGGGGAAGATACAAGAGAAATTCTCGATGAAGTTTTTGGAAAATAAATTTTAGGTGGTATATTAAAATGCAACGTGAAGTTATAGTGAACAAAATTCTCAGCAATGCGTTGGTTGAAGTTAGAAATTATAAAATGCGCAAACATATTTATTCTCGCGTTAAAGAAAGTACAAAGAGCATTGTTTTAACAAAAGAGCAGAAGAAGGAAATTAAGGATTTCTATTCAAAATATGGTAAAGTGTCATGGGAATTTCATAATTTTTATTTGGAAAAGACAGGAATATTTGATGTAAATTACATCCCAGATGATATTTATTATACAAAGATAGGTAGATTTTATGACGATTACCTTGCGTCAACAATAGTAGATAATAAGTGTGATTATCCAAGACTTTTTCCGGGCGTTTCACAACCAAAACTTGTAGCTTGCAAAAAGGGTGGTTATTGGTTTGTAGGGGATCAGATTATGTCTTTTGAACAGGCAATTGATATCCTTCAAGAAGAAGAGTCATTGTTTATTAAATCCGCTACATCATCGTGTGGTGGACAAGGTGTAAAATTCATTGAAAAAAATCAATGTGAAGATTATAGACAAAAGATTAAAGATGTAATTGAGCGTATGAATGGTGACATAGCTATTCAACAACCAATTGTTCAGCATAGTGATTTTGGTAAACTCAATGAATCATCAGTTAATACACTGAGAATTCTTTCTATTTTAAGAAATGGTGAAGTAAAGATATATTCAAGTGTGATAAGAATAGGTGCTGCTGGTGCTAAGGTGGATAATTCTTGTAGTGGTGGTATGTCTGTAGGAATTACAGAAGAAGGAAAATTAAAAGAATATGCATATTACTTTTCAGGACAACGATTTACAAGCCATCCTGACAATGGTATAGTTTTCAAAGGATATCAGTTACCATCATTCGATAAAGCGAAGGAATTGGTAAAAAAAGCACATCTCTGTATACCACACTTTAAAATGGTTTCATGGGATATCGCAATTGGTGAAGATGGTGAGCCTGTCTTGATTGAGGCTAATTTAGCCGATGGTGCAGCAAATTTCCACCAACTTAACAATGGTCCGTTATTTGGTGACGATACAAAAGAGATACTTGACGAAGTTTTTAATAAATGATTATAAAATGCGACATAATGAATTTTATGTCGCATTTTGTTGTATGTTCAGCAATGTCACGTAAATAAAAAACTTCTGCACTTGACGAAATACATATTTTGTTATAAAATACACACTGATATCTTATTGGATATTAAAACTATATTTTTATAAGGATGGTTTCGTTCTATGGAAACAGACCCTGGGAGTATTATTATTAAAATAGTAACCCTTTTTGCGTTGATTTTTGTCAATGCATTCTTTTCAATGTCAGAAATGGCAATCGTTACCCTTAATGACAATAAAATCGACAAGATGGCTGAACAGGGTAATAAAAAAGCAAAGCAAATTAAAAAACTTACAGAAAACACAAGTTCATTTCTTTCAACAATTCAGATTGGTGTTACTTTAGCAGGATTCTTGACATCTGCTACTGCTGCACAGTCTTTTGCAGAAATGCTTGCAAATGCAATTGGGAAAACACCTGTTGAGGATGTAATTCCTGTTGGTATTATCAGTGGATTTTCAACAGTTGTAATCACACTGATTATGTCATATTTTTCTCTTGTGCTTGGCGAACTTGTACCGAAAAAAATCGCTATGAGTAAGCCTGAAAAAATGGCTTTTATGGCAGCACCGATTCTTGTTTTTGTAGCAAAGATTACAAAACCGGTTGTTAAATTCCTTGCACTTTCAACCAATGGTGTTTTAAGACTTATTGGGATTGACCCACATGCTGACGAAGAAGTTGTTACTGAAGAAGAAATCCGTATGATGGTTGACGTCGGTGGTGAAAAAGGTGTTATTGAAGATGTTCAGATTGAAATGATTAATAACATTTTCGAATTTGATGACATTGATGTTGCTGATATTATGACTCATCGTACTGATATGATTTGCATTGATGTTGAGGAGTCACTTCAGGAGGCTGTTAAGCTTTCAATTGAAAACGGTTTTTCAAGAATTCCTGTTTACGAGGAAGACCCTGACGATATTATCGGTGTGCTGTATATTAAGGATTTCCTTAAGTATGTTGGTACAAATCTTCCTAAGACAAAAGCAATCAAGGATATGATGCGACCTGCATATTATGTTCCTGAAACAAAACGATGTGGTGAACTTTTTACTGAAATGACAGAAAAACGAGTTCAGATGGCTGTTGTTGTTGACGAATATGGTGGTACAGCAGGTATCGTTACTCTTGAAGACTTGCTTGAATCTATCGTTGGTAATATTCAGGACGAATATGACCAGGAAGATGAAGAAATCTCAATTATTAATGACACAACTTTTGAGGTTGATGGTATTACTGATATTGAGGAAGTTGAAGAACATACGGGAAAGAAATTCCCTGAAGGTGATTACGACACAATCGGTGGATACATTATAAGCGTTCTTGGTTTCTTGCCAAAAGATGGCGAAATGAACGAAGTAACATTTGAAAATGTTAAATTTACAGTTCTGAATGTTGAAGAACGCAGAATAGGTAAGGTCAAAATTGAAATTCTTCCTGAAGAGAAAAAAGAAGAAACAGAAGAACGCAGATTCTTTAAACGAAACGAAGAATAAATGAAGGGCGGGGGCTTGCTCCCGCCGTTGTTATTGGTGATGTTATGCAAAAAATCAATTATCAAAAACAACTTGATAAAATTATCGAGAATTTAGGAGATAAAGTGCCGACACTTCTCCTCCATTCTTGTTGTGCCCCTTGTAGCAGTTATTGTATTGAATATCTGTCACAACACTTCAATATTACTGTGCTTTATTATAATCCTAACATTTACCCTGAAACTGAATATGAAAAGCGTAAAGCTGAACAAAAGCGTTTAATCAGTGAAATGGATACAAAATATCCTGTTGAATTTCTTGATTGTGACTTTGAAAGTGAAAAGTTTTACGAAATGGCTAAGGGGCTTGAAAACTGTCGTGAATGTGGTGAAAGATGTTTTAAATGTTATCATTTAAGACTTGAAAAAACGGCAGTTGAGGCAGAAAAAAACAACTTTGATTATTTCACAACAACTCTTACTATAAGCCCACTGAAAAATGCTGAAAAAATAAATGAAATCGGCAAAGAGTTGAATGAAAAATATGATGTTAAATTCCTCCCATCGGATTTCAAGAAACGAGAGGGGTATAAACGTTCCATAGAGTTAAGTAAAGCATTTAATCTTTACAGACAAAATTATTGTGGTTGTGTTTTTTCACAACAATAGCAAAAAAATAAGGACATCGAGTGATGTCCTTTTGTTTTATTCAAAAATATCAACTGCACCTCTGCCTTCTGTTACTTTTGCAACATAGGCAGCAACTTTTTTGTGTTCAGGATGAACCTTATATTTTTCAAGTTCCTCCTCATTTTCAGTTTCAACAACTAAAAGTGCATCGAAATTTCTCTCACATTCTACTTGATTTTTAAGGAATGTGAGTTTTTTTATGTGTGAAATCATTGGAGGGAGAGCTTCAAGACCGTTTTTAACGATTTCGATGTTTTCTTCTTTTGTCTTGCCTTCGGCATCCTTAAATTTCCACATAACAATATGTTTAAGCATAATAATCACCTTATATTAAATAGTATTCTTGCATTTCTGTCTGTTAAATCGAGGATTTCCTGTGCTGTACATCCTCTTAATTCTGCAATTTTTTCTGCAGTATAAGGAATGTGTAAAGAATCACATCTTTTTCCTCTGAAAGGTACGGGAGTCATATATGGCGCATCGGTTTCAATTAAAAGCCTGTCATCAGGTACAAACTTTGCAACTTCACAAGGCTTAACAGCGTTTTTGAATGTAACTGCACCACCAAGACCGATATACATACCGAGTTTTATAATCTCTTTTGCCATTTCAACACTGCCTGAAAAACAATGAAGGACACCTTTTGGTTTGTATTTTTTTAAGATGTTCAGTGTGTCTTCGTGAGATTCTCTGTCATGAAAAATGATTGGTAAATCCAATTCGTTTGCCAATTGAATCTGTTTCTTAAGGAGAATTAACTGATTTTCACGACTTTCCTTTTCATAGTGATAATCAAGTCCAATTTCGCCAATGGCAACGCATTTTTCGTCTTTTGCCAGTTCTTTTATTCTTTCCAAATCTCCATCTTTGTACTCACCATTTTCAAGAGGATGAAATCCAACTGCTGAATACACAAAATCATACTTGTGAGAAAGTTTAACTGCAAATTCTGATGTTTCAATGTTTACACCACAACACACAACACCTGAAATGCCTTTTTCTTTAAAAGAAACGAGCAGTTCGTTTCTGTCGGGATTAAACTGCTCGTCATCATAATGTGCGTGTGAATCAAATATGTTATGATACATTATCTTATTCTCGCTCCGTTTGGCATATCTTTATCTACAAAAATAACTTTTGCATCTTCTTCTGTAACATCAGCAGCAAGAATCATACCACAGCTTTCAACGCCACAAAGAACTGCAGGTTTAAGGTTTGCAACAACGATAACCTTTTTGCCGATAAGGTCTTCTGGCTTGTACCATTTTGCAATACCACTTGCGACGATTCTGTCTGTGCCTGTACCATCATCAAGAGTAAGTTTAAGAAGTTTCTTTGCTTTTTTGATTGGTTCACAATTCTTAACTTCTGCAACACGGAGTTCAACCTTCATAAAGTCAGGGAATTCGATTGGTGCAAGTCCCTCGATTTTTGATGCAGGAGCATTTGCCTTTTCTTCTGCTTCTTTTTTAGCTTGAAGCTCAGCAATAAGCTTTTCTCCATCAATTCTTGAGAAGAGAGGAGTAGCTGTGCCAACTGTGATACCAGCTTCAATTCCGCCCCATTCCTGGATGCTTTCGTAAGTTGCAACGGCAACATTTAACTGCTCTGCAATTTTAACTGCAGTTTCAGGCATAATTGGAGAGATAAGTGCTGAAAGAACACGGATACCTTCAAGAAGATTGTAGAGAACTGTGCCAAGCTTTTCTTTTGAAGCTTCGTCTTTAGCTAATGTCCAAGGCATTGTTTCGTCAATGTATTTGTTGCAACGACGTGCAAAGTTGATTACACATTCAACAGCATCACTCATCTTGTATTCTGAAATATATTTTTCAAAGCCCTGAAGTGCTTTCTTTGCACATTCTTTAAGGTCTTCGTCAAATTCAGTAGGACAAGAAGGAGCCTGAACAACGCCATCGAAATACTTGTTCTGCATTGCGATAGTTCTGTTTACAAGGTTGCCAAGAGTATTTGCAAGGTCTGTATTGAAACGGTCAATCATTGCTTCGTAAGTGATTGAGCCATCGTGAGCATGTGGCATTTCTGAAAGAAGATAGTAACGAACTGCATCAACGCCAAAAATCTCTGTAAGGTCATCAGCGTAAATAACATTACCACGAGATTTACTCATCTTATCTTCACCGAAAAGAAGCCAAGGATGACCATAAACCTGTTTTGGAAGTGGCTCACCAAGTGCCATAAGCATAATTGGCCAGTAAATAGTATGGAACCTTACGATGTCCTTACCGATAATATGAACATCAGCAGGCCAGTACTTCTTATAATTGTCACCACTGCCGTCAGGGTCATAACCTAATGCAGTAATATAGTTTGAAAGAGCATCAATCCATACATAGATAACGTGCTTGTCATCAAATGAAACAGGAACACCCCATTTGAATGATGAACGTGATACACACAAATCCTGAAGACCTGGTTTGATGAAATTGTTGAGCATTTCTTTTTTACGAGCTTCAGGGTAAATGAAGTTTTCGTTGTTTTCAATGAATTCTTCAAGTTGTTTCTGATATTTTGAGAGTTTAAGAAAATATGTTTCTTCCTTTTCTTTGTGAACATCTCTGCCACAGTCAGGACATTTGCCATCAACTAACTGGCTTTCAGTCCAGAAAGACTCACAAGGAGTACAGTAAAGACCCTCATATTCACTTTTATAAATATCACCCTGGTCATAGAGCTTTTTGAAAATTTTCTGAACAGTTTTTTCGTGATAATCGTCAGTTGTACGAATAAAGTGGTCATAAGTTGTGTTAAGCAAGTCACAGATGCCTTTAATTTCACCAGCAACCTTATCAACATATTCTTTAGGACTTACACCAGCGTCCTTTGCATATTCTTCAATTTTTTGACCGTGTTCGTCAGTACCTGTCAGAAAGAAAACATCATAGCCCTGCATTCGCTTGAACCTCGCAATGGCATCGGTTAAAACGATTTCATAGCTGTTACCGATATGAGGTTTGCGTGATGTATACGCAATGGCTGTTGTGATGTAAAACTTTGGCTTTTCACACATAGAAAACGCCCCTTTCTGAAATATTTTCTGCAACTTAATAATTTTGTTGCATATATTATAGTATTATACTATCCCTTACCAACATTTTCAAGAAGTTTATAGAAAAATCATAAAAATAAGCCTTTAAAAAACTTTTTTTCAAAAAAATAAAAAAAGTTTAAAAAAAGTGTTGACAAATCGTTTTTTATGTGTTATCTTATATGAGCCGCTGAAACACAGCAGCAAAAGATGTGGGAGCATAGCTCAGCTGGGAGAGCATCTGCCTTACAAGCAGAGGGTCACAGGTTCGAGCCCTGTTGTTCCCACCAAATGGCCCGGTAGTTCAGTTGGTTAGAACGCTAGCCTGTCACGCTAGAGGTCGACGGTTCGAGCCCGTTCCGGGTCGCCATTTTTTGCCTCTGTAGCTCAGTTGGTAGAGCAGAGGACTGAAAATCCTCGTGTCATTGGTTCGATTCCGATCGGAGGCACCATTATGCGGATGTAGCTCATCTGGTAGAGCGCCACCTTGCCAAGGTGGAGGTAGCGAGTTCGAGCCTCGTCATCCGCTCCATAAAAA
>JAZLAH010000014.1:0-5556 GCA_045613065.1 Candidatus Fimenecus sp.
CTGGTGAAAAAGTGTTCTATGATGTTACACCCGGCGTGTAATTAGGAGGATATGCGGATTTATGCAAATTGACATCGGTTCAGTCCATGAGGGTACAGTCACCGGTTTAACAAAGTTCGGAGCTTTTGTAAAGCTTGAGAATGGTGCATCAGGTATGGTACATATTTCTGAGGTTTCTAACGAATATGTAAGTGAAATTTCAGACTGTCTTGCAGAGGGTGATAAGGTTAAGGTTATCGAAATTAATGAAAAGGGTAAAATTAGCCTCTCAATCAAAAAGGCTTTACCTCAACCAGAAAAACCAAAACCATCAAAACCTAAAAGGGAAAACAACAATAATCGTGGTTGGAAAGGAATGCCCCAGCAGGAGACTTCTGCACCAATGTCTTTCGAAGATATGATGGCGAAGTTTAAGGCTCAAAGTGAGGATAAAATGAGTGACCTTAAGAAGATGTCAGATAAACGTGGTGGAAATACCGGTTATCGCAGAGGTCCTAAACAATAAAGACGAAGGGTGGCTTTAGGCTACCCTTTATTTGTAAATGTTGAATAAATATTACAAAACTACTTTACAATTTATGTGCATTTGTGCTACTATTATATTAGATAAAGACATATATTGTTTTATCTAATTCTATAGCAAAGGAGATGTCGTTGTGAACATTACTATTGTTGGTCGCAAGTGCACACCAAGAGAGAATTTTAAAGAAAGAGCTGAAGAAAAACTTCGTAAGGTTGAAAAATTCTTCGGACCTGACGCAACGGCTAAAATCACAGCTACTGTTGAGAAAAATCAGAAAATCTGTGAGATAACTCTTGCAAAGAAAAGTATGATTTTCCGTGCACAGGAACGCAGTGATGATTTAGAGGATGCACTTGATATGTGCGTTGATTCTCTTGTACGCCAAATCAGAAAAAACAAAACAAGAATTGAGAAAAAGCTTCGTGATGTTTCCTTTGACGACATCCTTGCAAATATGGATGTTGAAGAAGAGGATTTAGAGGTTGTAAGAACTAAAACAGTAATCTTAAAACCTGAAACAGTTGAAGAAGCAATTTTACAAATGAATCTTATCGGCCATATGTTCTATATGTTCCGTAATGCAGAAACAGATAATGTTTGTGTTGTATATAGAAGAAATGACGGTGGCTATGGACTTATCGAGCCCGATTTTGAATAACGCAAAGTTATGGTGACGGGGAAACTCGTCACCTTTTTTATTTTTAAAGTACGCAGGAGAAAATGAAAATGACAAGTAGTAAAAAAGATGTAAAAATGAGAACTATTGTTCCACTTTCTGTATTTGTGGCAATACTTATGTTTTTCTGTCCTTTCTGGGAAACCAAAATTATGACTTGGTATGCAGAAAAATCTTATGACCACGATATGACACTTACATTTGACCTTGATGATTTAGGTGATGAATTTGATGGGTTTGGTTGTTCATCTTGCTGGTGGTCACAGATTGCAGGTAACGGTGAAAATGCAGAAGAAATTGCAAAACTTCTTTATAGTGAAGATGGTCTTGGACTTAATATCTATCGTTACAATATAGGTGCAGGTTCTGCTGATAACTTTAAGGATACTATTGGTGACCCATGGCGTAGAAGTGAAAGTTTCTATGTTTACGATTACGAAACAGAAACCGGATATTACGATTTCTCACGAGATGCTAATGCTCAGGCCTTTTTAGACCTTTGTCTTTCATATGGTTGTATTGACACAGTTGTTCTTTTCGCAAATTCTCCTCATTACTCTTTGACAAGAAACAATAAAACCGGTGGTAATGATAACTGGTGGGTTTGTAATCTTCCTGAAGAAAATTATGAAGCATATGCAGAATACTTCCTTACAATTACAGAATACTTTATTGAAAAAGGTGTTCCTGTTAAGTACATAAGCCCTATCAATGAACCAAACTGGTCTTGGGGTAATAGTGGCTACGCAGGTCAGGAAGGTTGCTTCTATGGTTCTGAAGAAATCTATGGTGTTTACAGAGCCTTTGCAAAAGAAATGGCTGAACGAAATATGGAAGGTGTTCTTCTTTCAGGTCCTGAATCAGGTGAAATAAGCCACAGAACTTATGAATGGTTCGAATATATGTATAATGACCCTGAAATCCGTCCATACTTAGGTAATCTTTCATATCACAGCTATTGGACAGACAATAATGTTCAGAATAAAATCGGTTTAGGTAATTGGATTGAAGAAAATATTACTGACCTTCCTGTTGAAATGTCAGAATGGTGTGAACTTCCATGCGAATCATCAATCGATTCAATCAAAGGTGCGCTTATTCAGGCAAGAGTTATGGCAAATGACATCAACTTTACAAATGTCGATTCGTGGACAGCTTGGGTTGGTGTAAATGGTATCGGTATCGGTGCTGATGGTAAGGAATATTCAGACGGACTTTTAGTTGCTACTGACGGAGATATCAGTGATATTAAAATTCCTATGAGATATTATGCTGTTGCTCATTTCTCAAAGTTTATTCCAGTAGGTAGCAGAACAGTTGCTATTGAAAAAGATATTTACGATTATATTGAAGAAAGAGATGCAGAAGGAAATATTGTAGAAGCAAATTATATTACAAATCCAGTAGCTTTCTTGACTCCTGATGGAAAAGTTGTACTTGTCATGTCAAATGAAGGTGTTGACAGAGATGTAAAGTTCAAGGTTGACCGTGATAATATGACTGTTTACACAACTACACAGGAAATGCAACTTCAAGAAACATATTCAGGTAAGACAAAGAAGGTTACTATTCCTGAAAACAGTATTACAACAATTGTTTTTGAATAATCATTAAGATTGTTTAATAAAAAAAGGAGAAATAATTATGAAAAAGTTATTATCACTTGCACTTGTGTTGGTAATGTTACTCACACAATTTGTATTTCCATCATTCGCTGATTTCGGTGACTTTGACATTTTTGATGATGAGGTTTTTGAAGACAAAGAGTGGGAAGACCCATATGCAGGCCTTAAGGTTGAGAGCATCCAGGTTGAAGCAACAAGAGAAGTCATTGAAAATGTTGACGGATATTTTGATGAAGACGAGGGATGTTTCATCTATGACATATACTACGCAGAGCCATATTTCACCGTAGTGTTTGAAAATGGTGAAGAAGAAGCTTGTTTAATGGATGAACTTTATGAAGGCGTTTATTATGATGATTACCAATATGAAAAACCTTGGGGTATTGGTAAACATCAGGTGACTGGTAGTTACAGAGATGCTGAGTTCTCATTTGAGGTAGAAGTTGTTGAAAATCCTGTCAAAAGTATTGCTGCTGTTGCTCAGAAGTCACTTGTTGAAGGCTGGGATTGTTATGAAGATTATTATTTCGATGAAAATGATAATGAAGTTCCATATACAGGATACAATCTATATTCAGCAGAACCAATTTTCACAATTACTATGAAAGACGGTACTGTTTATACAGGAACTGACGAGGAAATATTTGACCAGACAGGTTACTATACTTATGAAGGAATTGACCAGCTTGAAAATTCTCTTAAAGTAGGAAAGAATACTGTAAAATTCGTTTATATGGGTATAGAGTGTGATTGTGAAATTGAGATTCTTCCTAATCCATATGAAAGCATCACAATCAGTGGCGAAAATGAAATTATTCTCGAATTTAATGGCGTTGATGATAAGGATTCTTTCAAAACTAAAATTGTTTCTTGGGATGGAATGTCTCAAGAAGGTGGAGCATGGGGCGTTGCTATAACAGAAGATGGAAAAGAGTATTGGATAGATTATTATTGTTATGTGGATGAAGACGGAAACACATATCTCAATAAAGATGTGTATCTTAAAGTAGGTCCTTTCACAACAAACACGCTTGAAACAAACAACTGGCTTTTAGCATATTTTTCAGCTCAGGATGTTTTCTACTATTCAATGTCATATTATATGGTAAGTGATAATTTCAAAGGCTATTTCAGTGATGAGGAAATCAACATTGATGACTTAGTTGCAATTTCAACTTATGTATGTGAAATGGAACCTGCAGGGGAAAATGAAGATGGTTACGTTCATACTCTTAAAGTAAGTGAGGTTGAGGAAAACATCAAAACTGTCTTTGGCTTAACTGATGTTGATGCTAAAAAATCTTCTTTTTATAATAAATTGTCAAGAAAAGTTGTGGTAGAAGAACCTTTTGACAATGGAGTTGAGTACACAATTAACGAGTTTGTTTTTGAAGATGGAAAATGGGTGCTTTATGCAGATTCATATTCATTGGAAACAGGTGAGTTTGTTGGTGAAATGGCTGTTATTCTGAATGAAGATTTAACCATTGATAGTATTTATTTTACACAAAAGACAATTGAACTTGGTGATGTAAACTGTGACGGTGTAGTTACAGCTGTTGATGCTCGCTTGGTACTTCAGTATGTAGCAGGTCTTGTTGAAGATTATGAACTCAATATGTATTATGCTGATGTGAATGGTGACGGATATGTTACTGCAGTAGATGCAAGAATCATTCTCCAGAAGGTTGCAGGATTAGTTGAATAAAAATTTTGACGGGGTCTTAAAAAAGGCTCCGTCATTTTATTTTGCATTTTAAATTTTACACTTTAATGGTATTCCATTCCAAACATTTCTACACAAGCAGGTGAGAGCCTGTCGCTAACTAGAGATAAAACATCTGTTTGTTGTGTTGGGATAAAATTTAGTCGGGAATTGGAGTTTTGAAATATCATGATTGCTTTTGTGTGAGAAAGGGTTTGCTCAAGCAAAAAGTTTCCTTGCATTTTTTTGCAGACTTGATGAACAAAGGAAAGTCCCTTGCCAGATTGGTTACTGTTTGTAAAATTTCCGCCACTTAAAACTTCAAGACGAGTAACATCATTTGTTTCGGCTGTTTTAACTGTGACTAAATTTCCGTTGCCATAAAGATAGGCGTTTGAAAGAAGATTTAAAAGAGCTTTTGAAACCATTTTTTGATTTCCGTCAATGTAACAAGGCTCGTCACCACAGAATATGAAACTAACCCCAGATGGTGATGCAAGGATATCGCAAGCAATCGTTATAGATTCAGCAAGTGAAGTCAGTTCAAGTTGTTCTGTGGTAGTTGAGAAATCTTCGTCAAATTGTAATTTGCGAAGTGCAATATATAAATTCCTTAAAAGGGTTTCATCCTTGTTATTAAAGGATTTGTCGAAAAAATATTGCATTTTTTCACGGAGAAATTGAGTTTCATCTGTATAAATTTCGGAAAAATACTTATAATTCATTGGAAAACAACCTCCCATACTATAAATTTTATACCCTTTTTGTCTTAATATTCCTTAATTTTTATGCCACCTGACAAAAATTTCACATTATGGTAAAAAAATATAAAAATAACTCTTGCATATTTACTTGAAAAGAGATAAAATAATATACGCAATAATATGCATACTAATAAAAATGTAAATAATTTATTTGGAGGAATTCAAAATGTCAGTTAAAGTTGCAATTAACGGCTTCGGCCGTATCGGACGTCTTGCTTTCAGACAGATGTTCGGCGCAGAAGGCTACGACGTAGTAGCTATCA
>JAZLAH010000015.1:0-68300 GCA_045613065.1 Candidatus Fimenecus sp.
TATTGGATATGCCTCATTTAATCAATGTTCAGGACTTAAGGTTGTATATTATGCAGGTTCAGAAGAACAATGGAATACGATTTCAATAGGTAATTATAATACACGACTAACTAACGCAAAGTTCCATTATGATAACTGTGAGGGAGTTTATGAGGCAACTATAATTGCACCAACTTGTATGGCACAAGGTTATACAGCTCATACTTGTGCTTGTGGTGACATTTATCATGATACTTATGTTGATATTGATTCAACATGCCATAATTATGAATCAGTTGTAACAGCACCTACATGCACAGAACAAGGCTACACAACATATACATGCGAATGTGGTGACAGTTATGTTGATAACTATGTAGATGCATTAGGTCACACTCCTGCAAATGCAGTTGAAGAAAATTATGTTGCACCTACTTGCACAGAAAACGGTAGCAAGGATGTAGTTGTTTATTGTTCAATATGCGGTGAGAAAATTAGCAGGGAAACAGTTATTCTTCAAGCAACAGGTCACTCAGACAATGACGGTGACGGATACTGCGACGCAGACAATAAACTTCTCGACCCGTCAGTAGAATGTGACCACAGTTGTCACAAGGATGGAATATCAGGCTTCTTCTGGAGAATTATTAATGTATTCAGCAGATTGTTCGGCTTAAATAAAACCTGCAATTGCGGCGCAGCACATTATTAATCACCATACAAATAATGATAAAATAGCATTATACAGTGTGATTGCACTAAATCCACTGATATAATAAAAATCATCCTAAATGGTTCACTTCATATAACCACAACACCACTTCTCACCATTTAGGATGACGACTTTTAGAAAATTTAAGCACCATTACTTTTTGTATTGGTGCTTAAAAAATATTCTTTTATTTGTCACAAAATGATGTTTTTTTACGATTTATGTATAAAGGAAATCATTTTATATACTATATTTAAAACTAACAACTTACAATAACCTCTTATTATTGTAAGTAATATTAAACCGTATGGGAGATAATTTATGACAGAAAGTTTAAAGTACACCTTTTCAATAAAACGAGTAAAAAAGACTAGCGATATTGATTATATAAATGCAATTAAGATATACAATGAAAACATTCCTTTCGATATTAGAACAGATTCTAATGAAATCACAACTTGGTTAAGTGAAGATTTAAACAAATCTCCGTTTGTACCATATTGTTTTATACTTTATTTTAATAATGAAGTAGTTGGCTTTGCTATGGAAACGTATATAAAGCGAACTAAAATTATGGTTGGAGAATATATAACCGTACAAAACGAATTTCATTCAGAAACTGTTTTATTTACTTTTTTAGATTTAATGCATAATTATTATCGAATAAATAATATCGATATTTCTTATTTTGTTGATGAAATAAGTAATAAAAATTCAGGTAATAGTGTCGATAAAGAAAGTAAACTTTTCAAAAAAATGCTATGTGTTCAAGGCTTTGGAGAAATTGATGCACCATATACAACATTGCCATTGGGTTTAAATAATTTTGAAAGTTCCTTTGATGCAAAGATTTTTATTAAATCTAATGATGAACTTAAAATTATTTCAAAAGAAACATATCTTTCTATTGTTGAATCTATTTACTATGATTACTTTATTGTTTGGTATAAGGATATGTTTACTGAGAGAGAAAAAACAAAATACAAACAGAAAGTTGATTGTTTTTTCAAAAGCATATCAGACGATTTAATTAAAGAATCTGAATTAGAGATAAAATTTGTCGATTGTCCTGTTTTAAAGGAAAGTCAAGACGCATACAAGACAATCAACATCCCAAATCGCAAATCATCAAGCATATTGAAATGGCTTTTTATAATATTAGTATTGATTGTATTTCCACCTATAATAGCTTTGATTTATACAAACATATTAAACTTTCTACATATTGAAACAAATACAGTTAGCTCTTTATTAGGAGAAAGTTTAAGTGGTTTATTAACTTTTATTTCAGCATATGTAATATATAAAAAGGCTCTATAATTTTTTTAATGCAACTATTATATTTCCTGAATATTTTTTTAGAGCAGGAATATAGTTAGCAAGTTTATCTAACTTTGAAAACTTTATTGCTATGTTATCATTTTTAGCGAATAAACCATCAAAAATATGAAATCCACTCACATTGATAATTTCTATATCAAAACTATTTATAATTGAGAAGATATATTGATAAGAGTATATCCATTGTCTATGTTCTTTTCCTAAATAAGGGGTTTTAATAACCGCCGTATCTTTTTTGAAATTTTTACTAAATAGGTATTCAAAACCATTACTATTTTCAAATTCAATTATAATTAATCCATTACTTTTTACTACTCTGATAAGTTCGGAAATAGATAATATTGCATCCGTGTAATTTATAACACTTCCGACACATATTGCACCGTCAAAAGTATTATCAGCAAATGGGATTTTTTCAATACTCGCTACTGTATATTCATCACAATGACATATTTTATTTTCTGCTATATCAATATGATGCATTCGGCAATCTATATCGTATGTGTTTCCTGCGGAACCAGCATTTAATATGTAATTATTTTTATGCAATGGTATTAATAAATTTTTTAAATATGCTGAAATATAAGAATAAGAGTATTTATACCAAGGTGAATTTGACCAAACACTATTAGCATCCTCATAAAATTTCCTTATTTCATCTATGTTAAAATTGTTCATTTTATTGTGCCCTTTCAATAATAAGAGGTTATTGTAAGTTAATATAAAATTGAAAAATTTGAACAAAGATAAAGCCACCTCACGTATGGAGATGGCCTGTGTGGAAACAATATGTTAATAGTAAAATATGTTTTGAAAAAATTTTTTCATTTCTTATTATGCATATCATATATACAAAACAAATGGTATTTGACCGAAATGTGTGCAAAACTAAAATTTATATTTAAGGAGCAATACTGATGAAAAAACATAATTCAAATGGTTCATTGAAAATCCGTTTTTATATTATGTCATTATGGCTGCTTTTCCTTTTAGTGGCAATTTGTACTATTTCTATCCCCAGCTTTGATGGAATTCAAACTATAAAAGGAAAAATCTCCTTAATCCTAAGTGAAAATATCTTTCCAATAATATTAATCATGATGTGCATCGTATGTTTTTTCTTACTACTAATTACAAAATATGAATGGAAAGGTGTAAGTTACCCACCACATAAAATAAAAGAAATAAAAAATGAGAACTATGAATACTTAACTTTTTTAACATCTTGTATTATTCCACTTGTTTGCATAAATTTTGATGAAATTAAAAACATTATCGTTTTTTTCATCTTGTTGTTTGTTTTAGGTATAATTTTTATAAAAATGGACCTATATTATGGAAATCCTACACTAGCAATATTTGGATATAAACTTTATAAAGTAAAAGTTGAATCTCCTAAAGAATCTAACGAAATCATCGTTATTACTAAGGACAAATTAAGTAAAGGCGATTCAATAAAGTGGATAAAAATAGATGAGTTTGTGTGGATAGCAAAGGAGATAAAATAATGGATATCGAAATGATTAAGTCAAAAATTACGGAAATAATATCTAATCCCGTAATCGCTCAAGTTTACTTGTTATTAAAAAACGAAAATGAATTTGTTTTAAAACTTGCCGATTTAGAAAATAATATAACTGAACCTGAAGTAACAAATCTTTTTAAAAAATTTGTTGACAGCATCGCAAAAAATGATAATTTGCAATTGTGTGATTTATCAACTGCCGACGAACGTGCTAATGCCATTTATCATTATGATTATGATGAATATCCAGATGAATTAGCTCTTTATCGTAATTTTGAAATCAACTCACATGCTAATAATACAGAAAAATTTAATTTTCATAGTGACAATATAAATAATCTTTATGGATACATAATATATCTTGGAACAATGGATGCCGGTTTGACTCTATTTAAAAAACATTACTCAATATCACTAATTAAAAGAGATAGTTTTTTGTTAGGATTAAAGAAAGCCAAAGAACGATTTGAGCTAATTCAAGGTGATGACATCTTAAGGCTTAATGGTGATGCACAATTATTGCTTATTGATGGAGAAATTTATGTTTTAGATACAAAAGTCTTAGAACAAAACATCAAATTTAATGAATTAATTAAAAAGTCAGCTAATGAAACTATCCAAGCCATTGATTCACTTGGATTATTAGAGGATATTCAAGTTTTAAAGGATTCTGCAGACGAAATAACATTTGCAAGAAAATTGTCAAAAGTTAAGAAATCCTCCCCTGTTTTTGATTTAAACATTCCTAAAGAGACAATAATTCAATTCACAAAATCAACACCAGAACTTGCAAACAAATTTAAATATAGTGATGATGGACAAACTATTCGTCTCGATACAAAAAAGTCAAAAGATGCTTTTCTAAAGTTAATGAACGACTCATTTCTTCGTTCTGAACTTACAAAGCAATTTTACGAAACTACAGCAAAAGATAAAATATGATGATTGTAAAAACAATTACATCAATATTTTTAATTACTTACAATAATTTATAGTTATTGTAAGTATAATAACAAAAAGCCTCATATTTTGATAAAATAGGTCTTATCTTATCAAAATATGAGGTGTTTTATATGGAAAATTTAAATTTATTTGCTGAAGATTGTCTTTCTATTATGAGGTCTACAAAAAACATATCAGAATATACCATTATTGCGTATAGTTCTGATTTGAAGGACTTTATCAATTTTTGTAATGGTCAAATAAACAATGATATCCTTGTTAAATATGTGTCATATTTATCACAGAAACAACATTTGCGTGATACCACAATTAGTAGAAAATTGATAACACTAAAGATGTTTTTCGAATATTTGTACAGTAAAAACTTAATAGAAGAAAATTACTATCAAAATTGTCACTTTAAGTTTCGTAAAGAGCGTAGACTCCCCAAAACTTTAACAAAATATGAAATAGACAAGCTTCTTAAAACTGCAACAGCAGAAAGGAACTCAGCTAAAAGCAAATCTGAAGTATTGCGAACCTCCAGAAATTTGGCACTTATCGATGTGCTTATAAGTACCGGCATAAGAATTGGTGAAGCATCAGCAATTTCGTTGGATGATATTATTGAATCCGAAAAGACTTTGCTTATTCACGGTAAAGGTCGTAAACAAAGATTGATATATATTTCTTGTGATGAGACTTGGAATAACCTTAACAATTGGCTAAATATTAGAAAAGAAATGAATATCTCTACTGATAAACTTTTTGTGAACCTAAGCGGTAATCAACTTGGGATACATGGAATTGAATACATATATAAAGTAATGAAATTAGACTCGGGAATTAACCCCTCCTCTACCCCACACTATCTGCGTCATACATTTGCAACTAATCTATTATCAAATGGTGCAGATTTGCGTTCTGTTCAAGAATTATTAGGGCATAGCAGTGTGGCGATTACAGAAATATATACTGAAATAACAACACAAAGAAAAAAAGAGGTCTTGGATAAATATAATTTGCGAAACACATTATGAAAGTCATGTTTAGCTATAAGGTGCGTTTTTTACAACTACTTCAAAACAAAATTTTCTCAATCCTGATAATCAAACCATTCAGTTCCGATTTCGAAGTCTATTCTTTTCTATACTAAATCAATATGAATCTTTTTTTGTTTTAGAATTTTCCGCATAACTGTGCAAACACGAAATTAAAATCTCATACTTTTTAAAAATTACTTTAATCAATTCGCACAATTCTATATATTCCAGATATATTTTATAAGTATGACTATATAATTCATTTTTCAGTTCGTCCAATTGCAATTTATCCTTCTTACCGTGACCACCAAAGTATATTGCAACTTCTCCTTGAAATAATATAGTCTCCCACGAAAGTTCACTCAAACGGCTTTCAAAAAGCTTTACTTTTATCTGCAGTTTACTTTTTATTTCTTCCATAGATATTGCCAGTGACACACTTGTTTTTGGCAAATACATTTCTTTGGTTAAAACTGCATTTATCATTTCATCAAAAGTTGAAATAATATTTTTAAATGTATTAACTGTTCCTTGTAAATCTGCTCTGACTCTATCACATTGGCTACTCATATCTTTCAAATCACAATTTGATAATGTTACTGTATCGAAATCATCTTCCATTACTTTTTGCAACTTTTGTTGGACATCAGAATACTTACACAATTCAGCAAGCAATTCCTCTGAACAACTTACCCTATGTTTAAAATGTTTTTCTTCGTCTTTAATCTTTTTCTTTTCCCTAAAATTAGAAACAAACTCTAATCCAGCAATTATAGAACCAATTAACGAAAAAAATACTCCGACAACAAAATTAGCAACATCAAAATTCAAAGTATTCTTCCTCCTTTTTCAATTTATTTCACTACACTCAATAGCCTTTTCTGCAAATTCAAGTCCCGACCCAACATCAATCCGACCATCAGTTAGTCTAATATACAAGTTAGCCCCAAAAACCTCTTTGTACGCTTCAGTATATTCATCAAAATTATCCTCAGCTTCACTCTTAAATCTTGTAACCATTTCATCAGGCTTATCGTTCGGGTCAACAACATGTGCATTACCATCAACTACATCATAGATAAATAATCCGTTTAAGCCTTCCTGCTCTTTTATTACGTTGTCAGGATAATCAGAAACAACAGTCTGAAACTTAGTACACGCTTCTGTCAGTTCTTTCTCTGTTTGATACCAAAACATCTTATAAATAGCAAGAAGCTTTACAACGTACTCCGCCAATGTTTCTGTTAATGAAATCGTCGGAGTATTATGATACTTTTCAAGTATTTCATCAATTACACTCTTCATTTGCGTTTCAAATGTTTTATTATGATTATAGTGCGGCTTGTTCGCTATTTGTATTAAATCAAAATAGTAGTTATTTCCCATAGATGAAACAGGCAAATGACCGTGTTGGGAATAATCCCGTAATCTGATTAAAAGTCGATAAGCAAAAGATGAGTCATAAGTGCCATGATAAAAATCAAGATACTTTTGCTTTTCCTCACCAATATCGGAATTGTTTTTAATATAACATTCCATTGATTCAACTAAAGTTCGTCCTGCACTTATTATATTAATGATATGAGAATTTACGGAAATATAATCAGCTTCGCTATTCGCCGGATTCTGTTCACGGAACACATTTCCGTTATTCTTCAAAACATATTCATTTTGTAAATCATCTATATCTTTCTTTAAAATTTGAAAAAGTTGATGTATCTCCTGCATATGCCGAGTTATTTCTATAAAATGTCTTGCCATTTTCAAATCTTCCTCGGAAAGCTCTTCACAAACAAGCTTAAATCCATTATCCGTTAAAAACATTTTTTCGGTATCCATTATTACACTTCCTTTTCAAAAAACCTTTATATTATTGGACACTAAAAGAAAACCGACTTCAAATCAAATGTTAGGTCTGATTTTGAAGTCTGTTCAGTAACTAAAATTAAACTCATAATATAGCTCTAATTCTCATCAAGATGACCCTTTAACAAGTTACGTTCTACTTCAAACAGAACATCTATATATTCTGTAACAGCCCTTGCCATTTCATCAATTACCTTTGTATTTTAATAACAAATTCAAACCTTCTTTTAATTCGTTCTCAATATATTCATCGTTATAATCATTTAGATTAACAATTATTTTAAAATCAGGTTTACTGTCATTCTCAATATCAGTAATTAAACCGCAATTCATAATCATTTCCCTATTTATCAATTCATTTTTATAGTCAACGTACGAAAACTCAAAATACTCTGTACAATCAATACCATAAAAGTATCCAGATGTGTATATTATATTTTCAATTTTTTCTTCAAGCTCCAAAATTGATTTTGATTCCAGTTCATTTTGTATTTCAAAACACTTTTTTTCATTGTCATATCTTGAATAATTGTTCCTCCTATATCCAGATAAAAAAATATAACCACTACCAACATATCCGTAGTATTCATCACGAATAACAATATAAAATATTTTGTCAATAAAAACAGACCCACTTTTTATATCTCCACCAATATTTTTAATTCTTTGAATATCTTTGTTTGCAATAACTTCACTTTCTAAAATAAAATAAGGTTGTTTTTCTAAATCTTCTATTTTTTGCTCATTAACAGATATATCATTAGCCATTATTGACACCTGAACACCAGCAATAGATATAAAAATTCCTGCAATAGAAGCAATTAACATTACCACAGTTTCAAAATAAATCTTATTTCTTTTTAAAAAAAGTCGAAAACTTTTTTTGCTAGAATTCTTCTGTGAGGAAGCATAAACTAAAATACGTTTTTTCTTTTTTTTCATATTATGGAACTCCTAATATAAATTTTTCAAAAGATAGTTTTTATGCATTTTATCACACAAAGACCAATTTTCACAATATAAAACAAGAACATTATTCTTATATATAGTAATTCAAACTATATTAGCACATTTAGAGCATATAAATTTAATATTGAACCCGAACATTTTATAGTAAATAATTGATAAGGTAGTGTAACATGAGAAAAGCCGAGCAGAGTTTTGTGTTCTGCTTGGCGTTTTTGTTTTGTTAAAATTATCTATATAAAAACTTTACTTCTATCGTTAGTATTTTTTTAAATAGTTTCTTTAGGTTTCACATCGGTAACTTTTAAAATACGATATATATAACCATCTCTTTTGTTTCGAGTGCAGTAATTATCCAGCTCGTTAATATTAATGATTGCAAGTATTTTGTAATCAAAAACATTTACGAATGTTAAATTAAGCATAATTCCATCACTTTTATATTTTTCAAAGAAATGCGAAGGGATTATAAATCGAATGGCCCGTTCTTCTTGAGAATCAATATAAACAATGTTTTCATCAACTTTAATTCCATGCTTAAAATTAGCATCTCCATTATAACCTTTTGCATTAACTAAAAGTTCTACAATAGGGTATTCACTCTTGTTTTCAAACATTACGTCTATGTGATAACAATTAGTAAATGGCCAATATTCTTTATCAACCATATCAAATATTATTGGTTCAGACATTTCAGCATTATAATACTTTGGTGAAGTAATACTCCGCTTGTTAACATGTAGCTTTTTTACAGATACCATTGACAGAAACTTGGCTTGTTCTAATTTCTGCATTTGTTCAGCTAATGCATTTGCTTTTTCGGTTTGGGAAATTGCATCTTTTGCTAATTGATTTGATTTTTCTGTCTGACCATAAGCTTTACTAGTTTGATATACCGCAATTGCGCCTAATACAACCGTACCTATAAAACCTAATGCATCACCATAATACGAGAGACTATCCTTTGCTTCCCATTCAACCGCAAAGAAATCACAACATGCCGGTATTAAAAATAACCAATTAATTATTAATGGTATTACTATAACAGCCAATATTATAACTATTATTCCAACAAAAATCTTGAACAAATTGTCCTTTATAAATTTAATAATCTTTTCCATTATAACATCATCCTAAATCACTTTTTATAATAACACACTAGATGAAATATTGTATCTACTTTAATATCACAATGAGTAATATGTTTTTATTTCTTTAAGTAGCGTTTTTTCATCGCAACTGCCAGCGATAAAATCTATCTTTACGCTTTTTCCAGTTTTCAAGTAATTTAACCAACCCTGTAATGACATAATATAGTTATCATATAAAGTGCTCAATGAAGAGTATTTTCCGACATATACATTTCCTGCATTCTAAGGTGAGAGTCGAACAGAATATGAATGGTTCACTTCACTTCCTTGAACAATTTTAGCAAAACCATTCTCGTCAATTACTAGTGTGTTATGCAACCTATCGTCTGCTTCTCGTGTTACTTTTTTCAATTTCATCTTTTGTAGACATATGAGTGGGACTACTTCTTTTGACAAAGTTAACTGTGAAATAAGATAATACATCATCGAATCCTGCTTCAAAACATTTTTATTTTAGAAATTCAGTACATTTTTAGATATTCATACGTTTCAGGACGTGAATAAATCATTTTATATCAGTATAGTCATTAAAAGATTTATTATGAGAAAATGTCCATTACTGCATAAATGATAGTGTTCAAACAGGGTGAATGAACCATCATTTACATGTAATGATATATAAAATGCTCCTTTAGATTCTTTTTCTTGATAACAGGCCTATCAAAAATTCATTCGGTAAAATGTCTCTTAACATATTTTCTGCAGACCTTATTTCCTCGATAGTTTCTTGTAAACCTTTAACTTCAGCATACACCTTATTTTACTTAACAGAAGATTCTTTTGTTTTTATATTCTTGAAAACCAAATTGCAAGTGGAGTGATTATATATCCGTTGTTTTCCTTAGTTCTAACATAATAACCTTTGGGAATTGGGGTGCCATCTTTGTAAAATTCAGTTCCATTGTAATATGTAATATGTGGATAAATGTCCATATACTCTGAACCCTTGTACAATATATCTAAACTTTTTTTAGGCTTTATAGGGAATAAAGCGATATGATCTTTATATTTCTGAGCATCTCCGTATCCTAACTCCCAATTGCACCATTTTGATTCGATAGCACCATTTGTTGCAAGCAAAATAAACTTGTCACATTTTTTTATTCTTTCCTTTAAGTTAAGTGCCGTATCACCTGATGTTATTTTTGGCATAGTTGTATCTTTACTATCTATGTATACCTTCACATTGTATGTTTGTTCTAAAAAACCTAATAAACCTTTTAGCTCTTCAAGATCATCATGTTTATGAGAAATGAACACAGTCGTTATATTTTTTGTGAATTGCGAGTGTGCTAAAATAGGTCCAGTGGATTCGTTTAGGTTTCTATAGGAATATTTACTGAATACACCTTCTTCAAATATTGATATCATTTTCTTCTCCTTAATTTTTATGTAATATCTTTTACTTAGTTATCATATTAAATTATTATTCATATCGTAGATTTTATATTTTACAGCAACACTTTAAAATAAATATGATTATAAGGATGCTTATCATTAGAGGATAAAACAAATATATTGATGGTGATTTTATACATTCCCAGTTTGTTATATGGGCTTCTTTCTTTTCATTCTTACATATATTTATATCCATTAAAAAGTTTACTTGTATATCATTTTTTGCAACTTTTTCAAACAAATATCTATACTTTTTTTCAATTTTAAGATAATAAATATCCAATATGCAAAATGCTATAACCGGTAGGAATGATAACCCTAAAACAACTAAACTAATATCCACATAAGACAATGTAGCAATACCTGCAACTATTGTTGCGGCGAATCCTTTAAATATTGCAGAAATTGTTGATGTTCTATTTATTGGTTCTTGAATCATCTGCAAATAAGCTATTTTATTATTAATTTCATCCTGATTGTTCCTGCACATAATTTTTCCTCCTTTAATTTTTTAACATTATTAGACATCTTTTGCATATATATTTTGAAGAGCATCATAAAATGTTACCTTGGGATTTTGCTTAATAAATTCTAATGACTTATTTACATCTTCTCTTTGACAAGAAAAATATGATTGAATAGGTCTCATAACATCTATTCTACTTGAATATCTTTGTTCTTCTGATAAAATATCGAAATATTGAGTGTTGTTTGGATAAGTCCACTTTTTAATAAATTGTGAAAGCAAAAGCTCATGCTTATTATCAACCCTCATATATTCAATAGTTTTGTTATACAAACCATATAATTCACTAAGCTTTTTCACCAAAGTAATATTGTAATTACCATCTTGATATTTTATGTAGTATACTACTCTATATCTATCAACATACCATATATTTTCACGAATAAGATCTATACACTCTTGATATCGTAAAAATAGATTACAAGAAAATAGTTTGTTTTTATCAAGATCACAATTACAGCCCTCTTCTTTCCATAAACAGCAAAAATCTTTACTAGGTGTAATTATCCTATTTATACATTTTTCTAAAACTTTTATTATGCTATCAATTTGTCTTATTGCTATATCTTTATCAACAAAGAACAAGGAACTATCATTTTCAATAGAGTTTCTACATACAAGGAATTCAAAATTTCTTATATAATGTTGTGCAAAACACATTCCAGCATCAGAGAGTTTAACAAATACCGATGAAATATCAATTTTGTTGTTTCCAATATTGATTTCTGTCTTATTTTGATTTGAGATATATTGATCAATTAGTTTTTGGAAATCGCTTTCGTCCAAATCAATATTTAATGATTTATAGGTAATCAAGTTTCCCCATGCATTTAGGGCTTCTTTTTTCTCTGGCAATTTATTAGCAAACAGACTTAATCCATACAGAGCTTTTGCTACGTCGCAGGATTTTCTATATTTACTTAGTTTAATAATTAAATCCTTCAGCAATGCACCGTCGTATTTGTTTTGATTTGTATCTGACAAACTGATTAGTTCATCCCAATATAAAAAAGCGAGAATCATTCGAGTCAAACTACAATCATCGGAGTTCATATCGCTTGAAAACCCCATGATCTTAAAGTATCCATTATCTTGAAATTCATGAAAAATATCCCTGAAAATCTTCATCCTTAATCCATGTATTGAAAAATCATAAAAAATATCACTTCTGTTTTCTATTTCATTTATTCTTTTTGCCACTATCGGAAAATTGTCTTCTGACAATATAGACTTTGACAAGTAGCCCATTGCTCGTCTAAAATTATTATTAAATAAAGGAAGAAGTCGATGCGTTGTGAAGTGATTGTATATAGGATCATATTCTTCAGGATTTTCCAAGCAGTTATTGAGTTGTCTTTGTGGCATAATTATAGATAGCATCAAATATAGTTTTTTATATAATTTGCTGTTTTCGTAACCATCTATCTTTTTTAGAAAATCCATCTTTTTTAACAAAGCCTCAATTGTAAAATCAAAGAAACCTATGTGCTTGATGTATTTTCCAGCTCCCCACAATTCGCTCTGGGTATTTCCAAAATGGATTAACGTAGAAGTTCTAACTACTGTTACGAATGTGAATTTCATATAAAAACTGTCTGACTCGCCTATTTCCAAAAATACTTTTTTTATAAATGCATGACAACTTTCGATATAATTTGCTATGTATTTTGCTGTTTCACCATTATCATAAGTTTCAATGTTGTCAAACACAATAGTATAATGCTCTTTTTTGTTGTGTGGTTTTGGTTTGCTGTCTAACACTAACAAATATGTAATTAATAAAATTACAAATAAAATGTTTACATCTTCGCCTTCTTTAGCGTTTAATAGCCTACTAGAATAGCCGATATACCAATCTTCAATATTGTTTGTTGGGATAATGACATTTAAAAAAGAATTTAGTTTCTCTTGAAAGTTTCTTAATTTGAAAAGTTTAACTCCATAAAAAGCGACTTCTTTTAGTTTTTCTGCTCTTTCTATAAAATTACTTCTCCATTTTTGATAATAATCGTTTCCAGGTTCATCGTTCCTAGACATCTGTCTATATTTCTTTTTTAACAATTGAAACAGCAAATCTTCCTTTGTCACTGTGTTTTCATTATAGTTTGATAAATCAATAATGATGTTATTATAAATATCATTCTTACTAATTTTATGTTCATTCTTATGCCCTAAAGTATGTATAAAAGTACTTTTTCCACTACCACCATCTGACTGAATGCACAACATATTATGGTGATCTGATGAAAAGAGATTTTTAATTATACTATTGTATTGAAGTTCTTTAGCTGGATCTCCCCTAACCCAAAAATATTTTATAAATAACTCTGGTGTTAAACGATCATTAAAATTTACATCTGCGGATAAACCTGCTTTTATGTATTGATACACAAAACTATCTTGCTCAAGATTCTTTTTGATATATTTTATCAGATCGTTTTCTTGTCTGTAGAGTGTTTTCTTTTTTTCCATGTCGGCATAATAAGATGAAAATAGTTGATTAAAACTTTTAACTGTTTGAGGAGTCGGTATAGCCTTATTTCTTCCTTTTTTGTGTAATTTAAATTTAGGTACAGAAAAACAAAAACGTATAATGTCATCAAAAATATTTTTTCTCTCTGAAATTGTCATCTCGAAAAAATCAGTTGCGTTTAATCTCGATACATCGATTCGATTATAGGAATCCCAATCATTAGGTAAAGACACATTTTTATTTTTTAACAAAAATAAAACCTTATCATTAGAAGCGTTTTCTCTAATAACAGTTTTATATATCTGTTCTTCATAGGAAACCATCCCTATATTGTTTTCAATCTTATAATTATAACTATCTGTGACAACAACAAGAATTTTATCGGTTTCTAAAATTTTTTGTTTTAGTTCAGCTTTTATATCACTCTTTGGAGCAAAAAGCATATCGCAACTAGCATCAACATTTTCATAACTATCTAGTTCTTTGCACAATGCCATCGCCCATTTTTGTGCATAATCTGCATTTTCTTCCCAAGAATATAAAATTAATACTTTCATATATTAACCCCCAAATAAATTATAAAACATAATTAGCATAGAACTATTTTACAAACGAACATGTTTCCTTGTATCGAAAGATTTAATTTCAATAAAAGTGCCCTGACTTATAAAAATAGTCTGTTAAATTATACATTTACATTGTGATTTGTCTTAAACCTTATTTCAATGGGGTTTGCAAAAATGCTCCATTTTTCGACAAAAACGCTTGTTTTTTGTCTCATTTTATATTGCTAGCAAACTCCACAACGGCTTTTTAAATGCACCTATCTTCCTCATTGAAGTATAAACCTTATATTCATCTTCGCCACATTTGAGTGTAACAAAATCCTTGGTTACTTTTTCCATATAATGCAGAATGATTATGTAACTGTAATGGGATTGGGCGAAAGATTTTTCATCGAGAACTTCTTTCCAGTACTCCATTGAGTAGTGCGTTTCGATTTTTTCTGTCTATCATATACAGCACGAATTTTCTATCCTCTATGGCAATGTATATGATTTGGTGTAGGCACACCCTTCAAATATCATTGTTGCACATTGTCACAGATATACTCTGGTAAATGCAATAACATTTACTGTCACTTTCAGAAATGAAAAGGCCGTTACAACCGTGATATGTTTCTGGATAATGTGATAAACTATTTCTATTCAGAATTTCTACTATTTTCTCTTTTGTTTTGATGTGTCCGATTTCTTTTGTTTACAGTGTTGTTAGTTGTAAATAGAATTAATGCTTTAAGAATTTGTAGATTAAAACATTGTTTTTAAGTCGAATAATAAGCGTTTTTGTCGAAAAATTAAGCATTTTTGTATGTTGGCTTGTTTTTGATATCATATAAAATATAATTATTGTGAGTAAGTACAACTGTAATAATTGTATTTACTGTAAATTTTGATATAAATCTTATAAATTATAAGGATTGATAAAAATGATTGAATTATTAATATCGATTACATTGGCCTTCCTATCAAGTCTATTAGGAGTTAATTATCCTGCTTTAAAAGATATTTATAAAAAAATTAATTTATTATCTCATGATAAAAAGCACCAAGAGATTTTATCAATGAAAATTGAAAAGCTTACAGAAAATTTACATAATTCATCTGAATTAATGATGGAAATTGAAAAAGAATTTGCAAAGCAAAAAGAATTAGCGCAAAAGTGGGAGGAAGAAGCTAAAACCTCACAAATTGTCGCATCAATGAAACAGGAAGAAATAGAAGCAATTTCAAAATTATTTGGTGGCCAGTTAGAAAAAGAGAATAAAAAATCTAGTTACAAATCATTCATATGGAATGTTGTTTTTTGTATTGTCGGTATTATTGGTGGTTATATAACATCAAAATTTTTTTAATTAGGAAATATTATATTACACATAATTATTATATTGAAAAGGAATGTTAAGTTGTATGGGTGAGTTTATTCAAAACAATAGTCTATGGCTTACTTTCCTACCCTTACAAATCATTGTGACAATTAAAGCCTAATATTACACAAAACCGACAGGACTAAAATTCTGTCGGTTTTGTGTCGTAAAAATATCTATTTATCTTTCCCAAAATTTAGAAATGCTTTTTTGAACTTTCTAACCTTTCTTTGTGAAGTATAGATAGAATATTGATTATTTCTGTATTTTAAATATACATAATCTTGAGTTACTTCTGTTACATAATTTAGATTAACGATATAACTATGATGTGGTCTTTTAAAGCATCTTGATGACAAGATATCCTCCCAGTGTGATATGTTATAATTAGTTCTGATGACTTTCTTATCAATTAAGTAAAGAACAGATTCTCTATCTTCTATAGCAATATGCATTATCTCATAAGGATAAACTTTACAAACATCTTTATCGCTTGTTTCTATCATTAATGGAGCATAATAGAAATTGCTCTTAAATATTTCATTATCAAAAGTCAAATCAATGCAGATGCTCTCAAAAGCATCATTTTCTGTTAAACTATATGGAATTTCATTTTTTTTAAGGAATTCCAAAACGGTTGATTTCACCTTTTCTTTACTATCTATATTTTTATCAATTAACACACCCATAAAATGACCCCGAGCACATTTGTAATAACGAATGAATTAACATCATCCTATACAATATAAATCGAAATTAAATAACATTTTGTGACAAAATATTTGTATATTATTTGTCACAAAATAACTTTTTCATACGATTATAATAATGAAGTGATGTTGAGGTGATTATATGAATAAAAAAGAAAAGAAAAAGCTAAAAAGTCAGTTTGAGTATGAATGTTATCTTCGGGATAAGCCATATTACATTATGATAAAATATGGTTTTTACATTGCAATGTTTTTTACAGCTATTACTTATGTTTATGGAATTGTATGTCTTTACATGGAATTCATTTTGCATACATTAATTGTGAAAGAATTCATAATATTAATACTCTTATCAATTATTTTTATAAGTGCACTATTGTTTACTATTGGAAACATTGTGTTTGAGATAGAGTTTAAAAAGCAGTTAAAATAACAATATTTTCAATAAACAGCTCTCCCCTGACTTGAATTAACGCATTAATAAATAAAAAAAGACTCCGTTTGAAGCAGACAATTAATGTCACTTCAATAACGGAGTCTTTTCCTTATTATATTATTCTTTATTATTCTTGTTTATAAAAGTTTAGTGCATCTACTCTTACACCATTTTGAATAACTTCAAAATGGAGATGAGGACCGGTTGAGTATCCTGTTAAACCACAATCTGCTATGACTTGTCCTTGTTTCACCTCCTGCCCTGCTGTAACATATAACACTGAACAATGAGCATAAAGTGTAGAATAAGTGTTATTGTGTTTTATTCTTACATAATAACCACTGGTGTTGTGCCAAGTTGCAGCAATGACTACACCGTCTGCAGCCGCTAGAATAGGAGTTCCAAGAGGAGCAGCAATATCTGTACCACCGTGAGTTTTAATTTCGCCTGAAATCGGGTCAACACGAGTACCAAATCTAGAAGTGATATTATGGTCGTGTTCAAACGGCCAAGCAAACATACCTGTACCGACAAAAGAACTACCGCTTTGAATAATCTGTCCGCTTGCTCCAAGAAGTTCTCCCCACAAATCAAAATATTCATCACTCATCATTTCTTCTAACAATGCTTTTTGCTCGTCATTGAAATTATACAATGCAGAGATTTCATCTACACTTAACTGAAGAATTGATACTGTAAGAACATTCTTTGTAACATAAGTTGTTGTTTTGATAGAATTACCGTTTTCATCTGTTGTAACGGTTGTTTCTGCTACAACTTTAGGTGTAACAACACCTGTCATTTTATTCATATCTTTCATAATGCCACGAAGAAGTTCCATTTTCTCGTCATCAATAGTAACAACCTCAAGCGGATTATCGCCTGAGGTTGTTTTTACTGCATATACTGCAAGAACATCTTTCCAATTTATCGAAGTGTTTCCTTGCACTTCAAGCAAATCATAAGTGCACGATGCTTTCATGGCAGTTAAGTTTGCATAATGTTCTGATGTGAGTTCAGATATTGCCTGCGACATTGTTTTCTGTGTTCCCGTTGTTTCATCGTTTGCAAGAAAAATTCCGAAGCAGGTACCGCCAATAGCACCGATTAAACAGATAATGAGAATTACTACAACTGCAGGTACACCACCTCCGGCAATAATTGCACCTATACTTTTAGCACCTGCTACAACAGCCTTTCCCGCTTCAACCACAACTTTTGCAGCAATCTTAACCGTCTTGATAGTTACTCTTACAGCTGCCTGTGCCGTCTGCTTTGTTCTCTTTGCAACCTCGGCAGTTTTCTTTGTTGTTGATGCAGTTGTTTTTGCTGTATTCTTTGCGGTTTTTACCGTCTTGTCAGCCTTTTTGATGCTTTTTGCAGTTGCATCAAGACTTCTCTTTGATTGCTTTATTTTATGAGCTTCGTTATTAACCGTCTTAACAGTTTGCTTTTCTGCACCGACTTTTTTAATGGTGGCTTTACCTTTAGTCTTAGGTGCAGTTTGTTTTCTTTGTCGAGGTTTCTTTATTTCCTCAACTGTTGTTTCAGGCTTTGTCTTTGTTTTAGGCGGTGCTTGAGTTTTTTCTTTTATTGCAGGTTTATCTTGCTTTTCTTTAACAACTTTAGCATCACCTTTATCTGCTTTCGCCTGAGTAGTTTTATCAGTATTCTTTTTAAGTTCACTCTTTGTCTGTTCAGGTTTGTTTTCAGTAGCAGAGTTTTCATCAGAAAAAGTTTCCTGCTCTTTCTGACTTTCAGCGTTTTTCTTTGCATTTTTCTTTAATACTTTTTCTTTTACCTTTTCTTTGGTTTTACCTGCTCCTTTACGAACTGCTTTTTCTGTACCGACAGCAACAGTTTCACTGCCTGTTCGTATTGATTCCGTTACTTTATCAGTTGCATACTGTTCAGGAGAAACATTATCAGAATGATTTATATTTTCATTAACTGTGTCTTTAGTTTTAACACCGATATTTTTCATTCTTTCCCCGACATTTACAGTTGAATCGTGAACCTTAATATCTTTTACCACTTCACGAGTTTTAATTCCCCTACTCATACTACTCACCTATTTTCGTTGTCATCAGCTTATAAAGTTCCGTATTCTTGGGGAACTTTCTTTCAAAAGGAACAAGAGCAGAACCAACCTTAACAAGACCATGACCGACTTCAACATTTGTAATGTGAGTCATCTGTGTTTCGCTAATCTGTAAGAGATTAGCAAGGTCTTCTCTGTCAGTACCACCCTGATTGAGCATTATAATAAACTCGGAGTTTGCGAGCATTGTTCGTGCCGTGTGGCTCTGTAAAAGGTCATCAACATTCTGTGTGATACCCGTACAATATGCACCGTACTTACGAACTCGTTTCCAAAGAGTGAAAAGGAAGTTCGCAGAGTATTCGTGTTGGAAAAGAAGATATATCTCGTCAATGAAGATATATGTTTCTCTGCCCTCAGCTCTATTCTTTGTAATTCGGTTAAGAATACTGTCAAGAACTACAAGCATACCGATAGGCATTAACTGACTACCGAGTTCAAGAATATCATAACAGATAAGTCTGTTCTCAATGTTTACATTGGTTTTCTGTGCAAAGGTGCTATGAGAACCTGAAGCAAAGAGTTCCATTGCTGTCGCAAGTTCAGTAGCTTCGAGTTCAGGCTGCTTTCTCAAATCATTACAAAGGTCAACGAGTGTAGGAACCTTACCTGTATATTCTCTCTTGATATAATTCTTATAAACATTAGTCAAACAACGGTCAACGATTGATTTCTGAATAGCATCAACACCATCTTTGCCCATAACCTGTTCAAAGAGTGAGAGCACAAATTCTGCCTTAAATGCAATAGGACTTGCACCGTCTGCATACTCCTTGTTTATATCAAGGCAGTTGATATGATTTTTACTCTTTGCTGAAAGTTCAATCACCTGACCGCCCATTGCTTCAACAAGAGCAGAATATTCTCTTTCAGGGTCAATAATCATAACGTCAGCATTGGTTGAAAGAAGAAGATTTACCATCTCTTCTTTTGCGGTAAAGGACTTACCTGAACCCGAAACACCGAGAATGAAACAGTTACCGTTAAGCAGAAATTTACGGTTGACGATAATCATATTCTTAGAAATAACATTAACACCTTGGAATACACCACCATCGTGCTGAATCTCCTGAACCTTAAAGGGCATAAAAACAGCAAGGCTTTCTGTTGTAAGAGTACGCCTTGCTTCAATTTTATTTATACCTATAGGAAGTGTAGCATTAAAGCCATCCAACTGCTGATATTTAAGAATACCGAGCTGACACATGTGTTTTCTTCCTGTTGCCTGAATTGCTTCTGTATCGCTGTTGAGTTCTTCAAGAGTATCGGCTGTGTGGATAACTGTAATTACAACCTTAAACATCTTTTGGTCACGGGTTGTAAGGTCATCAAGGAATTCTCTGATTTCCTTTCTCTGCTGCTCCATATCATAAGGAATTACAGAAGTATAGTTATTGTTGGCATTCTGCTTTCTCTGATAGTTTGCAATGTTTGTTTCAATACCGAGTGCCTGTTTTTCACCAAACTTCTGTGCTTCTTCTGTTGATACCGGGACAATATCAAAGTTAAAGACCATATTTCTGTTTGTGTCTGTGAGTTCCCATACAACACTGTCTTTGATATATGAGGGATAATCACGAATAAACAGAACTCTGCCGAATCTGTCACCTATTTTGAAATAGTCTGACTTAAATTCAAAACCGTCAGGTGTGATATAGTCTTTGAAACTCTGTCCCTTCTGCATTGTATCTCTCAAATCAAAGTGATAATCTGCTGATTCTTTAGGTCTGCAGAAATCGTGAATAATGCGAAGTCTTTCAGTTAAATCAAGTTCGGAGCACTTTGAACCGAGCCTTGCAAAGTGAGCAATTAAATCTGCACCCACACGGTTAAAGTGACTTCGTGCTTCTTCCACCGTTTTTTTCTGAATTGTGAGTGTTACATATTTATCCTGAACAATAGCATTTGCTCCGTTTGCTAGCATCGTGAGCATATCATTGATTTCTTTACGGTATTTATCCTTATCATCATTTGCCTTTTCAAGAAGTGCGATTTCTTTAAGCTCGCTGTTCTTGAGCTTTCTGTTTATGATTGTAATCTGACTTGAAATACCGTTTTCAAGTGAGTTCAAAATCTCACTGTAACGAAGAAAGTTTGCTTCTTTATCTTCCTTACTTGATACCGCATAGTTTATATCGGTAAACTTAAATGTTTTTGAATATCTGTCCTTACCCGTTAAAAAGATACCGTCTGAATAGACGGCATCAATTTTTATAACATCCTGAACAGACTTGGGGACAGACATTCCATCCCCAAATAAGTCATCGAGTCCTGTTTTCTTTTTTATTGTTCCTATGAGGTCGAACATCGTCACCATTCCTTTCAATTTCGTCATAATAGTTTTTTGAAATAAACTTCAATTCTTTAGGCATAAGGATTTCACTTTTAAGGTAAGTGAATAAAACCTTTTCAGCCGTCATTCCGTGATACTTAAAAAAGCCGAGAGCTGCAAAAGGAGCCGCACCTACAATGCACACCCAACTGAGTGTTTCAATACCGAACAACGGTTTTAATAGAAAGTACAATCCAACTGCAACCCCGCAGGCTAAAAGAGAAAATACGAACTGACGGAGATTAAGACCGAAATACACAGCTTCACTGTAATCTCGTATTTCTCTGTTAATCTTTACTTCCATTTATATTATCAACTCCTTTACAGTCCCATCATTTCTTTAACTACTCTGTCACTCATTTTTACTGTTCCGACAAGTACAATCATATTGAATATAAGTTCACCGACATAAGTCCAAACCTGATTTACTGCTGCCGCTGTTTCATCAACAACAGGTGGCGAAGCTGCAAACAATGAGAAAATTATGCAACCAAGTACAATGATTGCACCCTCTAAACAAACTGCAGCATAAGATTTAATAAAACTCTTACCGACACTTGAAGAAGGTTCTCCTGAAAAAGAGGCAAGAGGAACCGGAGCAATAGCTGTGTATAAGTAAATCTTAAAGAATCGTCCGTAAACTGTCATAATCATGATGAATGAAAGTATAGTTATGAACAGACTACCTATAAGGGTTACTGCCCATAGAGGTACACTTTCCCAAAATCCGCTTTCTTCAATAGATTGAATAATTGAACCCGGTAAAACAGTTTGTTCAATAGATGCGAGGCCTGATGTTGCCATAATTTTTACAACAATCCCCTGTACTATATCAAATAATGCCATCATCAATTCTAGGCCATAGTCGATAGATGCTTTTGCAAGAATAAATCTGATAAACATTTTCAATGCTATTTCAGGTCTTTTCATTTCTGCAAAATTACCACAAGTTTTCATTACACCTACAACAAAAAAGAGCACTAAAAGCGAGTAACCAATCGCCTGTAGTGCTCCATGAATGCTTATAATAACATTCCATATAGTACCGTCTTTAAATTCTTCGGGGCTTTGAGTTATGAGAAGCCATATTTCACTTAACTTGTCATTCCAAGTAGCAAGTGCATTTTGTAGATTTTGCACTACCCAGTTACTTGATTCTTCCATTGATTTCCCCCTTATTTATTTTTATTTTTCTTGCATTAGATAATCATTGTTGATATAATTAGTTATATATCAATGGGAAAGGATTACATCTAATGACTTGGACAAACAAACCAATCAAACAAATTTTAATGCTTCTTAACCAAGCCGAAATGTCCACATCCAAAGAAAATGAAAAGGCTATTTTAGAATCTGCTCTCCCACTGACTAACTATATTGTTGATTTACATCAACGAAAAAATTATAAAGAATACATAATGAATAAACTTGCCCGTTTAAGATAAAAAAGACCGTTTTTGACGGTCTTTTTTAATTATAACTTATCAGGATTTAAAACTAATACTCTCCTACCCTTTTTTTGTGCATATTCTACTGTATAGCTTGTCCCTGATTTCTTTCCATTCCACACAGCCATAACAATATCACTGTTGTCTACCATATACTCATTTCTTTTATACATGCAATCATTAGTATAATCTTTTTGTAATATGGTCTTTTTATCGCACTCATTAAGGATGTTATAATATCTTTGTTTAAACGATTCACTCCATCTGTCGGACTGACTTTCACATGGAATGGCACACTCTAATGTTATGTTAGCATATTCTTTTTTTAATTCTAAAACAATTTCAGCACATATCATATCCACACCGATAGCCATGCCTGATATGAAATTAATTGCAAATTCATTTTCAATCAGTTGACATATTTGTATCTTAATAATTTCCTTCATTTTTATGCATTTAGGATTTGTCTCATCAAAACCAAAGGGTAAATTTTGAGACCTATGTCCTGTGAACATAACAGTTTTTTCAGGTTTGTTCATTTCATCACCCATTCCACATCGTGAGTGTAATTATATCATTGCTATTTCGCAAATAAAACAAACTATTATTGTACAATCACACTCCAGGTTGGAATTTTTATATATTTTTTCTTACTATCCTACAATCAAATCAAGAATTTCTTTTGCAAAGGTAATTACAATACCACCGGCAACCGTAAGGAAGCCGTTAGCTCTCTGCGAAGGGTCATGTGATTTGAGAGAAAGACCAACCTGAACAATACCAAAGCCAAGGATAATGAGACCTACAGCTCTGATAAGACCAAAGATAAATGTGGAAAGATTGTTTACAACAGCTACTGGGTCATCTGCAGCAAAAGCAAATACACTACATACAACAATCAGTGCAAAACAAAGGATAATACCTACATAAGCCTTAAAACCTTTTCTAACCTTACCCTCCAAAGGAGCTTTATTCTTTTTGATTAAATTTTTACTCATTTTTATTCCTCCAATTCCAATAAATATTCTTCAATTTCTTCGCTTGAATAAATATCAACATCTACTTCCGATAAATCTTCGATGTTGATATCTTCAAAATCATCATAAAAAAGTTCATAGTTTGAATAATCATCAAAACCATGAACATAATTTTCACCCTGTCCGTCAGTTGTATCTTTAACATTAGGGTGTTTTAAAATATCATACTTTAAGTCTTGAACAGGTCTTTCACCTCGAATAAAAAGAAGTGCGTATTTGTTATCGAGCATTCTAACTTCATCAGGTGTTAAAAGTTCTCTACCTGCCACTTGATAGTTGGTTGAATAACTACCGTTTCTTCCTCGTGATTGCCCATAAGTGTTTGTATCAATAGTTTCTTTACCCAAGAGTTTCGAAACATATTCGTGTGTTGATTGTTCATTACCACCAAGATACAAGAACTCGTCACAGTTACCTACAATTGACTCCCATTGCTTTTCAAACAAAGCTTTAAGCTGTGCCATATTCTGAATAATGATTGATACTGATATTTCACGAGAACGCATTGTGGAAAGCAACTTATCGAAATCATCAGGCAATGCGATATTTGCAAATTCATCCATCACAAAATGCACATGAACAGGAAGTCTGCCACCGTGTACGAAGTCTGCTTGATAATACAACTGCTGAAATAATTGTGTGTAAAGCATGCCAACTATAAAGTTAAAACTGGTATCATTTTCGGGTATAAGAGCAAATACAGCTGTCTTCTTATCCCCTATTTTGTCAAGTTCAAGTTCATCCGTACAAGTCATACTTGCAAGAGAATTAAGATTAAACTTTTCAAGTCTTGCAAGGAGTGTAATCTGAATGGATTTCAATGTTTTAGCAGAGCCACTATGATATGAACGATAATATTTAAGAGCAATATGGTCAGGTTTTTCTTTTTCAAGTCTATCGAATATATCATCAAGTGGACTTGTAATAATCATATCTGTCTGTTCTTCAGGAATGTCCCCTGCTCTAATAAGGTCAAGAACCATTGAAAAGTTTTGTTCTTCAGGTGGTGCTTCATAATGAAGAAACGATACGAGTGCTTTTAACAACATACTTGCAGCTTGGTCCCAAAAAGGGTCATTACTCTGACTACCTTTAGGAGTTGTATTCTTAAAAAGATTAGTAACTAATCGCTGAATGTCATTATCATTATGAATATATACAAATGGGTTATAACAATCACTCTTATCCATATTAATAAGGTCAAGTACTTTAATGTTATAACCCTGTTTTTTCAACATATTACCTGTGTCACGAAGCAACTCACCTTTAGGGTCAAGAACAATAAAAGACGTATTCGCTTGCATAATGTTTGGTTTCGCATAAAATCGTGTCTTACCGGCACCCGAACCACCACACACCAAAACATTAAGATTTCTTCGATGTTGTCTGCCGTCAAGTCCTATTGATGTATTTTGAGTAAGAACCTTGTTTTTGGAAACTTCCTTATCCATATATTTCTTCTTTATAGTATCTGGTTTTCCCCATTTGGCTGAACCATGTTCTTCTCGTCTTCTATAATTTTTATCATTTGATATATAAATTCCAAGACCAAGGGCATACGCCATAATAAAAACGAGGACAGTTTTTAAGCTGTCCTCACAAATAGAAATATTAAATGGATTGCTAAAAGCAATTGATAAGTTCTTAATTATATCCACAAGTCCACCATCAACATATGGAGCAACCAACAATCCAAACCAAATTACAGGTATCAGACCACAAGAGTAAAGTATGAGATTTGTTTTTGAGAATTTATCTGTCCTCACGGTCAAACCTCCTTTTTCTTTGATATGGTGCATCAAGTATTTTCATCAAAAGATTGTCAACATCTTCCGTTGGCTTTTCTTCCTCAATTAACATATTACGAAATTCGTTAATGCCATTTATCATCAAATCATGTTCAAAGGAGTCCACCACTATTACTCTTTTATCAACTCTCATACAGAACACACCACCTTATCTGTCGTTGTGTTCTTTATTCTTGGGTTCAAATGCTTTGTTAATTGTATTTGTAATTGTGTTAGCGTGGTCACGAACTTGTGAAAGTTCTGCTCTCTTTTCTTTTGCGTCAAGATTAACAAACTTGTCACTTATTCCCATTATAGGTTCAGGCTTATAACCTGCTCTTGATGTTGTAATATACGAAATAGCTTGTGCCGAGAATTCAAGATTATCTCTATTGAACTCTCCCTTATCAAGTCTTGCAAATGCAATCTCTTTTGAAAGAGCACGGACAATTTCATCCCCTTCCAATCCCTGTCGAATAAAAATCTTCTTTGATTCAGATTGATAAATTGCATTTATATTTTCAGAAAGTTGGTTGCTGATTTCAACAGGAACAGGAGAAATTGTAATCATTGCTTTTACCACTTTACGAGCATCAGGAACTTTTGCTTTTTGTGTTCTCGGTTTTGCATTAGTCTGTGAAATATCAAACACCTTTTTTGCATTATATGGAACTATTGTTTTTCCTTCATCATTTGTGTACTCTTTACCGGGTTCAAGAATAAGAATACCTGACTCCCCTTTTTTAATAAATACGTGATTCTTTTGCCAAGTTTTCGAATCACAAAGTCTTGTTGCATCAGGACTTTGGTAAGCAACTAGAAGCGCATTACTTACAGAGTATCTGTTAAATCTGCTTTGTACATCAAGATATGCCATTACAGAATCCGGATTATTAAGTTCCTCTGTTGCTTTTTCAAGCATTTCATAAGCCAATGTACGATTTTCATTTCTCTGTTTTATCCAATCTTCTTTTGAAAAAGGCTCCATTGTTGTTTGCTTTTCATTTCCAAAAAGTTCATCGATTTCTGCCATTTGTTTTAGCTCCTTTCTTTTTTGTTTTTAATTTTTGTTGAGTAAATTTTCCATTCATTACATTTTTTCTTTCTTCCTTTATTTCATTAAGTTGCGCTCTTACTGAAGGTCGGGAAGCTTTTTCATCCCGTGTATGGCGTCGGATTTCGTTGATTCCGGAGGTAGGCTCGGACGGACGGGATTTTTCCGTCTTCGCCATAGAGGGGTTTTCAATCTCACTCTTTTCTTTCTGTTGAGGTTTAGCAAAGAGTTCATCAATAAACTTATCCTCTATACTCTTTTCAGGAATCTGCTTTTCTTTTGGTTTCTTAATATCACCTTTGGCTTTTTCAAGACTTGCACGAACAGTTGCTTTATTATTTGCACCTAAATTAAATCTTTGGAAAATACGATTTACTTTTGGTGCATCTTCTGCACGAACCATAATGTCACATTTTTCGTCTTTTGATTTTCTATCATTAAGAACATGGTACATTACGCCATATTTTTTTGCCTCTTTGCAAAATTTCAACAATTCCTTTTTATCAATCTCAAAGACTTTAATAGGCTTTTTAGATTTTAACATAGTATTAAGTGATGCCTTACCTTTTGTCCTTTTTGTGTCTTTAAGAGAGGCTAATATGAGCTTAACAAGTCGTTCTGCTCCATCCATTGACATCTTTCCTGCAACCTCAACGCCTTGTAATGTCATTCTCACTATTTGTTCTGCTGCATCGCCTGAAGCGTTCATCTACACTCATCTCCTTTCGTTCTTTATCATTCATAATTTTATTTATTTTCTCTTCAATTTTAGGTTCAGTATTCTGAATCCTATCACATATACGAATATCTTTTCTTAAGATTTTCATTCGTTCTGAAAGAGTTGAGATAGCATTCTTTATTTCAGCAATTTCTTTCTCATCGCTATTTCTTATTGCAACTTTTAATTTGTTACGAAGTGCTTTTCGTCCGTCATCACACTCTTTTAATTCACTTTCACATGCTGACTTATATTCGGTTAATTGTTCAGAAGATTCAATATTATTTCCACACAAAAGATTCTGTTGTTCAATGAGTTTATCGAGTTTTCTCATTTCATCAATAAGATACTTGTCTATCTCTCTGTTTGTTTTCGGATTTGTCTTAACGAACTGAACAACCGTTACAAAAGAAACATAAATCTCTTGATACGTCGGCTCAACAATTGGCACAAAAAATTCCTCAACAAGATTGTCCTGTTGAGGAATTTCTATGCTATATTTTTTCCATTTCGACATAATTCGTTCTTCAATACCAGCAACCGTATAATCTTGACCAAGTGTTTTTAATCTTCTTGGTCTTTCAAAATTAGGATGTGATATTGTTGGATATTTTCGATTAAAATTAAATCTATATCCAAGTTTTTTCATTTCAAAATAAAATGCTTTTGTACTCGTTGTCTTCAAAATACATTCATCAATATCTCTTTTTATTATTGAATCTTTTGTCCATTCACCCTTCTTTTCTGCCATATATAAGTCGTAACTTTTGTGACTTCTATTCTTTGGTTCTTCGATTACGGATAATCCATATTCACGACAAAGGTCATCAGAGATTTTTCGAAGTAGTGCATAACTCTTATTATTATCATAATACTTTTTTCCATCCATAAACGAAACTGAATTCAAGACAAAATGATTATGACGGCAATCCGTATTAAGATGAGTTGCAACAACAACTTCAAATCTATCACCAAAAGCTCGTCGTGCAAACTCTTTACCAAGTTCGTGAATTATTTCTGGTGTACCTTCACCGGGAGAAAAAGATTGGATAATGTGAAATCCTAAAATGCCATTAACTTTATCATACTCTTTCTTTGTTTCACTCATTCTTTTAAATGCATTTTCATATTTGCAGTTAATACCACTAACAAAAAACTTTTCTTCGGTTTTTAAATCATTCACAGTATAGTTAAGTGTACTATGCAAATCTAAAAAGATTTCTTCATAGTTTTCGTTTAATGTTTTTTTCTTATTTCCAATGTATGATATAGTTCTGTCGAGCCGAGTTTGAATATCTTTTATATAAACTATTGCCACTGTTTGTCTCGCTTTTTAAAATCAAATGCTTCACGCATTTCATCTTCAATAACATCAAGTTTATTCAAATGTATTTGTAAATCAGCAGTATTCAAAATACCACTACTCCGTGCAATAACAAGAATTTGATTAATATTATTACCCAACATTCGTAATTCTCTGATGAGTTTTTTGTAATCTACAGGTGGTGGAATTGGTGGTCTATATCCTTGAATTAAATAACGAATTAAAGTCGATTTTCCTAATCCTGTTTCTTTACACAAATCACAAAGTTCTTGATATTCTTTTTCGTTATAATAGGATATTACCATAATAGGTCTTCTTCGCACTTAATCAACCCTTTCCTTTTAAATTTTTCAACCAAAATTGTAGCAGCTACATTAGAAGATAAAAGCAAACTTATGACTGCTACATAAGCCAATGTGTCCAATGGAATCACCTTCTTTCTTTTGGGGTGTTAGGGGTGAAACCCTTAACAAGCGAATTTGACTATTCAAATTCAGTGCTTGTTAAGACTGATGCCACGCATCTATCTTCCATATAAAGGTTGTTTATCTAACAAAATCTTTACTTTTAGGGTTAAATGGTATCCCTTTGATTTGGTCGTTTACTTTGAAAAAATTTTCAGGATATTTGAATTGTTTTAAATACTTTTTAATTTGTTCATCACTCAAACTTTCAAAGTTTTCACCTGAACAACCACATATAAAAGCTGTTCCAGCAATTATGTCAATAAGCTCTTTTTTATCATCATAAACTCCTCGATTTAAATCTAAACCAAGCATTTTTCCTTCTTCGTTTACGATTATACAAACAGGTTCTTCAAAATAATAACCGGGTTCAATTAATCCACCGACAATAGATTGCATTCCTTCAAGCGATGCATCAATCTCAACTTCTTTTGCTACCTTACCGGGTTCAAGCAAAACTACTTTAATCTTTTCAGTCTCTTTTTCTTCACCATCAACTTCAATTCCTAGAAAATGATTTTCGTCAAGAATTTCATTTCCTCTATAATAATTTTCTGTTACTTGATGTTTTGCATCTTCCAAACTTTCTGCTTCTACTTCAACATACTTTTTAAAGGTCTGCGTAATAGAAATTTCAAACTTCATCATTAACAAATAACCTCCTTTTATACTTCTGTAGGATAAGTTTTTTCTATATCACTAATAGTCTTTTACATCTTCACCTATCACAAAAACAGAATTTAACATTTGCACTTCCATCTACCTCAATAATGTCAGAAAAAAGCGAGTGCTCTTTAAAACCACTCGCTTTCTCCGTGTTAAAAATTTGAGAATAGTCTTCTAAATTTATACACTCTATTTCTTTTTGATAAGTATTGTCGTAGATACGGCTATCCACATTAAAATACACTTAATGTTGTTTAAGTCTATTATGGAATATATTTTCCTATTGCAGTTAATCTGCGTTTATGTATTATTATTTTCTATAATCTTTTTAACATCTAAATCCATCTTCGTATTTGCAAAACTACACCTCTTTATGGAAACACCAGGGTAGTATTCAATATTGTGCAATATTTCACCAGTTTTCAAATCAATGCTTACAAGATTATATGATTCATAACACCCAATCAATGTACTTTGTGTATATGGTATAGCATAATTCCAATATGCATTCCCCCCACAATCGCCAATTTTTCTTGATGAAATCTGGTCAATATTAGAATACTTAATGTTTTTCAGATTATCTATATATATCAGTTTTTCATTACTATCAGTAATAAGAGCATCTGTAAAATCTTCTGACAAATACATATAACTGTATCGTCCAAAGGAAGTACCAGTAACATATTGTGTCATATAATTATTTGCTAACGGATGTTCATGTTTAACATAAACAAAATCAAGTGGCTTAAGTTTATGTGTAGTGTTAATGTATTTCCCATTTTTTCTTTTATAACATTGTAAATTGAGCATTTCACTAATTTCTTCATTTTCTTCAATAAAAAAGCCTTTTGTGAGCCAATATGTTTGTATTCCTTCTCTATTTTTAGCTCCAGATATACCCAAATCACCATTGCTATAAATAAACCTAGAATACAATTTCGTATCTAGCAAAGGAATTGTATAATACCACTCTTTAACATAGTTATACATTTGTCCATCCAGATTTCTAGAATAATATTCACATCTTGTGTCAACACTGCTACCTTCCTGCAAGAAATCCTCAACAATTGCAACTTCTATCTCATTCTTTTTATAAGCACCTCCACCTAAGCGTTCATTATCCCCTGCTTTAGTAACTACAAAATATTTTTGCTTTGCAACATCATATTCCAAACACTGATATTGAGTTGTTATTAATAGATGTGTCCCACTATCATTAAAACAAATGGTCTCTACACTTTCATTAGTATGAAGAGTAGAAAAAATATCTATCATCATATCATTGTTAAGGTTTACTAAGACAACTTTTTCATGTTCTGGACGTGCAAAAGTTATTCCCATAATATTGTTACCCTTATCATAACTACAGTTTCCAATAAAATATTCAGGTTCGTTAAAACATATATGTCGATTCAATCGTGCAGGATTACCCTCGAAAATTGAAATTCCATTAGTCATATGTACCAACGCAAATGTATTAGGAGAATTAAGCAAAGTTAGTGCTATAGTCTCATAATAGGCACAGTTGTACTTCAAAATAATCGTATCATTTTCAGAATTCCATTCATATGTGTTTGTATCATTGCTAATGATAAAACAGTTGTTAGTTGGAATCACATTAGTTTTAAACATAAGCGCAGATTTTATATTAATGTTTGTTTCATTATTACCTGCTGATTTTTCATCTATTGAAGTATTAGTACCATTTGAAACGTCTTCTGAATTTTCGAGTAGTTTTTTTATACCTTCTACAGAGAATTCCATTATGATATTGTTAGTATTTCTATTATTAATATTTACCTCATAACAAGTAGTATCATACATTACGTAACATTCATTCTTGTTATTCGGATTAGGATGTATTGCTTTAGGGGATTCTAAATAATCATTATGCTCAATATTAATTAAACTTGGTGCATTTTCTATTATAACTTCTACTACCCTGCCAACACAGTCAAATAATTCCATATTTTTTGTTTCGAAATTATAATATACAAATGCTGTTCTATGTGGTATATAAGTGAATGTAGGATGTGTTCCTGGTTCTGAAAAAAACTCAAGTAATTTTTCTTTTTCTTTTGTTTGAAAATCAATTGAAGATATCTCACAAAACACCTCTATATATTCGTCTTCATCGCTCAAGTCATCATAACCGTCAACAAATTGACCATCTGTAATATACGGATTATAATCTGATGAAAAAGCATACATAGGTGAAGATATGTCTTGTGCATATAGTTCCGTATTTTTATTTAATTCAACATTAAAGTTATAAACTATATTTTTTTCTTGTATATCGAGTATAATCACATTTTTTTCATCACATATAACAATTATGTTTTGAGAGTCTTCTGTAAATCCAATATAATTAATTTGCTTGAACGCATCCATCTTAAATACATACGGCATTTCATATGGTTCATCCAAATCAAATAAATATATTCCTCTATCCTCATGAGTGTGTGTTTTGGTGATTAACCATTTTTGGCAATTAGAAATTTTTAAAAAACCTTTATTAGAGAAATCATAATCACTTGCTGGTTCATCTGAGTAAAGTTCATACTCTAGTTTTCCAGAATGCACATCCCAACATTTAATTAAACCATATCCATCTATTGTAAAACATTTTTCTCCTTTATAAACAAATTCTATCACATTATCTTTGTGATTTTCTGGCTCAAAATTTTCTTTATACAAACTGGCACCATCAAAATTCACTGCTAAAAAGCCTTTTTCTCCCATTTTACTACAGTTAACATTAAAGAAACTACATTTACGTAAATCCAATCTAGATAAATTTACTCCCGATAATTCTTTTCTTCCATGTAAAACAGTAGAAAGTATGTTTTGTAGCAAATGATATACCTCTATATTTTTAGCACATAATTCTCGACAAAAATCTATTGTAGCTGATAATACTTTTTGTCTATCATTATTCATTTTTGGTAAATACCATTTTTGTGTTTTATCATTATATTGTGGTTTATTACGATGTTCCATAAGAATTTCACTTATAAATTGTATTTTTTGAGCATTCCAAAAATGAGTGTTTAAAAAGCCGTTAAAACTATAAACTCCAAAATCATGTGAATTATGTTGATAAAAACTAAAATCAATACATTGAAGCATTATAAGCAATTGAATATCCCACATTGCTGAAAAATAATCTCTAAAGTTGTGATGACAAAAGGAATATCTTCTTCTATTATTATAATCACCTTCATTAATAGTATATTGATATACTATACCTAAATGATTATAAATACCTGCTATAACACGGTCAATATTTATTTCATTTTCTGACAACATAAATGATTCAGCAGCCTTTTTAATGTCTTGTGTTTTATAATCAAAATTCGAAAATGGACACTTTATATTATCGATAAACAATTTATTAACACAGAAAAAAGCTGACTCAATAGTTCTAATAAAGTCTTGCTCATTCATATAAAAAACATTTTGTGTTTCATATACCCATCCAATATAAGGAATAATAAAATCTATAATAAAATCAATTTGGTTTTTCTTAAAATCAAGTATTTGAGAATTAATGAAACGTTCTTTAACATTATAGAAGTCCGAATTTTCATGAAAGAAACGATGCAATATTTCACCCGCAGTTTCAGGTAAATATTGATATTCAGTTTTTTGTGCTGTAAACATACACAAATATAATGGTGTACTAAGGCACTCCATAAGTGGTTTACACGCTTTTATATTACCAATCATGATATCGTTAAATTCGCATTCTGCTAGATGTGATAAAATCGTCTCCTGATTGATTCCTACTACACGTATAGTCTCAAAATCAATGGCAAAGTATGCGGCATGTGTTTCTCTACTAGTTGTAACTATACGCACATTTGGATATTTACTAAGCATGGCAATTTCGTTGCTTAAAACTTGTCGAAATTCGGTATCACTTTTCACCTCATTAAAACCATCTAATAAGAGCACATACTCCGGTATATTATCCTCAGGATATCTTTGAAACTCTTTTTCAATTTCATCTAATGTCTGAATGGATACCGAGTTCAATGAACTGTGTTTTTCTATAAGTTGTGCAATATATCTTGTGATAAAATTCGTTTTTCTAAGCGCGTCATCATACCAATCAAGTATGTGTTGTGGACACCTATTCAATTCAATAAAAATTGGAACTGACGTAGTCTCTAAATTTGAATCAGTTGTCTCAAATGTATTTTCTAAAATCTGTTGAAGAAATGTGGTTTTACCTATACCACCATTACCAACTATAGCAATATTATTGTTGGATTCTAAGTAAATGTCCATAATTGGTATAATATTTCCATCTCTTGATTTGGCTTGGGTAATAAACTGTGTTTCTTCTATATATCCGTCCGGAAGCAACTGTTTTAATATATTTAGAGAATAAAATCTATTCCCCTCATTACGAGAATTTTTATAACTAATTTGAGACGCCGTCCATATTTTTTGTTTCAGATTCGTTGATGTGCCATAATTATTTGTCATATGTTGACATTTACTTTGAAGATAATTGAACAAGCTATTATGTACAGCAACTTCTTTCTCAAAACTATCATTCCAAAATAAAAACTGCTCATCAGATAATTCTGTACCTAACACGTTTGAGAAAATATTTCTAAGGTCATTTCCCGTGGTGCAGTTTATCCATAATTCCATACTATCAACAATTGTTTCTTCTATCGCTGAGCTGTCATATTCCCATTCAAATTTATTACATGTAACTTTTAATGAATTGTCTAATGACTCTATTAAATCAGCAAATAATTGTTCATTTGCAGAAATAGATTTTTCCGATGATATTTTATCCAAACCTTTTGTGACACGATATTCCACAACAAATTTAAACATTTCAAAAAGCCAATATATAGCAGCATTTTCGTTTTCCATCATAATTCTCCTCAAAATATATTGTTAATATCAATTTTATATTCAATTTTAGTTTATGTCAACTCACAAAGATACTTATTTATTTAATTATCTTTCATACTTTTTTTCCTTTTCAACAACATCTTTATCATCAATTTTCCTTTCTCCATCAACAATTTCGTTATCTTTATGGTCCATATCAAGGAGTGCATTAAGCTCTGCTAACCTCTCCATTTTCTGTGAGAGTTCTTCTTCCTGTGGGAACGGCCTTTCAACCTCTGTTTTTGCATTTTCAAGCTGCACCTTTGTATCAGCAAGTCTTTCCTCACAAGTCTTTAATTTATCAGGCATAGAAGATATAAGATTGTCAAGACGTGTAATGTTACCATAAATATCTGCACCCAGAGATACTGAATGTCTGAGTGAACCTACAAGGGTTAATACATACTCTTTCTCAAAGGAATTGAAAGAGAGTTCCATATTAAAACCACGATATGAACCGATTGCTTTCGGTTCAGGTGAAGTCATTGCTTTGCAAGCCACTAATATTGCTGAACCTGCACCTTTCTTTTCATCATAGGTAATATCTTCAACCACCATTGGAGAAAAGTTATCTGCGTTAAGAAAAGTGTTTTCTTTTGCTCTTTGAATATCTGCATTATATCCGGCAATTCTTTCTTCACCTTGCTTTATCTGCTGAGGATAAAACTTGATAATTCTGTCCTCAAGGCTGTATCTCTGACTTAAATGGTTCTGCTTCAAAAGTTTGAGCTTTGATACGGCAACATCCAAATCCATTTTTTCTTTAATATATGGATTACCTGTTGCAAGAGCTTTGATTTCGGCATAAGATAACGCCTGCTCGTCAACATCTTCTGCTGAACGCACAGGCGATTTGGAAGTCATAATCTGACCTATAAACTTTTGCTTATTCTCAACGAGCTGATAAAGGTAGGCATCAAAGGTCTGCTCTGTAACATAACTGTAAATCTCAACTTCGGGGTTTTCATTACCTTGTCGGACTATTCGACCTTCACGCTGTTGAAGGTCTGCGGGACGCCAAGGACAGTCGGTATGATGAATTGCTATGAGCTTCTGCTGAACATTAGTACCTGCACCCATTTTAGCGGTTGAACCTATAAGAACACGAACCTGACCTGAACGGACTTTTCCGAAAAGGTCTTTTTTCTTTGCTTCACTGTCTGCATTGTGAATAAAGGCTATTTCACTTTCCGGTACGCCTTTAGCAATAAGTTTCTTCTTAATGTCATCATAAACATTAAACTTACCGTCATTATGCGGAGTAGATAAGTCGCAGAAGATAAGCTGTGTTGATTTCTGTGGAGTTGTTCGCTCCCAAATGCCATAAACATTATCAACACAAGCTGCAACTTTACTGTTCGGGTCATCAGGTAACATTTCATTGAAAAGTCTTTGGTCAAGTGCTAACTTTCTGCCGTCATTTGTAATGAGAAGCATATTATCAACACTTGAATCGACCATCTTATTTCTTACCTTCTCGGCTCGTTCTGAAAGAGATTCAACAATCTGTTTCTGATGTTCTGTCGTTTTAACTGCAATATTATGAAAGTTTGCTTTAGGTACAGGGAGATTTAACATATCTGCCGTCTGTATATCTGCAACCTGCCTGAACATCATCATAAGTTCAGGGAGGTTATAGAACTTGGCAAATCTTGTTTTTGCTCGGTATCCCGTACCTTCGGGAGCAAGTTCAATAGCAGTAACAGTTTCACCAAAGGTCGATGCCCAAGAGTCGAAATGCTGTAAGTGCTTATCTTCAAGTGCATCATACTGAAGGTATCTCTGCATTGTGTAAAGCTCTACCATTGAATTTGAAACGGGAGTACCTGTTGCAAAGATAACCCCCTTGTTTCCGGTCACTTTATCAAGGTATCTGCACTTCATATAAAGGTCGGAGGATTTCTGTGCTTCCGTCTGTGCGATACCGCCCACGTTTCTCATTTTTGTATATAAGAAAAGGTTCTTAAAGTTATGAGCTTCGTCCACAAAGAGTCTGTCGACACCGAGTTCCTCAAAGGTAACAACATCGTCTTTTCGGCTTTGGTCATTGAGCTTATCAAGTTTTGTCTGCAATGATTTCTTTGTTTTTTCAAGCTGCTTAACGGTGATTTTCTCACCTCTGTCATACTTGATTTGTGCTACACCGAGAGTAATTTCATCAATTTGTCGCTGAAGCATTTCTCTCTGTCTTTCAATACTGATAGGGATTTTCTCAAACTGTGAGTGTCCTATGATAATAGCATCATAATCACCCGTTGCAATACGAGCACAAAACTTTTTACGGTTCTTTGTTTCAAAATCCTTTTTAGTAGCAACAAGAATTTTTGCTGACGGATAAAGCTGAAGATATTCAGATGCCCACTGCTCTGTAAGGTGGTTAGGAACTACAATAAGGGATTTATTGCACAGTCCCAGCCTTTTGCTTTCCTGTGCTGCTGCAACAATTTCAAAGGTCTTGCCTGCACCAACAACATGAGCAAGTAAGGTGTTACCACCGTACATAATGCGGGCAACAGCATTTATCTGATGTGGTCGCAGAGATATTTCAGGGTTCATTCCCGAAAATGTGATATGACTGCCATCATACTCACGAGCTCGTATTGAATTGAACAAATCATTATAAATTCTAACAAGTCTTTCTCTTCGTTCCGGGTCTTTCCAAATCCAATCCTGAAAGGCTTGTTTTATCATTTCTTGCTTACCCTGAGCAATAGCAGTTTCTTTTTTATTGAGAACAGGCTTTTTATTTCCATATTCATCCTCGACATAATCGAAAATACGAACATCTTTAAGATTGAGAGTATCTTCAATAATTCTATAACCATTGATTCTACTTGTACCGTAGGTTGTATTAGAAACAACATTGGTTCGGTCATAAGTCTTATTTACGATAGTCCATTCACCCGTAAGCTCGGTATATTTAACCTTAATATTCCACTGTGCATAACGAGGTGTCTGTAAAATTTCATATACAAATCTTTCAACATCTTCAGGTGGGAGCCAAGTTGCACCCAAACGAACAGATATTTCACTTGCTGTCAAATCTTGAGGTTGAACCTTTTCAAGCATTTCCACATTGATGTTGTAATCATCGGGGTAAAGCTCTGCAGTTCGTCTTGCAAGTTCAAGTTTCTTCCTTACATTTCCTGACAGATATTCATCTGCAGGAAGATACCTTGTATCATTACTGTGTTCTGATGTGTATTCCGGATTTAAGAAGATAACACCTTTGAGTTCTTCAAAAAGCTCCTGTTCCGTTTTGCCTGTAAGCTCACACATAAAGTCCAAGTCAACCTTTGCTTTTTCACCGATTGAAACAGCGAGTGCTTCACTTGCAGTTGAAACAGATGTTACCTTAATATGAGGTTTAATTGTTCTCTTGGTAAACATATCCGCTTTTCGTTTAAGTTCACCGTTTTCACCGATGATTTCAAGAGAACAAAGTAAACAATATGAACTGTCATCAGCAAAGGCTAACCTGTTAGCTCTTGCATTGAGAAGTCCGTATTTCTTTGTAAAATCGTCATACAAGGTGTTTAATCTTTCCTGTGCAGAAAGAATAGCAGAATCGGGATAATCATCCGTTTGAAGTCGTATAAGCTCTCTTACACAATCACGGATTTTAATCATACCCTTAATTCTGTTTTCGGCAGTTGCAGAAACATCAACAGGGTTCATTCTACTGTTCTGACGATAATATATTTTATCTTCAACTATAGTAAAACTAAAGTTTTTAACATTCGGGTCTGCGGGGACTGAATTATCTTCTACTTCACCGATTTCCGAAACATCAAACTCTGTTATTTCTGCGTGAATATTCTGTACTGCTTCACTTAACAGGTCGGAAAGGTTTCTGTCCTCAAACGGCTTACAGGTCAACGAATGACCGAACTGTGAGGATTCCATAACCATTTCACCGAGTACCATTTCAGGATGGTCAACAAAATACTTGTTGTATTCATTACCGTTCTCATCACGGTCAAGGTGAACCCAATCGGGTTCATCATTTACAAGAGTATCTCTTTTCTGCAAGAAGAGAATATCTGAAGTTACCTCGGTACCTGCATTAGCCTTAAATGTGTTATTCGGCAAACGAATGGCGCCGAGAAGCTCGGCTCTTTGTGCGATATATTTTCTTACATTTGAATTTCTCTTGTCCAAAGTACCCGAAGAAGTAATAAATGCAATTACACCACCGGGGCGAACCTTATCAAGTGTCTTTCCGAAAAAGTAATCGTGTATGAGCCAATTATTCTTGTCGTACTTTTTATCAATTACTTTAAACTGACCGAAAGGCACATTACCTATGGCAACATCAAAGAAACTGTCGGGGAGTGATGCATTTTCATAACCCTGTACTGTGATACCTGATTTCTGATATAACTGCTGTGCAATACGACCTGTTAAGCTATCAAGCTCAACACCGAAGAATTTACTCTTCTGCATATTGTCAGGAAGCATACCTATAAAATTACCTGTACCGCAAGACGGTTCAAGAATATTACCTTCGCTGAATCCCATATTGCCAAGTGCTTCATACATAGCACGGATAACTACGGGAGGTGTGTAGAAAGCTGTAAGTGTACTTTCTCGTGCTGCAGCATATTCTTCAGGTGAAAGTGTAACGATAAGTTCCTTGTATTCATCTGCCCAATTTGCTTTGCTTTCATCAAAAGCATCAGCAAGACCACCGAAGCCGACATATTTTGAAAGTGTTTCCTGTTCTTCGGGAGTTGCAAGACGGTTTTCAAATTCAAGCTCGTGCAAGAGATTGATAGCCGCCATATTGTTACGAAATTTCTCTTTCGGACCGCCTACACCAAGGTTATCGTCTGTTATTCTGAAATTGTGTTTCTCACTATCAGGAATAGTTGGATGAAGTGTTGTTACCTTTTCTTTCTTATCTTCCCACGAAGGAGGAGTAAGAGTTGGTTCTTCAGTCTTAATTGTTTCTACAACAATGTCATAAGAAAGTCCGTTTTCTACGGCAGGATATTCAGCAACCTTTTCAGTTGTAAATTTCTGTTTTTCAGGTGCCAAATGCTCACGAACAAAGCCGATTTTCTCAACTCTGTTTATAGGGTAAATTGATGTTGTATCACGCATTGACACATCACCAAATACGGGGTCAATCTTTTCAATGATATATTTATCACCGTCAATTATAACCTCTTTGCCTATAAGGTCGGCATCCGTAAGTTCTTCCGTCTTCTCTTCTACGGCTCGTTCCAAGTACGGACTTGGAATTACCTCAAAGCCTTGTAGCGGTGGGTCAAGTTCCTTAATAAAATCTCTTGAAAATGTATTGCCGTCTTTATCCGTATAAACAACAACCGACATCGGAGTACCATAGTAATTCTCATCCTTAATATCCTTTACAAACTGATATTCGCTCGTGTATTCAATACTTTCACGAACTTTACCGTCTGTATGAAGATAATCAATTCTTCCTATCGGTTTACTTTCAACAGGGTCTTCCTTGTTTTGAGAAACAATAGTATAGGTTTTTCTCTCTCCGTTTTCAAGAGAGCAGACAGCTACATCAAAACCTCTGTCTGTGAGCATATTAAGGTAGGTTTCAAGTCTATGTTTTGGAAAACCAACCATAGGAACTCTCTCATCTCTGCCTATTGCTCTTGATGTAAGCACAAGTTCAAACATTTCTGCTAAAGATTTTGCATCATCATTAAATGATTCAAAGAAATCTCCAACCTGATATAACAAAAACTTGTCAGGATTTTCAGCTTTTTCAGCAAGATAACCACGATAAAGTGGAGAGTATCTGTTATCAATGAGTTCAACCTTATTATCTTCACAAAGCTTTTTGAAATCATCAAAGAGTATATCGCTTATACCGAGTATCGAGCCATCATCTTGAAATACAAAAACATCATCAATAAGGAATTTATATATTTCATTGCCACTCCACATATAATAGTTATCTCTTGCAACAAGGATTCCGCCCTCATAAGTCAGGTCAATATCATTGATTTTTAAAGCAGAAAGAATATCATACAATACTTGGATTTCTTTGGTTTCCGGCTGAACAAAAGTCAATACAGGCTGTTCGTTTGGCTCATCTATTGTAGGAATAGAATATCTTTCAACGACACCTTTATCTACTTCCATTACAACAATATCAATGTTGTTTTCGTTTAGTTCCTTTACGCAATAGCTAAGATTAAAATCAATAACTTCACAACAAGGAGTAAAAACATTTCCGTAAAGATTCTTTCCTGCTGCCTTATAGTGTGTATGCTTTGAAATTGTTTGAGCATCTTTGCCAAATGCAATATAAAAACCACCTGTGTGCATAAAAATAACACTATTAGAATTTTCCCTTTTCACCTGCTCATATTGAAGCAAGAAATCAGGCTTATTACTTTCATCAACTTCTATTTCAGTTTCGTCATTAACAATAGGTCTTTCAACTTCAATTTCAACTCTTAAATGATTATTTGAAGGGTTTTCTTTTACCTTTTGCTCAAAATCTGCTTTTGAAAACTCCTTATTAAACAACGGATATTGACTATCATTAAGAATTACTGGGTCTTCAAGAGAAAGAATAGTGAATTCATCTGCACCGATATATACAGTATCACCGAGATTATATTCATACCTATATTCTTTAGGTGGTTCTTTTTCATCAGGTGCATCACGAATTAACTGACGAATTTCAGAATCCTTTTTCCATGCTGCTTCTTTTGCGATTGTGTTCTCAAGCCATTCAGGATATTTCTCTTTTTCCTTCGGACTTAAATATCTGTCATATTTTATTAGCTCGGAAATACGCTTTTCAACGTAACTCCATTTTAAGAGATTTCTTCTCTTTGGTTCACTGTAGTGGTCATAAATCTCAATGCCCTTTGCATCATGATTATCCCAAAATCCTGTACCGGGAATTGCATTAGTTCCCCCACCTATACCATACTCTTTTTTCAAAAACTTAATATTTTCATCTTTTGAAAGGCTTTCAGTAAACTGACGATAAATACGCATTTTGCTTTCACTAAAATTACTTCCTGCACCAAGGACATGGTCAATAGCACCTTGTGGTAATGGAAGAAACGCATCACCTTTTGTCTTTGTTCCAATAAATTCAATTTGAGCTTGTTCACTTGGTAAAAGCAATGCAATAGGCTCTGTCCATTGTTCCATAAGAATAAGACCGAAAACATAATCTTCAACCTGAAACCATTTCTCCCAAGATTCTCTCAGTTCTGTTCCGTCATTACGCCATAACCTTATAGCATCGGAATATGCTTCAAAACCAGCACTTACACCATTTGAAAGTGTTGTTTCATAAGAAATAGAATTAAAGAAAGACTTAACAAAATCGCTACGTTCATTTGAGTCTTTATGACTCTCATAGAACATAGCGATTTCTTCTGCATATGGAGTTAAAAAAGATTTTATTAACTCACTTTTTTCTTTATCCTTATGGAAATATTCAATACCATTCCAACGGGCATTAAAGTCGTGTCCACTTAACTGTAAATCAGTTCCTTCAGTACTGTTTCTTCGGCTGTTATCTTGATATTGTTCATAAAGCCTACCCATTTCATTTGGTTTGTTGCTTTCAGTTCTTCCGTCACTCCCTGTGACTTCATCATCTGTTCGGTCAACTGTTCCAGCATCTTTTCGGCTTCCAATTCCGTTGCCTTCATGGTTCTCATCAACTCGCCCTTCGCTATCAACTGAGTGAAATAGACTTTCTTGTGTTCCTGAAGAAATTTTTTCCTCAGCATACCGTACTTCCCAAGAGTAACGTTCTCCTCTGTTGGTAAGGTTAGGTTCGGAATTTGATAATCCCGCACTTGTCTGTAAGTCATCTGTGACATAGTCATTGCTCCTTTCGGTTTCGTTATTTGTCTTTGCATCCTCATCATACTCTGTTTCTTTTTCTTTGACAAATGTGCGATTTTGTTTTTTCTCACTTTTTTGAATATTTTTAACTGTACTTTCGATTTCTCGAAGACCCATTTCTGCAATATCACTGACTGCAACACCCATTGCAATAACTGTTGCTGGAGTATTGAAATTAAAAACATCCTCAAAATCTTCTCGGTCATAATATTGGTCAGCATTGATGCCACATCTTGTCATCATCATATATCCGATACTTGAGGTAAGAGCATTTTTGAAAACAACCGAAATATTGTCGTCATCAAGTTCTTCTAGAAAACTGCCATACACACTATCTTTCAAGGTTGAGATATAGTCAAGAACATTATCGTCAGCCATATTTCTTGCAGTATCATCAATTGCACTTTCAAGACCACCTTCGGCAACATCACCAAAAGCATTCGTAAGAGCTTTCGATATCTCATTGTGATAATTATCTTTAACCTCCCACCGAGGAACTTCATAACCATAAAATGAATTTGTATCTGAAACATCAAACACATACCGTAATTTTTGATTATTACCCGAATAATCAAACAACGCAATACCTTTTGCACCTCGATTGACCCAACGATTCATTTTTTCATTCCAAAAGCCTATTTCTGCACACGCAGTTGCATCAGGTCTTTGTGAATATATTAAGAGCTGGTCATAGAAGTTATATTTAAAGTTATTGGATGCAGTTCTCAAGAAGGAAGTCCAGTTATCATAACTGTTTGTCACTTTACCGACTTCATCATTGAACATAGTAGTGATAATCTGCAATTTACTTGCCATAGCTTATCACCTCATTATTCTTCTTTTTTAGCAAGGAAAGAATATACTGTATTATTTTTAACACATTCTTGTAATTCACAAACGAGAAGAATATCTGTAAAACTAATATTCTTAATACCTGTAAGGTCACTTGGTGTAATCTTTTTAATCTGTTCTTCAGTAGTGACACCTGCAGATATGAGTTTTTCAATAATCTTAACTCTTTTCTGTGTTATGCTTATTGTTTTTGCCATTTACTTTCTCCTTCCTTTCATAAAAACCTTCATATACTTTTTTCCAACAGATATTACACACATATCCGTTGCGGAAATTACAGTTTACACAACCAAGTTTTTCTTCATCTACTTTCATCTTTGTATAACCATCATCTCCCCTATTAAAAAATTCAGGGTGACTTTAAAAGCCACCCTTGTAGTTTTATCTGCCAACATACCAATCATCGTAAGCAGAGTCTTTGATTATAATTGTGTTTGATTTATATTCTTTCTTCATCATACCTGATGGTGTCCACATATCGCTGAGTTGTACTCTTACAATATAATCTCCGTCAGGATACCAAAGAGGTGTAAAATGAACATTTCCGTAAGAACCATTAACAGGGAATATCCACTTATCTCCTGAAAGCGTAAGTGTTGTTATTTTCCCGCTTTCTTTTGAATATCCATATTCAGGGAAATAGGCATAACCATACTGAGGAAGTGTATATGAATCTGCTGGTGCAGTAGAAAAGCCACTCTTTGAAGTGTTCGTGCCGTTATTAAGTGACATTGTAATACCATAACCTGAATTCATATACCATGTGCTACCATTTTTACTTGCAGTTTGAGTATTTTTAGGTTCAATCTTTACTGTGTAATATGCAAGACCTGTATAATACTCTTTCTTTACAAATTCACCATTTGAATATGTCCATTCCCACCACTCACAAGCTGTTCCGTAAGTTGAGGTATTAGCAGGAATTGAGAAACCTGACGGACCCTTCTTTTCGAATTGTGTATCCGGTGTCTGTACCCGTGTATAAGGTGTTGTTGAATAACTTGCTGTTTCTTTGTTATATGAAACACCATCATCAATTATTTCACCTGTTATTTTCACATCTGCACTATTTAGTCCTGTTGGAACTTTCCACTTGAAGTAAAGCAAATTGTATTGATTTCCCGGAACTATGACTTTTGTCTTGGTATAGGTGTATATAAGAGTTGAACCTTTATACACGCAGAATTTTACAGATACTTCTTCAGTAGGAGTATAATCATCAGAAAATGAATTTTTAAGCCAAAAGCTTGTAATAACTTCTGTATTTTCTCTATAATCAGCATTCTGTGGAATAGGCTCAAGTGTTAATGGATGATTTACTTTACAACTCAATGTTAAAGCATTATTACTTCCGTTAGATTCGTAATCTGTATTGTAAATTCCTAAACCTTCAAGGTAAACACCACCCCAAATATTGATATTTCTCTTATTTGGAACAGTAAATCGATATCCTTCAACTGTAATTGAAGACTTTGCTGGTATAGCATAAACACCATTTATTTGTGTCTTATCATTCTTAAAACCCTCAACATAGACTTTGACATCTGTGTTGTTTTTGTAAGTGTATGTTACTAGAACACCCTGACCTGCCCTGAGATTATTAGGGTCAAGAATTTCATTTGTAGTGTAATCAATCAAAGTAATACTGGTTAAAGCAATATCAGATTTTACAACAGGCAAATCATACCAAGTTTCTTCAAATGTATGTGTTTTATCACTTGCCCACCAAGTTTCAAGATTAAAGCGAAGCTTATTTTGACTCGTTACGGGAACAGCATATGTTCCAATTGAACTATTGAGTGTTATCGGCAAAGATTTGGAAAGACTAATCTTGTTTTTTGCAGCATCATATCCATCATTTAAGGTGTAAACAGTTGACCATTTTGAACCGCTATAATGATACATTGACCCTCTTAAATATTCGGTAGCAGGCCAAGTATTATCTGCTGCATATTTATATGCTATTTTGACACGCTGACCGGAATAAAGTTTTCCGCTTGACCCCGAACTTCCATCGTATGCTACTACATTTCCTTCGTAGTTATATGCACAGACTTCAGTTCTGTAAACAACAGGCTTTATTGGGATATAAAAGGTCTTTACAATACCACTTTTTAATACATTACCTGAATCATCAATCCAATCCGTTTTAGCCTGTATTTCAAAGTATTGTTGCCCTGCAGTTATCTTCTTGTAATTACCCGTAAACTGTATTGGAAACCATTGTGATGATGAGTTTGAACTACTGAGGGTAACATCTCTTGTATTCCAGCTCCCACCAGAATATTTCACATATTGTCGTACTTTTATGTTATCTTCCTCTGCAGGGAAATAAACATTATACCAAACTGTATCCCCTATTGTAGGATAGTCAGTCTTGTACACATAATCATCAAAAACATTACCCGTTGTAGTACCAAAAAGTGTTGTTTTATTTCCCTTATCGCCACTATACACATAACACTCTTCTACATTTAACGAAAGGTTATATTCCCATTTTGCATAAAGAGTAATTACTGCACCATCAGTAGTTGTTAGGTCTTTAACATATTGTCCATTTGAATAATTTATTCCTGTCCCGTTTGCTTTAGTGTTCCACCCAGCAAACTTATATCCTGTTTTTGTAAAGCCATTTAATGTTAAGTTTTTTCCGACACCACAAGTCATAGTCATTGAACTCGTCGAACCACCGGTAGCTCCATTACCATCAAATTTAATGGTGTATGTTATGTCCTTTAAAGTGGAATCTTCTGTTTGACTATACGCAATACCAGCACCATAACCTTTGGCCAATAGACCATTAAATGTTTCTTTTTTAGTTGAAGCAATTTCTGTGGCACTTGACCATAGTCCTTGTCCGTCAGGAGTAAATAGTTTATTGGGCCATATACGGTTGGTATAATTCGCAATAAAACCCCAAGTAGATGATGTACCATTACTTGTACCACCTGTACTAGTACCACCTAAAACACTACGACCACAATAAGCTATTTCTGAAACTGTCAATGCCTGATATTCACCTGCAAGACAAACATCAAATAACGGTTCAATAATAACCTTGTCGCCATTATTCATATTATTTACACTACCAACACCAAGTTTTGAAAGCACCTTATTAATATTAGTTTCATAGCTCTGCCAAGTTTCTACACCACTTGGGTTTGGAAGTGATGTTATAAACTCCATCGCACTTTCTTTATAACAATTTGTTTGATTATATGTCGTTGTAAAACTCTTGTTTTTGTTAGCATTTATTTGTTTTTTATTGTATTTAGTAGAAAACTTTGCAGAAGTTGAATATGCGTTGTTACCATTGGACGTATTTCTAAAAACATCAATAACTTTTGTAACCTTCATATTACCCGATGAATTAACTACCGAAAAGCGATAGCCAACGACACAAGCAGAATCACTTGTAGAACGAATAACATATCCAGTGGAACTACCATTTACAGCATCTGTACTACCACCTGCTGAATCACCGTCCCAAGAAAGTGCAAGTGCAGAATATGGTATTACTGAAAGTAGTGTACAAAGAACGAGAAGAATTGAAATTACTTTTTTAATATCTATCATCTTCCTTTCTAAAAAAATAAAGGCCCGACCTTGAAAGTCGAGCCATATTAAATTATATATTAGTGTGAATGACAAGTTTTACCTTTTACTGACTTACCACATTCAGGGCACTTTGTATCAACTGTAAATCTAACACAAGTGTTACTAGAACCTGTACCTACTTTTTTACCACATACCTGACAATATTCACAAGGGTCATTTTTTTCTAAATAACTTTCACACCTTGTAGGGTCATAACAAGCATTTCCCCATTCATCATAAGTGTAGAAACTCTTACATGAATGAGAACCACAATAAGGACAACCTTTATTTTCAAGGCTTAAGATAAAATTATGCGTTTCCTTGCTATCACAATGATGTCCTTTTTTACCACAGCTGTACTCTTTCACACTATCATTACCATAATCAATAATTTCAGTGTTATTACCCTGCGATATTCCTGAAGGATTTCTCTGTGTTACAGGTTCAGCAGGTTTTACTGTATTTGTCTGTTGATTATTAGGTTTTTGAGTAGTAGGCTTTGTTGTTTCAGGTTCTTTAAGTTGGATAACCTCGATACCCTTTTCCGTAGCATCTTCAGTTTCTTTGAGATTATCAATAATATTATCATCAATAATTACATCACTGATAGTCTCTCCAAATTCTGTTGTTGGTTCATGAGTAGGTTTATCTGCATCATTCTCTGCAAATCGACCTACCATAATTGCAACAAGAAATAATATTGCAACAATACCGACTACGAGAGCCAAAACAACCTTTTTGTTCTTTAATTTTTTCATTTTTGTTCCCTCCTATGATTTAGAATTTTTCGGTTAGTATGGATGATACCTCTATTGGAATATTAGCAGATGGAAACTGATTTCCAGCAAACCACATTGGTATTGTTATTGTATAATTCACAACAAGTTCCAATTCATTTGCTTCACGGAAACTGAGTACAGGTTCACTTATGTGATACAGTTCCTTACCATCTGCATCATAACCATATAACATCCCGTCATTTATTTCCAATGTGCAAAATGAAATAAGTTCAGTACGAAATTCCTCTGTATCCAATATTTCCGTATAGTCATTACCTTGTTTGATACTGTTATATATTTCAGTTGAATTTTGTGTCACAAAACTATCAAGAACTACCTTTGTGTTTTCTCTCATAACATTAACCTTTGTAATGGACGATGAATATGTGAAGATTATAGAGAAGATTGCAACAAAAATGATTATGAGGACACAAGGAAGAATATACCCCTCTGCCTTTTTTGATTTTAATAATTTCATAAGCCAACACCTACTTCCAATACTTTTCGGAGATACCTGACCTATGACTTGTTACGGTTACCGGTATTTTGAACATACCGAGTCCTTGGATATATGTCTCTACAGAAATATATACATCCATTTGGTCACCAAGTTGAACTCTCTTATAGTGGGCATTAAAGTAGCTTTCTGCGTCAGTATCTACTTGAAAATCAAAAAACTGATTTTGTAAGCTTTCGACTCTTTCATCAAACTCACTATCAAAACATCCATTAAAAGTTGCCGTTTCAATTAGCTGACCTGATATTTCATCAAGGTCCTGTTTGAGTGTCATAAATTGAAAAATATTAAGAACAACTACAACCACCATCAATATAGCAAAAATACCAACCACAACATCAATATATCCTTCAGCTTTTTTTGAAGTAATTATCTTTTTCATATTCCACCTCCGTTAAGCAAAAAGAACACCAACAGATGAAACTATCTGAGCAAGAATAACTACGATATATATAAGCATAAAACAAAAGAGAAGACACATAGAAAGTTTCTTTACTTTCTTCGGTATCTTCTCTGCTTCAAGTTTTAATTGCTGTCTTTGAATATCTGCAAACTTCATTGAAAGTGAATTCCAATATACTGTATTTATATCACCTCTGTCAATGGAAATAAGACCTCGACACACATCACTCATAAGTGGTGAACCTACTCTTGCTTCAAGTCTTGTGATAGCAACTTCAGTATTACCGGAACGAATATCTGCAGCAGTAATATCAAGTTCGTGTTTTAGTTCAGGTCCTGCGTTACGAGCAAATGACTCAATCATTTTAAGAACATCCTTATCGTGCATAAGTGCTTTTTCAATCTTAAACACAAACCTTGGGAGTTCATATTCAATTTTTGCTCTCTTTTTCTTTATTCTAACAGATATTCCTTTTATATTCATTCGATACAGAATAAAAGCAAGAAAAAGTATAATCGGTGATAAAATTGGAAATATGAAAAGTACTGGAATAGCAAACACACCAACAATTAAAGATTTTACAATCGCATTTGCCATAAACATTTCAGGTGAAATATCCATTTGTGCTGTTCTCAAATCTGATTCCAATTGACATCTTTTATAATCATTAAGCCTTATTTTTCTTGCAAGAAATGAAGCAAATGAAGAAAGCCAAACATCAATACTGCTCGTCTTCTCTTTCTGCTGTTTTACGAGGTTATTTACTGCTTTTGATGTTCTCATATATGGGATACGGAAATAGTCTGCAAGAATCAAATAAAAGGCAATACCAAAGAGTATGCCTACGATAAATTTAATCATTGTTTTCTACCTCCCTACGCTTTGTATTCCACAGGTTTTGTGAACTTTAACATAAACAAATATGTTACTACTATCACAATACCACATACACCAAGTACGATTTTCCCCGGTGTTTCAAATATGAGTGTATGAAACCAATCTTTATTTAGAACATAAAGCAAAGGAATATTACCAACTACAAGACCTACCATTGTGTAATATTCAGTTCTTACAGCTGACATCATTGTATTAAGTTCGTTATTAACAATACGAACATCGGTAAGTTTTGAAACAATAGGTTGTAAGGTATCTTTCATTTCTTGATTGTCCTGACACTGTATAAGAGTATCTACCCATTCACGGAAGATTTCATCATCAACCTTGTTTTTCAGGTTATATAATGCCTGTTTAATACTTGAAGAAACTGCCATTGCATCACCCACAAAGGCTGTAAAACTTTCTTTAAGTGGTGGTTTGATATATGGTAAGTTTTCTTGTACTGCAGATACAATATCACCATCTCTTGAATATGAAGTAGTAATAATTGAAAGTGCAGTTTCCAGTTCTTCCTTTGTCTGTTTCTCATAAATAGAAATAATATTACGAACATAAATAAAAGGTATTAACGCAAACGCTACCGATAAAGCAGGAATGAGGAATACATTATCAATTAAAACAGCTACAACTGCACCTACAGCAAAAAGAACAAGTGCTGATGAACAGACTAATGCAAATTTACCTTCTTTACCACAAGATGCCAACGCAGATTGAAGATACATAAATTTCGCACCCAATCCATTTTTCTTTTTACCTGCTCGTAATGCTCTTGCTCTATCACGAATATTAGGTTTCTTTAAAAGAGCTGAATTTATATCTTCTGTAATCTGTTGTGGTGTTAAATTTAAAAAGCAAACAATTGCTATGATAATAAAAATTGATGCAATCATTGGGAGTATCATTTATAATCAGCTCCCTTCTTTAAAAATTTATTGAGTTCCTCCTGTGGTACACCAAACTGCAGGAGTTTCTTTTTTAAACTATCGGACATTATTTCAGGTTGTTCAAAGTATCCTTCTGTTACGAATTTACCATTAACAACTTTATTTTTAGTGATGTGGAATCTAAAAAGAGTATGGTAAACCCTCTCTCCATTGGAAAGTATTTCGCACTCGGAAATATCCATAATCTTTCTTTCGTTGTTTTCCAACTTATGAGTATATACAACTATTGGAAAAGCCTGTCCTGCCTGCATAAGCGATGTTTTGAAATCAATTGGAAAACGTTTCTGACAGAGAAGTGCTATTCGCATATGTGCCGAATCGGCTGCAAATGCATGAACCGTTGATACAACAGTATGACCTGTAAGACTTGCTTCAACTGCCGAGTAACACTCTACATCTCGCATTTCACCTACGCAAACAATATCAGGATTGAAACGAAGTGATGCTACAACAAGGTCTTCTTGTGTTATATCAAATGCAGGATTATCAGAAGGTCGTGAAAGAGTATGAACAACATTATTAACTACCTTGCCATTCTTTTTTCGGACAAGAGAAAGTTCTCGTGAACCTGTTTCAATGGTGAAAACTCGTTTACCATCAGGAATAGTTGTAAGAAGAGCGTTAAGAAGTGTTGTTTTACCTGAACTTGTTGCACCTGCAACAACAATTGAAACACCATACCTTAAACACATACAAAGAAAGTCAACCATCTTTTCTGTTGCATTACCGGAAGAGATTATCTGCTTTTTATTAACTCTCGATGGATGCAAAAGTCGTATTGAAACACTTACACCCACTTCATCGTCAACAATAGGTTCTTTAAGTGCTGTTATACGAGTATTATTAGGCAAATGACCTTGTGACATAGGAGTAGAGTTATCAATTATCATACCTGAATGATGAAGAAGTCTTTTTACAATATCAACAGCGTGAGATGGTGAATAAAAGTGTTCTTTTACCTTTACCGTTCTACCGGATGTATAAGTAATAGCAATATCATTCCAAGCATTAATATTGATTTCTTCAATATTATCTCTACCAAGATATTTGGTAAGAATTGAATACTCAGCCATTTCAGAATAGAGTTTATTGCTCAACTCTATCTGTGTCATATTATCAACTATATAACCACCATCACGCAAGAATTTATCTATATATGACTTGAGCTGTGGTAATTTTTTACTATCAGATAATGCCGCCGCATAACGGGAAGAGATATGCTCTTGAATCATTGAAAGCAGCGGCACAAAATCAATGTTTTTCTGCATTTATATTTCTCCAATCAATTAAATTATTCTGTTTACAATTTTAGAGAGCACAGCACGATACTTTTTGTCTTTTGCTCTTTCATACAAAAGTCCGTCAAGCTGTTGACTTCTTACTTGCTTACTGAACGGCAATATATATTCAATGTTTTTCACATTAGTTCTTACATCATCAACAGGAGAATAAAGTTCATTCTCGTTCACATTGAGAACTCTTATTGCTCGTTCACTATTAGTTCCAAACAATTCTTCATTAGATGCAAGATAAACCATACTTTTAAGGTCAGGTGAAAGCACCATAATAACCTCATGTGCATTTCTCAATGCAATTTGTGATATAAGGTCATTTCCTTCATCTGTACAATCAACAAATATATAACCTGCCATATTATTAAGTACGTCAAAGAATGAATTAACCTTATCTTCTGTTAATTCTGCAAAATCGTATTTATTCTCCCCTGCTTTGTAACCAAGACAACCAAAGTTGTTCATTGATTTTACTGTTACCAAATGATTAAGGATATCCTCTTCATATATATCCGTTTTATCAAACATAGAACCAAGAGAAAAAATACTGTCAGGTGTATAGTTAGGAAACAAAACACCTAAAGCCGGAACTTTTAAGGATGGTGAAATATATATTACTGACCCATTTGTTGTGGCACAGTAAAATTCTTGTGCCAATTTTAAAGTGACGGTTGTTTTTCCACTACCAGGAGAACCGATTACTGCAATAATTTTAGCCATTTTTATCAGCCTCACTCACATTATTTTTCGCAATAAAATCATCTTGTGCCTTAAGGAATTTATCTGCTGTTGCATCATCACCTCTGTAAACGAGAGCCACATGCATTACAGCACTTTCTTCATAATTAGCAAGTACTTTTGCCTGTTCTACTGATACAAGAACTGTAATTGTAGTTGGAAGTTCAAAACTACCATCTTCGTTTTGTACAACATCATTTTCATCAATACCACCCGATGTGGTTGTAGTGATTACTTTTACATATTTAAGAGATGATGGAATTTCTGTATTATCATCCTTATCAGTTACACAAATACTTACAATATCACCATTTTCAAGTTTACCCGAAAGACCACCCGCAAAAGAATTGATTGTAATACTCATTGCGACTTTATCTCCTTTGAGTGATGATAAAACATCCTTTGATGTATTGGCATTATCTGTTACTTTGTTTTCTGTTGCAAAATCGCCTTTAAAGATGTCAGCGGTTGCGTATTTACCAACAACTGTTTTTTTATCTTTAATCACATTGTCTGATAACGCTGAATTTGATATTTTAACAACTTCAATATCCGTATCTTTGATTTCTGCACCGTGAGAAACATCCGCTATAAACCTGACAACCTCTGTTTTTTTATCCGAGATATTATTCACCAGAGGTGACACAAGAAATATCACTGCCACAGAAAGAATAATACAGACAATACCTATCGCTGTTCTGTTTTTCATTGTGTAATTCCTCCTTAAATGAAGTACATAGCCATAAATCCAACCGACAAATATGGAACCAATGGAAATGCTTTTCCTTTTGTCTTGGACTTATGGCTAAAATATATGTTGCAAATAATTGCAAGAAAAAGACCAATAACAAGACCAACTATGCTCTTTTGAAAACCTAAAACAAAAGCACAGGCAGCAGAGATTTTAACATCTGCTCCACCAAGTTTATTTTTACTTACCATAGCACAGAATAATAGCATACCACCAATTGCAAAGCCACTCAAAAGCATCATTGGAATCTTCACAGTATTAGTACCTATAAATCCTGTGACGAAAATCAAAACAGAAATGAAATCTTTTACCTCATGAGTCTGTATGTCTGATACCGAAGCATAGAGTAAGATTTGTAGAAAGATAATACCTTTAACAAGTTCTATTGACCATCCAAAAGCCATTAGCAAACTTGACACAGCAATAATACTCAAACAATAATATATTGGGATTTTTTTATCTTCTTTCTTATATCCCGGTGTTCTGCTTATAACTAACTTTGAAATCTTATGCATAATAAGATAAAAGAGCAAAATAGAAATGAAAATGGAAAGTGCATATATTACTTCTTGTAAATCAAAGTTTAATAATTGTTCAAATGAAACCAGTTTTATCGGTCCAATTGGTTGAATAAATTTAGTCATATTATCAGTCCTCACAAAAACAGTGAGGCAGTTAAATCTGCCCCACCAAAAATATTATTTATCCAACATAATTAAACATTGCTTCTACTCTTTCTTCAACAGCCGGAGCCATTGTTTCATTAAAGAGTGAATAGAGAAGTGTAAGGATAAGAGCACCGAGCACTACGGCAATAAGCACCTTTACACCGGTGTCCACATAAGCCTCCGCCTTTGTACCATCGAGAACTGAATGTGCTTTTGCATTCAATGTTGCTTCCTGAACAACGAAAACATCCTTAACTTTCTGAACTGCTGATTTTACGAGTGATTTGATTTTTTTCATATTGTATTTCCTCCTATATTAACCTGCGTAGTTAAAGAGTCCTTCAACTCTTGTCTTGACTGTTGGCATAATTGTTTCGTTGAAAAGCGCGTAAAGAAGTGTAAGGATGAGAGCACCAAGCACCACGGCAATAAGTACCTTAACACCAGTATCCACATATGCCTCAGCCCTTGTACCATCGAGAACTGAATGTGCTTTTGCATTCAATGCTGCTTCCTGAACAGCAAAAACGTCCTTAACCTTCTGAACTGCTGATTTTACGAATGATTTAATTTTTTTCATATTGTTTTACCTCCAAATTTAGATTAGTTGTTTTCTGAAATTTTTTCGTCATAAGCGTTAAACAAAGCTTCTTCCATTTGCTTTCGCACAGAAGAAGTTATTGGATGACAAACAGGTTTCTTTACTTCTTCACCCTGTTTCATCCATGAAGTCTGAGGCATTGTTATGTATCTGCCCTTTTCGTTTTCACAGATACCTACACCGTGAATAACAAAGCCTTCATCAATAACCACATTAGCATAAGCTTTTGTTGGTCTATCACCTTTAAAAATCTTTTTAATTTCTACCTTAATATTCATTGTTTGTCCTTTCTTTGTACTGTTAAAAAGAATATTTATCTTTAAATTCAGTACAGTAAGTTTTTAATTAGATGGTATTTTTGAGAGAGAAAACATTATCTACTACCCTTATCTTTTATTCGCTGTAAATAGCGATTGTAATATTCAAGAGCTTTAATAACATAGTCACATTGTTTTTCTTTCGGAACATTATGAGGAATATGGTCTGTTATACGATTGTCCCTGAATGGAGATTTTTCCTTTTGATTGGGTTTTTCTTCATCCATTATTACATCGATGACATCTTTTGATAACTTGCCTTGTTCAGCAAATTTTCGCATTCGCAATGTTTGTGCATGTGATGGAGTTGCATCAGCATATTCAATAGCTTCAAAAACCCATCTCTGCGAATCTTCCGAAAGATATGACAGTTCTACTGCAGGTCGCATTGCAATTTGCTTTTCATCTACGAGTTTAAGTAATGGTAAAATAAGATTTGTAAGGCGAATATATCTACGAATTTGTTCACGACTATCTCCGCTTTCTTCGGCAAGAATATCTCGTGATTTCTTACCTACCGACTTGTGCACCGTTGGTGCACAAGTTAAATCTATGCGTTTTCCTTGTCTTTTCATAGCATCAAGTCGCATCTTATATGCAAATGCTTTTTCAGAAGGTAATATTTCTTCTCTTTGCAAATTGCTATCAACCATTGCAAGTACCGCCTCATCTCCTGTAAGCACTTGAACTCGTGCAGATATTTTTTCTATACCTGCAATTTCAAAAGCTCTTTTTCTTCTATGACCTGAAACCATTTCATACTTTCCTTCTTCAATAGGTCTGACTAATATTGGCTGAATTAATCCTCTTGTTTTGATACTCTCAACAAGTTCGTTCATACCATCATCGTCCTTTACCTTATACGGATGATTTGGAAAGTCTTTAATTACAGAAATGGGAATTTCCATAATTACCTCTTTTGCAACATGGGTTTCGTCATATGTATCTGATTTTGATATGTTTTTCTTTTCTTCCACTTTTTTAATATTCCTTTTTGAAAATTATTTTGTCATGTGAAATATTATCCAAAAATCTTCGTAATAATGTGGAATACAGGAATTACAACATTAAATGCCAAACCTTGTCCCACAGTGTACAAAATTGCCATAGGAATTTCCATCTATCTCACTTCCTTTCTTTTTTATTTGGTTAATCATTTCCACAAACATTTTGCTTGCATTAAATGATAACCATTTCAATTTGAACTACCTAAGTGTCAGAGCAGCTTACTCTGCCTCACGGGAATTCCACCCCTCTTTCTGTTAGAGCCGTTCTCATTGCCTGCGACGGTTTTATCACGCTCGGACTGTGACTAAACGGGAGTACCATTGTCATTCCGGTCCTCATCGCCTTACTTGTGGCTAACAAATATTTTGTAGTATGGTTTTATCGCTCACTCAAATAAAATTTAAGGTCATGGCGCACTCACTACCCAAGCTCTTCCCGAAACTGAAGTACTTAGTTTGTTCTATTCAATTTTTAGGGTAAAAAGTTACTTTTCGTGTATCAACTTTTTAAGAGAAATATTTTCCCCCTCAAGGGGAAGGCATTTAGAAGGCCAATTTTTGCAACTTTTTCAAAAAATTTTTTTAAATTTGCAAAAAAATAGTAATTACCTTACTAAAACCGGTAATTACTATTGCTTTTTTGATTATTTGAGATGTTGATGAACATTCGTTTGAATACTATACGCAACAAAAAGTATTGAATATGAAATTTAGAATCGAGTGTAAAATACAAACAAACAACTTGAAAGATTAATAAGGAAATGATATACTTTATGAGGAATTATAATATTTATGTGGGGGCTTTACTATGTCAAAAGGATATATTTATATAATGACAAATCCATGTTTAAAGGATATGGTCAAAATCGGCTATGCTACTAATGTAGAAGAGAGAAGAAAACAATTAAGTACAACTGCTCTCCCCTACGAATACGAAATATATGCTACATATGAAACTTCTGGAAAACTCGAAGACAAGAAACTTCATAAATTGATTGACAATCTTAACCCTGACCTTCGCGTTTCAAAGAACCGTGAATTTTTTGTGATGTCTGCTGAAGAGGCTTATGAATTATTAGAAGCAATTGCGACAATTAGTGGTTCACAAGATAAACTTAAAAGAGAAAAAAATATAACAAACAAATTGAATGCTGAATCAAGAAAAAAGAAGCCTGCTGTTAACTTCGCTAAATGCAATATTCCTATCGGTGCAGAACTTGTATTCATTGAAGACCCTACTGTTAAAGTAACAATAGAAAGTGAAAGAAAAGTTTCATACAACGATGAAATCACATCACTATCCGCTGTAGCTGGTAAAATTAAAGGCGTTAAAGCAATCGCAGGTCCTTCCTATTTCACTTACAACGGAAAACTAGTTTGTGACATCGCTAAAGAAACACAATGGAAAGAATAATTTGTATATAACTCAAAACCCTCAGTAATCTGAGGGTTTTCTTAAGCAATAATAAAGGAGACATACCAACTATAAAGATTATATATTCCTATAATTTATATTCGTCCAGTTTAAATACAAAATTTGTGAAAAACTATACAAGTTATTCTTATATTATAATTGTCCACTTCTAGTTACTACCTGAGCCTCTTCAAGCCCGTTAACTTGTCTAGTTTTTTCCTTTGGTGGATACTTCCATGGAGCAACTGAACCCTTATACGAATATCCTAAATATTTACATACCCTTTTATGTTCCGTCGGGAATTTTCGTACCTCGTCACTTACCATAATCCAAGTTCTAACCGTTAGATTCTTTTCTTTAGCAATTTTAACTAACCTCTGAACAGGAACATACGCTTCTGGAGCAACGCCTTGGTTCCATCCACCTATATCCGTGTCAAACAGTTCTCCACTTAATTGAATCATTTCAACGTGTCTCTCCCAGTCCGCAATACTGGACTGGGAGCACTAATTTTGTAGTTGCAATTTGATGGCAAATAGTATATACTACGTTTAGTAAGGTTTGGAGGTTACTAAACATGGCAACTAATGTGACATTGAACGAAGCTGCTACTTATCTGGGTGTAAGCAAAGCTACTTTACGAAATTGGGATAATGACGGGAAATTAACCGCTATACGAAATCCTGTAAATGGATATCGCTTATATGATATGAAAGAACTAATGGCTTTGAAAAAAGCTATGGGAGGAACTGTTGTAAAAAACAGTGATAATGTACCCGAAATGGATAGCAAGACAGTTAAGAGGGTTATTAACAAGCTGCATTGTCTGATTCGTGACGGCGATGCAAACAGCAATATTGTTACACGTTTTGATGAAATTTCTAAACTTCTTTTCGTGAAACTGTATGTTTCAAGCAAGAGCTATGATCCTTTTGAAATGCGCATGGACGAAGATGTGCAAGCATATTCTACCAGAATACAGTCAGAATGTCTCGGTGCTGTAGAAGATGCCCAAATTGAAGTGCCTGATCAGTTTAGAAAAATCAACTTAGATGCAGCAACACTTTATAAATGTGGCACAGAGTTGAGCAAGGTTGATCTTTCCAATGCTGATTACGATATCAAAGGTCTTGCCTACGAAGACACCATTAAGGGCACTTTTGACAAGAGTGATAATCAGCAGTTTTTTACTCCACATCAAATTGTTGACTTTATGGTACATATGGTAGAGCCGTATATTAACGGAAACGTATGTGATCCTGCTTGCGGAACAGCTGGTTTTCTTACCCAGGTGGCAAAGACGAATCCCGAAGTTTTCCTTCAGGGAATGGAAGTTGATGAACGCTTAACATGGGTATCAAGAATGAATTTGTTGTTGCACGGGCATAGTGCTTTCGACGTAGCTTATTTACAAAATGGCGGAAGTCTTGGAGAGAACTCAAACAGATATTTTAACTCCGTAAATACAATTTTAACGAACCCTCCGTTCGGTAGCGATTATACCAATGAGAATATTCTCAATAGGTTTGAACTTGGTAGGGATAGATCCTCAAGACGTAGAGGTATCCTATTTATTGAGCAATCTTGGAATTTGCTTGTCGAGGGCGGAGTCGTTGCAATTATCATTGATCAGAGTGTTCTCAATGCTGGTTCAAATTCCGATGTGCGAAAGTATATCCTTGATCACTTCAGAATCTTGGCTATTGTTGATTTGCCTGAAACGGCGTTTATGCCATACGCAAGCGTGAGTTCTTCCATTTTGATTCTTCAAAAGACTTTGACTCCTGTTGAACAAAATGGTGTTTTCTTTGCAAAATCTTCAAACGTTGGTCGCAAATCTAATGGCGATGATGATTACATTTACTCATCTTCTGGCGAAGCAAATTTGAACAGCGATCTTCCTCTCATCATCGAAAATTGGCGTAAATACAAAAACGGCGATATTGCATTTGACGACCTATGCTATGTCGCTGATGTTAGCGAAAACCTTGAAGATGACAAGAATCTGCGTTTAGACTATGCTTTTCACCATCCCTTCAGAAACGAAAGCAAGGAAACTCTTGAAAGAGCAGCATACCCTTTGCTGACTTTGGCCGAAATTTGTGACGAACGAAACGAGTCGTATATTCCTGCGTCAGATTCAAATGCAACAACAATTTTGTTTACAGGACTTGCAAATATTGAATCTCTCAGCGGAAAAGCACAGCAGGTTGTTACGCCAGCAGCATCTATAAAGAGCGCAGTAAAGAGGTACGAGCCTAACGATATTGTTTTCTCGAAAATGCGTCCATCTCTTCGCAAGACCGCCACTATGAGATATGAAGAAGGTGGATATGTTTCATCTGAATGCATGGTTCTTACTGTGCGAAAAGACGAAGATGGCTCTTATATTGTAGATCCAGAACTACTTTCAACGATTCTCCGTTCTGATTTTGTTTATGGACAAATCATGGGATTTGTTACCGGCATCGGTCGTCCTCGAATTGGAGGAAAAGATTTGCGAAAAGTAAAAATCCCTCTTCCTCCTCAACATATACAGAAAGAGGCATTGGGATCAATTAAAGCGTCTCAAAGTGCAGTAAGCCAGCTTCGTGAAAAGGCAAGAATGTTAGAAGCGGAAGCTGAGCGGATGGAACAAGGATCAATTAACGAGATTGCAAAGTTAATGTCAGGAGAGAAATAATGAATAGAGAAGAAGTAATGCAAATGCTGACCGCAAATGCGTCAGCTTTGGAATTATCAACATGGCTTAGAAATACATATTTTCCTGAAATTGTAGATCGATTTAACCGAGAATCTTCCAGAAAAAGATTTGGTCTATATCAAAATGAGCAAATTCCCGCAAATGAGAGAAATCTTACCGATGTTCGTACTCGTATGGGCACACTAATTGAATTTGAACTTGCAAGAATTTCTAACGAGCTTTTACCTGAACTTGGTATTGATGATATCTTCTGGAGCTATGTTGTTGCAAACCGATTTCCTGATTTGGAAATTCGCAAAAATAACGGAGATCGTTTGCTACGCTTGGAGATTAAGTGCCTCCAATGTATTGCAGAAGAAAAGTCTGCGAACTACGACACCTTGAAGAAGGATATCGATCCGAACACAGACTTTGTTGTGGTATGTTTATGGGATTGGATGCCTGATGGCGCAAGTGCTTGTCAATGGGATACTGCTCCGCAAATTATGAAAGCATATGTGTTTCATGCTTACTCCTTGACACTTCTCCGAGATACTTATTGGTTAAATAGACCTCCTGCAAATCTCGGCGAAGGTTATCAAGGTTTTGATATTCGCTTTGCAGTAACTTGTAACAATAGCGTATTCTCCAAAGAACAAGGAAATTATGGAAAGTTAACTCGCATTTGGAAGCAAGGCTTTGAGTACCGTCCAGTCGAAAGTGCTGTTTTGCTTGATACAGAGTCCGAATACTTTGTTTTTCAGGAGCAAATCATCAGGTCCGGCTTTGATATCCTGGCCAAGAGACAATTATCACAGTTGACTGAGACAGATATCGAAGAAATCGTTGTAAATGCTGTGAGTATTGGCTATAAGTCCAATAACATTGCTTATATTACGGCTTCGGCAATATCGCCAAGAAGGATTTTAGAATTTGCAACACAGCAAAGTGTTGAATATGTTGTGACAATGACCGAGAAGTACAAAAGCACGATATATCAAATTGCTGGCAATCAGGCAAATAAAATTGCAAGAGACATAAAGCCGAAGAATATTGTTTCTATCATCAATCAGTGCGAAAATTGATGCTATTTTGGCAATATGTTAGCATTTCTCTGTCGAAGAGAAGACCGGATGCGTGATTGATAAACCTGATCAGCTGCTCCGGGGCAAACATATCGATATCGTCTCCTTCGATTGTTTCAAGGTGCATTTCTTCGGAATGCTGACTGTTACGAATGCAGAAGAAATGCCCACCCCTGTTAGGATGACCATTTTCCGATCTTACGCAAAGCGTAATAGCATCTAAGCCGTCAAAAGCGTTATTAAGTTGCTCCAGAGAAATCGGAGAATTGGTATCGATTACCTTGATGGGATGCTGTGGTTGTTGTTTTAAGTCGAAATTTGGCATAGTAACACCTCCTTAACTTTCTATTATAGCAAAAGTTGGAGGTAAAGTATAGTGATTAATACGTTATGAAAAAAGATTGATAAATAGCTGAACGGAGGAGAAAATGGGAGTAAGATTAACGGGTATAAGCACACCTGTAGGTGGAGTTTCATGGGAATATACCAAAGCAGAGGAGCACTCTACTCCTCTGCCGATATCCCCAGGGCAAAAAATCAAAGTATTTATTAGCTCAATTTGTGGTGTGAAGAAATATGATAAAGTACGAGCTGAATTAAAAACTGCTATTGAGAGCACACAATTAGCCGATGTATACACTTTTGAGAGTAAAGGGGCGTCTACGCTGCCTGCAGGTGATCATTACATATTAGCATTAGAGGATAGTGATATTTGCATTTTCTTAATAGACAATGCAGACGGAATTAAGCCAGGGGTACAAGCGGAGATCGACACTGTCAAAAAACATAATATTAAGGCTTTGTACTATTTCTGTGATGAAACACAAAAAGAAAAAACTGCATTGGAACAAAGCTTGATGGGGGCGCATTCTGCCAAAAGTAAAACCGTTCACAGTTTTAGCGAATTAAGCCAAAATGGAGCTCAGGCATTGATAGATGATATCGTTGCCGTATATCACTACTATTGTACTGGAAGAATAGTTTTGAACTCCGGTGAAAATGATGAAATTCAAGCAGTAGACGTTGTTGGTACAGAAAAGTATCAGCTTCCTACTATTCCTAAATCTGCATTAAAAAATGTGGATAAATGTAGAGATTACTTTTTGAAGTTTGTTCTTGGATATTCCCGAGACAGATACCCAGATGAAACGAAAAAAACAAGTGAATTTGATGATTGGGGCATCCAGTTCCTCCCTATATTATTTGAAGGTAAATCTATCAAACACTTCAATACTGCTATGTATCTGGATGCATTGAAAGCGCAACAAGATGATGGGCATTATCAAGTCGTTCAAATTCGTTGGCAAGCAATTCAGGCGTATTTTGCTGGAGATATCGAAAAGTGTGTAGAACATCTTGAAACAGCGTTAAGTTTTGCAAAGGAAACTAATCAGCCCACATGGGTCATAAAAGATATTCTGGTGGATCTGCGCAATCAGCACTGGACTCGTTGCACGGCAAGAAATGAGTATTCTGATGCCCCGGCGCAAAAGGAATTAACAGAAAGTAGCGAAGAACTCTATTATCCGATTCTTGACCGCATCCATGAATCGTTACATGAAAAATACATAGAAGGTCTGTATAAAAAGAAAACAGGATCACCTTACTCAGTTACCATAGGCAACAACTTAGATCAATATGGAGAAATGCTTGCAAGTTCTCTTATCGTGTCTATGTATAATGGTTCATTGACTCATATTCTGCTTATTTATGAGAAAATTAGGGATTTTATATTCTATCTGAGTTGTAAATATGATGATTGGAATCTCAGACTTAATCTGTACAAACTTGCGATTTTTGCAGGAAAAGAAAAGGAAATCAAAGGTATTCAGGACTCTTATCCAGAGGTTTTGAATAATTTAACTGCTGACGAAGCAGCATCAATTATGGATTTTTGCCTGAACCATCCAATAAAGTACAAGAGATTAAGTAGCCAACTGCTGGCATTCGGTTCAGTAGGATATTTTCTGGATGATAAATGCTATGAATCTTGTGAAAAAGTCATTGTTGGTGAAATCAAATCGTGGCTGAGTAGTGATACTTCCGTTGTGGCTATAGGGCAAGACATATTCAAGTGTCTCTCTGGAGTAGCTTATCGTATGTCACAAGATACGCTCAGTGAAATATGCTGTCAATTCATTGAAAGGCATTATAGTCGCTGGTATATGGATATGTTTAAGTTCATTGCAAATCGCATTGATTTTAGAAAAATGAGCGCTGATTCTGCGAAAGCGCTGGTTGACCATATTAATTGCGTGCTTGACAGCGAAAAGGAACGAGAGCAGATAAAGTATTCTCCTGTCTTTTTGTGTGTTCTCAGAAAGCAAGATCGTGCTCTTACAGAGGAAATGGATAAAAAGATAGCTGAGCACTTATCAAGCTATTATGAAGGTACCTATAAATTAGAAACCACCGAAGATGAAAATCAAGATATGCCTGTGTTCGTAAAAGAATACGTAGAACGTATTCGAAAAAGCAATGAAACGCAGGGAAAGGGTGGTGTTTATTTCGGGCACGGCACACGTGAGATTGCAACAGTTAGATCTATTTTGTTAGGAAAAGAGCTCATATGCGATGCAGATATCATGGACACGCTTATCTCCGTAGTTGCAGATACCCTTCTTATTTCCAAAGAAGGAATTTCCACAAAACTTGATGCGATAGCACTTCTCATTTGCATTGCAGTAAAATATCCTGAAGACTACACAAGAAATCAAGGTGTATATGAAAAACTGTTTGAGCAGCAGAAGGCCATTGAAGTTGCCGACAATTCGATTATTTCATCTAATATCGATAGCATTTCCCTGAAAATCGGATTGCAATTATTATATACCGCCATAGGCAAAGATGTATACGCAGAAATACTCGAGTTAATGCCGCATATTCAGGGCGATGTTGCAACAACAATCGCAGTAACTCACCTGATCGTTGAGTATTTGGAGAATTCAGATGATGTTATCTTTCCATCCAAAGTAGAGGCAATTATCCTTCAGAATGTTTTGCAGTGGCTTCATTCTGAATATGAAGATATCAGATGGAATGCCACACGCATTCTTCTTACCATGTCTCGTAATCCGGAGAATTGTGGCATCGTAAACCATCAGTTGGTGAATCTTATTGATTCTAATAGCGTATATATCAAAAACTTGATTATGCGACACCTTCATAAAATGAACAGGATTACTGATGGAACAAAAGAGTACATCATTTCCAAATGCAGACATGATGCTAATTTCGTTGTTAGAATGGTTTGTGACGAAGTGGAAAAAGGCGTAGCTGAAGAGTAAAGCAGAGAATCAGCCGAGCTGTGTGTTGCCGCCCGACTGATTTTTCGTTACTGTTATTCTTCCATGACCTCCAACATCATCCTGGCACCCAGATTAAAACCGTTCTGGAATATCAGACAATCGGTTGTCATCTGGTGTTCACGAACGGCATCTGTGTAGCGGGAGAACAGTTCTTTCTGCTCGTCCGTCATTGTGGCTTGGCGCTCGAGTGGAAATAATTATCAAGTGTCGCAGTTTAAGAAAATTAAAACGTTTAGGTATTTTGAAAGGCAGTCTTTGATACTAAAATGATACAATAAACGATATTTCCACATGAAATTTATACAAGAGAAGCCTCTCTCGTTTGAACATTTAACTCATCCGAGAGAGGTTTTTTATACATATTCTTTTGGCTACGTAATACTATAAATCTTATTTATAAAAAACATAGAGTTTAAAAATTTTTTAAATTCCAAATAAAAAAGGATATACCACCTATACGGGTGATATATCCCTAAAATTTTATATTAGAACCACAGGTTGACTTTTATATCTTTCCAGTTAATAACACGATGTCTTGTGGAAAAACTATACAAATAATTTTTCGCATCATCAATGGTCAAAACGAAGGTGTCAAGCCGTAATTCACTTATTTTGCCATTTCGCTGATTGCTGCCTGTCCATCGGTTAACAAAGTGGGGAAAAATTATCAATTACTAAATCGTACCTGATTATAAGATATTTATGTTAATAATATAAAACTACTGGATGAACAACATAAATTTTCTTTTGGTCTTTAAACATACCAATCATAATTTTGTTTACAGTATCATACAAATCAGCAAAATCATTGTTTTGCTTTGCTGTTTCATCGGCACTAACAATATTTGTTACATATCCAAATATCGAAATGTTCCCCCCATATTTGAATGCAACAATATCGGGATTATCTCTAAAATTCTCATCATCAAGGGGTACTAGCATATTCGTAGTTAATACGAACCTATCATAAGGTAGAGTATTTCTAATCATCTCAATAGTTTTAGCCGTTTCCTTTCGTTCTGGTTCAGATTGGTTCACTGTAGTTTTCAATGTTTCAATTTGCTGTTTTACTAGAACGGGCATAGCAGTTCCTTTTGGAATGGCCTCTTTAATTTTAGCAATCTCTTGTTCTAATGTTTTTTTGCTCTTTTCGTTTGTAAATTTTACAGGACCATCTTCAGAAAACAGGGTTTGAAAATATTTAAAATCCAAAAAAGTTAAAACATCATTTACTAAAACAATGTCTCCTATTTGTGGGTCATCATTTTTTATTAGTTTGTTTGTCTCGGCATAATTAAGAATCAAGTCAAAAGCATAATCGTGCAGGACCTTTTCTTGTACATTCTTAAGTAAATCCCTAGTAACATCTGTGGCTTCATCCGTACCCACCACATTACCATTAATAGATGCACCTATACCTACAATTTTAGCACTTACATCACCAGATAAATTAGCTTGAGTTCCTGTCGTATCAGATGTCTCTTCAGTATGTTCGATTTCCTCTCCGCCTTTTACTAACAAGCCTCTTTCTATTTGAGCTAAAAATGAATTGACTGAATCTTGATTATAGTATAAAAATCGTTTCATAAATACCACCTAAAATCTCTATTTGAACTATTTATTAAGCCAACAATCGTATTTATATTATACCATATATTGTAATTGTTGCAATACATACAAAAGCGCTTTCAAATTTAGACGGGTTTTAATACAAAAAGAGGACAGTATGAACTGTCCTCTTTTGCTATATCACACATTGATTTGTCGTAAAAGTGTCGTAAAACTTAATTTTTACAATTTCAAGCAACTCTAAAAACCGTTGATATTGCGTGGTTTTTAAGAACTTTATTAGTCAAGTGGTTTCATTGTTGGGAAGAGGATAACGTCACGGATTGCCTGACTGTCTGTAAGTAACATTGTCATACGGTCAATACCGAAACCGATACCGCCTGTTGGTGGCATACCAAGTTCAAGGGCATAGAGGAAATCCTCGTCAGTTGTATTAGCCTCTTCATCACCGAGTGCTAAAAGCTCTTCCTGTGCCTTGAAACGTTCTCTCTGGTCAATTGGGTCATTAAGCTCTGAATAAGCATTTGCCATTTCCCAACCGTTCATAAAGAACTCGAAACGCTCAACATAGTTAGGGTCTTCCGGCTTTTTCTTTGTAAGTGGAGAAATCTCGATTGGGTGGTCCATAACGAATGTTGGCTGAATAAGGTGGTCTTCAACAAATTCTTCGAAGAAGAGGTTGAGGATATCACCCTTCTTATGGTGCTTTTCAAATTCAACGTGGTGCTCCTTAGCTACTGCATGAGCTTCTTCTGTTGAATTGATTTCGTTAAAGTCAACACCTGAATACTTCTTAACAGCATCAAGCATTGTGATTCTTTTGAATGGCTTACCTAAATCCATTTCAATTCCGTTGAATGTGATTGTTGTTGTACCGAGAACTTCCTGTGCCACATAACGATAAAGATTTTCTGTCAAATCCATCATTCCGTGGTAGTCAGTATATGCCTGATAAAGCTCCATAAGTGTAAATTCAGGGTTGTGACGAGTGTCAAGACCTTCGTTACGGAAAACCCGACCGATTTCGTAAACTCTTTCCATACCACCAACGATAAGACGCTTTAAGTAAAGTTCAAGAGAAATTCGAAGCTTGATATCTGTATCAAGTGCGTTGAAATGAGTTTCAAATGGTCTTGCTGCTGCACCACCTGCATTGTAAACAAGCATTGGTGTTTCAACTTCCATAAAGCCCTCACCATCAAGATATTTACGAACCGCACTAATAATCTTTGAACGATTGATAAGAGTCTGCTTTGATTCCTGATTCATAATAAGGTCAATATAACGCTGACGATATCTCATATCAGTATTTGTGAGACCGTGGAACTTTTCAGGAAGAATCTGAAGACTCTTTGAAAGAAGAGTTACAGTAGTTGCGTGAATAGAAATTTCACCTGTTTTTGTTCTGAAAACCTCACCTTCGATACCGATAATATCACCGATATCAAGCTTCTTGAAGCCTTTATATTCTTCTTCACCGATGCTATCTCTTGCAACATATGACTGAATGTTGCCCTTTAAGTCCTGAATGTTACAGAATGAAGCCTTACCCATAACACGCTTTGACATCATACGACCTGCAACGCGTACAGTTTTGCCTTCAAGCTCGTCAAAGTTATCTTTAACATCTGCACTATGATGAGTCTGGTCATATTTAGTGATTACAAATGGGTCCTTGCCCTCTTCCTGCAAAGCCTTTAACTTTTCCTGACGAATACGTTGTTGTTCACCTAAATCAAGTTCAGGCTGATTTTGCTTAATGTTATCTGCCATTTTATTCACCTTATCTTGTGATATCTACAATTTTGAATTCAAGTGTACCGTTTGGTACATCAATAGTAACCTTATCGCCTTTTTTGTGACCGATAAGAGCTTTACCAACAGGAGATTCGTCTGAAATCTTACCTGCAGCAGGGTCAGCCTGTGCAAAGCCTACGATTGTATATGTGTAAGACTTTTTCTTTTTATCTGTAAGTTTAACAGTTGAACCAATATGAATATTCTCATTACCAAGTGACTCAACATCAAGAATTTTTGCGTTTTTGATGATGTACTCAATTTCGCTGATTCTTGCTTCGAGTTTAGCCTGGTCATTCATAGCCTCGTCATATTCACTGTTTTCTGACAAGTCACCGAAGCTCTTTGCAAGTTTAATTTTTTCTGCAGCT
>JAZLAH010000016.1:0-1841 GCA_045613065.1 Candidatus Fimenecus sp.
GTTAAGGTGTTTACACAAGTGTTCTCTGCAGTTTTTGAATTCATCACCAACCAAGCCGATTCTGTTAAGGTATGTTCTCATTGCAAACTTTTCATTTTCGGTTTGGTTCTTTTTTGTACTTGCTTTCTGCTGTGTTAATGCCTGATGGTTAAGTGCTAATGCTAATACTATGTAACTTCTTATCTTTCCTGCGTGAAGTGTACTGTTAAATCCTCTTAACTCTACTGTGTGATTACCGTGGAAGAAACTGTGTAAGTTTAAAAAATGATATCTACTCTTATGGTAGTGAGTGTTCCTAGATTCACAAAAGCCTGCATACCAAATATTCTCGATTTGAGAAAAGGTTGCAGGCTTTTTTCTATTTATTGTTTCAACTAATTGTTTATCCATTTTCTTGCACCATTTTGTTCTTGCCTCATCAATTTGAAGGCTCTTGTAAAGCAAGTCATTCTTTGATGCAATGATGTTTATGAAATTTCTTATTGACCTTGGTGTATGGTCTGCTCCATTAAGGTGGATGTGAATTCCACAAGAACTCTCATCAACGAATGCTCCACCTTTACGGAGCTTTCTGATGAGTTCCTGTAAAGTTTCAATGTCTTCTCTGTAGGTTAAAACTGGTGTGACCAATTCACATTTATAAAGGTCTGAAGCGTGAGTTTTTACTCCATCAACTTTCTTCAAAGGCTTAATGCTACCGTCATACATTACTGTCCATTTTCTGTCCAAATCATCAAGCACAACTTTCTTGTCGTAAAAACCACCGTCACTTGAAAATGAACTATCAAAGTGATTTGCCATAATCTCGGCTGCCTTTGTTCTTGTAATGCCTGTGAATTCAATTTCAATACCAAACTTTGCTTTTAACATTTCTGTGTACCTCTTTCTTGTCTTTTGGTAGTCACATATTACCTCTAAAGTACACATATATCCAGACAATTTTGAGGCGTAAAGTACACAATCTTTAGCAATACAATTTGTGTATTTTTGTGGGGGATATTACTGTTAGGAACCTCTCTACGTTAGGTATAAAAAAGCTCCCTATGACATCAAACATCATAGGGAGAATACTATTTAAATTAAGTTTTTACTTTAATGCGGGTGGTATTATTTGAACACTAATGATAGTATCGTCTGTGTTAACTAAAGTGTCTTGTTTGACACAACGCAAATACTCATTTTTTATAATGTCCATGACTGTAGTTTTCCCAAATTCATCAAGTGCGCAATAGTCCAAAAATATTTCTTTCAGTTCATCTTCAGTATCCATAATTACCAATTGTACTTGGTCTCTTTCTGTCATCATTGGTGGTGAATCATTATCAGAGTGCCCAATAATGTAGTCAATAGTTCTATCAAAAATATCTGATAGTTTTTCAAGCATTTCATAATTTGGTTTGCGTTGCCCGGTTTCCCACATAGCAACCGTTCCTTTAGATACACCCAACATTTCTGCTAATTTGACTTGTGTCATATTATTGCTTCTTCGCAATGCCTGTAGTCTTCTGTTGAACATAATCAGCACCTCCGATAAGCAAAGAATATCACATGTAGTGAGAAATGTCAACAAAAACTTTTATAAATAAATACAATATTATAAAATAAAATCACTAATTGTTAGAAAATCGGTTGACAAGATAACGTACTGTGAGATATAATATAAAATGTAGTCACAAAGCGTTAGAATTCAAATTACGAATAAGGAGAAAAATTATGAATAAAAAAGTTATGAGTGTGCAGGAGTTAGCTGCACAAATGGGTATTAGCTTACCCAAAGCCTACGAATTAGTCAAGCAACCTGGATTCCCAAGGGTGCGCGTAGGCTCTCGTATCCTTATCCC
>JAZLAH010000017.1:0-3983 GCA_045613065.1 Candidatus Fimenecus sp.
GAACAGATTAAGAGAATGGATAAGCTTCCATTCACAATGTATCCAGGTGGCGGTACAGCAATGCTTACAGTTCGTCAGGTTGGCGAAGTAATCGTTGGTGCTGCTGAAAAATCAAAGGGTGCAAAGGCATGGCCTATCAGCATGTATAACCTTACTTGGAAAGAATTCCTTAAGATTGTATACGCTGCAAGAGGTATGGGCGAAAATCGTAAGATTATTAGCGTTGCACCTTGGATGATGCGCATGGGCCTTGGCGGAGTTAAGAAAGAATACGCTGAAAAGGGTATTGAAAGCGGTATTGATGTTGACGGACTTGCAGATATTATGGATGTAAATCTTTTCATTCCTGATAGCTATTCAAAGGAACTTGGTGCAACTCCTGACGATATCAGAGCAGCAATCTTTGATTCAATTAAGGTTTCACAGGCAGCTTATGAAGGAAAAGTTAAGCTTCTTGAAATGAAAGGCGAATAATTCCGCAAAAATGAACAAGAAAAAAGGAGTAGTTTCGACTACTCCTTAATTTTTTTGAAATTTATCATCCAAGCCACTCGTCACAATATCCGTCACAGTAGTTACCAAAAATAGGAAGGCTTGTATCTGATTCGTCAACAATGTATCCACCACAAGTTTCACAAACAGCGGGTTTTGTGTTTTCTGTTGTGGTTTCAGTTGGATTTGTTGGGGATTCTGTATCAGTTTCATCATTTTTTGATGTGCTTTCTGTAGCTTTTTCATCAGTTGCACTTTCTGTTTCTTCAATAGACGGCTCGTCAGTTGTCTGTTCTGTTTCGCCGATTGCATTGGTTGATTCATTTTGTATAACCGCATTATCATCCTTGTTGCAACCTGCAATTGCAAAAGCAACACTGAAAATAAGAATAATTGAAAGTATAATAGATATGTATTTCTTATTCATAAAATCACTCCTTTAAATTGAAATTATTATATCATTATTCTATTATATTTACAACAAAAAAACTTTACAATTTTGTAAAAAGAAGGTATATTGTATTTGATAACAAATCACAGTAGGTGAGTGTATGAAAAATAAAGTGGCAGTTATAACTGGTGCAAGTTCTGGAATAGGAAGATATACAGCAAGTGCTTTGGTTAAACAGGGATGTATAGTTTATGATTTCAGTCGCAGAAGCATTCCTATGGAAAAAGTGGAGCATATCAAAACAGATGTGACAAATGAGGAAAATGTGATTGATTCAATAAATCAAGTAATCAGTAACGAAGGAAAAATTGATATTGTTATAAATTGTGCAGGTTTTGGTATTTCCGGAGCAGTTGAGTTTACAAATCTTGAAGATGCAAAATCACAATTCAATGTTAATTTCTTTGGTATGGTTAATGTGAATAAAGCCGTGATTCCTTTTATGCGTCAAGCAGGAGGTGGACGCATAGTAAACATAAGTTCAGTTGCTGCTGTAACGCATATTCCGTTCCAAACATATTATTCAGCATCAAAAGCAGCAATTGAATCATATACATGTGCTCTCGATAACGAACTTAAACCTTTTAATATTTCCGTAGTAGCAATACAACCAGGAGATATTTGTACTGACTTTACAAGTTCAAGAAAGAAATCTTTTGACGGTGATGATGTGTATAAGGGCAGAATTTCTCGAAGTGTCAGCGGAATGGAAAAGGACGAAGAGAAGGGAATGAGTCCTCAGGTGGCAGGTGAGTATATTGCAAAAATTGCTCTTAAAAATAAAACAAAACCAATTTATGCAATAGGTTTTACTTATAAACTAATTTGTGTTCTTTGTAAAGTATTTCCCTGTAGAATCCGAAATAAGATAATTGGAACGTTATATGCAAAATAAGATTTAATTAACAGTTTATTGTGTTAGATAGAATGATAAGCAGAATTGTATATAAGTATAAAACATTTATTGATGAGTTCTGAAATGAAAATCCCCCTACTGTAGTATTATCCTACAATAGGGGTTTTTTGTTGATATGTTAGAATTCTTTTGGCTTTTACGGATAATCGTATGTAACATGAGTTTCGCCATCAGCTGTGCAAGTTACTTTAATTCTATAATCAGCTAGTATATTAATAAGTCGTGTTTCTTCAAGGTCAAGTACTCTTCCAGTACCAGATTTTGTCCAAGTTTCAATGGTTTCATAGCCAGTTGATTTTTCTTTTTGCAATTCAATCTTAATATAAAGTGATGTTGAATATTTTGCAGAAAGTATCACTGAAGATGTTGAGTTTAACCCACTAATTGTAAATGACGTAGCAACACTGTTTATAACCGACCAACGTGGCATTATAGTATTTTCTTCTTCATTAGTATTTGCATAAATATTCATTGAAAAAGTTGAAAAAAGCAAAGTAAGAATCAAAACTATACTAAGGCTCTTTTTTACAATATTTGACATAACTTTCACCTCCCTTAACCTACTATATCGTAAATTAAGGTGTTTTTGTTAGTCTATTCAACTGTTTTAGCAATTTTTAATAATTCTTCCTTGTTAAATGTTGCATCGATTTGATATACATAATCATTTTTCGTCCAAATTATATTATTTACTCCTAAATTACCAGTACAGTATATGTATTTTATGCCATTTACAATTATTTCTTCTGATATAAAGTTTTCGGTATCGAACTCTAGTTTCATTGATGATGAGCATTTGTATATATCAAAGAACTGATTGTCACTTAATTTATATTCATAATACAGATATTTATTTTGATTGCTTTTATTTATTAATTCATAACCTTTCGGAATATATCCAACAATTATTTCGCCTGTGACAGAGTTATTGTTGGATTCGGTAAGCTGATACGCACTGAAATCCTCGAATTTATCAAGAACAAATTCACGAGATGATGGAATGACAAACGCAGTCAGCAACAAAGCAAACAATACTGCTGCTACTAGCATAATCTTGATTGTCTTTGTTGTGAATCTGTGATAATAATCGTCACGCATTTTGTTAAAAAGTCTTTTCTTCCACTTTTCGTGATTTTTACTGTATTCTGCTTCGGGAATTATGTCAGGAAAAGTTGCTAACCAGTCATTTAATGATAATTCACAAGCCAGCGCCAAATTATTCATTATTTTCAGCTTCCTTTACAAAATTTTTGACAAAGTTTTTTCCAAGCATACATTTTTGTCTCACTGAAGTTTCAGATATACCTGTTTTTTTAGAAATTTCTGCACCACTGTATTCATAAAAATACTTTAAATAGAAAACATACTTATATGATTCAGGCATCGCATCAACTGCTTGTTTTAAAAGCATTGTATCACAAACATCAAATGCATCAACTGAGAGACTATGAAAATCTGTTAAATCTGCATCGACAACGTGTTCAAGGTGTTTTTTCTCCTTACGGTATATATCAATTGCAATACATTTTGATACAACTCTAACATAATTCTTAAAACTTTTATCATCAAAAGACTGCTTTATGTTATGAAAATCTTTTGCAAAATGAATCATTATCTCTTGTGCACAGTCTTCGGCTGCTTCTTTAGTTTGTAAATGATTTTTAGCGATAAAGTAAACTGTATTGTAAAATTTATTATAAAATTCTTCAAATCGCAATTTATCGTTCGGATTCTGTAGTAAGGCTAAACAGATTGACAGCATACATAATCTCTCCTTTTTCTAGAAAATTATACATTATTGTCACAAATAAAGCAAGATTTGACTTTGTTTAATTAATGTTTCTATATGAGGTAATTAAAGACAAAGATGATTTGTGAAAAACAATAAGAAATTTTGCGTAATTAAATAAGTAAAATAAAAAACGAACATCTTGCGACATCCGTTTCTGTTTCTTGGCAGGGGCAGTAGGATTCGAATGTTAAACTCACAATGCAAATGAGGGATTTGCATTGTGCTTTTGGCTAAAAATGATATGCTATATCATTTTCTTAACGCCAAAACCCTACGGGTTCTCATCCTTCAATTATTCTAAATTAAAAATAAAAAAAACGAACATCCTGCGA
>JAZLAH010000018.1:0-42684 GCA_045613065.1 Candidatus Fimenecus sp.
AAATGCTTTGGCGGGAGAAATGCCAAACGATTATGAAACTACTTATGATGCCGAGCAGGGTAAGAGCCTTGTGCTTACTGTTGATGAAATTATTCAGTATTACCTTGAACAACAACTTTCTCAGGCGATAGAAGAAACTCAAGCTAAATATGCTTATGGAATTGTCATGGATGTAAAAACAGGCGCAATCCTTGGTATGTCAACAATGCCTGACTATGATTTGAACTCACCTTATAAAATTCATTCCGATGCAGTTATCAAGGAAATTCAGGAAATGGAAGACGATAACGCAAAAGCACAGGCTGAAACAAATGCTCTTTATGCACAGTGGAGAAACAGAACAGTTACTGATTCTTATGAACCTGGTTCAGTTTTCAAGCTTTTTGTTGCTGCTGCAGCCCTTGAAGAGGGTATTATGACGACAGAAACTACATATAACTGTACAAGTAAAATCAAAGTTGCAGATTATTATCAGAATTGCTTTAATCATAAAGCACATGGAACACAAACTGTTGCAGAGGCTTTACCTAATTCATGTAATACATTCTTTATTACAATGGGACAAAAGCTTGGTGCAGAAACTTTTTCAAAATATTTCGATGCGTTTGGGTTTACAGAAACAACCGGAATTGATTTACCATCAGAGGCAAAACCGGTTGCAGGTAAAACTTATTATGAGGCAAAGAATATGGGAATTGCAGAACTTTCTTCTGCATCATTCGGACAGACTTTCCAAATTTCACCTATCCAAATGATTACTGCAGTTGCATCACTTGGTAACGGTGGTAAACTCATGAGACCATATGTAGTTGCAAAAATTCTTGATGAAGATGGAAATATCATTTCTGAAACTGAACCATATGTAAAAAGACAGGTAATTTCAGAAAAATCTGCTGACATTATGACAAAACTTATGGAACAGGTTGTTGTTTGGGGTACAGCAAAAAATGCTTATGTGGCAGGTTATCATGTAGCAGGTAAAACAGGTACAAGTGAAAAAATCGGTGCTAACGCTGCTGACCAGACAGTTGCTTCTTTTGTGGGATTTGCTCCTGCAAATAATCCGGAAATCGCAGTATTTATTGCACTTGATGAACCACAGTACTATGCAACCGGTGGTTCAGGTGCAGCACCTGTTGCAGGAAGAATTTTTGAAAATATACTTGCATACCTCAACATTGACCCTGAATATAGTGATGAAGAAATTTCACAGATGACAGTATCAGCACCAAATCTTATTGGTGAAAGCACAGAAACAGTTAAATCAAAAGCAACAGGCTTTACAGTGAAAATTATGGGTGAGGGTACAACAGTTATTTCACAGACACCATCTTCAAGTCAGACAATGCCAAAGGGTGGCGTGATTATTGTTTATACTGATGAAACAACTGAAAAACAAAAAGCAGTTGTGCCGGACCTTACAGGACTTACATTGACAGAGGCTAACAGAACGGCAGCAAATGCTGGGTTTAATATAAAAATTGCAGGTACAACTCAGGGCGCAGGACAAATCTTGTCTTATAAACAGAGTCTTGCAAAGGACACAACTGCTGAAACAGGCTCAATAATTACTGTTTATTTCCGTTCAAGTGAAACAATTTCGGACTAAATTTAATATGAGGTAAATACAATGAAACTTTCTTCACTTCTTGAGGGTGTGAAAACACAGGACGTGTATGAAGAAAGGGAAGTTGAAAGAGTAACGGATAAGGATAATGAAAATTTAAGAAATTCGTTGTTTGTGTGTATTAACGGTAATCGGTGCGATGGTCACTCTCTTGCGAGAAATGCTATTGAGAATGGTGCTGTTGCAGTTGTGACGGATAGAGATTTATCTTTACCACAACAAATAATTGTTGATGATACACGAAAGGCATTTGCACAGATTTCTTCAAATTTTTATGGTAATCCATCAAAAAAACTTAAAATAATCGGTGTAACCGGCACTAATGGAAAAACGTCAACGTGCTTCTTTATAAAAGAAATATTGAATTCACTTGGTGTTAAATGTGGAATAATCGGGACTATAAAAAATGGTTGGGAAACTAACGAAACAGAGGCGATTCTCACTACTCCTGAACCAATGGAATTGCACGGATTATTCTCACAAATGGTAGTGTCAGGTTGTGAATACTGCGTTATGGAAGTGTCTTCACAAGCTTTAAGTCAGAAGCGTGTTCACGGAATTGAGTTTTGTGCATCGGCAATTACCAATATAACGCCTGAACATCTTGATTATCACGGATGTATGGAAGATTATATAAATGCAAAACTTGAACTTTTTAAGGCTTCGGAATTTGCTTGTGTAAATATAGACGATGAAAATGTTGCAGAAAACCTTGAAAAAATAAAGGGTAAGACGATTACATATTCTGCAATATCTGATAAAGCAGACTATACAGCAAAAAACATTGTATGTAACGAAAATGGAATAAGGTACGAGTTTGTCGGTCTTGATTGTATCGAAAGAATCCAGTCATCACTCCACGGACAATTCACAGTTTATAACACACTGTGTGCTTTGTCAGTTCTTTTAAATCTTGGTTTTGATATTGAAAAAATATCAAAAGCCGTAGAACAATTAACATCAGTCAAAGGCAGAGGTGAAATAGTCCCTGTGCCGAGAAATTTCACAGTAATGATTGATTACGCACACACACCTGACGGATTACAAAATATTCTTTCGTCAGTCAGACAGATAACAAAAGGAAAAGTGATTGTTGTTTTCGGTTGTGGTGGTGACAGAGATAAGTCAAAACGAGCTGAAATGGGCAGAATTGCAGGAGAATTATCCAACTATGCAATTGTGACGAGTGATAATCCTCGTACTGAAAACCCATTACTTATAATGAATGATATTCTCTGTGGTATGGAAAAAACAAAGTCAAGAATTGCAGTTATAGAAAATCGTCGTCAGGCAATTGAATTTGCACTTTGCAAAGCTCGAAAAGGTGATACAGTAATTCTTGCAGGTAAAGGTCACGAAACTTATCAGATTATCGGTAAGGAAAAAATACCGTTTGATGAAAGAAAAGTTGTTAAGGAATATTTTAGTTAGTTTCAGGAGAAAATAATGAACTTAAAAGTAACAGAAATTGCAAAAGCATTAGGAACAAATATTGATTCTGAAAATATAATAAATCGTGTGTCTATTGACAGTCGTGATGTGGATGCAAATACCTTGTTCTTTGCGATTAAAGGCGAACGCTTTGACGGTCACGATTTTGTGATGGATGTTGCAGAAAAAGGCGTTGGTGCAGTAGTCTGTCACAAAGAGGTTGAGTGTTCAGTACCTGTTATTTATGTGGAAGATACAAAAGATGCTTTGCTCGATTTTGCATCATATTACAGACACTCAATAGATGGTTTAAGAGTAATTGGTCTTACAGGTAGTGTTGGTAAAACAACAACAAAAGAGATGGTTGCTTGTGTAATGGAGCAATGTGGAGAAACCCTTAAAACTGAAGGGAATTTCAACAACGAAATTGGTGTTCCAAAGACACTTTTCAGACTTTGTGACACAACAAAAAACGCAGTTATAGAAATGGGAATGGATGGTTTCGGACAGATTTCTGAACTTACAAAATGTGTAAAGCCTGATTGTGCAATTATCACTAATATCGGTGTTTCACATATTGAAATTCTTGGTTCACGAGAAGGTATTTTACAAGCAAAACTTGAAATGCTTGAAGGTATGAAAAAAGGTTCATCACTCTTTCTCAATGGTGATAACGATATGCTTTCAACCGTGAAAAATGATGATTACAACATTGTTTTCTTCGGTATTGAAAATAAAAACTGTCACATTCTTGCAGAGGATATAAACGAGGTTGGACTTTCAACAGAGTTTGTTGCAGTGAAAGGTGACATAAGACAGAAAATCACAATTCCGACAGTTGGTATTCATAATGTTTACGATGCCTTATCTGCTTTTGCAGTAGGTCTTGAATACGGAATTTCACCTGAAAATATTGCAAAAGGACTTATGAATTATGCTCCCTCAGGTATGCGACAGAGGATTCGTGAAGTAAAGGGAATAACAGTAATAGAGGATTGCTACAATGCAAGTCCAGATTCACAAAAAGCAGGTCTTAACTCACTTTGTAAAATTGCAAAGGGAAGAAAAATCGCAGTTCTCGGTGATATGCTTGAATTAGGTAGTTATAGCGAAACAGCTCATAGAACAGTAGGTGAGTACGCTGCTGAATGTGATGTTGATATGCTATATACCTATGGTGTGGAATCAAAATATATGGCAGATGGTGCGAAGACTTTGGGAATGAAAAATGTTTTCGCATTTACAGATAAAACGGAACTTACAAAAACTCTTTTAAGTGAAATCAAAAATGGTGACACGCTTCTTTTCAAAGCAAGTCGTGGAATGAAGCTTGAAGAGGTTTTTGAAAAAATATACGAACAGTGGGATGTTAAATAAGGAGTTGTTCTTATGAGTATTTATGTAGCATTAGGTGCAACGGCAGTATTAAGCTTTTTAATCGCATTTTTATTGGGATTTGTGCTTATTCCTTGGCTCAGAAAATTAAAATTTGGTCAGACTATTCTTGATATTGGTCCTGCATGGCATAAGTCAAAGCAGGGAACACCAGTAATGGGTGGGATAATGTTCATCGTTAGCACAATTGCTTCTGTTGCTTGCGTTCTTATTACTGACCATCTTATGGGTGGAAACCTTTTCTCAAGTGAACACATTATGCCTGATACATTAAAGGTTAAACTTGTGGCAGGTGTAATTCTTGCAATTGGTCTTGGTCTTGTAGGTTTTGCTGATGACTATATTAAGGTTGTTAAAAAGAGAAATTTAGGTCTTACAGAAATTCAGAAAACTATTCCTCAGGTAATTTTAATTATCGGTTATCTTGTAGCACTTTATATGAATGGTCTTACTTATATGCAGATTCCTTTCGTAGGTGCAGTTGACCTTAAATGGTTCTTCTGGATTTTTGGTATATGTGTAATCTACGGTGCAGTCAATGCAGTAAACTTTACAGATGGTGTTGACGGACTTTGTGCAAGCGTAACATCAGTTGCAGCAATCGCATTCTGTATCGCAGCACTTATGACAAAGTTCTTCGGAATCAGTATTTTAGCTTCAGGTCTTGCAGGTGGATGTTTAGGTTACCTTATTTGGAACTACTATCCATCAAAGGTTATGATGGGTGATACAGGCTCAATGTTCTTGGGTGGTATGGTTGTAGCACTTGCTTATGCAATTGATTGTCCTATCATTCTTGTGCTTTTCGGTATTATCTATGTAATTGAAGCACTTTCAGACGTTATTCAGATTGGTTACTTCAAAATTACTCATGGTAAGAGAATTTTCAAAATGGCTCCAATTCATCATCACTTTGAGATGTGTGGATGGAAAGAGCGTAAAATCGTAACAGTATTTACACTCGTAAATATGATTGGTTGTGCAATAGGACTTGCACTTTATTGGTACGGAATTATAAATAAATAATTTAAAACACGAATTTAAATAGGTGGTGAGAAAATGGCAACAAAGAGAAATTTAAAAAAGAAAAATACTATATTCAATGCCTTTTTTGCACAAGGCTCAATGGATATTTCGTTTCTTATAATCTTAATGACAATCGTAACAGTTGGCCTTGTAATGCTGTTTTCTGCCAGCTATACTTACAGTTATTACAATCGTGGAAGCAGTACACAGATTTTTTCAAGACAAGTTATTTATGCTGTTATTGGAATCGTGTTAATGTTTGCAATATCGAAAATAAGATATGAATATTTCAGACTTGTGGCATTAATTGGTGTTCCTGTATCACTTTTTCTTCTGGTACTCGTTTTGTTTTTGCCTGACAGCGTTCAACCGAACTTCCACCGTTGGATTGATTTAGGGTTTATCACTTTCCAACCATCCGAAATTGCAAAAATCGGACTCATAATGATTCTTGCATTTCTTCTTGAAAGAAACTATAAAGGTGTTACTGGAAAAATTCCAAGTCAAATGACACTTTGCAAAAAAATCGGTGAATTTACAGATGGCAGAGTAATGGTTTATAAATCATTTACAAGTGTTATTTGTTACGGAATGATAATTTTACTTTTTGCAGGTCTTGTTTACCTCGAAAACCATGTTTCAGGTACAATTCTTATGTTGGCACTTGGTGTAACGGTTCTTTGGTTAGGTGAGGTAAGAGGCAGATGGTTTGCAGTTGGTACTGTCGTTGTAATAATTGCCGTTATAGTACTTATTGCAAATCCAAAGATTCTTGAAGAGTATGCAGGTGAACGAATTGTAGCATGGCTTGATAAGGATTATTCACCAATGGGTGCTCGTTGGCAGACAAATAACTCACTTTATGCTATCGGTTCAGGTGGATTTTTAGGCACAGGACTTGGTCAGTCAAAGCAAAAGCATCTTTACGTTTCTGAACCACAGAATGACTTTATATTTGCTATTGTTTGTGAGGAGTTAGGTTTTGTTGGCGCAACAGCAATTATCTTCCTTTTTGCATTACTTGTTTACAGAGGCATAAAAATCGGTATGAATGCAAAAGACCGATTTGGTGCATTGCTCTCTATGGGTATCGTTTTTCAGATTGGTATTCAGGTTGCTCTTAATATCGGTGTTGTATCCGACTTGCTTCCGAATACAGGTATTTCACTTCCGTTCTTCTCAGCAGGTGGTACATCTCTTGTAATCTTACTTGCAGAAATGGGTATGGTACTATCTGTTTCAAGAAGTGCGAGAAAGAAGGGGTGATTAGTGTGAGAGTTATGTTTGTTGCAGGTGGCACAGGCGGACATATTAATCCTGCTGTTGCCGTTGCAAGCGAAATCAAAAGACTTGACCCATCTTCCGAAATTCTGTTTGTTGGAACAGAAGGAAGAATGGAAACACAAATTGTTCCAAAAGCAGGTTTTGAGATTAAAACAGTAAAAATGAATGGCTTTTCCCGACAAATGAATCTTAAGGGAATTGTTGAAAATATAAAAACAGTTTGTCTTACATTAAAGGCCAGTTCAGATGCCAAGAAAATCATTGAAGAATTTAAACCTGATGTGGTAGTTGGTTTTGGTGGTTATGTAACAGGTCCCGTTTTGAATTCTGCTGTTAAAATGGGAATTAAAACTGCAATCCATGAGCAGAATGCTTTTCCTGGTGTTGCAAATAAAGCACTTGCCAAAAAAGTTGATAAGGTTATGCTGACATCTGCTGATGCAGAAAAGCATATGACTTGTAAAAATCCTCCTGTTGTGACAGGACTTCCTGTAAGACGAGAAATTATAAAGGCAGACCGTGACTTTGCCCGTGCAATGTTAGGACTTAAAAATAATGATATGCTTGTACTTTCAATGGGTGGTTCGTTGGGTGCTGATGCAATCAATAATGCCGTTGTTGAAATGCTCAGTATTCTCAAGGATGAAAAAAATATCTGTTTCTTACATTCCACAGGAAAGTTCGGATTGTGGGTTGAAGATAAACTTAGAGAAATGAATATTCCTTTTGGTAAAGGTACAAATATAGAAATTCGTCAGTATATTGACAATATGGATATTTGCCTTTCAGCTTGTGACTTAGTTATAAGCCGTGCTGGAGCAAGTTCAATTTCGGAAATTCAGGCACTAAAAAAACCATCAATTCTTATCCCATCACCAAATGTTGCAGAAAATCATCAGTTTCATAATGCAATGGCTTTGGCAAAGGATGACGGTGCTGTTCTCATTGAAGAAAAGGTCCTTGATGGTAAATGTCTTGCGAAGAAAATTCTTGAACTTAAAAACGATAAATCAAAGCTTCAGTTAATTTCCCATAATGCAGGTAAAGATGCAAAACTTAATGCACTTTCCGAAATCTGCAAAATTATTACTTCTTTATAAAAAAATAACAATTTTCATACAAACTGCATAGTATATGACGCAAAGGTTTATACTGAAAAGGGCGTGTGAAAATTGAATAAAATAATTGTCTGTGGTGGCAAAAAACTGAACGGAGAAATTTCTGTTCAGGGAGCTAAAAACAGCGTTTTGCCGATTCTCGTAGCAACGCTTCTTGTTAACGGTGTTTCCGTTATACATAATTGTCCATATCTTTCTGATGTGGATGCAACAATTAAAATACTTCGTTATCTTGGTTGTACAGTTTCTCGTGAAGGTCATACTGTAACTGTGGATTCATCAACAATGTGCCGACAAGATGTTCCCGATAATTTGATGAGAGAAATGCGTTCATCAATAGTTTTTCTTGGTGGAATAATTGGTAGAATGGGAAAAGCTGTACTGTCAACTCCTGGAGGATGCGAAATAGGGCTTCGACCCATTGATTTGCATTTATCGGCAATGGAACAATTTGGTGCTACGGTTACGAATGAGAATGGGTTTATAGTATGTTCAGCAGAGGAAAACGGACTTTGTGGTACACGTATTGTACTTGCTTTTCCAAGTGTAGGAGCAACGGAAAATATAATTCTTGCTTCAACTCTAGCAAAGGGTACAACAGTAATTTCTAATGCAGCTCGAGAACCTGAAATCAGCGATTTAGCAGATTTCCTTAATCGTTGTGGTGCAAAGATTTACGGAGCAGGTGACGGTACGATAGTAGTTGAAGGTGTTTCTCGTCTTCACTCGGCAGAACACACAATAATTCCTGACCGAATTGTTGCATCAACCTATATGATAGCAACTGCAATGACAGGTGGAAAAGTCTGTCTTAATGATGTTGTACCATCTCATTTAGGACCCATAATTCAACCACTTCGTGAATCAGGTTGTCTTGTCTTTGTAAAAGGAAGAAACGTAACGATTTCTTCTCAGAAACAGTTAAAAAGAATAAAAATGATACGCACAATGCCACATCCAGGCTTTCCGACGGATGTTCAGGCACAGATGATGGCACTGACCACAATTGCTGACGGCACAAGCGTATTTATTGAAAATATATTTGAAAGTCGATTTAAGCATATTGGTGAACTTTTGCGATTTGGTGCAAAAATTCATGCAGAGGGCAGAATGGCTGTGGTGGAAGGCGTAAAGGCTCTTAATGGAGCAAATGTAAAAGCCACAGACCTTCGTGGAGGTTCGGCGATGATACTTGCAGGACTTTCAGCAAATGGAATAACAGAAATATCCCAGATTCATCATATTGACAGAGGATATGAGGAACCGGAAAAAGTACTTGAACTATTGGGTGCGGACATAAAAAGGGTGAAAATAAATGAAGAAAATGCAACATAATAATTCTAACCGTCAAGCTCAACTTTCAAATAATGAGCGCATTATCAACCGCACTAATCAGCGTAAAAAGAAAATTCGTAGAAAGAAAATAATCATCCGTACTTTGGTAGGTGTTGTTTTCTTTTGTATTGGTATTGTCCTTGCATTAACTTTATTTTTTAATATAAACAAAATTGTTGTTTCAGGTGATAAGATTTATTCTGATAAGGAAATCATTGAATCATCTGGAGTGAGTGTTGGTGATAATCTCATTTTCCTTTCAAAAACGGCTCTTAATGAAGATATATCATCAAAATTAGCATATGTTGGTTCGGTTAAAATTAAACGTCGTCTGCCATCAACACTTGAAATTGTTGTAACAAAAACAGATGCATATATGGCAGTAGCAAAAGATGGTTATTATATTCTTCTTGATAGAAACGGAAAGGTGCTTGAAAAAGACCTTGAAACAGTAGGAGAAAATATTGTTTTAGCAAATTTAGGCGAAATAAGTTCGATTAAAGTTGGTGAAGTAATTTCACTGAAATCGGATAAGATTTTCACAAAACTTAATGATGTTTTGTCGGAATGTGAAAATGTTGGTATAACCGAAATATCAAGTATTAATTTGTCAGATATATATAACATAAAAATCGTTTATCAGGGCAGAATAACACTTGAGTTAGGTGAAACCGATAAAGATAATCTCAACTCAAAATTAGCCTTGGGTAAAGCTGCAATAGAAAGACAAAATCAAGAAAATAACCTTTATCGTGGAACTATAAATCTTACTGTTGATGGTAAGGGATATTGGGCAGAAGAAGTGTCAACAACAGAGCCACAGACAGAAGAATCAACAACCGATTTGTCTGCTGAAAATGGTGAGAATTTGAACGAAGAATCAACAACAGTAAAAGAAGAAAGTACAGAAAAACAAGAAGAAACTTCTGCTGTGACACAGTAAACTCAAAAAAGACAAGAAAAAGTGTAAAAAAACTGTAAAAATTTAAAAAAATATATACAATATATATTGCAATTATTTTTTAATAGTGTTAAAATAACTTATATTAGAGTGGTGTGTTCTGTTTAGTGCTCTCCGTTCTTAATAAGTAAAAAATAAGTGTGAAAATATACATAGGAGGATGTTAAAAATGGCATTCGAAATTGATAATCAGTATCAGGACATCGCAAACATTAAAGTTATCGGCGTTGGTGGCGGCGGCGGAAACGCAGTTGACCGTATGGCAAAGGCTGGAGTTTCAGGCGTTGAACTTATCGCTATCAACACAGACCAGCAGGCTCTTAATCGTTCACTTGCTAACTCAACTCTTTCAATCGGACAGAAGGTAACTGCAGGTCGTGGTGCAGGCGCAAAACCTGAAATCGGTCAGAAATCAGCAGAAGAAAGCCGTGACGCTATCGTTGAAAAACTCGACGGTGCTCAGATGGTATTCGTTACAGCTGGTATGGGTGGCGGAACAGGTACAGGTGCTGCTCCAATCATTGCTGAAATCGCAAAGGACAGAGGTATCCTTACAGTAGGTATCGTTACAAAACCTTTTGCATTTGAAGGTAGTCACAGAATGAAGCAGGCTGAAGCAGGTATCGCTGAACTTGCACAGCATGTTGACTCACTTATCGTTATTCCTAACGAAAGACTTAAGTATGTTTCAGAACAGAAGATTACATTTGCTAATGCCTTCAGCATTGCTGACGATGTTCTTCGTCAGGGTGTAAACTCTGTTACAGACCTTATTACTATGCCTGCATTTATTAACCTTGACTTTGCTGACGTTACATCAGTTATGAAGGATGCTGGTCATGCTCATATGGGTATCGGTCGTGCAAGTGGTAAGGATAAGGCTGAACAGGCTGCTAATGCTGCTATTTCAAGCCCACTTCTTGAAACAACAATCACAGGTGCTAAGGGTGTTATCATTAGCATTACTGCATCTGCTGACATTACTCTTGAAGATGTTGATACAGCTGCAGGTATCGTTCGTGCACAGGCTGACGAAGATGCAAACATCATCTTCGGTGTTGCTTTCGATGAAAAGCTTGATGACGAAATGATTGTTACTGTTATTGCAACAGGCTTTGGTCTTGATGCAAATGGTGTTGCAAAGAAACCTCTTTACAACGGTGCTATGGATGATATTAGCTCAAACAGCGGTAACTTCGGTGCTGACGATGATATGGGCGACATTCTTGACCTTTTTAAGAGCAGAAGATAATTTAAAATAAAAATTAAGACGGAGTTAGGGGACCTCTATCTCCGTCTTTTTTATTCGGTGATACATATGAAAACAAAAATGAAATCTTTTGCCGTTGTTATGGCAATGATGTTGTTTATTTCCTCATTTGCTGTATTTACAGTAAGTGCAGCAAACATTTCTTATTCTGTGACATCGGTTGAAGGCAAAAAGGGTGATACTGTAACGGTTTCTGTAAAGCTTTCTTCTGATATTGACGTTTGGGGTGCAAATGTAATGCTCGGATATAATTCGTCAGAATTAGAAGTTGTTAAATGCACAAAAGGAGATGTTGCGTCTTCAGGAAGCTTGCATGATACAGGTTCATCAGTAAACTATTCAGGAATGTATTCAGGAAAAAAAGGTACAGTCTATACTGTACAGTTTAAGATATTAAAAAGTTCAGGAACCTCAAAACTTACACTTACAAGTACGGAAAATATTGATGGTTCAGGAAAGTTTTATACATGCTCTGTTTCAAATGGCAAAGTAACTGTTGTTGGTAGTTCTACTGCAACGGGTGATGCTAACAATGATGGAAAAGTAACAGCAGTTGATGCAAGAGCTATTTTACAACATGTTGCAGAGTCTAAAAAATTAACAGCTGCTCAGTTAAAACTTGTTGATATGAATGGTGACGGCAATGTTACAGCTGTTGATGCTCGTATAATTTTACAGATGGTAGCAGGATTGAAGTAATTTGTAAAATATGGTATAATTAACCGAATCTTTAGCAGGAGAGAATAATTATGAAAAAAATAAGTAAAATCCTTTCAATCGTTCTTGTAATTTTAATGGTTGTTTGTGCCTTACCGATTTCTGTAAGTGCACAGAATGTAACACTTACAATTGAATCAAGTAAAAACGATATTAAAGCAGGAGACATAGTAACTGTCAATGTTATTTTGTCAGAAAATTCTAACCTTAGTTATTTCACATTAAACATTGTGTACGATAATAGCAAGTTGGAATATGTTCCTGCTAATTCAAGTGAAAATGGTGATGAAGAAGAATCAGACCCAAACCCATTAGTAATAAACTCAGCTTATGCTGCTAATAAAATAAGAGTAGCAACAGCGTCTACAAATCCAATTACAGCAGGTGGAACAATTTTATCTGTTGATTTTAAAGCGTTGTCATCATCTTGTAGCACAGTATCATTGGATGTTATTGAATCAGGAGACAAGGATTTAAAAAACATTCCAATCTCAACTTCTCCTATAAAAATTCATTCTTTCGGTGATTGGACAACTGTAAGAGAGCCTACTTGTGAAGATACAGGTAAAAACAAGAAGACTTGTACTTGTGGTGAGGAGATTACAGAAACTGTGGGTGCACTCGGTCACGATTATGCAATTGAATTTACAGTAGACAGTACACCAAGTTGTACAAATGAAGGTAGTAAATCACAGCATTGTTCTCGTTGTGACAGCAAGCAGAATGTAACTCCAATCCCTGCAACAGAACACGATTATCAGATGGAAATCACAAAAGTACCATCACATACAGAAAATGGTGAAAAAACATTCACTTGTAATAATTGTAGAGACTCATACACAGAAACTATCAAGGCTGACGGTACTCATAAACACATTTCATCTATTACAGATGAACCAACTTGTACAGAAAAAGGTGTTATGACATATACTTGTGCTTGTGGTGATTCATATACAGAAGAAATTTCTGCAAATGGACATACAGAAGTTGTACTTCCTGCAGTTGCACCAACTTGTACAGAAACAGGTCTTACAGCAGGTGTAAAGTGTTCAGTTTGTGATGATGTGATTACAGCACAGACAGTAGTCCCTGCAAAAGGTCATACAGAAGTTGTACTTCCTGCAGTTGCACCAACTTGTACAGAAACAGGTCTTACAGAAGGTACAAAATGTTCAGCTTGTGGTGAAACTCTTGATGCACAGGACGAAATTCCTGCAACTGGCCATAGTGTAGCTGATAATGGCTATTGCGAAACTTGTGAAGAAAAAGTTTGTGACCATAACTGTCATAAAGGCGGTATTTCAGGCTTCTTCTGGAAAATAACTAATTTCTTCAATAAGTTATTTGGCTCAAAGAAATATTGCGAATGTGGTATAGCACATTATTAATTCAATATAGAAAAAATCCCTATGGTACGTCCATAGGGATTTTGTTATTCAGCTACCTTATTCTTCAATTTCTAATGAAAAGTCTTCAAGTGCAAAGTCTGATTCTTCGAATTTTTCAATGGCTTTTGGTCTCATTGGTTTTCTTTTAAGTGGGTCATATTTGAATTTTTTACAGGAATAATCAAGGTTTACAAGACCTTTTTTAAGGCAAAGAACAGATTCTTTGTCAGGTGAGGGTTTGCCGTGAACACAATATGAACAAGAAGGCATTATATCATTTTTATTAAATAATTTTTTCATTTTATCACCAAATAAATCTATTTAACTCATTCTATCATACTTTTGATTTCTGTCAATATCGAAAATCATAATAACACACATAAGTATAAAAACAAAAAAAGAAGAGTGTGAAAAAGAGAATGAATAAGACGATATCTTGTCGGAATTTGAAAATACATCCATTTCGACTGGGAAAATAAGAAACAGAATATATGAGATAATTGTTGATAAAATTCCGCTAAGAATTCTTGTTATGAAAAAATAACTATACCTTATTTCTATATTTTTCAGATATTCAAGCACCTGACAATGAACACAGATTCCACCGAAACCAATCATTCCTGTAATAATTGGTAACGAATTATTACCTGCAAGTAATGAACAACCTTTTGTCACCTCTAAAAATGATGTGATATAAATATATGCTTTTTCAGGCAATCTGAATGTTTCGATACATTGTGTGATTGAACTGAAAAGAATAATCCAAGCACATATGTTGAAAATACATTGTAGCGAATCTGTAACAGATGCTGAAAGTGATGATAGCTGTAATGGCTTTTCATTTTTTTGATTAACGATACCATCATTTTTGGTGGCAACAAATGACGAAATTATGCCTGAAACAAAAGCTGAAATACAAAGGGATGAGTAAATAATAATTCCTGCCTTTGCGTTGCCTAACATATTAGTTCCAACTGCAGTAATAACAAAAGCAGGACCTGCATTCATACAGAACAGACACAGTCGTTGTGCCTGTTCTTTTGTTATCTGTCCTTTTGTGTAAAGGTCGTTTGTCATTTTAATCCCAACAGGAAATCCACCAATCATTGACAGGATTATGACAGAAACAGCAGACGCAGGTTGTTTAAAAATAACTCTAATAGGAAGTGAAAGAAATTTATAAAAAGGTGATAAAATATTAGATTTCACGATATATGTCGATAGTGTCATAAATGGAAAAAGTGATGGTATTATTGTGTAAAAGCAAATGTTAATACCTTCGTTTACACCTTCTTTTACTGCATCAGGAAATCTGAATATAAGAAAAATACAGCATAATATTATAACTAAAGATAAATATTCTTTTTTTATTCTTATAGTTGCCATACATCACACCCAATAAAATGTATTAATTTTTGCTCTTAATAATGAATTATTTTCTATGGATTTCATATAATTTTATGAATAATTTTTATGAGGTGTTTTATGGCACGGAAAAAAGAAAAAAATAAACTCACAAAAAATTACGTATCAGAAATTTTCATAGACGAACCAAAAATAGAAATGTTGGGCAACCGTGAAATGATTGTTGACGGATGCAAAGGCGTAGTTGAATATGGAGAAATGCTGATTAAATTAAGTCTTGGTAACAATGTGTTGTCTTTATCAGGTGATAATCTTGTAATCAAGTCGTTTGATAGTAGTGTAGCTGTAATCAGTGGTCAGATTTGCGATATTTCTTTTGTTTCATAGGTGAGATATGCTGATAATTAATTTAATAAGATATATTTTAGGGTACATAAATTTTAGGGCATTCGGTGGTTTTTCCGACAGATTTCTAAATCTCTGCACTCGTGACGGGATACCATTGTGGAATATTAAAAATATAAAAGGTAATATTACAGCATCTACAACTATAAATGGCTATCTTGCAATCCGAAAAGCAGCAAAAAAATCGGGTATGCAAGTGACGGCTGTGGAAAGAAAAGGACTTATATTTTCTCTTAAGAGAAATAAAATCCGTATAGGTTTGTTAATTGGTGCAATTGTATTTATTAGTGTTATCTATACGTTAAGTCAGTTTGTATGGAGCGTGTCTCTTGTAGGAAATGTTGACCTTCAGGAAGATTATCTACTTTCTGTGTTTGAAAACTACGGAGTAAAAGTTGGTGCAACAATTTCATCAATTGACGATAATGATATAGCACAAAGGGTTGTAAGTGAAATTCCTGAACTTTCCTGGGCAGCAATTAATAGGAAAGGCAATGTGGTTGTAATCGAAGTAAGAGAAAAAACACCTGCACCTGAAAAGTATGACAATTCAGTACCAACTAATCTTATTGCAGACGAAAATGGTGTCATTCTTACAATAGATGTCCTTTACGGTAATGAGGAAATAAAACCTGGGTCAGCAGTATCCAAAGGTGATTTGCTTATAAGTGGTGTTATAACTTATGCTGACGGGAGAGAAAAACTTGTTCATGCAGATGGTTATGTGAAAGCTCTTGTAAACAGAAAAAAAACCTTTAACGGTGGTGCTTTTTCTGTACATAACGTTATTATGGAGAAAACAAGAAAAAAACTTTTTTTCTTTGGAGTTGAAATTCCTTTGGGTACACCAGTAGGTGATGGGTTATATTGTAAACACAAATCCTTTATGAAAAGTGAAAAAATATTGCTTCCATTGGGAATAATAACAGAGTACAACGCTGAATTTTCAAGTGAAAATATAAATGTAAATGAAGAAATAAAGGATAAACTTGCTTTGTGGGATAATGCTTTTTATGTGAAAGAACTTCTTGATTTCAGTGTGGTGAAAAACTCCTCAATTCATATACAGAAATCTAAATCAGGGAACGATTTTGTGTTTTCTGCAGATTGTGAACAAGAAATTGGTGTTTTACAGGAAATTTATGTAAAAAAAGGTGATGACAACACTTGAAAAATGTGTTAAAATATCTTAGATATAGACTAATTTTAAGTAGGTGAGTGAAGTTGTTTGAACAAGTTATAAATGTTGACAGAATGGAACAGACCGTCAGTTTGTTCGGCAGCTTTGATGAAAACATCAAACTTATTGAATCTCAGTATAATGTAAAGGTTATCAGTCGTGGTTCTGAAATCAAAGTCAGTGGTGATGCTGAAAATGTGTCAAGAGCTGTAAGAGCTATTAACGGACTTTTAATGCTTCTTAATCGTGGTGAGGCTTTGTCAGAACAAAATGTAAGATATGTTTTATCTCTCGTAAATGAGGGTAATGAAGATAAACTTACTGAAATGACTGGTGACTGTGTCTGCATTACGGCAAAAGGTAAACCGATTAAACCAAAAACTTTAGGTCAGAAAAGATACCTTGAATGTATTAAAAATAATACAATTACTTTAGGTGCAGGACCTGCAGGTACAGGTAAAACTTATCTTGCAGTTGCAATGGCAGTAAACGCCTTCCGTGCAAAGGAAATCAATCGTATTATTTTGACTCGACCTGCAGTTGAAGCAGGTGAAAAGTTGGGCTTCTTACCTGGTGACTTGCAACAAAAGGTTGACCCGTATCTTCGACCTCTTTATGATGCGTTATTCGATATGCTTGGTGCTGAAAGTTTTCAGCGTTATCAAGAAAGAGGAAGCATTGAGGTGGCACCACTTGCATATATGCGTGGTCGTACTCTTGATGACAGTTTTATCATTCTTGGCGAAGCACAGAATACTACAAGAGAACAGATGAAAATGTTTTTGACACGTCTTGGATTTAATTCGAAGATTGTTGTTACAGGTGATATTACCCAGATTGACTTGCCTGACGGCAAAAAATCAGGTCTTGTTGAGGCAATGAAAATTCTTAAAGGAATTGACGATATTGCAATAAATGTATTTACAGAAAAAGATGTCGTGAGACATCGTCTTGTTCAGGATATTATTAAGGCATATGAAAAACAGGAAATGAGGAAGAATAAATGAACGAGAAGTTAAGAGTAATAATTGACAATAAGCAGAATGTTATGAAAATTCCAACAGGCGTAAGAATGCTTATCCGTCGTTGTTGTAAAGCCGTACTTATTCACGAAAATTTTATAGACCCTGCTGAAATCAGCGTTTCTATTGTTGATGACGAAACAATTCACGAATTGAATCTTAGACATCGTGGAATGGACAAGAGTACGGATGTTCTTTCATTTCCATTGGGTGAAAATGGAGAATATGATATTAATCACGACACAGGAGCAAAACTCCTCGGTGATATTATAATTTCTATTGAACATGCATATGACCAAGCAGAAAAATACGGACATACATTACAGCGTGAGATAGGATTTTTAACTGTTCATTCACTTCTTCATCTTCTTGGTTATGATCACGAAAATGGCGGACTTGAGGCTGTGCAGATGAGAGAAAAAGAAGAAGCAGTTCTCACAAAAATAGGACTTAAGCGTAACGGCAGTTACTATTTTGACGAGGAATGATAATAATGGAAAAACTTATTAAAAGTTTTGGATACGCTTTTCAGGGCATCTTTACTGCAATCACAAAAGAACGTAATATGAGAATACATATGGTTTGCATGATTTATATGTTCTTTTTCCTTTTTGCTTTTGATTTTTTTGAAATAACAAGAACACAGCTTGCAATTTTGCTTCTTGCTTGTGGACAAGTTATAGCAGCAGAGCTTATAAATACTGCAATTGAAGCAATTATTGATGCTCAGGGTAAAGAACATACTAAGCACGGAAAAATAGCGAAGGATTGTGCAGCGGGTGCAGTGCTTGTTTTTGCAGGATTTTCTGTTCTGTGTGGTGTTGCAATTATGTATCAACCAACAGCGTTCAAATTGCTTTTTGCATATTTTATAGAAAATCCAATAGCAATAGTTTTATTTGCAATTTCAGTTATCGTATTTACAATATTTATTTTTAAAGGAATACCGTTAAAGGGTAAGGAGACTAAATGAATACACCAAAAACAGCTTTCATAGCAATCGTAGGAAAAGCCAATGTTGGCAAATCTTCAATCCTTAATAAACTTTTAGGAACAAAAATCGCCATTGTTTCTTCAAAACCACAGACAACAAGAACACGAATTATGGGCGTTCTTACAACGGATGATAATATTCAGCTTGTTTTTACTGATACACCTGGTTTCCATAAGCCAAAAACAAAACTTGGTGAAAAAATGGTTAAAGCAGTAAGTGACAGTATTGATGGTGTTGATGCATGTCTTTTGGTTGTTGAACCTGAAGGTGAGCTTAATCCTGCTGAGCTTGAGCTTATCGAAAAAATCAAAAAAGGTAAGAATCCTGCTATCCTTGCAATTAATAAGATTGATACTATTAAGGATAAGGAAAATCTTATTAACAGAATCGCAGAAATGACAGAATATTATGATTTTGATGCGATTGTTCCTGTGTCTGCACAGACCAATAGTGGTATTGATTCACTTCTCCAGGAACTTAAGAAACTTGCGTTTGAATCAGAGCATTTCTTCCCTGATGACACTCTTACTGACCAACCTGAAAGAGTTCTTGCAGGTGAAATTATCCGTGAAAAGATGCTCAGACTTCTTGATAAAGAAATTCCACACGGTACTGCAGTAAGCATTGAAAAAATGCGTGAACGCAGTGATGGAATTATGGATGTTGAAGCAACAATTTTCTGTGAGCGTGATAGTCATAAAGGTATTATCATCGGTAAGGGTGGTAATATGCTTAAGAAGATTTCTACTTACGCTCGTCAGGATATGGAAAACTTCTTTGGTTGTAAAATCAATCTTCAGTGCTGGGTAAAAGTTAAAGAAGGTTGGCGTAATAGAGAGGGACTTATCCATAATTTTGGATTGGATTAATTTACCAAACCTTTTTATTTTTACCACTTATATTTCATACTTTCCAAGGCAAATTATTAACGGTAGGTGATTAACTTGGATAGTATGGCAATCTGGAGCAGATTTACGGAAAGTGGAAGTGTAGAGGATTATCTGATGTACAAAAAAGCATCGGAAAAGAAAAAGAAACCATTGTTTGATGGAGAACCGGATTATGAGGACGAATACGGATGGTCTGATACTCAAGGAACAAAATATTGGTGAAAAAGACAAGCTCGTTACGGTGCTGACACGCCACAACGGGCTTGTACGTGCTTTTGTACGAGGTGCAAAATCTGTCAAAAATCGTAAAAACAGCTCAACGGGAATGTTTTGTTTTTCAAAACTTTCTCTTTATAAAACAAAGGATACATATATTATTGACGAGGCAGAACCTATCGAGCTTTTCTTTGATTTAAGAAATGATTTAGAAAAATTATCTCTTGCCCAGTATTTTGCGGAGCTTATACTGACTCTCGTTCAGGAGGATGAATCAGCAGAAGAGTATTTGAGACTTATACTCAATTCACTTCATTTTCTTGCAAAAGGTAAAATGCCCAATGAACAGGTAAAAGCAATTACAGAACTACGACTTATGTGTATTGCTGGTTTTATGCCGAATCTCATTGCCTGTGACCGATGTGGAGAATACGAAACAGATACAATGTATTTTGATGTGGAAGATGGTATACTTTATTGTGACAACTGTGTTCCATCTGATATGCTATTCCAACTGGATATAGGACTTGTCAAGGCACTTCGTCATATTGCTTTTTCAGATTTTGAGAAAATATATTCATTTAAAATGGAAGAATATGCATTGCCTGATTTATCCTATATTACTGAAAAATATTTATTATTGAAACTACAAAGAAATTTTAAAACACTTGAATTTTATAAGGATATTACGAGATGAATAAACATTATATTTCACTTGAACTTGATAAAATACTTAAAATGCTGTCAGATACTGCAAGTAGTGCTGATGCTAAGGAAAGAGCATTGGAAATAACACCTATGACAGATTATTTTGAGGTACTCACTTTGCTTGATAAAACTGAAGCGGCTTATATTTTTATTGCCAAATTCGGTGCACCATCATTCGGTGGACTTCAGAATGTTAATAACGCATTGAGCAGAGCAAGTGCAGGTGGCTCATTATCTGCAGGTGAACTTCTTAAAATTGCAGTAACACTTAAAATAATCAGAGGAATAACTATTTGGCACGAAAAATGTGCAGGTATGCAGACAAGTCTTGATGATTTGTTTAATTCCCTTTATCCCAATAAATACCTTGAAGAAAGAATAACTAATGCAATTCTTTCCGAAACAGAAATAAGTGATAATGCGTCACCTGAACTTAAGGAAATAAGACGTAAAAAGCGTCATTATGAAAATAAAATCCGTGAACAGCTTGATTCAATGATTCATTCAAATCATTATTCAAAGGTTCTTCGTGACGGAATCATAACTCAGCGTAACGGTAGATTTGTTGTACCTGTAAAATCAGAGCATAGAGGCGAAGTTGCAGGTATGGTTCACGATACATCAGGTAGTGGTGCAACAGTATTCATTGAACCTGCTGCAGTCGTTGAGGCGAATAATGAAATCAAAGTCCTTGAAAGTCGTGAACAGGACGAAATCGAAAGAATTCTTGCAGAATTATCTCAAATGGCAGGAGAATTTGAGGATACAATTAAAATCAGTTTTGAGTCTGCCGTAACGCTTGACCTGATTTTCGCAAAGGCACATCTTGCATATAAAATGAAAGCAAGTCGTCCTATTCTCAATAATGATGGTGAAATTTTGCTTAAAAAAGCAAGACATCCACTCATTGACCCTAAAACTGTTGTTCCTGTAAATATTTCATTGGGAATGGACTTTGATTCCCTTGTAATCACAGGTGCAAATACAGGTGGTAAGACCGTTTCAATCAAAACAATCGGTCTATTAACACTTATGGCAGAGTGTGGACTTATGCTTCCTGTAACTGATAATAGTAAGATTTCAGTTTTCGATAATGTTCTTGCTGATATTGGTGATGAACAGAGTATTGAACAGTCACTCTCAACATTCTCTGCACATATGTCAACAATAGTTGATATTCTGAAAACTGCTGATGACCGAAGCCTCGTACTTATTGACGAGTTGGGTGCAGGTACAGACCCAATCGAGGGTGCTGCATTGGCTGTTGCTATTCTTGAAAATTTAAGACAAAAAGGTGCGAAGATTGCATCAACAACTCACTATTCAGAATTAAAAGAATATGCCTTGAAAACAGATAGGGTAGAAAATGGTTGTTGTGAATTTGATGTTGCATCATTAAAACCTACTTACAGACTTCTTATTGGTATGCCTGGTCGTTCAAATGCCTTGGCTATTGCTGGTCGACTGGGGATTGATGAGAGTATAACTGATTTTGCAAAGGCTCTTATTTCTGAAGAAGATACACGCTTTGAAGATGCTGTTGACACTCTTGAAACTGCACGAAAAGCTCTCGAGGATGACCGACAGAAGCTTGAAGAAGAAAAAATAGCAATTCTTCGTCAAAAGGAAAATGCTGAAAAAGCACTTGAAAAAGCAAAGGCACAAAGTGAAAAGGAAATAGCAAGAGCAAAACAAGATGCAGAAAGAATTGTTGAAAATGCCCGTAGAGCAGGTAATTCACTTCTTCTTGAAATCGAGCAATTGAAGAAAGAGCAAGCAAAGACCAAGAATCTTCAGGAAATTGCAAGAAAAGCAAAGGCTGCAATGGGTAAACAGCTTGATAAGATGGATGAAATTCAGCAAGGACTTGAGGATGATGACGGAAACTATACATTGCCAAGACCGTTAAAGGTAGGCGACAGAGTCTTCGTTAAAACTCTTGGTGGTGAAGCAGAGGTTATCTCTGTTGATGAAAGAAAGAATGTTGTTCAGGTTCAGTCAGGTATGATAAAAATGAAGGCCGATATGTCTGATGTCCGTTTGTTAGGTGATAAAAAACAACCTAAAAAGCAAATCGGTGGAATGAGAACAGTCCATACTGGTTCATCAAAAGCTACTGCATCGTCAAATTCTTCTATTGACATAAGAGGTATGACTGTTGAAGAAGCAATGCTTGATCTTGACACATTTATAGATGGTATTCTTCGTACAGGACTTAATGAGATTACAATTATTCATGGTAAAGGCACAGGTGCATTACGAAAAGGTATTCACATTTATCTTCGTAAGCACCCTAATATCCGTACATTCCGTTTGGGTGTTTTTGGTGAAGGCGAAGACGGTGTTACTATTGCTGAACTTAAATAATTGTTGAAAAAGATTAAAAATTGTGTTAGTATAAATGAAGAAAATTTAAAGGAGATTTGTATTATGAATAAAAAAATCATTCTTGTAGTTGCAATATTAGTTATTGTTGCAGTTATCTTTGTTGCTTGTAAAGGTAATAATGATGTTGAAGAACCAACAGAGTCAACAACAGAAACTACAATAGAAATTGAAAATGGTTCAGAGTCTTATGATGGGGATTTGATTTTGTCACCAGGTGGAGACGATGATGAATATTTTGATGACACTGTGGATTTTGGTAAAGGTGATATCGTTATCGGTGGCCAGGAAAATAATGCTGGAGAAGATACTATCGGTTGGGATGAAATTAGCTAAAATAACTCTTGACAAACACATAATTATTTAGTATAATGTCGTTCTGTAAAGTTGATTTGCTTTACAGGACGATTTTTTATTGAAAGGTTGGTGTCGACAAAGGTGGCAAATAGTATTGAAATCACAATGCTTCTTGACTTGTATGGCGAAGTGTTAACTGCGAAACAGCGTGATTATCTTAACTTTTACTACAATGACGACCTTTCTCTTTCTGAAATCGCTGAAAATGAGGGAATTACCCGTCAGGGAGTGCGTGATGCTATCAAAAGAGCTGAGGCGTTACTTTTTGATATGGAATCAAAACTTAAGTTTTCTCAGAAACTTGAAAAATTCCAATCAGGCCTTGACGACATAATAAAGTTTGCTGAAGAGATAAATGAGTATAATTTAGCAAATGGTCTTTCTCGTGAAATTAATGATAAAACAGTTAAGATAAAGTCAATTGCACTTTCCTTGACAGAATAGGAGGAATTATGGCATTTGAAGGTTTATCCGACAGACTTGAAGCCGCTTTTCAAAGATTGAAAAGTAAAGGAAGTCTTAATGAAAAAGATGTAAAAGAAGCAATGCGAGAAGTTCGTCTTGCACTTTTGGAAGCTGACGTTAACTATAAGGTTGCTAAAGACTTTACAGTAAAGGTTACTGAACGCGCAATCGGTGCTCAGGTTATGGAAAGTCTTACACCTGCACAGATGGTTATCAAAATCGTTAATGAAGAACTCACCGAACTTATGGGTGGTACTCAGACTCGACTTGCTTATGCAAGCCATCCACCAACAGTTATTATGATGTGCGGTCTTCAGGGTTCTGGTAAAACAACACATTGTGCAAAGATTGCACGAAAGCTTAAAAATGAAAATCACAGACCATTGCTTGTTGCCTGCGATATTTATCGTCCTGCTGCGATTAAGCAGTTGCAGGTTGTGGGTGAGCAGGTTGGTGTTCCTGTTTTTGAAATGGGACAAACAAATCCTGTAACAATCGCAAAGGAAGCAATCAAGCTTGCTAAAGATAAAGGCTACGATTATGTTTTTATTGATACAGCTGGTCGTTTGCATATTGATACAGAGCTTATGAACGAGCTTAAGGATATTAAGAGTGAGGTTCGTCCTCATGAAATTCTCCTTGTTATTGATGCTATGCTCGGTCAGGATGCTGTAACAGTTGCAAGTACATTCAATGATGAACTTGGTATTGATGGTCTTGTTCTTACAAAAATGGATGGCGATACTCGTGGTGGTGCTGCTCTTTCAGCAAGAGCTGTTACAGGTAAGCCAATCAAGTTTGTAGGTATGGGTGAAAAGTTAGATGAACTTGACTATTTCTATCCAGACCGTATGGCAAACAGAATCCTCGGAATGGGCGACGTACTTTCTCTTATTGAAAAAGCTGAAATTGCTCTTGACGAGAAAAAGGCAGCAAAACTTGAGGAAAATCTCCGTAAAAACAAGTTTGACCTTGAGGATTTGCTTGACCAGTTTGAACAGATTAACAGAATGGGAAGTATGAAAGATATTCTTTCAATGATTCCTGGTATAAACAAAAAGATTAAAGATGTTGATGTTGACGAACGTCAGCTTGACAGAATGAAAGCAATCATTTTGTCAATGACACCAAAAGAACGTCGAAACCCTGATATTATTAATCCATCCCGTAAGCGTAGAATTGCTTCGGGTTGTGGAATGCAGGTTGAAGATATCAACAGACTTTTAAATCAGCATCGTCAAATGCAAAAAATGTTTAAACAGATGAATTCTGGCAAAATGCGTCGTCAGCTCAAGAGAATGGGTGGTATGAACGGATTCGGCGGAATGGGTGGTCCTGGCGGATTCCCAATGTAAGTAAAAAAACACTGATTACAACACAACAGTGTTTAATATAAAATTTTTATATATTTGGAGGAAACAAAAATGGCAGTAAAAATCAGACTTCGCAGAATGGGTGCTAAGAGAGCTCCTTTCTACAGAGTAGTAGTTGCAGATTCTCGTTACCCAAGAGACGGCAGATTTATCGAGGAAATTGGTACTTACAATCCAATGACAAATCCTGCTGAAATCAAGATTGACAACGATAAGGCAGCTCAGTGGATTAAGAATGGTGCACAGCCAACTGACACAGTTAAGGTTATTCTTAAGAAGAGCGGCGCTATTAAATAAGAAAGGTTTTTGGAAATGCAGGAACTTCTTATTACAATAGTTAAAGGACTTGTTGAAAATCCTGACGCTGTTACTGTTACTGTTGACGAAGTTGACGACCGTGGTGTCGTTGTATATCATCTTCACGTTGCTGAGGACGATATGGGCAGAGTTATCGGTAAACAGGGCAGAATTGCAAAGGCTATCAGAACAGTTGTTAAAGCTGGTGCAACTCGTACAGGTGAAAAAGTTCAGGTCGATATCGACTAAAATTGCAATTTAGGCAGACGGTTTATAGCTTGTCTGCCTTTTTGTAACTTGTGGGTTAGTGTCTTCGATGACCCGAAAGGTGTAAATATTATGATTAAAGAATATTTGGAATTAGGTCAGATTGTGTCAACACACGGAATTAAGGGTGAAATGCGTTTCAATCCATGGTGTGATACTCCTGATTTTGTAAAAAAATTCAAAACTCTTTATTTTGATAATAAAGGTGAAAAGAGCATAAAAGTCATTTCAGCTCGTCCTCATGGCAATGTGGCAATTTTAATGCTTGATGGTATTGATGATATAGAAAAAGCACGTGGCTTAAGAAATAAAGTGCTTTATATGAAACGAAGTGACGCAAAATTATCAAAAGACACCTGGTTTATTCAGGAACTTTTTGACTGTAAGGTTATTGATGATAATACAGGTAAAGAACTTGGCATTATAACCGATGTAAGTGAAACGGGTGCCAATGATGTGTGGCATATCAAGACTTCTTATGGAGAAGTGCTTATTCCTGCAATAAAACAGGTTATTGTTTCCGTTGACGTTGAAGAGGGAATAGTTAAAATCAATCCGATAAAAGGACTTTTTGAAGATGAAAATTAACATAATGACACTTTTCCCTGATATGTGTGAAAGCGTGCTTTCCGAAAGTATTATCGGAAGAGCAAGGGAAAAAGGATATGTGGAAATAAATTGTATAAATATAAGAGATTATACTATCGACAAGCACCGTCGTGTGGATGATGCCCCATATGGTGGTGGTATGGGTATGCTTATGCAGACTCAGCCTATTGCAGAGTGTTATAAGGCAATTTGTGAGAAAAGTGACAATAAGAATCATCTTATTTATATGTCACCATGTGGTGAAGTTCTCACACAAAAAAAGGTAAAAGAACTTGCATCGATGGATGAAATAACAATTCTTTGTGGTCACTATGAGGGTGTTGACCAGCGTGTTATTGACACTTTGGTTGACGAACAGATTTCAATTGGTGACTATGTCCTCACTGGCGGTGAATTACCTGCACTTGTACTTGCAGATTCAATCTCAAGAATGTTAGAGGGTGTTTTGCCAAATGATGAGGCGAAAGAACTTGAAAGTCACTATAACGGACTTTTAGAATATCCTCAATACACACGACCATATGAATGGAATGGTCTGAAAGTCCCTGATGTTCTGATTTCAGGACACCATGGGAATGTTGACAAATGGCGTCGTGAACAATCACTTATTATGACAGCAAAATACAGACCGGATATGCTTGAAAAGGCAGATATAACAGAGAAGGAAAAAGTTTTTTTAGAAAATTGGAAAAAGACTGTTGAATAACCTGTCTGTCTTTTGTAAAATATAGACACAGCATACAATAAGGAAGATTAATGTGGAAATAAAAGTTGTGACAAAATCAGAGATTATTAAATATGTTGCAGTGGTACTTGCTTTTGTTCTTTTGATTACATCTTTTGTTTTTGGGGTGAAAAACAATAATACAAAGCAGCAAAATGAACAGTTGAGTAGTCAACTTGCAGAAAATGAATTACTTCTTGAAGAGAAAATATCAGAAAACAAAATTCTCCATGAAGAAAATAGTAGCCTTGAAAAATTATATAAGGATGCACTTGATGTTAATAATTATCAAAAGAGTGTAGTGGAAGACCTTAATAAACAGATTGAAAAGTTGGAAAAAGAGCTTTCAAAAAAAAATAAAGGTAAGGAAACTACAACAAAAAAGAAAGAAAACGATGCTGTTTTTCCTGAACCAATACCAGCAAAGGAAAAAACAGTTTATCTCACTTTCGATGATGGTCCATGTCAGTTTACTACGGAAATTCTTGATATTTTAGATAAATATAATGTTAAGGCAACTTTTTTCGTTGTGAATGGAAAATATAATAGTGTTATGAAAGATATTGTTGACAGAGGTCATAAAATAGGACTTCATTGTTATAAACATGTCTATTCTGAAATCTATGCTTCTGATGAAGCTTATTATAAGGATTTAAAGAAAATATCTGATGTGGTAAAAAAAGAAACAGGTGTAGAGGCTGATATTATTCGTTTCCCAGGTGGCGGAAGTAACACAATCAGCAAAAAATATTCAAAAGATATTATGACTCGTCTTACAAAATCGGTAACTGAAAAAGGTTATGCATATTTCGACTGGAATTGTTACAATGGTGATGCTGATGGTGTGAAGAGTGTTGTAAAACAAGTTGAAAATTGTAGTAAATTTCCAAGAGATGCAAAGAATATTGTAGTTTTGATGCATGATAATAAGGAAGCTACGGTGAAAGCATTACCTAAGATTATCGAATATTATAAGAGTTGTGGAATGACCTTTGGAGTTCTTCAAAAAGATACAAAGTTTAACAATCATACTGTTTATAATTGATAAAATATTGAAGTTATACAAAAAATGTCAAGAATTATGGCAAAAATGCACAAACTTATTTATTGTGAAAATGGTGTTTTTGTTTTTATGACTGAATTATTGTTTTGGAGGCAAAAGTGCGACTTTTTTCGTTGACGAGGAAAAGTTTTGTGGTATAATATATTAGTAACAAAGGTGTATAAATCTGTTATTTTATATTTTTCATTTGGGAGAATGAGTTTATGTATACTAAAGATGTAGAAGTTAAAAATCAAGTTGGTTTGCACGCACGTCCTGCAACTTTTTTCATTCAGAAGGCTAATGAATTTAAATCATCAATCTGGGTTGAAAAGGAAGATAGAAGAGTAAATGCAAAGAGTCTTCTTGGTGTTCTTTCACTTGGTATTATGGGTGGAACAACAATTCGTATTCTTGCAGGTGGTCCTGACGAAGAACAGGCTGTTGAAGAGCTTGTTAAACTTGTTGAATCAGGTTTTGCTGAATAATCAAACAGAATTTAGCACACTACGATATGTGGTGTGCTTTATTTTTTTGTAATTATGTGATATATTAATTGTAAACTACTTTTCAGGAGGTGAATTCTGTGAATGAAAAACTTAGTGTTTTGCGTGAAAAATCAATGAAATTACCACTTGCTCCCGGTGTTTATATAATGAAAAATAAACAAGGGAAAATTATTTATATTGGTAAGGCAAAAAAACTTAAAAATCGTGTAAGTCAGTATTTTGGTTCACAGAATAAACATTCTGTAAAAGTACGCAAAATGGTTGAGAATGTTGATGACTTTGACTATATTCTCACCGATTCCGAATTTGAAGCGTTAGTTCTTGAAGCAAGTCTTATTAAGCAGAATCAACCGAAATATAATATCCTTTTGAAAGACGATAAAGGATATAGTTATATAAAAGTAACAAACGAGCCATATAGAAAAATTACTGCAGTTCTTCAAAAAGATGACGATACAGCGGATTATATAGGACCATTTACAAGCTCATATTCAGTTAAACAATCTGTTGATGAGGCAAATAAGATTTTTAAATTGCCACAGTGTAATAAATCTTTTCCAAGGGATTTCAAAAAAGGCAGACCTTGTCTTAATTTCCATATAAATCGTTGTATGGGTGTATGCACAGGCAAAATCTCAAAAGCAGAATATGACGAAGCAGTGGAAGACGCCCTTGATTTTCTCAATGGAGATATTACTAAAATCGTAAAAGAATTAAAAATCAAGATGAATACTTGTGCAGAAAATCTCGATTTTGAAAATGCAGGAAAGTATCGTGACAGAATACGTGCTATCGAAAATATGCAGCTTAAGCAAAAGGTTGTTACTGAAACAGGTGTTTCCAAGGATATTTTTGCTGTTACTGCAAATGAACAGGATATCTGTATAACAGTTCTTCGATATGATAAAGGACGACTTTGCGATAGTGAATATTTTTTCTTTGATTCCGAAAAAATGGTGGAAAATATCAGATGTAATTTCCTTATTCAGTATTACGGAATGAATCGTGCAGTACCACATAAAATTTTGGTTGATGAAGAATTTGAGGATATGGAGTTGCTTGCTGAACACCTGACAAATGTACGAGGAAAGAAATGTGAAATTTCGGTTCCACAAAGAGGTGAGGGACTCAAGCTCGTTAATATGTGCCGTGAAAATGCATATGAAAAACTTGCACAGAAAAAAGGTAAACAATCTTCGGAAATCAAGTCGTTAGAAGAACTTAAAAACCTTTTAGGACTCTCAAAAACACCTGAATATATTGAGTCCTATGACATTTCACATACAGGTGGCGAGGATAATGTTGCTGGTATGGTGGTTTTTAAAAATGGCAGACCTTTGAAAAGAGCATATCGTACATTTAATATTAAATCTTTTGCAGGACAAGATGATTATGGTTCAATGCGAGAGGTCTTGTCACGAAGATTCCAAGAGTATTTTAAGTATAAGGACCAGAATCTTGATGAGGGATTTGGAAAACTTCCTGATTTGATTCTTCTCGACGGTGGTAAGGGTCAGGTAAATGTTGTACGAGAAATTCTTGTTGAAAAGAATTTGCAGATTCCATTATTCGGTATGGTTAAGGACTCAAAGCATAAAACAAGAGCAATCACAGGTGATGGTGGAGAAATTGCAATAAACTCTATGCGAAGTGCGTTTACTCTCGTGTCTGAAATTCAGGAAGAGGTTCATCGTTTTTCTGTTGGATTTCATCACAAAAAACATACAAAACGGGGACTTGAACTGTCACTAACAAAAATTGATGGTATTGGTGAAAAGAAAGCAAAAGAGCTTCTAAGAACCTTTAAAACCATTAAAAATATAAAATCAGCAAGTGTGGAAGAACTTCAAAAGGTAAAAGGAATAAACAGACAACTTGCAGAAAAAATCTACGAATTTTACAGTGAGGAATAAAAATGATTGATACAATAATTTTCGATTTGGACGGAACACTTCTTAATACATTGGAAGACCTTATGGATAGCGTGAATTTTGCTTTGGAAAGACAAGGTTATCCTTTACGTAATTTAAGTGAAATCCGTTCATTTGTAGGTAACGGAATCCGTCTTTTAATGGAAAGAGCCGTTCCTGAAGATGTAATTGGAACAGATACATTTGAAATTTGTTTCAAGGATTTTTGCGATTATTATAAAGTTCATATGGAGGATAAAACAGCACCATATGATGGTATAAATGAAATGCTTACTAACATAAAGAAAGCAGGTTTTAAAACTGCTATTGTGACAAATAAAGCTGATTTTGCAGCACAGGATTTGTGTAAGAGAATGTTTGGTGACAACATTGATTTGGTTGTTGGTAGCAGTGATGACAGACCAAATAAACCTGCACCTGATGGTGTTTACTATGCTCTTGAAAAGATGGATAGTAAGCTTGAAAACACAATTTTTGTAGGTGATGCTGATACAGATATTCTTACTGCAAAGAATGCAGGACTTCCTTCAATCGGTGTACTCTGGGGATTCCGTGACCGTGAAATAATTGAGGCTGAGGGTGCAGAATATATCGTTGAGTCAGTAAAAGAGCTTGAAAATACACTTATTTGTTTAAAAAACGCTTGATTTTGTCATAATATTTATAAAATAATTTGACAAATACAGGTAAAAATGCGATAATAATTATACCTATTTTACACAATGGAGCGAATGTATGAGAGTAATAACAGGTGAAGCAAGAGGCAGAAAACTTATTACACTTGAGGGTGAGGATGTTCGTCCTACTACCGATAGGGTAAAGGAAAGTATTTTTAATATCATTCAGTTTGATGTTGAGGGTGCTTCTGTTCTTGATTTGTTTGCAGGTTCAGGACAGTTGGGCATCGAGGCTTTGAGTCGTGGTGCAAAGCATTGTACCTTTGTTGACTCATCAAATCGTTCAATAGATGTTGTAAGACAGAATCTTAAAACTGTGGGATTTGAAAAAAGAGCAAGTGTTTTCTGTGGTGATGGTAAAATGTATATTACTTTAAGCCATGATAAATTTGATATTGCTTTTCTTGACCCACCATATAATAAACAGATTATTGACAGTGTTTTACCTGCTGTTGCCGAGAAGATGACTGATTATGGTGTAATTCTCTGTGAAAGTGAATTAAGAGAAGTTTTACCTGAATCAGCAGGTGACTTACAAAAACATCGTGAATATAAATATGGTAAAATCAAAGTTACTTCGTACAGAAAGAATAAGTGAAAAATATGAGAACTGTAATTTGTCCGGGAAGTTTTGACCCTGTTACTAACGGGCATCTTGATATTATCAGAAGAAGTTCAAAGTTGTTTGATAAGGTTATCGTTGTTGTAATGAAAAACCCATCAAAAACTAATTTTTGCTTCTCACCTGAGGAACGAGCTGAACTCATTTCCCGTTGTATAAAGGATTTCGATAATGTTGAGGTTGACATTTACGAAGGACTCCTTGCTGAATATGCAAAAATGAAAAATGCTGTTGCAGTTGTTAAGGGACTTCGTGCGGTGTCTGACTTTGAATACGAATTTCAACAGGCACAGATGAATAAAAAACTCAATAGTGAGCTTGAAACAGTGTTTATCAATACAAGAGTTGAAAATCTTTATTTAAGCTCAAGTGCAGTAAAGCAAATTTGCGAATTAGGTGGGGATATAAGTGATTTTGTCCCTCAGATAATTTGTGAAGATATAGTAGAAAGAATTAAACGAGGTGTAGGAAAATGACAATAGAAAACTTACTTGAAGAGATTGAGGCTATACTTGAGGAAGGAAAAACAGTTCCTTTTACATCAAACCTTTTAGTTGATGCTCAGGCAATTAAAACAGCTATTGAGGACATCAGACTTAATATGCCTGAAGAACTTATGCAGGCAAGAAAAATTGCTTCAGAAAGAAAGGAAATTCTTACAGGTGCACAGGATAATGCTGACAAGATTATTGAACAGGCACACGTAAGAGCAAAAGAAATCATTTCCGAGGACGAAATTACAAGAGGCGCTGAAATGCATGCTGAAGAGATTATCCAGCAGGCAAGACAGACTGCTAATGAGATTGTTGAACAGGCAAGAGCTTCTGCAACTGAACTTACAGAGCAGGCAAGAAACTGGTCAAAAGAAATGCGTCAGAGTGCAAGCGAATATGTTGAAAGCATTGTTGCTGTTGCTGATGAAACTCTTACAAATTCAGTTAATGAAATCCGTCGTGCTCGTCAGCATTTAAAGGCTGCATCTCAGTCAAAACGCGTTGATGAATAAAGCATAAAGATTTAATATCATAAGAAGCACACCTCGTAGCATATTTATTTATATAAATTGTGTTCGAGGTGTTTCTTTTATGTTCGTGTATTCTGTAAAAACAAGACAGATTAAAGTAATATTGTTGATGGGATTTGTATTGTTTACAGCAGTTTCCCTGTTTATCCTTTCAAGTGAGAGCCAGGAAACAGTCAGCAAAAATGATATGAATTTGTCAGCAGAAACCCATAAAGAACGAATGAGCTTTATATCGCAGTTTGGTTGGCAGGTGGACGAAGAACCTGTTCAGGTTAAAGAGGTTATTATTCCAACAGAGACTGATGATGTATATACTGCTTATAATGACATTCAGCGTTCACAGGGATTTGATTTGACTGAATTTGCAGGAGAACGAGCAAAATGTTGGACATATACTGTAAAAAATTATGAAGGGTATGAAAATCAGGAGTGTATTCACGCTAATATATTGGTTTATGACGGAAAAGTGATTGGCGGAGATATCTGTTCCGTAGAACTTGATGGCTTTATGCACGGATTTTCAGGAAAAAATGGAAAGACTTGATAAAATACTTGCTTCTCAGGGTGCATTGTCCCGAAAAGAAGTAAAGGAAATGATAAGAAAGGGTAGAATTACCCTGAATGGTACTGTCATCAAAGACAGTTCAGTAAAAATTGATGAGAATAATGATAAGGTTTCAGTTGATGGCGTTGAGCTTGTCCTTAAAAAGCATATTTATATAATGCTTAATAAACCACAGGGTGTTGTGTCTGCAAGTGACAGTGATACTGATGAAACTGTTGTTGATTTAGTGCCTGATGAACTTTTCCGTAAAGGACTTTTTCCTGCAGGACGACTTGACAAGGATACAACGGGATTTGTGCTGATAACAGATGATGGTGATTTTGCTCACAAAATCCTTTCACCAAAAAATCATATCTTCAAAACATATATTGCAGAACTTGAACATAAGCTTTCACCACAGGATATAAAATCTCTTGAAAATGGAATTACCCTTGGAGATGGTACAGAGCTTAAGGAGTCAAAAGTGGAAGTTGTCGAGGATACGGACATGCCATTAGTGAGAATTATGATTTGTGAAGGCAAGTACCATCAGGTAAAAAGAATGTTTGCAGCAACGGGAAATAAGGTCTTGTCACTTCATCGTGAAAAGATGGGTAATCTTTATCTTGATGAGAGCCTAAAACCTGGTGAATGTCGTGAAATTACACCTGACGAGCTTAAAGAAATTACATCTAAGCAGAATTTTTAGTCATTTTTAACAATAAAAGTTCGAGATAAAAAACAACTAAAATGCGTGGATTGTACAAAAAAATCTGAAATTTTTGTGTAAAATGATTGAAAAAAGTTGAAAAATATCAAAAATTCACTTGCAAAAACAGATTTTATTGTGTAAAATACATAGTGTTCTAATTGTGATTTTGTATAAAAGGTGGTAAAACGATGTCAAATAGATTGTTTCAAGGAATCGTCCATCAGATGACAGATGTTATCGAAAGAACATTTGGTGTTATCGACGAAACAGGTACTGTCATTTCTTGTAGTGAATTAGGAAAAATCGGTGAAGTACAGTCAAGTGCTGTTGCTGAGGTTTTCTCAGAAACTGAAAGTAAAATTATAGACGGATATACTTATAAGGTGTTTGGTGCACCTATGCATCCTGTATATGCAATTTTTGTTGAGGGTGACGACCATATTGCAGAAAAATATGTTGGTGTTCTTTCAATTTCTCTTTCAACAATAAAGCAATATTACGACGAAAAGTATGACCGTGGTAATTTCATTAAGAATATCATTCTTGATAATATTCTTCCTGGTGATATCTACATTAAGGCAAGAGAACTTCATTTCAATAACGATGTTACTCGTGTAGTTCTTCTTATCAGAATTGCTGAAAAGAATGACGTTTCAGTTTTTGATGTTATTCAGGATTTATTCCCAGATAAGTCTAAAGATTTCGTTATTAATATTAATGAAACAGATATTGCACTTGTAAAGGAAGTTAAGAGCAACATTGAAATAAAAGACCTTGAAAAGCTTGCTCGTTCAGTAGCTGATTCACTTGGTACAGAGTATTATACACGTGTTCTTGTTGGTATTGGTACACCGATAGATACAATTAAGGATTTGGCTCGTTCATATAGAGAAGCTCAGGTTTCTCTTGAGGTTGGTAAGGTTTTTGATACTGAAAAGACAATTGTGACATATGAAAATCTTGGCATAGCAAGACTTATTTATCAGCTTCCAACAACACTTTGTGAAATGTTCCTTCGTGAAATCTTTAAGCGTGGTTCAATCGAAAGTCTTGACCACGAAACACTTTTCACAATCCAGAAGTTCTTTGAGAATAACCTTAACGTTTCTGAAACATCAAGAAAGTTGTTTGTTCATAGAAATACACTTGTTTATCGTCTTGAAAAGATTAAGAAACTTACAGGACTTGATTTGAGAGAATTTGACGATGCAATCGTGTTCAAAGTAGCGTTGATGGTTAAAAAATACCTTGATGCAAACCCAATTAAATATTAAAAGCTATGACGGAGTTATTAAAATGCTCCGTCATTTTTAATTTTATCCCTAATTCTATTGTAGAATGATTCTTCTGTGTAGTCAATCTTTTCGTATGTTGTTCAGTCCGTGTAAACGGACAATTAAACAGATAAGAATTTTTTACTCAAGTACTATAATTATATATTTATATTATTAATTATATTATTAATTATAGATTGCAGTTTTTGCAGTGGTCGATTGCAGTTTTTGCAGTGGTCGATTGCAGTTTTTGCAGTGGTCGGTTGCAGTTTTTGCAGTGGTCGGTTGCAGTTTTTGCAGTGGTTAATATGTAAATTAATTTAGTGTCATTCTAAGCGTAAGTAAAGAATATTTTCCAAAGTAACCCCATCAACTAACAGAGATTATCCGTCATTGCGTTCTTAAAAATGACACACAACCCTAAATATTCCCACAACTTCCAATAATATTTCATAAATCTATATTTTTATCAATTAGTATTGTACACAATGTCGAATTGATGCGGGAAATTTTTGTGCATTTATACAATAAATATTAACTTTTGGTAAAAATCATTACAAATTCAACATTTTATGCTATAATGTATCCTACAATAACTATGGTGAGTTATTGTGGCTAATTTTAGGTGAAAAATGAGATTTTAATAAATAAAGGATAAGGTGCATATTGTGATTGAATTCAAAAATGTTTCAAAAACTTATGATAATGGTACAAATGCCCTTCGTGATGTTTCTATTACTATTGAAGATGGTGAATTCGTCTTTATCGTTGGTTCATCAGGTGCAGGTAAAAGTACTTTTCTCAAAATCATCATGCGTGAACAGGTTGCTAATAGTGGCTCTGTCATCATTAATGATTATAATTTAAACAAAATTAAAAAGAGAGATATTCCAAAGTTCCGTAGAACTATGGGTATTGTTTTCCAGGATTTCCGTTTGATTCCTAATATGACTGTTTATGATAACGTTGCGTTTGCTATGCGTGTTATCGGTGCAAAGGAAAAGGATATCAGAAAACGTGTTCCATATGTATTGAGCCTTGTTGGTCTTACTTCAAAGGCAAGACAGTTACCAACACAGCTTTCTGGTGGTGAACAGCAAAGAGTTGCTCTTGCTCGTGCACTTGTAAATAATGCGGGCATTATTATTGCTGACGAACCTACTGGTAATATCGACCCTGAAATGTCTTATGAAATTGTTGACTTGCTTAATCATATCAACGCTAATGGTACAACTGTTGTTATGGTTACTCATGAACACGAACTTGTTCGTCGTTTCAATCATCGTGTTATCACTATCAGTCAGGGTGAAGTTGTTTCTGATACAGGTGCAAAACAGGATGAAGAAACAGTTAACGAAACTGCTGAAGAAACAATTCACTATGAAACACAGGCTGAACTTAAAGAGGCTGTTGAACAGGAGCTTCAGGAAAAAGTTGACCAGATGCGTGAAGAAGTTATCAGCTCACTTCTTGAACTTGATGAGGAGGATAATACTTCTCCATCATTCTATGCTCAACCTAACAGTGATAAAGAACTTGAAGATTTCATGAAGTCTTACGGTGTAGAAGATACTGATATTTCACCTGAAGAGCTCATTGCCAGTCTTGAAGAAAAGATAAATGGAGGTGACGCTGAATGAAAGGTGCAAGTTTAGGTTATTTAACAAAAGAAGGTTTCCGTAATGTCTGGGTAAACAGACTTATGTCATTGGCGTCAATTACCGTTCTTATGGCATGTCTTGTTATTATCGGTCTCGGTTCAATGCTTTTCTTCAACATTAATGCATTGCTTGATAAAATTGAGAGTCAAAATGTTATCATGGTTTATATTGAAGATGGTACAACTGACGAACAAATAGAAAAACTTGAAAAGGATATTTTCGGAATAGGTAATATTGAGAAATGCGACTTTGTATCTAAAGAAGAAGCATTTGAAAGTAGTAAACAAGAATTAGGTGAGGATGCTGCACTTCTTGAGGGTATGGACAACCCAATGCCTGATGCATATAAAATAACTGTTTCAGATATGACATTGTTCAAGCAGACTGTAAAATCTCTTAATAATCTTGAACATATTGAAAAAGTAAGAGAAAACAGTGACGTTGCAGACAAGCTTATTGACATACGATATGCTGTTACAATAGTAATTGCTGGTATGGTACTTCTTCTTTTCATAGTATCATTGTTTATCATTGCAAATACAATTCGAATCACAATGTTCTCAAGAAGACTTGAAATCAGTATTATGAAGGCTGTTGGTGCAACGAATTGGTTTATCCGTTGGCCATTTATGATTGAAGGTATCGTAATCGGTATTATATCAAGCCTTGTATCTATGGGTGTGCTTGCAGGTCTTTATTACGGCATTGCATATGTATTTGAGGACCTTCTTGCTTTGTTCAAGCCTGTTGCTTTTGGACAGTATGCGGGATACATCTTCTTGCTTTTCGCTGTAATCGGTATGTTTACAGGTTCTGTAGGAAGCTTGTTCTCAATGGGCAGATATCTTAAGGAGCAAGGGAGTGTTATAAGTGAAAATTAGCACAAGAGTATTTTCTGTTGTTATGGCTTTGGTGCTTCTTTTTACTGCAATTCCATTTTCAGGTGCTGCTAAAACTCTTGAAGAAATTCAGGCAGAGATTGATAAGTATGAACAGGAGATTTCTGATAGTAATAAGGGACAGGCAAACGCCAAGAAAAAACTTGAGCAGTTGCAGGAACAGAGCCGTGTAATCGACCAGAAGATTGCAGTTCTCGAACAAGAAATTTCTCCTATCCGTAAAAAAATCAATGAATTGACTGCTCAAATTAAAGAGTTTGAAGCTCGTATCAAAACTCTTGAAAAAGAGATTGAAGATGTTACCAAACAGATGGAAGAACAGGAACTTGAAATCAAGGACACTCAGGAACTTCTCAGAAAACGTATGCGTGCTACATATATGGCAGGAGAAACATCTGAACTTGAAATTTTCCTCAGTGCATCTGATTTTTCAGATTTCCTTGCAAGGTCTGAATTCCTCCGTCAGGTTGCAAAGCATGATACAGATATTATCAAGAGTCTTGAAGCACAGATAAAAGAGCTCAATCGTATGCTTGAGGATTTAAACTCAAAGCGTTCTGAAATTGATGAAAAGAAAAAGCTTGTTGAAGCTGATCGTGCAGAACATCAGGCTGAGAAAGCTGTTCTTGATGTTAAGATGAATGAACTTGAAACTGCACAGGCAAAGAATGCTGCAAATATCAAGAAACAGAATCAAATTATCGGTTCGTTCCGTGAAGATAGTAAATATTATCAGCAATTACTTGCTCAGGCAGAAAAAGAAAAAGCAGAGTATTCTGCAGCGTTGGATAAGGAAATCAACAATACAGGTTCAGTAGGTAATGGTGTTGTTGATAACGGTGTTGTAAATCATAATTTTAAGGTTTCATCAAAAGGTCTTATTTCTCCTATTCAGGAACCAACCGTCTATTATTCAGCAACATTTGCGCAGCACTCATCAAGAGGTACTGCTTCTATTGACCTTTGTGCTCCTGCAAACAGAGTAATTAATGGTAAGACATATTACACAACTAAGGGTGCAAAATTCTATGCTGTTGCATCAGGTACTGTTACTAAATCAACTTATGTAGCATCAACTTATGGTCATTATATCAATATCGACCATGGTAATGGTTTGAGTTCACTTGGCTGTCACCTTGATGCACGTTATGTAAGTGTTGGTGATAAGGTTGTTCAGGGTCAGGTAATTGGTGTTGTAGGTAATACGGGTAACTGTTGGCCACGACCAACAGATGCTAACCCTGTTGCAGGTTCACATCTCCATTTTGAGATGCGTCTTAACGGTAATCGTGTAAATCCGGAACTTTATTTACCATCACCACTTGTATAAATTATTGTAAAGGATGATTCCTTTGAATAAAAAAATTTCATTAGGTTTTGCTATGTCCTGCATTTTTCTTGCTGTTGCAGTCGCTGTTTCAATCACTATGATGGTTGCAATGAAAATATATAACAGCATGATTAAAGATGTTTCTCAGCGTTCAGGTATCCATTCAACAGTTTCGGATATTGATGAAATAGTTCGTAAGAACTATTTTGGTGAAATGAACGAAACACTTTTGAAAACGATGGTTTCTGACGGATATGCTGAAGGTATCGGTGACCGTTACAGCTATTATATGACTGCTAACGAATATGCTGATTATAAGGAAGAAGAAAAGGGTAATAAAGGTGGCATTGGTGTTATTGCTGTTTATGATAGTAAGAACAATAACATTTATGTTTCAGAGGTTTCTGAAAATTCTCCTGCACAACTTCAGGGAATTCAGAAAGGTGACATTATTACTGCTGTTGATTCTGTTAAGGTAAGTCCTTCGAATTATGAAGAACTTCTTGGTAGCCTTAATGGTGAAAAGCTTACTAATGTTCAGGTTACCTTTACTCATGATGGTAAAAGTCATACGGTTTCTGTTGCAAGAGGTTATTCAGCACAGACTGTTTATTACAGCATTAACAACAATGTAGGTTACATTAAAATAACGGCTTTTTACAGTACAACTGTTGACCAATTACAGAAAGCACTTGAATTTATGAATAAAAAAGATGTTACATCTGTAATTTTCGATTTACGAAACAATGGTACAGGACTTATTCCTGATGCTGTTAAATGTATTGATATTCTTGTTCCGGTGGCAACTGAAGGCACAACAGCAATTGCTACGGCTATTGATAAGGATGGTAAAACAGTCGAAACTTTTACATCTGATTCAAAAAGTTCAAGTTTAGGTATGGTTGTGCTTGTTAATTCTAATACGTCTGGTGCCGCTGAACTTTTTGCTTGTGACTTAAGAGATTTTGGTATGGCACAACTTGTTGGAGATAAAACAGCAGGTAATGGTACTATGCAGAAAATCTTCGAATTGAAAGATGGTAGTGCAATTTCCTTGACTGTTGCAAGAATTTTGCCATATAAGAGTGAAAGCTATAATGGTGTGGGAATCGAACCTGACCATAAAGTTGAACTTACAGTTGAACAGTTTGCAAGACTCGAAATGCTTTCTCCTGATGAGGATCCACAGATTAAAAAGGCAATGAGCCTTTTAGGTAATTAAATAATATAGAATCCCTTTGCATAATATAATGCGGAGGGATTTTTTATGTTTTGTGTGTTAAGTGTAAAGGGAAGAAATAAGACAGCATTTGAAAAGCTTTTTGGAAAACTTATGATAGATGATTATTCGGTAAAAACAATACCTGTGTATAAGGGTGCACCGTTTTTTGCGTTAGATGTGACAACTGGTAAAAAAGAGATAAATTGGGAAAATGTGGTTATTTCAGTAGGTAAGTGTGCGTCAAGACTTTTGTTGAATAGCAATATAAGAATACCCGATGATATGAATGTGGGAGTCTTCAAAAGTCAGCTTTTATACAACAAAATGATGAAAAATACTATACTGCAAATTCTCGAAAATAATAAAAATGAGCTACACTCAATTTCGGTTATGGATAAGAGTGCTGATAATATGGATTTTACAAAGCAACTGTCACAATATGCATCTTCAATGAGTATTTGTACTGAAAATAAGGAGAATTATAGCATAATCTGTGAAGAAATTACTGACGAGACAGGTATGTGTCCTGTGTTGACAAATGATTTTTGTGATGCTGAAGTTAAAATTAATATGGATACACTTGCTGTGACCATTTTTCATAACAACGCAAATATCAATATATCAGCAGGTGTTGATTTTGCTGTGCCAGAGGTTTATGAAAAGCTCTTGCAAGAGGGAATAGACAGATATGATTTTTATTCAGCAATATATGAATTGTGTGGCGTGTTTTCGTTGGGAGAAACGATTTTTGATACAATTATGGTAGATAATGAAAAAAAGCGTGTTCAGGATATTCATTTCTCTTGACATAAAAGGAAATATTTAATATAATATAGTTTAATTGGGGCAGTACGACTGCTTGTTTCGTTATGCCCAAAATCCGAATAAAAGGAGTTATAAAAATGGCAGAAACATTACTCACATTGGAAGGTCTTAAGGAACTTGAGGCTGAACTTGAACAATTAAAAGTTGAGGGCAGAAAAGAAGCTGCTGAAAAAATCAAGATTGCAAAGAGCTTTGGTGACTTGTCAGAAAACAGTGAATATGACGAGGCTATGAATGACCAGGCTAAGCTCGAAGCTCGTATCAGTGAAATTGAGCACATTCTCAAAACTGCAAAGGTTCTTGATGTTGATGCTCTCGGTAACGAAAATGTTCATATCGGTTCAACAGTTAAGCTTACAGATAAAAAGAAAAAGACATACACATATACAATCGTAGGTTTTGCTCAGGCAGACCCAGCAGCAGGTAAAATTTCAGACGAATCACCTGTTGGTAAAGCACTTATTGGTCATAAAAAGGGCGATAAAGTTACTGTTGAAGTACCAAACGGTACACTTGAATTCAAAATCGTAGAAATCACAAGATAAGGTGAATAAAATGGCAGATAATATTAAGCAGAATCAGCCTGAACTTGATTTAGGCGAACAGCAAAGAATCCGTCAGGAAAAGCTCAAGGCATTACAGGAAGAGGGTAAGGACCCATTTGTAATCACAAAATATGACCAGACACATCATAGTGCTGACGTTAAGGATAATTTTGATGAACTTGAAGGTAAGGTAGTACGAGTTGCAGGTCGTATGATGTCAAAACGTGTTATGGGTAAGGCATCATTCTGTAACATTCAGGACCTTAAAGGTAATATCCAGTCATACGTTGCAAGAGATAGCATCGGTGAAGAGGATTATAAAGGCTTCAAAAAGCTTGATATCGGTGATATTATCGGTATCGAGGGTGAAGTTTTCAGAACAAAAACAGGTGAAATTTCAATCCACGCAACTGCTGTAACTCTTCTTTCAAAGAGCTTGCAGATTCTTCCTGAAAAATTCCACGGTCTTACAAATACTGATATGAGATATCGTCAGCGTTACATTGACCTTATTATGAATCAGGAATCAAAACAGACTCTTATCAACCGTTCAAAGATTATCAGTGCAGTACGTAAATATCTTGATGGCGAAGGCTTTATGGAAGTTGAAACACCAATGCTTGTTTACAATGCAGGTGGTGCAGCAGCAAGACCATTCGAAACACATTTCAATGCTCTTGATACTGATATTAAACTTCGTATTTCTCTTGAGCTTTACTTAAAGCGTCTTATTGTTGGCGGTATGGAAAGAGTTTACGAAATTGGTCGTGTTTTCCGTAACGAAGGTCTTGACACTCGTCATAACCCCGAGTTTACTCTTATGGAGCTCTATCAGGCATACACCGATTACCACGGCATGATGGATTTAACTGAAAATCTTTACCGTTATGTAGCACAAGAAGTGCTTGGCACAACAAAAATTGTTTTCAATGGTATTGAAATGGATTTAGGTAAGCCATTTGAAAGAATCACAATGCTTGACGCTGTTAAAAAGTATTCAGGTGTTGACTTTAATGAAATCAACTCAACAGAAGAGGCTCATGCAGTTGCAAAAGAGC
>JAZLAH010000019.1:0-2580 GCA_045613065.1 Candidatus Fimenecus sp.
CAACTCCTTTCATTTATGTTATAACATAAATTTTTGTTTATGTGTGAAATTTAAAGTAAGTGGTTTATTTTTTTATCTGAACGGCAAAAATCCTATCATTTAAAGTTTTTGTAAACTAAAAATGATAGGATAATTTCTCTAATTCCTATTTTCTAACAATTAAATCTGCTTCAACTTACCAAGATTCTTAATAAGGTTTGGAATACCTTTAAAGATTATACCTAAACCTTTCATCATTTTATCTTCGTGAAGAATGAGAATAAGACCTTTTGCCATTTCAGGACTGAAAAGACCAAAACTCATTGAAATGAAGTTCTTTATAGGAAGTTGAGTAGCAATACCTGACATCATTGTACCTTCACCAAGAAGTTTTATAAGAAGTCTGTAAATTCTTCCGCCCCATTTGCCGTCTTTTGAGTCTTCTATTGTATTAAGGAGTGTAAACGGAGCATTTTTATCTCTTACTGATGGTGGTAATTCTTTGCCATAAACTGCTTTGAATTCATCAGCAGAAACATTCATAATGTTTGCACCATAGTATGACGGAGCAGTTTCTTTATAATCAGGTACTCTTGCTTCAACTGTTGATTCAACAAAAACTGTTGTTTCAAGACGAATATCTCTACTTGAAGCACCAACAAGAATTTTGAAGTCACCGCTTTCAACATGCCAATCACCAAGTTCAACATTGTAATAAGCAAATGCACGCTTGTCGAGTTCAACAGAAACTTCTGTTTCTTCGCCTGCTTTTAAGAATACCTTTTTAAATGCACGAAGTTCTTTAACAGGACGATAAATTGTGCTTTCAACATCATTTACATAAATCTGGGCAACTTCTGCACCATCTACTGCACCTGTGTTTTTAATTTTAAATGAAACTGTAACTGTGTCTGTATCTTTAATCTTATCACTTGAAACTTTAACGTCGCTATATTCAAATGTTGTGTATGAAAGACCGTGACCGAATGGGAATGCAACTTCTTTTTTAGCAGTATCGTAATATTTATAGCCCACGTAAACGCTCTCTCTGTATTCAACAGAAACAGACGTACCCGGGAAGAAATTGTAACTTGAATTATCTTCTAAAGCAATAGGATATGTTTCTGCGAGTTTACCGCTTGGGTTTACATCGCCAAAGATAATGTCACAAACTGCACTACCGCCTGCCTGACCTGTAAGGAACATATTAAGAATTGCAGGAACTTTGTCAGCCCAAGGCATTGTAACAGATGCGCCACCTGAAAGAACAACTATAGTGTTAGGGTTAACTTTAAGAACCTCTTCAACAAGTGTGTTGTGAATTGGTGGAAGATTTATATGACTTCTGTCATTACCCTCTGTTTCATAATCATCTGTAAGACCTACAAATACGAGTGCTACGTCAGCATTTTTTGCATTATTTACTGCTTCTGCAACCATTTCGTTTGCTTTCTTATTTTTACCTTTAAGAGTATAACCCGCTGCAAATGTAAAGTCAGCACCCATTTCTTTTAATGTGTCATAAGCAGAATCAAGTTTAATAGGGTTAATAAGTGATGAACCTGCACCCTGGTAACGAGGTGTGCGTGCCATTTCACCGATAAGTGCAATTTTTGCATCTTTCTTTACAGGAAGAGCATTGTTATCGTTCTTCATAAGAACCATACATTGACCTGCAATTTGACGTGCAAGGTTGTGGTGTGCATCACTGTCATATGTATAATCGCCGAGAACGCTCTCTGCTTTCTTTGCCATATCAATGAGTTTATCGCAAGCGGCATCAAGAATTGCTTCATCAAGAGTACCGTTTTGAACTGCTTCTATAATAAGTTTTGTACCTATACCTGAAGAAGTTGGCATTTCAAGTTCCTGACCTGCAATAAGTCCCGGAACTCTCTCGTTTTCTGCACCCCAGTCAGTAACAACAACACCTTTAAAACCGAAGTCTTTACGAAGTACGTCTGTAAGAAGCCATTTATTTTCAGCAGCGTATGTACCGTTAACTCTGTTATATGAGTTCATAACAGTCCAAGGTTGTGCTTTCTTTACTGCAATTTCAAAAGGAAGTAAATATGTTTCGCGAAGTGTTCTTTCGTCAACAACTGCATTAACTGTCATTCTGCGAGTTTCCTGATTGTTTGCAGCGTAGTGCTTTAAGGAAGTACCTATACCCTTGCTTTGAACACCATTTACAAATGCTGCAGACATTTCACCTGCAAGAACGCCATCTTCTGAAAAATACTCAAAGTTTCTACCACAAAGTGGTGAACGTTTAATATTTGTACCGGGTCCTAAAAGAACTGATACCTGTTCTTTTAAACATTCTTCCCCGAGTGCTTCACCCATTTTGTAAATGAGGTCTGTATCCCAAGAGCAAGCAGTAGCAGATGCTGTCGGGAAACAAATTGCAGGAACACCTTTTAAAAGGTCTGTATTTTCTTCAGGGTTGCCTTTTTTACGAATACCGTGAGGTCCGTCATTAAGAGAAAAAGATTTAATACCAACTCTCTCAACAGGTTGAGAGTGCCAGTAATCAAGTCCGTCACAAAGACTTGCTTTTTCTTCAAGTGTCATCTGTTTGATAATATCAGCGTGTTTCAT
>JAZLAH010000020.1:0-3718 GCA_045613065.1 Candidatus Fimenecus sp.
GAAAGGCAGCAGTGTGAAAACTGTTGATTTTTATTTGTGTTGGGTGATATAATTGTTTCGATGAATAGTAATTTGTGGTGATAATTATGAAACAGATTGATACAGGAATACTTCAGAATTCTCAGATACAATTCTTTTCAAGGTCTATCCTTGCTAAAAAACTCTACTATCACATCCTCTGTATTGGACACTTTTTTTGTGATAACAACTATCACCTTGTCCGTGATAATTATGACAGTATTTTGCTTATACTTATAAAGGATGGCAGTTTTACTTTTCAAGACAATAAAGGTGATTTCGTTACAGCACCTAAAAACAGTATGGTTATACTTGATTGTTTTGAACCCCACGAATATTACACTAACGATTATGCCGAGTTTTTATGGATGCATATTGATGGAGTAAATAGTCGTGAATTCTGCAAAGAGATAATAAGTGAAAATGGTAATCTTATCAAAGATTCTGCATTTACTGATGTTGAAAGGTTGTTTTTGAAAATATATAATGGTATAGAAGATAATAATATGACTGAAGGTAAAATATCTACTTCCATTTATCGATTACTTGTACAACTTGTGACAACTGAGGCTAAGGAGAATAGTAATAGAGGCAAAACTATTGTAAATAGAGCCAAAGAATATATCACAGAGCACCTTGATGAAGAAATAACAACACAGCGTCTTGCTGATGAGTTTCATATAAGCTCTACACATTTATCAAGGCTGTTCAAACAACAGACAGGCTTTTCACCTTATGACTACGTTATTGCTGAAAGAATAAACAAAGCAAAGGAATATCTTCTCACAACCGACAAAAGCATAACGGATATAGCATATCTCACCGGTTTTAATTCTCAAGCAAACTTTATTTATTGCTTCAAAAATCACGAGGGAATTTCACCTGGCAGATTCCGTAAACTTAAATTTTAATAATGTTAGGATTTCTAAACTTTAAGGCAGTATTTTGAAATACTGTCTTTTCTTTTTGGAGTACAATTAGAATATGAATAATCTGAAAAAGGATTGATTTTATGAATAATAAGGACAGAGAAAGACTAAGGTATCTTGCGAAGCATCAACTTGAAATTGCAAATTCACCTAAAAACCTTGAAAGAGTTGAACTCTGGAAAAGACATAATATGTATAAGGGTGAAAGACCACCAATTCATATTGAAGTTGGTAGTTTTGCACATGAGGTAATCAACCCATTGTTACAGTGTGAAGATGAACAAGCAAGATGGATTGAATATAAACTTCTGAATAACTTTGTCAATATGGAAATTTTCGATGATGACAAGGTTGTGCCACCATATTTTCAGCAGACCTATGACATCTATTTCACTCTTTTCGGTCACCATATAAAACAAACTGTGGTCAAAAAGGCAGATGGTACTGAAATGGGTCATCAGTTTGAGCATATTATTGACGACTTGGCTGACGATTTCGATAAAATTCTGCAACCCACAATTTATGGTGTTAATAAAGAAAGTACTATGCAGAAAAATGCACTCTTCAATGATATTTTTGGCGATATTCTTCCTGTACGACTTGTAAGTGATGGACTTTATTCAACTCCCACACAACATGTGGTACATATGATGGGTATGGAAAATATGCTTTATTCAATGTATGACTATCCTGATGAATTCAAAGAAATGATGGATAGAATTGCAGATGCTTACGTTGCATATTTCAAGCATCTGGAAAGTGAAAATGTACTTTTACAGAATAAATCTTTTGAGTGGGTATGTCAGGGTTCATTAGCATTTTATGACGAACCTGATAAACAAGGTCAAATTAAGACAACTGACCTTTGGGGTTTTATGGACAGTCAGGAAACAGTAGGTATTTCTCCTGAGATGTACCGTGAATTTATTTTCCCATGTTACTATAAAATTGCATCTATGTTTGGCAGACTTAATTACGGTTGTTGTGAGCCTGTTCATCCTCATTGGGACACCATAAAAACCTTGCCTAACCTTAAAAAAGTGTCAATTTCACCTTGGTGTGACGAAGATTTTATGGCAGAACAGCTTCGTGGTTCGGGTATTATCTATCACAGAAAACCTAATCCCACATTTTTGGGTGTTGGTGCAAATCTTGATGAGGATGCAACTCGCAAGCATATTGAAAAGACAATTAAAACTGCTCGTGGGTGTAAACTTGAATTTGCACAACGAGATGTTTATACAGTTAATAACGATATGAACAAGGTTCGTCGCTTTGTTGAAATTATACGGGAATCAATTGATAATTATTGGGAGGGTTAAACTATGTCAACAGTATCAGAAATATGTGAATTCGTGCAAAAAGGCAGAGCAAAAAACGTAAAAGAACTTGTAGTACAGGCTCTTGAAGATAATATTTCAGCAAAAGAAATTCTTGATAACGGACTTATTGCAGGTATGATGGCAATAGGCGAAAAATTCAAAAAGAATGAAGTGTATGTGCCTGAAGTTCTTATTGCTGCAAGAGCTATGAATATGGGTGTTGCAATTCTTAAACCATATTTAACGCAAGAAGGTGTTGAGCCAATCGGTAAGGCAGTTATTTGTACAGTTAAAGGCGACTTGCACGACATTGGTAAAAATCTTGTTAAAATGATGCTTGAAGGTGTAGGTATTGAGTGCATTGACCTTGGTACTGATGTTTCTGCAGAACAAGTTGTTAACGCAGTTAAGGAAAATGATGCACAAATTGTAGCCCTCTCATCACTTCTCACAACTACAATGGAATACCATAAGGATGTTGTTGATGCTCTCACAGATGCAGGAATTCGTGACAAAGTAAAAGTTATGATTGGTGGTGCACCTGTAAGTGAAGAATTTGCTAAACAGGTTGGTGCAGATGGTTATTCTCCTGATGCTGCAACTGCAGCAGATTTAGCACTTTCATTTTTCAAAAAGGACTAAAATTATGAAACCAATAGTAAAGAAAATACTTGAAAATAAAGATAAAACTATACCTATTTTATCTTTTCCATCTACACAGTTGCTTGGTATTACCGTGAAAGAGTTGCTCGATAGTCCCGAAATGCAAGTCAAGGGAATGAAAGCAATACTTGACCGATGCAACATGGGTGCATCTCTTAATATGATGGATTTGTCAGTTGAAGCAGAGGCATTTGGTTGCGAAATCGTTTTTAAGGATGACGAAGTTCCAACCGTAAAACGAGGTGTAATTGACGATATTTGTGATGCCGAAAGTATTACAGTACCTTCTGTTGGCTCATGTAGAACTGCAATTTGTATTGATGGCATCAAAAAGGCCAAAGAAGAAATTAAAGATGTTCCCGTATTTTGTGGTGTAATTGGCCCTTATTCATTGGCAGGTCGTCTTTTTGATATGACTGAACTTATGATGGAATGTTATGACAGCCCTGATGAAGTTGAAATACTTCTTTCAAAAGCAACCGAATTTATCACAAACTATATTCTCGAATTCAAAAAAGCAGGTGCAGATGGTGTTATTATGGCAGAGCCTGCTGCAGGACTTTTGTCACCATCACTTAATGCTGAATTTTCAGCACCATTTGTTAAGGAAATCATTGAAAAAATAAACGACGAAAACTTTATAATCTGTTATCACAACTGTGGTGATGCCATCGGTGATATGACGAACGAAATCAAAGAATATGGTGCTGATATTTACCATTTTGGTAACGCAGTTCCACTTGTAAAAATGTTACCAGAAATGCCAACGGACACTATTGTTATGGG
>JAZLAH010000021.1:0-60924 GCA_045613065.1 Candidatus Fimenecus sp.
TAAACAAAATGCCCGGTACTTATGAAGAAAAATTCGCAGGAGTCCGTGCCTTTATGGGATATATGATGGCTCACCCTGGTAAAAAGCTTATGTTTATGGGTAGTGAGTTTGGTCAGTTTATTGAGTGGAATTACAAGCAAGGGCTTGATTGGTTGCTTTTAGAGTATGATGCACATAAACAGTTGCAGACATATACAAAAGAACTTAACCATTTCTATAAAGCAAATGCTCCGCTTTGGCAGGTTGACCATTCGTGGGAAGGCTTTTCTTGGATTTCAGCGGATGACAATGACAATTCAGTAATTTCATTCCGCAGAATTGACGAAAAGGGTAAAGAAATTATTGCAATCTGCAACTTTACACCTGTGACACGCGAAAATTACAAAATCGGTGTTCCCGCAAGGTCGAATTACAAGATTGTGTTTAATTCTGATGACCTGAAATATGGTGGTACAGGAAAAGCACAGCCTGCAAAAATCAAGTGGCAAAAAGAGGGTATGCACGGATTCGAGCAAAGCATTTCTCTTGACTTACCACCAATGTCGACAATTTATCTTAAGAAAACAAGATAGAATAATATACAAACCTAAATAGGAGGAATAAATATGGCAAGAAAACAAGAATGTATTGCAATGCTTCTTGCAGGCGGTCAGGGAAGCCGTCTCGGAATTCTTACTAAGAACATTGCTAAACCAGCTGTTCCATACGGTGGTAAATACAGAATTATCGACTTCCCACTTTCAAACTGTGTAAATTCAGGTATTTCTACCGTTGGTGTTTTAACACAGTACCAGCCACTTGAACTTAATGACTACATAGGTAATGGTCAGGCTTGGGACTTGGACCGTGCTAATGGTGGTGTTCATATTCTTTCACCATATCAGCAGATTAAGGGCACTGAATGGTATAAGGGCACTGCAAATGCTATTTATCAAAATATTAACTTCATCGACCGTTATGACCCTGAATACGTTGTAATTCTTTCAGGTGACCATATCTATAAGATGGACTATAACAAGATGCTCGAGTACCACAAGGAAAAGGGTGCTTCTTGTACAATCGCAATGCTTGAGGTTTCTTGGGAAGAAGCAAGTCGTTTCGGTCTTATGATTCTTAATGACGATAACTCAATCAGTGAATTTGAAGAAAAACCAAAGAATCCAAGAAGTAATAAGGCTTCAATGGGTGTTTATGTGTTCACTTGGAGCAAACTTCGTCAGTATCTTATTGATGACGAGGCTGACCCAGATTCAAGCAACGACTTTGGTAAGAATGTTATTCCAAAGATGCACGCTGATGGTGAACCGATGTACGCTTATCTCTTTGACGGATATTGGAAAGACGTTGGTACAATCGATAGCCTTTGGGAAGCAAACCTTGACCTTCTTAATCCAAAAGTCGACCTTGATTTGTCAGACACAAGTTGGAGAATCTATGCAAAAACTCCTGTAAGTCCTCCTCATTATGTATCAGCTAATGCAACTGTTCAGAATTCAATGGTATCTGAGGGTTCAAGAGTTTTCGGTAATGTTGATTACTCAATCCTTTTCAACAATGTTACTGTTGAAGAGGGTGCAGATGTTAAATATTCAATCGTAATGCCAGGCACAGTTATTAAAAAAGGTGCAGTTGTTCAGTATTCAATCGTTGCTGAAAATGCAGTTATTGAATCAGGTGCAGTAGTAGGTGCAAGTCCTGAAGACTGTGCAAACCGTGACGACTGGGGCGTTGCAGTTGTTGGTGCAGGTGTTACAATAGGTGAGGGTACAGCAGTTGCACCTAAGGCTATGGTTGACGAAGATACAGTAAAGGAGGCTAAATAAGATGACAGGTAAGAATATAGTTGGCATTATTTTCTCAAATGCTTATGATGAATGTATCAGTGAGCTTACAGGTATCCGTACAATGGGTTCAGTTCCATTTGCTTGTCGTTATCGCCTTATCGACTTTGCTCTTTCAAATATGGTAAACAGCGGTATTGAAAAGGTTGGCGTTCTTACAAAGAGTAACTACCAGTCACTTATGGACCATATGGGTACAGGTAAGCCTTGGGACTTATCCCGTAAAAATGACGGTCTTTTCATTCTTCCTCCATTTTCAACAAATGATGCAGGTGGACACCGTGACAAGCTCTCTTCATTAAAGGAGAGTATGGGCTTCATCAGTCGTTCGGATGAGGAATACGTTCTTCTCTCTGACTGTAATGTTGTTTTCAACCTTGATGTAGAGGCTCTTATGGATTACCATACAGCAAAAAATGCTGATATGACAATCGTTTATAAAAACGGTAAGATTCCTGCTCTTAAGGATATGATTGTTCTCCAGATGAATGACGAGGGCAAGGCAGAAAAAATTTCACTTTCTCCTGTAACAGAAGAAAATGTAAATTACTCACTTAATGTTATCCTTATGAAAAAGGCTCTTCTTGAAAGACTTATTCACGAAGCAATCAGCCTTAATCATAGCGATTTCGAAACAGACCTTATTCAGGGTAATGTTAACAAACTTAACATTTATGGTTTTGAAGCAACAGGTTATTCAGCGGTTATCGAGTCAATGAATAGCTATTTCAAGACAAATATGGAACTTCTTAATCCAGATAACTGTGACGACCTTTTCAATGCAGAAAGACCTGTTTATACAAAGGTTCGTGACGATATGCCTGCAATTTATGGCCTCGGCTCAAGCGTTAAAAACTCACTTGTTGCTGACGGCTGTATTATCGAGGGTACTGTTGAAAACTCAATCCTTTTCCGTGGGGTTCGAGTTGAAAAAGGAGCAGTAGTTAAAAACTCTATCGTTATGCAGGACGGTTTCGTAGCACAGAATGCTACACTTAACTGTGTTGTAGTTGACAAGAGCGTTGTTATTACACCAAATAAGACTCTCTCAGGTGCAGAAAGTTATCCTGTTTACATTGGTAAAGAAATTGTGATATAAATGCAGTCTTTTGGCGAATTTTCACTTTCTCACCCTTGACTTACACTCGTAAGCCTGCGGTCTCAAAAGCAAAAATTCATCAAAAATCCAAGCATTTATAATGAATTTTGTAGGGACTGACGACTTCGGCAGCCCGAAAAAAGTTATATAATAATTAACGGGGCGCCGAGTCGACGCCTCCTACAATAGAAATTTGAAAGGATATAACTATGAAAGTTTTATACGTTTCAAGTGAGGCACTTCCATTTAAGGCGAGTGGTGGTCTTGGTGATGTTGCAGGTAGTCTTCCACAGGCTCTTCGCAAAAGACTCATCGGTGCTCGTGTTGTAATGCCTCTTTACGATACAATCAGTCAGGAACTTAAGGACACAATGAAATTTGTCACAAGTATTTCAGTTCCTGTTGCATGGAGAAGACAGTATTGTGGTGTTTTTGAAGCAAAAGCAGGTGGCGTAATTTACTATCTTCTCGATAATCAGTATTATTTCAAACGTGATGGTCTTTATGGCTATTATGACGATGCAGAGAGATTTGCTTTCTTTGCTCGTGCAGTTCTTGAAATTATCCCACACATTGAGTTTAAGCCTGATATTATCCATTGTAACGATTGGCAGTCAGCATTGACTCCTGTTTATTACAATACTCTTTATGCTACAAGACCTGGATATGAAAACATCAAGACAGTTTTCACAATCCATAATATTCAGTATCAGGGTACATACGGAATGGACCTTTTGGGAGATGTTGTTGGTCTTCCTGAAAGTGCAGCATCACTTCTCGAATATGACGGTGACTGCAACTTTATGAAAGGTGCTATCGAGTGTGCTGACAGAGTTACAACTGTAAGCCCATCTTATGCTAATGAAATTCTTGACCCATGGTATTCACACGGTCTTGACCCAATTCTTAATCAGCGTTCATGGAAGCTTTCAGGTATCTTGAATGGTATCGACACAATTCTTTATAACCCTGAAACTGATAAGGATATCGAAGTGAATTATACAGCAGAGGACTTCCAGGATAAGAAAAAGATTAACAAGGCAAAATTACAGGAATATTTCTCACTTCCTGTAAGAGAAGATGTACCAATGATTGGTATGGTTACTCGTCTTGTTGGTCACAAAGGTCTTGACCTTGTAAAGGCTGTTCTTGATGAATTGCTTGCAACAACTGATGTACAGTTTGTTGTGCTTGGTTCAGGTGAATGGCAGTACGAAAGCTTCTTTAAGGAAATGGCCGACAAATATCCTGACAAAATGGGTCTTAAAATCGGATTTATCCCATCACTTTCAAAGAAGATTTATGCAGGTTGTGATTTGTTCTTAATGCCATCAAAGAGTGAACCTTGTGGCCTCTCACAGATGATTTCACTTCGTTACGGTACAGTTCCTATTGTCCGTGAAACAGGTGGTCTTCGTGACAGTATCAAGGACTCAGGGGATAATGAAGGCAACGGCTTCACATTCTCAACATATAACGCTCACGATATGCTCTTTACAATCAGACGAGCAATCGAGGGTTACAGCAATAAAGAAGGTTGGAACATTCTCGTTAAACGTGCAATGGAATGTGACAACAGCTGGGGCAAATCAGCAAACGAATACATCCGTCTTTATAAAGAAATTCTTAAAGGATAACATAAAATTAAGGCTACCTACGGGTAGCCTTTTTTAGTGCAAACTTGAAAATAAAAAATTAAAACAATTTATAAAATTATAATTTGTCGTTGCGATAGTACCACTGCAAAAACTGCAACTGACCACTGCAAAAACTGCAACTGACCACTGCAAAAACTGCAACCGACCACTGCAAAAACTGCAATCTATAAATATATAATATAAATAAAAAATAAATATATTATAAATAAACAGTTAGTAGAAAAAATTATTTTATAAAAAGTCGTGTTACTCCGACTCGTTTTCATTTTGCTTTAATCTTTATTATCTTGTTATATCCCATTCCACGGATATGTGTTGGGATACCAATTGTTTTAAGGTATGAGCCACTCTTTTCGTAATCACGATTGTTGAGATTGAATGTGTAAATCTTGTCATCATCAAGACCGTAGAAAAGAAGTGGAATTTCCTTTTTCATAAAGCTTGTGTGTGCAGATGTAAGGAAAGCAACGGCTTCAGTTTTGTCCTCACTTACATAAAGGTTAAAGAGGATTTCGTCTTTTTTCGCATCGAGGATTCTGTAAAGGTCACCGAATTGCACAAGATGACGGATTTCCTTGTAAAGAGTAACATTTTTCTTACCGATTTCCAAATCTTCCTGGCTGTACTTTGTGAGATTTCCACCAACACCTAAAGAACCCTGCATAGCAACATTGAAACGGAAATCAAGGCTCATAGGTGAGTTGTACCAGTTAATGTCAGTAACCCAAGCACGCATAGCCTTTGTAGGCTTAAGGTATGTGAACCACTTTTGCATTGTCATTCTGTCAATGGAATCTGTGTTGTCACTGGTCCATACCTGGTCAAAGTGGAGCAATGCACCGTAGTCACTTCTGCCACCACCTGATGAACAGCTTTCAATAGCAACATCAGGGTGCTTTTCCTTAAGTTTGTCAACGATATTGTAAACAGCCTCTGTGTGTCTGTACCACAATTCCTGAGGGCACTCGAGATTCTCTGCACCTGTTTCAGAAAGTGGTCTGTTCATATCCCATTTAATGTACTTGATATTGTGATTTGTAAGCATTTCGTCCATACAGTTGAAGATGTATTCCTGAACATCCTCACGTGTCATATTGAGAACTAACTGATGACGAAGTGTGTGTGCTTCTCTTGTGTCATAGTGATATGCCCATTCAGGATGCTCACGGTATAAATCAGAGTCAGGATTCACCATTTCAGGCTCAAACCAAAGACCGAAATCCATTCCTAAGTCATTTACATTCTTGATAAGCTCATCAATTCCGTTAGGGAATTTGTTTTTGTTCACGAACCAGTCACCAAGACCTGCTCTGTCGTGATTCCTTGCACCGAACCAGCCGTCGTCCATAACGAAAAGTTCAACACCCATTCGTGCTGCAAGCTCTGCAAGTGCTGTCTGATGCTCACAGTTTACGTCAAATTCAGTTGCTTCCCATGAGTTGTAAAGAACAGGAAGAATTTTGTCGTTGAACTGCTTTGGCATTACGTGATTGATTGCAAAACGATTCATCTGACGACTCATTTCACCAAAACCATTCTGTGAATAACCACAGTAAACCATAGGAGTCACAAATGTTTCATTTGCCTTTAAAATGTGTTTGAAATCAAAATCGTTAAGTCCAAGGCTCACTCTTGTTGTGTAGAAAAGGTCACGGGTACAAAGGACTTTGAAATTACCGCTGTATGCAAGTGTTCCAAAGTAAACATCACCTGAATTTTCGTCTGCATTCTGATATGCTATGAAATATGGTGACTGATTGTGTCCTGTTGTGCCTTTTTTACTGTCGAATACAAGTGCTCCACCCTGAAGTTCGGACTCTGTTTCAACGTATTCACCACCCCAACTTCCGTTGGTGTTTTTGAATGTATATGGATTAACGGATGGGAGAGTAAGCTCAGCAGAAAACATTCTGTCAACTACGATGTCCTCGTCACCTGTGTTTGTGATTTCAGCCCAACGAGTGATAATATCGTCGTTGTCCTGAATTTTGTATTTGAGTGTAATCTGCAAAGGATAAACCTTGTCTTTAAGTGTGAAAGTGAGAAGATTGTTATCAGCTTCTGCACCTACATATTCAAGGTCGATTTCACGACACTTGTCAGGAAATTGCACCTTCAAGTTGTTTTCACGATACATTGTACCACCGAAAACGGTAAATTCCTGTTTTGCCATATCAAGGCGAGTGTGATTTGAGCTTTCGTCCCAAATGTCCTTTGCTTCGTAGTCATTTATATTGCATTTTTTACCCCAATGAATGTGTCTGTTGTAGCCATACTTGTCAACACCAAGCACATAATGAGTGTTTTTTGTTTCAAGTACAAAAATATTGTCTTTAAGAATATGAATTGCCATTTTGTTTCCCCCAATTTTCAGGATTTCCTATTGGGTTAAGTATAGCAAGAAAAGGATTGAAAAGCAATAAAAAATGCAAACAAAAATAGGCTCCACCCTTGAGGGTGAGCTGGATTGCCGAAGGCAAGACTGAGGGGGGGAAATAAATCCCCCCTTCCGTCACTCGCTATGCTCGTGCCACCTTCCCATCGTAGGTGGAAGGCAAAGTTATAATCATTTTCCACTTACAATATTATACACAACAGTCCGTTGCAACCCTCGTTTATTACTCTTTCAAGGGTTTCCTGAAATTTCATTCGTGCATCTGTCGGCATATGGTAAAGTTTATTTCGAAGTCCCTCGTTGACAAGTTCGTTAAGTGATTTGCCGAAAATATTTGATTCCCAGATTTTATGTGGGTCTTCCTCAAATCCCTCAAGGAGGTATTTAACCAATTCTTCCGACTGGCTTTCGCTACCTACAATCGGTGCAACTTCCGTTTTAATATCTGCTCTCATCATATGAATTGATGGTGCAGAAGCACAAAGACGAACACCGTATCTGCCACCTTGTTTGACGATTTCAGGTTCTTCAAGAGTGAGTTGGTCGATGGTTGGCATTACGATTCCGTAACCTGTTGTCTGTACCTCATCAAGTGCAGATTTTATTCGTGAATATTCTTGTCTGATTTGCGACAATTCTTTCATACAGGTAAGTAAGTTTTGCTCATTATCAACGGAAATTCCCGTCTGTTCCTCAAGGATTTTAAAGAAAAGTCCATTCTTCATCCGAACGGTTATTCTTGCACTTCCCACACTTAAATCCATTAAAGAAATTTCAGCATTTTCAATATGTTCGCAGTTGCAAAGGGTTTCTGTCATTGTGCCGATATCCCTGACATACTCAATATCCTGAATTGCTTTTGTGACAGTTTTGTATGTTTCGTCTTTGAGCCAATGTCCTGCAGGAAGTCCTACCAACCATAACGGCAGGTCAACACCGATTTCTTTTACAGGAAACTCAAAAAGGAGCTGAGTTATGATTTCTTTGATTTCCTGTTCAGTAAGTTCAAGACAATTCACAGCCATAACGGGTACATTGTATTTTGAAGATAATTCTGTTGCTAATGCTTTGGCACTTTCACTTTCAGGTTGCATACAGTTAAGAAGTACCACAAAAGGTTTGTTAAGCTCCTTTAACTCGTCAATAACTCTCTTTTCAGCTTCTTCATAGTCACTTCTAGGAATATCACTTATACTTCCGTCAGTTGTAATTACAAGTCCGATTGTTGAGTGTTCTGTAATAACTCTTTTTGTACCGATTTCAGCAGCCATATTAAATGGAATTTCGTTTTCGTACCAAGGAGTACGCACCATTCTCGGCATATCACCTTCAATATATCCTAAAGATGTGGGTACAATATATCCGACACAATCAATTAATCGCACATTGAAACTTGCATTGTCAGGAAGTGTGATTTTAACGGCATTTTCAGGGACAAATTTAGGTTCTGTTGTCATTATTGTTCTACCTGCAGAGGATTGTGGAAGTTCATCCGTTGTTCGTTGACGAACAGCGTCATCCTCCATATTTGGTAACACAACCGAGTCCATAAAACGCTTGATAAATGTGGATTTTCCCGTTCTTACAGGACCTACAACACCTATGTAAATATCACCACCCGTTCTTGTGGCAATGTTCTCATAAATACTTGAAGTACTCATATTAATCACTCCTTTACATCTACATCTTCGGAATCAGTAATTTGCATTTTTCTTTTACAAAGGTGTCTGATATTTTATTTTCCCTTAAAATTTTATCGACGGTTGTGTTGTATTTCTCTGCAATATCCCAGAGAGCTTCACCTTTATCGGCAAAATAAATGGTTAATGATGCAGTATCAGTATTCTTGATTCTGTCTTTATTTACAAGCAATTCAGTTGTTACAAGATTTTCTTTTTCACAGAAGATAAATCCTCGTACATTGATTTCGATTCGGACATCAAGCTGACCGTCACCATTGATAACGTAACTTCTGGCTGTAATATCACAATTTGGGTTGCAGGTGAGAATTCCGTCAGTTTCGGGAGCAGAACGGCTGTATTCATAAGGAATGTTTCTTTGTGCAAAACAGGTTTCGCCTTTGATATCTTCATAGATTATTTCGGCTGTAACTTCACCTGATACAGAGTATTTGTTATCAAAAACAGAAAAGCCTGATGTTAAGTCTGTACACATAAAGGATAAAACCTTTGAAACGCCTGTTGCACTTAAATCTGCAACACCACGACAAAGGAATGTGTCCTCGATTTCCTCTTCGATTGTGGCTGTATATATGACAGATTTTTTAATATCCGTTTCGTATTTTACGGAATATGCATCTTTGACACAGTTGATAGTGGCGTTTTCATAACCGTAACCTGAAAAGTTTACACAAGCAGAAATGTCAAGAAGATTTTTGTTACCTGAAAGGTCAAATCGTGGTTTGATTTCAAGGTCAGAAACTGTCAGGTGAGCATCAACACGACTTGTGTCACTAATGTCAGTGGCTTCAATAATCTGATTAATGTTAATTGAATTTTCAAGTGTCTGTATTTCTCCTGTGTCAGTACCTGTAAATGCTGTATGGATAATTAGTTCACCTTTTAAAAACAGTTTGTCAGATACGATTTTCAGTTCGTGAATAATTCCACTTGCAGATGATGAAATTATTGAACCCATTGGCTCTGAAAGTGTTCCTGCGTCGCAAGTTTCCGTCACAGTAAACATCTTTTCAACAACAGTTTTCAGGTTGCATATTTCTGTTTTTTCACTTTTAAGGGTGATGCCGTCACCGGTGGCGTCAGAAACGATTTCGTATTTCTTTTTGCCACAGGATTTTGCAAAAACAGTAACTGCACCATGAAGCTCAAATCGTCGTTGTCCCGATACTCTGTAATTCATATAATCTGTTTTTGCGCCTACAAAATAATCTCTTGTATTATCGTCAGCTTTGATTTCAATCTGCTTTGCAAACTGAACATTCTGTTCGAAACAATAAAGTCTGCCTTGTTCATTTATATAAAGGACTCTTACAAGACAAGTGCATTCGGCTGTGATTCTGTCACCATTTACCTGATGTGACCTGACTCCAGGAATACAGCTACAACGAAGAATTCTTACAATATCTGGCAGATATTCAGGCAAGGTAATATCCATATCAATAGCGTGTTCGCTTCGTCCTCTGTAACCTGATTCACCAAGGGATATACATTCTTTGTGGGTATTGAAATCCATTATTATCTCTCCTTTTTACGTAACTTTTCAATTAAATGTATGCAGAGAGATGTGATAAAATGCAAAGTGCAAAATGCAAAGCGCAAAATGTAGGGTCTGCGACGCACTTTTTCTTGCAATAACTGTTGAAAAATAATGTGTTGTGTGGTACAATATATCGAATAAATTAGAATGGAAAGGTATGTTTTTTATGTCAGGACATTCAAAATGGAGTACCATTAAAAGAAAAAAGGAAAAAACAGATAACGCCAGAGCAAAAGTTTTCACTAAAATCGGTCGTGAAATCGCAGTTGCAGTTAAAGCAGGTGGACCAGACCCTGCTGGTAACTCAAAACTCAAGGATGTAATTGCAAAAGCTAAGGCTGCAAATATGCCAAACGATAACATTGAAAGAGTTATCAAAAAGGCTGCAGGTGAAGGCAGTGGTGAAAACTACGATGAAATCGTATATGAAGGTTACGGCCCATCAGGTATTGCGATTATCGTTGAAACACTTACAGACAACCGTAACAGAACAGCAGCTGACGTTCGTCACTACTTTGACAAGTTTGGTGGCAATATGGGTCAGAGTGGTTGTGTTTCATTTATGTTCAACCGTCAGGGTGTAATTCTTTTCGAAAAAGAGGGAATTGACGAAGACCAGCTTATGGAAGATGCACTTGAAGCAGGTGCAGTTGACTTTATTGCAGAAGATGAAATTTACGATGTTCGTACAGAAGCAAACGATATGGGTGCTGTTCGTGACGACCTTGAAGCAAAGGGCTACAAATTCGTTTCAGCAGAAGTTGAATACGTTCCAAGCACATATACAACTCTTACAAACCCAGATGACATCAAGAATATGGGCAGAATGCTTGAAATGTTTGAGGAAAATGATGACGTACAGAACGTATACCACAACTGGGAAAACGAAGATGATTACGAGTAATAATTGTGGTATTTTTGCGAAATTCCGTCCTTTCGACCTCGACTTACACTCGTAAGCCTTCCTCATTAAAAGCGAAAATTCATCCAAATTCCAAGCAATTCTTTGTGGAGCAAAACCACATTTATTTTTAAGGCAATTCTTAAAATGGTTGTTCATTTTGCACTTTGCACTTTGCATTTTGCACTTAAAACGGGTGTTTTATGAAACAATATGACTATATCATCGTGGGTTCGGGACTTTTTGGTTCCGTATTTGCTCACGAAGCGACAAAAAAGGGTAAGCGCTGTCTTGTCCTTGAAAAAAGAAATCATACGGGTGGTAATATCTACTGCGAAAATGTTGCGGGTATTACTGTTCACAAGTACGGTGCACATATTTTCCACACAAGCAATAAAAAAGTGTGGAATTATGTGACTTCACTTTGTGATTTCAATGATTTCATCAATACACCTATGGCAAATTATGATGGAAAACTCTATAATCTGCCGTTTAATATGAACACTTTTTCACAGATTTTTGGTGTTACTACTCCTGAGGAAGCGAAAGCTATTATTGAAGAACAGCGTTCTGAAATTACCATGGAACCAAAAAATCTTGAAGAACAGGCAATCAGCCTTGTTGGTCGTGAGATTTACACAAAACTTGTAAAAGGTTATACGGAAAAACAGTGGGGTAGGGATTGTAAGGACTTACCTGCATTTATAATTAGACGATTACCTGTCCGTTACACTTACGACAACAACTATTTCAATGACACTTATCAGGGAATTCCAATAGGTGGTTATAACAAAATTATTGATAAATTACTTGAGGGAATTGAAGTTCGCCTTAACACAGATTTTCTCGAAAACAAAGAGGAATATCTCTCAATTGCTGAAAAAACTGTTTACACGGGTACGATTGACAGTTTCTTTGATTATTCTCTCGGTGAGCTTGATTATCGTAGTTTAAGGTTTGAAACAGAAATTCTCCAAATTCCTGAATTTCAGCCTGTTGCTGTTGTTAATTACAATGAACGACAGATTCCATATACTCGAATTATTGAGCATAAGCATTTTGAGTTCGGAAAACAGGAAAAAACTGTAATAACCCGTGAATATCCTGCCGATTGGCAAAAAGGTGACGAGCCTTATTATCCTGTTAATGATGATAGGAACAATGCTCTTTATGAGCAGTACAGACGACTCTCAGAAAACGAAAAGAATGTTATTTTTGGTGGTCGTTTAGGACAGTATAAATATTACGATATGGATAAATGCATTGAGTCTGCATTGGCTCTTTGTGAGGAGGAATTAGGTAATGAGTGATATTAAAATCACAGCCATAATGCCGGTCTATAACGTCCAGAATTTCATAGGAAAATGTATCGAAAGTCTGCAAAACCAGACTCTTACAGAATGGGAACTTATTGCTGTTGATGACGGAAGTCCCGATAACTCAGGTGCTATCTGTGATGAATATGCAAAAAAAGACAGCAGAATTACTGTAATCCACAAGGAAAATGGTGGTGCACCAAGTGCCCGTAATACTGCAATTCCAATGGCTCGTGGTGAGTATCTTTACTTTGTTGACTCTGACGACTGGGCAGAGCCTACTATGTTTGAGGATATGTACAATGCAGCAAAGAAAAACGATGCTCAATTAGTTGTGGCTGGTTTTTATATTGACACATATCACTCTGATACTGAGTTTTACACACAAAAGCAGACTTTACCTACAAAAGAATTTAAATCTCAAAGGGATTTCAGAGAATATGCTCACAAGATGTTCGACAAGAATTTACTTTATACTCCTTGGAACAAGCTTTTTGAGAGAAAATATATAATGGATAACGATATTCGTTTCAAGAACACTTTCTGGGACGATTTCCCATTCAACCTTGATGTTGTCCGTGATGTAGAGCGTGTCGTTCTTCTTGAAGATTGCTATTATCACTTTATGAGAGCAAGAAGTGACAGTGAAACTGCAAAATATCGTAGTGATATGTACGAAAAGCGTGAAGAAGAACATGGTTGGATGCTCGATTTATATAAATATTGGAATGTTAATTCCGAAGAAAGTCGTGAAATGATTAATCGTCGATATATCGAACGAGTAATCGGATGTATTGAAAATGTAACTAATTCTGCCTGTACACTTTCTTTTAAGGAAAAGATTCAGGAGATTAAAAATATAATTACAAGTGAAAATGTTAAAACTGCATTGAAATATGCAAAGCCAAATTCCCTTGTAATGAAAATTATGCTTATTCCTGTCAGGTTAAAATCTTCATTTTTAACTTACCTTGAGGGTGCATTTATCTCAAAGGTGAAATCAGGAAATGTAAAATTATTTGCGAAACTTAAGGCAAATAGATAAGAGGTAATAAAATGTCTTTAAAAGATAAAAAATTATTCTTACTTGATATGGACGGAACAATTTATGAGGGTGCTCGTCTTTTCGAATGTGTAAACGAATTTCTTGCATATATCGACAGCATCGGTGGACAGTATGTGTTCATCACGAATAACTCATCACGTTCAGTCAAGGATTACGTTATAAAGCTTTCAAATATGGGCATTAAGGTGACTGAGGACAATTTCTTCACATCTTCTCAAGCAACTGCTTTATATCTTAATAAGCATTTCCCAGGTAAAAAGATTTATTGTATGGGAACTGCTTCAATGATTGCTGAAATGGAAAAATACGGTGTCAATATCACAACTGAAGCAGATGAGGATACTGACTGTATCTGTGTTGGTTATGATACTGAGCTTACATATAAAAAATTGTGGGATGTGTCATATTTGTTGCAGACTAAAAAGGATATTCCATATATCGCAACAAACCCTGATAGAGGTTGTCCTACTGAATTTGGTCTTGTGCCTGACTGCTTTGCAATGTGTGAAGCAATCAATTACGCTACTAACCGCAGACCTTTGTATATCGGTAAACCTGACGGATTTATGGTTGAATTTTCCGTTGAGCGTTCTGATTTTACAAAAGAAGAAACTGTTGTTATCGGTGACAGACTTTACACTGATATTGCTTCCGGTGTTAATGCAGGTGTTGACACAATCTGTGTCTTAAGTGGTGAAAGCACAATGGAAGATGTTGACAACAGTGAAATCAAACCAACTTATGTCCGTCAGGATATTAAAGAAATACTTAAAGAATTGCAGGAGTAAAAGTTATGGAATTTGATGCATTTGATGCGGGAATTGAACTTGGTGGTCTTCGTAGCCGTGACGATATCCGACTTCTTATATGTTATCTGTTAAAGAGCATTGACGCACCAATGACACGACAGATGCTTAATGATGCAATGCAGGAAGACGGACTTGCAAATTTCTTTGAGGTTGGTCAGGCAATTGAAGAACTTTTAAAAACAGGTAATATTACAGCCGATATACTCCAAGATGAAGAAGTTATTTCTGTTACAGAAAGAGGCAGAGAAGCTGCTGAACTTTTACAGACAAGTCTTCCACGAACAGTTCGTGAAAAAGCCGTTAATTCTGCTATCCGACTCACAACAAGAGCAAAGGTTGAAAGAGATAACAATATCGAGGTTAGAAAAGAAGAGGATGGTGGATATACTATCACATTTACACTTTTTGACCGTGGCACAGAGCTTATGAAATTGTCAATTTATGTTGTTGATAGTTTACAGCTCGAAACAGTAAAACAGAATTTTATAAACGACCCTGTTAAGGTTTATTCAAGTATAATAACATCATTAACAGTGTAAAAGGAGAATATATATGTCCAAGGAACTTGAAAAACAGTATAATCCGAAAAATGTTGAAGACAGAATATACAAAACCTGGCTCGACAACAAATATTTCCACGCAAAACGTGAAGAAGGTAAAAAGACTTACACTATTGTAATTCCACCACCAAACATTACAGGTCAGCTTCATATGGGCCACGCTCTTGATAACACATTACAGGATATTCTTATCCGTTATCATAGAATGGCTGGTTATGACACACTCTGGCTTCCTGGTACTGACCACGCATCAATTGCTACTGAAGCAAAAATCGTTGAAGCAATGCGTGCAGAAGGCGTTACAAAGGAAGACTTAGGTCGTGACGGCTTCTTAGAAAGAGCTTGGGACTGGAAAAAACAGTACGGTGGCAGAATTATTGAACAGCTTAAGAAGCTTGGTTCATCTTGCGACTGGGACAGAGAAAGATTTACTCTTGACGAAGGTTGTAGTAAGGCTGTTAACGAAGTTTTCGTTCGTCTTTATGAAAAAGATTTGATTTATCGTGGTAATCGTATGGTTAACTGGTGTCCCTGCTGTAACACATCAATTTCTGACGCAGAAGTTGAATATGAAGAACAGGATGGTAGTTTCTGGCATCTTCTTTACACAGTTAAAGAAACAGGCGAAAAGCTTGAACTTGCTACAACTCGTCCTGAAACAATGCTTGGTGATACAGCTGTTGCTATTAACGCCAACGACGAAAGATATAAGCATCTTCACGGTTGTCACGTAATCCTTCCTTTACTTAATAAAGAAATTCCAATCGTTTGTGACGAACACGCTGATATGACAAAGGGTACAGGTGTTGTTAAAATCACTCCTGCTCACGACCCTAACGACTTTGAAGTTGGACAGAGAAACAACCTTCCAATCGTTCGTACATTTACTTATGACGGTCACCTTACAGGTGCTGAGGATAAGAGAATTGCCGACGAGCTTATTGCAAGTGGTCGTGCAACTGAAAACGAACCTGAAGTTCTTGACTGTGGCAAGTATGCAGGTATGACAACTAAAGAAGCAAGAAAAGCTATTCTTGAAGACCTTAAAGCAGGTGGATATCTCAAGGAAGTTGAACCTCGTAAGCACGAAGTTGGTACTTGCTATCGTTGTCATAACACAATTGAACCAATGGTTTCAAAGCAGTGGTTCGTTCGTATGGTTCCTCTTGCAAAACCTGCAATTGAAGCTGTCGAAAAGGGCGAAACAAAGTTTATTCCTGAAAGATTCACAAAGAACTATCTTAACTGGATGAACGGTACTCGTGACTGGTGTATTTCACGTCAGCTCTGGTGGGGTCATAGAATTCCTGCTTGGTATTGTGACGACTGTGGTGAAATGGTTGTTACAAAGGACAATATGTCAGTTTGTCCAAAGTGTGGCAGTGCAAACTTCCGTCAGGACGAAGATACTCTTGATACTTGGTTCTCATCAGCACTCTGGCCATTCTCAACACTTGGTTGGCCTGACCAGACAGAAGACCTTAAACACTATTATCCAACAAACACTCTCGTAACAGGTTACGATATTATCGGTTTCTGGGTTTCTCGTATGATTTTCTCTGCTCTTGAATATACAGGACAAGTTCCATTTGATACAGTTCTTATTCATGGTCTTGTACGTGATGCTCAGGGTAGAAAGATGTCAAAATCTCTTGGTAACGGTATCGACCCACTTGAAATTATCGACCAGTATGGTGCAGACGCACTCCGATTTACGCTTGCAACTGGTAACAGCCCAGGAAACGATATGCGTTTCTCTGACGAAAAGGTTGAAGCAAGTAGAAACTTTGCTAACAAGATTTGGAATGCTGCTCGTTTCATTCTCATGAATCTTGACGAAAACGAATTTGCACCATATGTTCCAAAGAATCTTGCTATCGAAGATAAGTGGATTTTATCTAAGTACAATGACCTTGTTAAGGATGTTACAGATTCTCTTGAAAAGTTCGAACTCGGTCTTGCAGTACAGAAGCTTTACGACTTTATCTGGGACGTATTCTGTGACTGGTACATCGAAATCGCAAAAATCCGTCTTAACGGTGAATGTGCAACTGCAAAGGCTACTGTTAAAGCAGTTCTTGTTTATGTAATGTCAAACACACTTAAGCTTTTACATCCATTTATGCCATTTATCACAGAAGAAATCTGGCAGACACTTCCTCACGATGGTGACCCAATTATGGTTTCTGAATGGCCTGTATTTACTGATGAGCTTTCATTCAAGGCTGACGAAAACGAAATGGAAAGAGTTATGACAGCAATCAAAGCAGTTCGTAACCGTCGTGCAGAAATGAATGTTCCACCATCAAAGAAAGCAAAGATTTTTATTGAAACAGCTTACGAAAACACATTCTCAGAGGGTGCAAACTTCTTTGTAAGACTCGCATCAGCAAGTGATGTTGAAATCGTTAAGGGTTATGAAAATGACGAGGCAGTTGCTATTATCACAGAAGATGCAAGACTCTTTATTCCACTTGATGAACTTGTTGACTTCAAGGCAGAACTTGAACGTCTCGAAAAGGAAAAAGCAGGTGTGCTTAAAGAAATTGCATTCGTTTCAGGTAAACTCAATAACGAAAAATTCGTTGCAAAAGCACCTGAAGCACTCGTTAACGAGCAGAGAGAAAAGCTTGCAAAGTATAACGAAAAACTCGCAATGCTTGAAGAAAGCATCGCAAAGATTGCAAATAAATAATTAATGGCTTCTCCTTAGAGAAAAGCAAAAAAATAAGACCTCTCGTTGTGAGAGGTCATTTTTTATGTATTAAATTAATTATACGTTTGCTGTTTCCTTAACTATTAATGACTTAACGATTGCTGTCATTTTTTCTTTATCGAAGATTACAGGAACTGGGTAAAGTGGGTTACCTTCCTTAAGAGCACGTTCAACGATTGTTGGAATGTCTTTTTCCTGAATCTGTGCAAAGCCTGTTGGGATATTCATTCTCTGGTTCATAGCCTTGATTTCAGCGATAAATGCCTTTGCCTTTGCTTCTTCATTAGCACCCTTGATACCAACGATATCAGCAAGCTTTGCAAGTGGTGTGTAAACAGCACTGCCATAAGCTTCAAGAACAACAGGAAGAATAACTGCGTTTGCAAGACCATGAGGAAGTCCGTAGAAACCACCAAGGTTATGAGCAATAGCGTGAACATAACCAACATAAGCACGAGTAAATGCCATACCTGCGTTGTATGAAGCTAAAAGCATCTGGTTTCTTGCTTCAACATTCTTACCATCGTTATAAACAGTTTCAAGGTTTTCAAAAATCATCTTAGTTGCCTTTTCAGCAAAAGCAATTGTTGATGGAACGTTTGATTTACCGATATATGCTTCAACAGCGTGTGTAAGAGCGTCCATACCTGTTGTTGAAGTGATGTGTGGAGGAAGACCAACTGTAAGTTCAGGGTCGAACACAACGTAAGGAGGACGAAGAACAGAGTCGTTACAAGCATACTTTTCGTGTGTTGTTGGGTTAGAAACAACCGCTGCAAGTGTACATTCTGAACCTGTACCTGCAGTTGTAGGAACAGCAAAGAATGGAGGAAGTTTCTTACCAATTTTCATAATACCACGCATTTTTTCGATTGGCTGATTTGGTTTTACAACTCTTGCAGCAGCAATCTTAGCACAGTCCATTGGTGAACCGCCACCGAATGCGATAATACCCTGACAACCATTGTCAAGATACATCTGTCTTGCTGTTTCGATGTTGTCGATAGTTGGGTTAGGCTGTACACCGTCAAATACTGTGTACTTAACACCTGCTTTGTCCATTTCTTCATAAAGTGAGTTGAGAAGACCAAGTGAAGTAAGTCCCTTATCAGTTACGATAAGAACATTGTCAACGCCCTTGCTCTTAACAAATGCAGGGAGCTTTTTGATGCTTCCAGGACCTGTAAGCATTTCAGGTTCACCCCAAGGTAAAAAGAACTCAACAAGATAAATTACTTTCTGATAAACTCGGCAGAAAGCCTTGAAAAATACATTTGCCATATAAATCATTCCCTTTCATTTTTGGTGAAAAGAACTGAGCATTTTATACCCCTATACTCAATTCCAACAACCCTTAATTATATATTGCTATCCGAAAAACTCGGAAATAAGCACTATTAACATTTTATACCAAATTGTTGAATATTTCAATAGCAGATTTGGTATCTGTATCAATTTGTGCCTTTAATTCGTCTTTTGAACTGAATTTTTTCTCTGCACGGATAAAGTCAATCAGTTCAACCTTGATTTTCTGGTAATAAAGGTCTCCGTCAAAGCCTAAAATACAGGTTTCTGAAAGCACCTTGTCACCACCGATTGTAGGATGACATCCAAAATTGGTAACTGATGGATAAATCTTACCATCAACCGTCGATTGTGAAGCATAAACGCCGTATTTAAGGTTAATAAACCCATTTGGAAAATGCTGGTTTATTGTTGGAAAGCCTAAAATCTTTTTGCCGATTTTGTTTCCCTCAACAACAAGAAAATCATAAGAAAATTTTCTCCCAAGCATATCGTTGGCAGTTTTAACATCACCATTTGCCAAAGCTTGACGGATTCTTGTGGCACTAATCATTCCACCTTTATACATGGTGCTTTGTGCCATTTTGTAAATTACACCATACTTTTCACATAATTCACAAAGGACTTTACTGTTACCACCACCATCTTTACCAAAAAGAAAGTTTTCACCGCAGATAACAGCACCAACATTGAATTTGTTAATAAGAATATCACGCAAAAATTTTTCAGGAGAAAGATTTCGGATATCCTCAAAGCTTATGTGTACAGGTAAAACACCATTTTGTTTTGCAAAATCCTCCTTATCCTCTTTTGTTATAAGCAGAGGAGGAGCAGTACCTTTAAGCACTGACTGAGGATGAGTATCAAACATAAGCATAGCAGGGACAAACCCTTGTGAAGCAAATGCTTTTGCTTCATTTAATACGTTGAGATGACCTCTGTGCAACCCATCAAAAGTGCCCAGTGCCAATGCAAGTTTATTCATTCGTCTATCAGCACTCTCCTTACTGTCAGATCGCCTTTTTCAGTCAATATTTCTCCAAGTCCCAAAAGCTTTCGCTCAGGGGAGTAAACACGATAAATTCCAACAGGAAATTCACCGTGAAGTCTTTCGTAACCCAATGCACCACCGTTATGAAAACGATTTGACTGAGGTTTTGTAACTGTGATTTCAGGATAACTTATAAGTGCCTTTTCAACTGAAGTTATAACGCTTTGTGCATTGTTTTCATTTACAAGCTTTTCCAATTCCTCTAATGTAACGGAATTGTTGATTGAAAAGCCGTTTGCTTCAGTCCTACGAAGCTCTGTCATCACAGCACCGCAACCCAGCTCTTGGCCTATGTCGTCACAAAGTGAACGGATATATGTACCGGCAGAACAAGTAACATCCATTGAAAACTCAGTTTCGTTAAAATCATAGATTTCCAATTTTTCGATGGTGATTTGTCTTTGTTCACGCTCTATTTCAATACCTTTTCGAGCTAAGTCATAGAGTCGTTCACCATCTTTTTTCAAAGCAGAATACATAGGTGGTGTCTGCAAAATATCACCTTTGAACTTTTCTGCCACCGAAAGTAACTGTTCAAGCGTTACATTGACAGGAGATTCACTCAAAACCTCACCTGTAATATCAAGTGTATCGGTTGTGATACCTAATTTCACCTTTGCAGTATAACTTTTCTTGTGTTCAGGTAAAAGCTCAATAAATCGAGTACAATGTCCTAACATAATAACAAGCACACCGGTAGCCATAGGGTCCAGTGTTCCGGTATGTCCTGCTTTTTTGACACCCAAAATACGAGAGGCTCTTTTAACTGCCATAAATGATGTCATATCGCAAGGTTTGTCAAGACAAATTATACCTGTCATTAAAATTCCGCCTTTATAATCTCAAGTAATTGTGCTTTTACATTATTGAGTGAACAGTCAAATTCGCAACCTGCTGCTGCACTATGACCGCCACCACCAAAGTTTGCACAGATTTTTGCTGCATCGTATGGCTCAACTGTTCTCATTGAAACCTTAAATCTGCCATTATCCTGTTCACGGATTGTCACACCGATTTTAACTCCCTCAATTTTACGAGGAATAGATGCGATTCCGTCACATTCACCTGCATTTGAACCACTTTCACGGAACATGTCCTGTGTGATTGTCATAATCGCACATTTGCCGTCGAAATGAGATTCGATAGATGCAACAGCCATCTGTTCAAGCTTGATATATGAAAGTGTTCTTGTTTCAAACATAAGACGATTGATAAGTGTGTAGTCAGCACCCTTTTCCATAATGTCAGCTGCAATTCTGTGTACAGAAGGCGATGTGTTTGAAAACATAAAACAACCTGTGTCAGTTGCAAGTCCCGTATAAACACAGTTTGCAATTTCAGGTGTGATTTCGACACCCAACTGACAGATTACTTCATAAATTACAGCTGCAGCTGCTGCCTTATCTTCTAAAAGAAGATTCTGGGCGTATTCACGATTTGACATATGGTGGTCAATGCATAAAAATACATTGTCACCATATTTTGTCTCAAATTCGTCACCTAAAAGCTTTTTATCAGCAACATCAACTGCAATTATTTTATCAAAAGTGATTTCACTGTTATCGAGTTCGTCCCAAAGATATGAAAACTTTGGGTGAACCTCATCATTACAGCGTACCATTGACTTTTTACCCAATAAGTCCAATGCTCTTTTAAGTGCAAATGCACTACCAAGAGTATCACCATCAGGGTTGCGATGTGTAAGAATAAGATAATTATCAAATTCCTTTAAGAGTGACACGCACTCCATAACATCAATTTTTTTCATTCCGCATCCTCATCATCGTCAGCAACAATTGTGCTTTCGATTTTCTTAAATATTTCCATACCGTGCTGAACAGAATCGTCTGCAATAAATTTAAGTTCAGGAGTCTTTCTCAAGTGTAATTTACTGCCGACTTCTCTTCTAATAAGACCTGTTGCAGATGTAAGTCCCTTAACAGCCTCTTTTGCATCGTCAATGCCACTCATTGAGCTGACATAAACCTTTGCAAATGAAAGGTCAGAACTTACATCAACACGAACAACAGTAAGAAACTTATCTCTTACTCGTGGGTCTTTAAGCTCACGGATAACGGCAACGATTTCGCGTTTAATATCTTCCGATACTCTTCCTACTCTATATCCTGCCATTAGTCTCTGTATTCCTCCATAATGAATGCTTCAAAAATGTCGCCTTCCTTAACGTCGTTAAACTTGTTAAGACCGATACCACATTCGTAACCTGAAGCTACTTCCTTAACGTCGTCCTTAAATCTCTTAAGTGAAGAAATTGAATCTTCAGCAATAACGATACCATCACGGACAACTCGAATCTGTGCATTTCTGAGCACTTTACCGTTCAATACGTAAGAACCTGCGATTGTACCAGCTGAAGAAAGCTTGAATACGTTACGAACCTCAATACGTCCGAGAAGAACTTCACGGAACTTAGGTGCAAGCATACCCTTCATAGCATCTTCAATTTCTTCGATACAGTCATAGATGATACGGTACATTCTCATATCAACGCCATCACGTTCTGCAATTTCAGTAGCTACTGGGTCAGGACGAACGTTGAAACCAACGATGATAGCATTAGATGCGTTAGCAAGCATAATATCTGATTCACTTACTGCACCAACACCGCCGTGAATAACTTTAACTGCAACTTCTTCATTTGAAAGTTTTTCAAGATTCTGCTTAACTGCTTCAACAGAACCCTGAACGTCAGCTTTAACGATGATATTGAGAGTCTTGATTTTACCTGCATTAATTGATGAGAACAAGTTATCAAGAGTAACCTTCTGGTACTGATTGAACTGTTCTTCTTTCTTTTCCTGTTTTCTCTTTTCAACGAGTTCACGAGCAAGTCTTTCGTCAGAAACTGCATTGAATACGTCACCAGACTGTGGAACTTCATCAAGACCCATGATTTCAACAGGAACTGATGGACCTGCTTCTTTAATTGAACGGTGCTTATCGTCAACCATAACACGAACTCTACCAACTGCTGTACCAGCAACAACAATGTCACCTGAATGAAGAGTACCATTCTGAACAAGGAGTGTTGCAACAGGACCCTTACCTTTATCAAGACGAGCTTCAATAACAATACCCTTTGCAGCTCTGTTAGGGTTAGCTTTAAGTTCTCTCATTTCAGCTGTAAGAAGAACGTTTTCAAGAAGAGTATCAATGTTCATATGTGTCTTTGCAGATACAGGAACACAGATAACGTCACCGCCCCATTCTTCAGGAACAAGACCATGTTCAGTAAGCTGCTGCATAATCTTATCAACAGTTGTACCTGGCTTATCCATCTTATTGATAGCAACGATAATGTCAACTTCAGCTGCTTTAGCGTGGTTGATAGCTTCAATAGTCTGTGGCATAATACCGTCGTCAGCAGCAACAACAAGGATAGCAACGTCAGTAGCCTGAGCACCACGAGCACGCATTGAAGTAAACGCAGCGTGACCAGGTGTGTCAAGGAATGTGATATACTGACCGTTAAGGTTTACTCTGTAAGCACCGATATGCTGAGTAATACCACCTGCTTCAGTTGCAGTAACGTTAGTATTCTTAATAGCGTCAAGAAGTGATGTCTTACCGTGGTCAACGTGTCCCATAACAACTACAACAGGGTCACGTGTTACAAGATTTTCAGCATCATCTTCTGAATCGTCAATAATTCTTTCTTCAATAGTAACAACAACTTCACGATTAACCTTTGCACCAAGTTCAGTTGCAACGATTTCAGCTGTGTCATAGTCGATTACTTCGTTAACAGAAGCCATCATACCAAGTGTGAAAAGCTTTTTGATAACTTCAGCAGCAGTCATCTTAAGACGAGATGCAAGTTCACCAACTGTGATTTCGTCACCAACTGTGATTACAGGTGGTTTCTTTGCACGTTCTGCTGCAATTCTCTTAAGTCTTTCTGCTTCAGTTTCTTTTTTACCGCTTCTCATACCCTGTTTACGGTACTGCTGACTCTTCTGTTTAAGCTTCTGCTTTTTAACCATATTATCATTCTGGTGTGCATTTGCAGGAGCAATATTTTCATATTTTTCGTTATATTTTTCAGCATCAAAGGAATTTGCTCTTGTGTCGATATGACGCATTTCGCCTTTAGTACGAGACTGCATAGGCTTGTTCTGGTCTTTTTCCTTTTTCTTTGGCTGCTGAGTCTGCTGTGGAGCAGGAGCAGGAGCGTTCAGCTTTTTGTTTTCAGCAGGTTTCTTATCTTTTGTTTCTTTTTTATCTTTTGCAGGAGCTTTTTCTTTTTTCGGTTCAGCCTTTGGCTTTTCCTGTGGCACTGCATTGAAATATTCGTCGAAACTCTTAACTGAATTATCTTTTGTAATTACATCAAAGATAAAGTCGAGTTCTTTTTCTTCAAGAGCAGTCTGAGATTTCTTTTCTCCCTCAAAATTCTGTGAAAGTTTTTCTATAATAAATTTACTTTGAATATCAAAGTCTTTAGCAACTTCATGCACCTTGTACTTTTTAATCATTCTCATAACCTCCCGTTATAATACTCTCAAGCTTTTGTGAAAATCCATAATCGTCGATTGAAATAACTCCTGCACGAGCATTTATGCACAGCGAAAGTTCTTTCATATTGAATGTAACATCTACATATTTTATATTTCTGTTATCAAAGGAACATTCATCTTTCATTTCATTTTTAAGTCTTTGGGAGGTGTCACAACAAGTGATTACCAATTTTGCCTTGCGTTTTTTTATTGATGTTATTACAGCATCATGTCCCAAAGACATTTTTCCTGACTTTCGACAAAGACCTAAAAATCCTCTTAAGTTATCATTTATCATCTCTTTTGATTTGTTCCTCCAAACTGTCATAAACATTTTCAGGAATCGTCATTTCAAAAGTTCTGTCGATTCTGCGTGATTTTCTTGCTTTTCGGAGACATTCAATGTCGTTGCAGATATAAGCCCCTCTGCCTGATGCCTTTCCTGTAAGGTCAAGACTGATTTCGTCTTCAGGACTTTTTACTATTCTGATAAGCTGATTTTTTGGTTTTTGTTCATTACAACCATTGCATCTTCGCATAGGAATTTTTTTCTGCTTCAATTTTAATATCTCCTTTTAAAAAGCTTTTAATCTTATCCCTCGTAAAAACCGCTTTCAGGTTTAATATCGATTTTCCAACCTGTGAGCTTTGCAGCAAGTTTTGCATTTAAGCCCTTGTTGCCGATAGCAAGAGATAACTGGTGGTCTGGTACTGTTACCTGACAAGTTTTTGCAGTAGCGTCAATGATTTCAACACTAAGTACATTTGCAGGAGCCAAAGCAGCTGCAACAAATTCAGCAGGGTCTTCACTGTATTTTACAATATCAATCTTTTCTCCACCGAGTACTTCAACAATATTGTTAACACGAGCACCACGCTGACCGATACATGAACCGATTGGGTCAACATTTTCGTCTGTACTGCTAACAGCCATCTTTGTTCGGACACCTGCTTCACGGGAAACAGAGTGAATTGCAACGATACCGTCGTATATTTCAGGAACTTCCTGTTCAAAGAGTCTTCTTACAAGACCTGAATGAGTTCTTGAAATCATAATGCTTGGACCTCTTGTTGTTTCCTTAACATCACTGATATAAACCTTGATTAACTGGCCTTCTGTGAATGTTTCACCAGGAACCTGTTCACCCTTAGGAAGAACAGCTGTACCCTTACCGATTTCAAGAGTAACGTTTCCTGTAACTGGGTCAATTCTGCTTACCTTTGCAGTAACAAGGTCCTTTGTCTTTGACTGGAAGTCTTTGATTACCTGACCACGTTCTGCATCTTTGATGCCCTGACGGATAACGTGCTTTGCTGTTTGTGCAGCAATTCTACCGAACTTCATTGTGTCAAGGTCGATTTCGAGAATTTCACCCACTTCAGCATCTGCTCTGTATGCCTTTGCATCTTCAACAAGAATATCTGTGTCCTCATCCATAATTTCGTCAACGATGTTAAGGTTGAGGAAAACTCTGATTTCATACTTTTCAGGGTTGATTGTACAAGCAACAATTTCCTTGTTGTTATAGTCTTTTCTTGCAGCCTTAACGATTGCTTCGCTGATTTTTTCATAAAGATAATCAGCCTGAATACCTTTTTCCTTTTCCATGAGGGCAACTGCCTCGAAAAATTCCTTATTCATTTTCTATAAAACCTCCAATATTTTTATTAGGATTAATCAATATTGCCGATTCCTTCGAAATCGTCTGCCTTAATCCATGATGCTTCCTTTTTTAATATGTTCATTTCAGTTTCTTCATCAATGGCAATTGTAACGCTGTCGTTATCGTAGTCAATAAGAACACCCTTGTATTCTCTCTTGCCCTCAAAAGCCTTGATAAGTCTGACCTGAATTTTTTCACCTAAATAACATTCAAAATGAAAGTCACGGCAAAGTTCACGTTCGATACCAGGGGACTGTACCTGAAGATTGTAAGCTTGTTCAATAGGGTCAGCTTCATCCAAAGGTCCGTCAATAGCGTGGTGCATATCAACGCAATCGTCAATATTTACGCCATCTTCCTTATCGATAGTGATTCGAAGATACCATCTGGCACCTTCCTTAACGAATTTTACGTCCCACAAAATGAGACCTAATTCTTCAGCAATAGGTTGGGCAATATCCCATACCACTGAGGCAGTGTTCTTTTTCATAAAACCTCCAAAATATTAAATTGTCAAATTGAAAAATTGTCCGTATAAATTCAAGAGAGCGGGTCGCCCCACTCTCTCAAAACTACGAATATTCTTACGTAACAGATAATACCACAATACAGGTGTAAAATCAAGTATTTTTTTAAAATAACTCAATTTCATGTTATGGTTACTTTTTTCGCAATACTTCGTGTCGTTCTGCTTTTTGCACTTTGCAATTTACATTTCCTACAAATCATCTGCATCCTGAACTGGAACTTCAGCGTCCTTTGGGTTTCCTGTGTACCATCCTTCAGCGTCAAATTGTTTTGTGTCCTCGTCACTATTCCAAATTTTTGCGATTTCTTCACTTATACGTTCAATTTCTTTTCGTGTGTTCTTTTGTTTTTCAATTTTTCGGTTTTTGTTAAAAAGCATAATTTCACCTCCTATAGGGTGACAGAGATAATCCAAACCTGTTTTTTTGCAGGCTGATTTCTGTCAATCCATCGTTAAAATACTCGCAAATCCGTCAGGATTTGCTCCGTTTGGTGCCTTGTCTTGCCAAAAATCCTCACTGTAAAAAATCTTCGACCTTAAAAACGAGAGATTTTTGAGGGTGCAGGTTCAAATCCGAAATGCCGAAAAGACTTAAAAATAGCCATTTTAAAGGCAAATTCGGATTATCTCTGTCACCCTATATACATATTTTTCTCAAATGAAGGTGAAATAATCAAAGAATAATATTCAAATATAAAATCAAATGTCTATAATCTTTTTTGACGAAATTTTTGTTTTGAAATTCGTTGACAATTTTTTTTTGATTGGTTATAATTATGTTATTATAAGGGATTTGTGTAGAGGATATACAAATTTATAATTTTTGAAAGGATTTGATTTAATGAAAAAGACAATCACAGCAATCGTAGCAGCAGTAATGGTTTTTGCAATGAATATCATTTCATTTGCAGCGCCAACAGTTCCAGACAGCCTTCCTAACAATTCAGATTCATTTATGGACGCAATCCTTGGATTTTTTGATTCAATTCTTGGATGGTTTGGTTATATTGCATCTATTCTTTTTAAATAAAAAGCAAATTTTAACGAACAAATGACGGGAGTCTTTTTGACTTCCGTCTTTTTTATTGTGAAACAACAGGGTTCCGGGGTACCCGTCCGCATTTTTAATGGGTTGACGGGTTGGGATATTTTTTTCTTGACAACTTGATATTTTACTGCTACAATAATAATTGCAAGGCGAACAAATGTTCGATGAAACGTGTATATGAAAATATATGCGTTTTTTATTTTTGTCAGAAGGTAATCATTGATTACGAAAGGAGAGACTTATGCTTTACAAGAACGAAAAGCTTCACTGCATTTCAACAGAGGATTATTATTATCTCACGGAAAATTTTGAATTTGTTGATGCTGGGACAAGAGCAAATCAAGTAAAGTTTCTTGTGTATAACAAGGACAAAAAAATTATGGATACTATGCAAAAGGTAATGGAAAACGAGTTGACCGAAAAAGAGCGTGACCTTGCTATTGACTATTGGAGCAACAATTTGTCAATCGGTGAAATTTCAAAAAAGCACAATATTTCCAGGTCATCATTTTACAGAACGATTGGTGAAATCAAAAAGAAAATTGATGTTTCACTCAAATACGTGTTGTTTTATAACGACATTATCAAACCACCGTCAATAGCAGAATTTTTAAGTCAGGTTAATGCCTATTTTTCTTTGGGGGAACAAATTGAAAACTGAAAAAAGAACTCTTTATGAGTTGGGAAAGGAATATGAAAAGCACGTGAAAATACAACAGCATTTCATAAACCAATGTAAAAAGGAAATCGAGAGAGCAAAGAAGTCGGGGGATAACAATGCTGTAAAGGAGCTTGAAAAAAAGCTTCGTAAATTTTATGAAATAAAATACGAACTTGAACAAACAACTTTACAGTTGAAAAACTACTATAAAAAGTAAGGAGAAAATATGGAAAATAAAATTATTTCTATTAATATATGTCCCGAGGCGAATGAAGAAATAAATGAAAATGCTGGTGTTATGTGGGAACATAATGCCACGACTATCGTCTTCAATATTGACCCTGCCTATGTTGATGATTACAAATATTATATTGAATATCGTTCGTTGATAGGCACAAAAGTACGAACAGAGTATTTGGAATTAAATACTGAAACCAATGCGGTTACATATGATATTCCTGTGACAATGACTTCGCTCGGTGGTGTTGAGTGTTATTTTAATATTGTGAAAATCGATGAAGACGGACAGACAACACAGGTTGTAAAACCAAGAAAGTTCTATCTTCAGTTTGATTATTCACCTGACACAGACAATTCAATTGCGAAAGTGAATGATTTTTCCGTTAACGCACTTTTTGAGGCTATTCGATTAGGCACGTTTAAAGGAGAAAGAGGCGAAAAAGGTGACAAGGGTGAAAAAGGTAGTAGGGGCGAAAAAGGTGACGGAGTTAATAACTTGTTTGAGTTGGGCAAAAACTTATTTGACGAAAATGCTCTTGAAACAGGTGGAATTACAAGTACGGGTGTTGATAACGATGTAGCAACTAGTTTTAAAAGAACGGATTATATCTATCTTGAAACAGGAAGTTATATCTATTCAAACAAGGGCAATTCTTATACAAATTTCCGTGTGTGCATATATGATTTAAATAAAAAATATATAAAAACACAAGCAGGAGCAGATAATAATGCATTTACTATTGATAGTCCAGGATATGTCCGTATTCACGACCTCGGTAGTATGAAAGAAAGGCAATTGGAACTCGGGACAACACCAACGGAATATGAAGCATATTACCAAAAAATCAAAGACGAGTGTGTTGTTGATATTTATAAAGCAATAGCCGAAACAGATGGAAAAGTTCAAGGAGCTGTTGAAAAGGCTAATGAAGTTGACGAAAAGTTTGAACATACGTTTGAAATAGGTAAGAATCTGTATGACAATACAAAAAGAACAAATGGCATTGCATGTAGTGATACAACGGGTAGTATAGCAGGTAAAGTTGCAGGAACAACATCATCATCGTCACACGCAATAAGTGATTGGATAGAGGTTGAATCAGGGGCAACATATGTTTTGACCTGTTCAAAAAACACTTCATATCGTGTACAGATTGCTGACGAAAATGAAGTTCTTGTTATTAATTTTTTCACAACGACCAACGGAAAGTCGATTGAAATTCCAGTTCTTCCTGAAGGTAGTGAAAAAATACGAATAAGATTTTCAACTGCACAGACTTATATGGATATCACTCAATTTGAGAAAGGTGATACCTCAACAACATATGAAGAATACAAAAAATCTTTAAAGCCTGAATATTTACCGCCTGTTGCACTCGAAAATTGGTTTGAGGGTAAAACAATTCTATTTGATGGTGATAGCATAACAGCAGGAACAGGTTTTACAAATGAAAGAAATAATCCCAACATTTATCCCAATATTGTTGCAAAAAAACTTGGAATGAGTGTTATAAATAAAGCGATAGGTGGTTCTGCTCTTGCTAGTAAACCTGATAACGAAACGAGAAATCCTTTGGTATTAAGGTATGACACACAGATAGTTGATGATGTCGCTCAGACTGTTGATATTGTTTATATTGCCATTGGCTCAAACGATTGGACATACACATATACACCACTTGGGACAATGGAAGATAGAGTGCCAACAACATTCTATGGTGCTTTACATCTTTTGTGTGAGGGTTTGCTTAAAAAGTATCCAGGAAAAGCAATTGTTTTTGCAACGCCAATCAAAAGAAGATTGAGTGCTAATGCTACAACACCTAATAGTAGCTTGAAAAATGGCAAGACGCTCAAAGAATATGGTGAAATAATAAAAGAAGTTTGTGATTTTTACAGCATTCCTGTTATTGATATGTATAGTGAATGTTGTATGACTCCTTTTATCGATAATCATATAGATTTATATTTCCAAGAGGAATTTGGAACTGCTACGAGTATTACACATCCTAATGAAGATGGCCATAAAGTTATGGCAAGACGAGTTGTGGCAGGATTAAGAAGTATCATAGGATTTTAATCATTAGTTAAGGAGGCGATAGAATGGAAAAATATTTGGGAATAGATGTTTCAAAATGGCAAGGCAGAATTGATTGGAGTCTTGTGAAAAACGATGGAATCCAGTTTGCTATGATTCGTTCAACATTCGGTTGGGGTCAGGGTAGTGAGGATTTTCTTTTCGATACTAACTATGAAAATGCTAAAAAAGTCGATATGCCAGTCGGTGTTTATCATTATTCATATGCTCGAACACCTGAGGAAGCGGTAATGGAGGCAGATTTTTGCCATTCTGTAATAAAAGGTAAGAAATTTGAATATCCTGTTGCATACGATATGGAAGAATCAGGCGTAGCATCTTTGGGTAAAGAACGAGTTTCTTCAATCGCAAAAGCATTTTGTGAAAGAATGCAGAGCTATGGTTACTACGTGTGTATTTACGCCAATAAACATTGGCTTGAAAATTATTTCATTGATGAGATTTTTGATAAATATGACATCTGGCTTGCACAGTGGACAACAAAGCCTACGTTTGCAAAACCTTACGGAATGTGGCAGAAAAGTTCAAAAGGCAGAGTCAACGGAATCAATGGCTATGTTGACTTGAATGAAGCGTACAAGCATTATCCGTCAATTATGAAGTACAATGGTTTGAATGGATATGAAAAAGCACAGAAAAAACCACATAAACCAGAGAAAAAGCCTGTGAAAAAAGTGTATAAAGCAGGGGATATGATTACACTTGAAAGTGAAAAGCTGTATGCTTCTGCTACAATGACAACTGCGTCAACAACCATCAGTGGTGATTATTATGTTTATGATGGTAAGATTATAAATGACAGAATACGAATTACAAATTCAAGAGGAAATGTAAATCGTAAGCCTATCGGTAATTTTGTTACAGGCTATGTTAAATTAAGTGATTTGGAGTGAGTCTATGACAGAATTGGAACTTTTAAATCACAGAGTCGATGCAGTTGAAGACGATGTAAAAATACTGTTTAAAAAAGTTAATGAAGTAACTTTGACTCAAGTGCAGAGTGTAACGAAACTCGACAGTATGCTTGTAACTCTAGGAGAGTTAAAGGAAAGCATCGAAACGCTGAAAAGAAGACCGAGTTGGTTCTGGGATAAGCTTGTTGTGGCTCTAATTGGAGCAGTCTGTGGAGCAATAATCAACTTTATTATGTAAAGGAGAAAAAATGATAGAATTTATTACAGAAAATGCACTTTTGCTGATTCCTGTACTTAATATAATCGGTGCTGTAATCAAAGGTACAGAAAAAATACCTGATAAGTATATTCCACTCATACTTTTAGGATTTGGAATCCTTGGTACAATCGCAATTTTAGGACTCTCACCTGAAAGTGTGGTGCAAGGTGTCCTTGTAACAGGTACAGCCGTTTATGGAAATCAGGTTGTAAAGCAATTGAAAAAGGAAGAATAATATAAAAAAGGCGGTCGTATGGCCGTCTTTTTTTGTGAAATATTTGAACACGCTGCGATTTTAATTTATCTTTTCTGTATTGTTTTTTCTGCAAAATCATTGTATAATTATTCCATTAGGGAGGTTTTATGATGAAAAAACTTATTTCACTCATTCTTTGTATGATACTTTGTGTCAGTCCGTTGTTGACTCTTACTGCTTTTGCAGCAGAAGATAGCAATGACTATTCAATCATTTCACCTTACAGTGATGTAATCTGGGAAGGTAAAAATGCCTGGGGTGCATATAAAGGCTCACTTCACTCTCATTCAACATACAGCGATGCTGAAGTTGACCTTGCCACTATGGTTAAGGAATATTACAATCAGGATTATGATTTTTTAGCTAATTCTGACCACGGTGTAACAGGTGTCGAATGGAACAGAAAACAACCAACAGTTCCACTCTATCTTTATCAGCCTCTTTTGGGTTATAAGGTAGCTCACCTTACAGATGAAGAATATAAAGGCATTACAACAGGTACATATCCGCTTTATGATGGTACAGTAAGAGGCCGTCATATGACTTGTGTTGTTGGTGCAAACGAGCTTAACAATATGACACTTACAAAGGCACATGTTAACGCTTTCTTCTTACCTGAAGGTGTTGGTAACGGTTATGGTGGCTTTGAAAACGGCTACGAAGATGCTGTTGCATTCACAGAAAAATGTGGCGGTCTTTCAATTATCAATCATCCTGGTGACTGGTTAGAAAGCCGTAGTGATATTGCCATAGTAAGTAAAGAAAAAAACGTAAAGTATTTCGGTGATATTCTTCTTAAATACGATTCATGTATCGGTATGGAGGTTTTCAACGAAACAAACAGCGTTACACCTTACGACAGAATCCTTTGGGACAATCTTCTTATGTACACATTACCTTATGGTAAGAATGTAATCGGTTTCAGCAATACTGATGCTCATACAATCGAAAATATTGACAGTTCATTCAATATTTATATGATGGAAGAAAATACAGTCGAAAATATCAAAGAAACTATGCAGACAGGCGCATCATTTATGGTGACAAGAAATCTTCCTGAAGGAAATGATATTATCGGACCTGCAGAAGCATTTGATGTAAAAAATACAGATATTCCATATCCTGTATTTACAAAGGTTGCTGTTGACGGACATAAGGTTACAGTGTCTGCTGACAATGCACATACAGTTCAGTTTATTGCAAATGGTAAAGTGATTTATAAGAGCACAATCGGCTCACGTGATGTAACTCTTGACCTTGATACTATCAAGGGTGCAGAAGATTTCCAGTATGTAAGAGCTGAAGTTTTTGGTGAAGGTGGTCTTTGCCTTACTCAGGCACTTGTGATTGACGATGAACCGGTACAGGATTTTGAAGAGGACAAAGGAATTTTAGCGTGTCTTAATAAGATAAGTTTCCTCCTTAAAAGCACAAGACTCTGGACAATCATCGTAGAACTTTATAGAATAGTATTCTAAGCGCAAAATGTAAAATTGTAGGGGCAATTCACGAATTGCCCCTATTTTTATGTTCTTTTTTCTGTGTCATTCTGAGGAGTGCAATGACGAAAAATCTTTGTTGGTTGACATATTGCTGTTGGAAAGCATCTTCATTTTGTTTAGAATGGCTTACCACATAAATATTCATATAACAACAAAGGCGAGGATTTAATCCTCGCCTTAATTTTGCGTTTTGCACTATGCACTTTGCATTTTAATTATTCTTCGTCAACTTTTGCTTCAGCAATAACTTTTTCAACGATATTCTGTGGAGCCTGTTCATAACGAGTGAATTCGAATGAGAATGAACCACGACCAGCTGTTACTGAACGGAGAACTGTTGTGAAGTCGCCCATTTCAGCCATTGGAACTTCAGCTGTAAGCTCCTGCATATTTGGTTCGTCAGCAGCACCCATACCGAGAACTCTACCACGACGTTTTGTGATGTCACCCATAATATCACCAAGGTTGTCATCAGGCATACGAGCAACAAGAGTACCAACAGGTTCAAGGATTGTTGGGTCAGCCTTTGGAATACCAGCCTTATAAGCAAGAGATGCAGCCATCTTGAATGCCATTTCTGATGAGTCAACAGGGTGGTAAGAACCGTCGTAAAGAGTAGCCTTAACGCCTACCATTGGATAACCTGCAAGAACGCCCTTAAGAACGCAATCACGAAGTCCCTTTTCAACTGCAGGGAAGAAATTCTTTGGAACTGCACCACCGAAAACTTCTTCTTCAAAAATGAGTTCGTCACCTTCGCAAGGTTCAAAACGAATATGTACATCACCGAACTGACCGTGACCACCTGACTGTTTCTTGTGTTTACCCTGTGCTTCAGCAGATTTACGGATTGTTTCTCTGTAAGCAACCTTAGGAACTGTCAAGTCAACTTCAACACCGAACTTATTCTTAAGTTTTGAAACGATAACGTCAAGGTGCTGTTCACCAAGACCTGAAAGAACTTGTTCTTTTGTTTCTTTGTTGATAGCGAATGAGATTGATGGGTCTTCTTCCATAAGTCTGAAGAGTCCCTGAGCAACCTTTTCTTCTTCACCCTTTTTACGAACATTAACTGCCATTGAAAGACAAGGATTAGGACAGTTAACACCATCAAGAGTTACGATGTTCTTAGCATCACAGAGTGTGTCACCAGTCTTAACGCCTGCAAGTTTTGTAACAACGCCGATATCACCAGCGATAATTTCTTTAGCGTCTTCCTGTTTGCCACCCTTAACAGTAACGATTTTACCCATCTTTTCTGTTTCGCCTGTACGAACATTATAAGCCTGAGTATCGCCTGCAAGTTTACCACTTACAACCTTGAAGAATGACATTTTACCTACGAATGGGTCAGCAACAGTCTTAAAGCAGATTGCTGCAAGAGGTCCGTTAATATCACAAGGAAGAACAACGTCTTCACCTGCTTCATTCTTTGCTGTTTCACCAGCATAACCGTAAGCGCCAGGAACTGACCAAGCAAGGTTGTAAAGGAGCTGGTCAACACCTGCACATGTGAGACCTGCAACAGCGTAAACAGGATAAATTGAACCATCGAAAATACCTGTGCAAAGACCCTTAAGGATTTCGTCAGGAGTGAATGTTTCACCTTCGAAGAATTTTTCCATAAGTTCATCGTCAGTAGTAGCAACAGCTTCCATAAATGCTGATGTCATTTCTTCGATAACAGGGTCATTTGGCATAGGAACTTTAGTTGCCTTGCCATCTGCGTCATATTCATAAGCCATACCTGTCATAAGGTTAACGTATGACTTTGTAATATTACCTTCCATATAAGGAATGATTGTTGGACAAAGCTTGTTACCATAAACTTCCTTAAGTGCTTCAAATGTTTTATAGAAACTTCTGTGGTCAGAATCAGTCTTTGTAATAGCAAAGAATTTTGCAAGGCCTCTCTTTTCAGCAGCCTTGAATGCCTTTTCTGTACCAACGTCAACGCCTGAACCTGCACTTGTAACGATAAGAACTGCTTCAGCTGCACGAACTGCTTCAGCTGCACCACTTTCAAAGTCGAAAAGACCAGGAGCGTCAATAATATTTAACTTTGTGTTATCCCATTCGATTGCAGCCATTGCTGAAGAAACAGATGACTTTCTGCGCTTTTCTTCAGCGTCAAAGTCGAGAACAGTATTACCGTCTGCAACCTTACCGAGTCTGTCAGTAGCACCTGCTAAATAAAGCATTGCTTCACAAAGAGTAGTTTTTCCTTTTCCGCCGTGACCAAGCACAGCAATATTTCTGATGTTGTTTGAGGTATAAGCCTTCATAAGCCTTCCCTACCTTTCCGTTAGTATACCATTTATGTGAAAAATAAATAGAATTCTTTAACACATTAAAGGAATTATAGCATAATTGCCTAAATATTGCAACTATGTTTTCATAAGTTTTTAAATATATTTTTATTTATACATACTTTCTTTTTCTGTTGATTTTTCCATATGTCGATTGTATAATAAATATGTATGCGACAAAAAGGAGTTGTGTTGGATGTTACCTCCAATTATTGAGTTTTTAAAAAATAAAAGTGTGCTGATTTTAGGCTTCGGTCGTGAGGGTCAAAGCACATATAATTACATAAGAAAGTATCTGCCTGAAAAAATCCTTGGTATCGGTGATGGCAGAGAACAAAAAATCGACGACGAAAATGTGGAGTATTACTGTGGTGAGGATTATCTTTCTCATATCGGTAAATTCGATGTTGTAATGAAAAGTCCTGGTATCTCATTTGTAAATGTTGATATTCCTGAAAATACTTATGTAACTTGTCAAACAGATTTGTTTATGAAATATGCACCTTGTAAGAAAATTGGTGTAACAGGCTCAAAAGGTAAAACCACAACATCAACGCTTACATACAAAATGCTTTGTGCAGGTGGTGTTGATTGCGAACTTATGGGCAATATGGGACTTCCTGTGTTTGATTATATCGAAGAAATGACGGAGGACAGAATGGCCGTTATCGAGCTTTCATCACATCAACTTGAATTTACAAGAAGTTCACCAAATGTATCAATTCTTACAAATATATATGAGGAACATCTTGAACATTACAAAGGTGGAATGACAGGCTATGTTAATTCGAAACTTAATATTGTAAGATATCAGAATGAGAATGATACATTTATATATAACGGAACACAAGGGTTAGAACCGTATTTTGATGTGGATTCTGTGGAATCGACTTCTGTTGCCGTGAAAAAAGACGATGAGTTGCCATTTGAAATCAATAACATCCATTTAGCAGGTGAACATAACCGTCACGATGTACTTTATGCGTTCACTGCAGCATCGAAATTCGGTGTAACAGCAGAGGATGCCAAGAGAGCTATTGATGATTTTGAAGGCATTGAACATAGAATGGAAAATATTGGTATATATAATAGTATAACTTTTTATAACGATTGTATTGCCACAATTCCTCATGCAGTTATGTGTGCAGTCAATGCAATTAATGCAAATACATTGATTATTGGTGGCAAAGATAGAGGAATTGACTATAATGATTTTGCTGTTGACCTTGAAAACAGTAATTTAAGTGTGATTATCGGTACAAAAACCACAGGTCATAAAATTATTGATATGATGGTTGAAAACGGTACAAATAAAACTCTTATTAAAGCTGAAAACCTTGAAGAAGCAGTAAAATATGCTTACGAAAACACTAAAAAAGACGGTGCTTGTATTTTGTCACCTGCTGCTTCAAGCTATAATGAGTATAAAAATTTTGAAGAAAAAGGCAGACATTATAAAGAATTGGTTAAGAAATACGGAGTGTGAACTATGGACTTAACAGAAAAACAAATTAGTTTTGAATATAAATTTCAAGGCAAAATCGTGAATCTTCGTGTTGACGATGCACTTTTACCAAATGGCACAACAGCAAAACGTGAAATTGTGGAGCATAATGGTGGCGTTTGTGTAGCACCTCTTGATAATGAGTATAACCTTTATTTTGTAAAACAGTTCCGCTATCCTTATATGGAAGTCGTAACTGAACTTCCTGCAGGTAAACTTGAAAAAGGCGAAGACCCTTTTGAAGCTGGTAAGCGAGAGCTTAAAGAAGAAACGGGTGCTGTTGCAAAGAATTATGTTGATTTAGGAAAACTTTATCCAACACCAGGATATTGTGGTGAAATTATTCATATGTATCTTGCAACTGATTTGGAATTTGGTGAACAAAGTCCTGATGAGGATGAATTTTTGGAAGTTTATAAAATTCCTCTTGAAAAAGCAGTTGAAATGGTTATGAATGGTGAGCTTCGTGACAGTAAAACCCAGACAATGGTTCTTAAAATTTATGTTATGAAGCAGGAAGGTAAAATATGAAATTAGTTCTTGCATCAAAATCTCCAAGAAGAAGTGAAATACTTAGAAATGCAGGCATAGACTTTACAGTAAGAGTTGCCGATGCCGACGAAACAATTCCTGATGGCACAAAACCTGAGGATGCAGTTGTGTTTCTTGCAGCAAAAAAGGCACTTGCCGTAGAACGAGCAGACGATGAAACTGTTTTGGGTGCAGATACAATCGTTGTACTTGATGATAAGATTCTTGGTAAACCAAAGGATAAAGACGATGCTTATAATATGATAAAAAGTCTTTCAGGCAGAGTTCATTCCGTTTTTACAGGCGTGTGTGCAGTTGGTAATGGTATGTCACTTACCTTTGCTGAAGAAACAAAGGTAGAATTTTATCCACTCAGTGAAGATGAAATCAATGATTATATCAATACGGATGAACCTTATGACAAGGCAGGTGCTTATGGAATACAAGGTCTTGCTTCAAAATTTATAAGAGGAATCCAAGGCGATTATTTTAATGTTGTTGGTCTTCCTGTAGGTAGCGTTTATAAAAAGATTATAAAAAAGTAATAAAATCATTGACAATTTAAGAAAATTGTTGTAAATTTAGTATGTATAATATTGAAAGGGGAGCCCTAATTATGGCTAAAAAGAATTTCACACCTGAAGAAATGCAGGCAAAGATGGCTAAAAAGTCTGATAACTGCAAACTTTTCTTCGGAACATTTACAAAAGCATTGGCAGTTTTCCTTGCAATCGTAGTTGCATGGTCACTCGTAGCAATCGCATTTACTGCACCTTCAATGGGCGGTACAGTTGTTGCTGGTACAGCTACAAACAATGATTCAACAAACACAGATAACAACTCAGGTAGCGTTGACGCACCAGCAGACGACGAAAGTCTTCTTGGTGGTGACGAAACAACAGACGTTCCTGCAGACGAAAATGCAGATGCTCCTGCAGACGAAAACGCAGATGTTCCTGCAGCTGACAGTGCAGCTCCTTCAACAAAGGCTGACGTTATCAAGTTCTTCAACGAAGAATCAGCAAAAGCAGCTAAAGGTTCATACAAAGTAAATCGTGTAGGTAAAATCGTTAAGAACATCGACGTTGGTTCAGCAACAAGCGCTCTCAACAGCATTATCAAGGGTGTTGACGAAAACGCTTCTCTTGACTCAGTTGTTGGTGGTTTCCTTGGCATCAACAAGCCAATCAATGCTGAAGTTAAGAACGGCAAAATCGACGGTGCTGACGCTAAGTATATGATTAAGGCTATGAATCTTACTGAAGCTGACGTTAAGGATTTCGCAGTAAACGGCAATAAGTACTCAATTCAGCTTAACGCTTGTACAAATCCTAATGCTAACAGTGCTCTCGGTCACGCTTGTAATGACTACGTTACATTTGCAGAAGTTAACCAGAGTATTGCTAACGAAGTTGGTAATGCAGTTAAGGTTGTTGAAGGCGAATCACAGGCTAACTACACAAAGATTATCTTCACAGCAACAGTTGTTGATGGTAAGATTACAGCTCTCGATTACTCATACACATTCTCAGCAACACTTAAGATTAAGCTTGCAATTATGAATGCAACTGGTACAGGTGAAACTGATATCACAGGTAAGTATTCAAACATCAAGTATTAATTCGATTTCTATAGATTGAAGGGAGAAGTCAATTATGGCAAAAAATAAGGCACCTTTAACTCCTGAACAGGCAGAAGTTAAGGCAATGAAAAAAGAAAACAAATCACAGAATTTTATTAAATTCGTAGCAATCGTTCTTGCTTTCGCACTTACTTTCGGTGTTGTTTCACTCGGTAAGTCAACAGCTGAAAAAGCTCTTGAAGCAGCAGGACAGAACGTAGTAGTAAATGGTGGTGCAAACGTTCCATCAGATGACGCAAATGTTCCTTCAGACGATACAGTAGATGTTCCTGCTGATGACACAACAGACGTTCCAGCTGACGACACAACAGATGTTCCTGCTGATGACACAACAGACGCTCCAGCTGACGATGCAACAGATGCTCCTGCTGGTGACTCAGCTCCAGTAGCTTTCTCAAAAGATAACGCTCACGAAATGTTCAACAAGTGGACAGCAGCTGCAGCAAAGAAGAGCTACAAATTTGCTCGTGTTTGTGCTTACACACCAGACGGTGCTATCGACGTTGGTAATGCAACAGGTACTCTTAACAAGATTATCCAGGGTATCGACGAAAACGCGTCTCTTGACTCAGTTGTTGGTGGATTCCTCGGAATTGGTAACAGAGATGGTGAAGTTAAGAATGGTGTTATTCCTGAAGGTATGAATAAGCAGTATGCTCTTAAGGCTATGACTCTTACAGCAGCTGACGTTAAGGATGCTTCAGCAAACGGCAACAAGTTTACAGTTAAACTTGGCAACTTTGCAAATCCTCAGAAGGATGGCAAGAATGCTATGAGCCGTGCAACAAACGACTTCTTCACACATCAGGAAGTTGTTGACGGTATTGCAGGTCTTACAACACTTATTACTGTTAGTAGCACAGATGTTCAGTACACAGACGTTACTCTTGTAGCAGTTGCTGATGGCGACAACCTCAAGTCACTTGAAATCAGCTATGGTTTCTCAGCTAAGATGCAGCTTAAGGCTGTTATTACAATCAACGGTCAGGGTAAAGCTACAAACAAGATTACATACACAGTTGCTTAATCTGTAGTAAAATCAAATAAATCAGGCATCATCGAAAGGTGATGCCTTTTTTCTGTCTTTTTTCACAAATAAACGGAATATAATTCGGTAAAGTGGAACATTGTAAAGATTTTTAATTTGGTGTATAATTAAATATTATCTGACATATGTCGGGAGGTAAACAAAATGAAAGTATATGAAATAAAAGAAATCCTTGATGCAGAGGTTATCTGTGGTGAGGAATTTATGGACAGAGATGTCTATACTGCTTGTGGCAGTGATATGATGAGTGACGTTTTAGCTTATGTTAAGGAGCAGGCGGTTCTCCTTTCAGGACTTGTAAATCCTCAGGTTGTAAGAACTGCAGAGATGATGGATATGCAGTGTATCGTGTTTGTTCGTGGAAAACAGCCTGACCAGAGCATCATTGACCTGGCAAAGGATAGAGATATTGTTCTTATGACAACGAAACAAGCAATGTTTGCCTCTTGTGGTATGCTTTATGAAAAAGGGCTTCGAGGAGGCGCAATGAAATGAGCAATTTGAAACTCCATTTCGATGTTCCGGGTGACGATTTCACTCGTGCAGGTGAGGCTTCAGGCTCAGTAAAAAAGACACTTAAAGATTTGGGATTTAATCCTGAAATCGTGAGAAAAGTCGTAATTGCACTTTATGAAGCAGAAATTAATCTTGTAATTCACGCAGGTGGTGGTGAAATTGATGTTGAAATTTCACCTGATTCTATAAGTATGGTGCTTGCTGACCAGGGTCCTGGTATTCCGGATGTGGCTCTTGCCATGAAAGAGGGCTATTCAACTGCACCGGATAATGTCCGCTCATTGGGATTTGGTGCAGGTATGGGTCTTCCCAATATAAAAAAATACACCGATGAAATGAAGATTGATTCAACAGTCGGTGTTGGTACAACAATGTACCTAAAAGTATTTACAAATTAGAGTGATAAATATGAACGAAACTTATTTTCATTCTGTTAGACTTGATGAAGAAAAATGTAAGGGATGTGTAAGCTGCCTTAAGCGTTGTCCCACAAATGCAATCAGAGTCCGTAACGGAAAAGCGTATATAATTTCAGAACGTTGTGTTGACTGTGGTGAATGTATAAGGATTTGTCCGCATCACGCAAAATATGCCGAGAAATATTCTCTTAATGAGATTCTTGATTTTAAATACAGAATAGCGGTGCCAGCGCCATCGCTTTATGGTCAGTTCAATAACCTTGACGACACAGATTATGTGTTGACGGGACTTAAAAGACTTGGCTTTGACGATGTTTTTGAGGTTTCAAAGGGTGCAGAGCTTGTAAGTGAGGCAACTCGTCTTATTCTATCAATGACTAAGACTAAAAAACCCTTAATTTCTTCTGCGTGTCCTGCTGTTGTAAGACTTATAAGAGTACGTTTTCCGAATCTTATTGAAAATGTCCTTGATTTGAATGCTCCTATGGAAGAGGCAGCTCGTCTTGCTCGAATAAAAGCAAAGCAAGAAACAGGCCTTTCAGATGAGGATATCGGGGTGTTCTTTATTACACCTTGTACTGCAAAAATTTCATCAATCAAACAGCCTATTTGCAACGGTAAGTCATACATAAATGGTGTTCTTGCTATTAAAGACATTTATCCTGTACTCGTACAGCAGATGGATAAAATTATTGAACTTGAAAACTTAAATGATTCAGGTATTATCGGTGTGGGTTGGGCATCTTCAGGTGGTGAATCAGCAGCACTCTTAAAAGATAGATATTTAGCAGCTGATGGTATCGAAAATGTTATTAAAGTCCTTGAGGAATTAGAGGACGAAAAACTCAATGACTTGGAATTTATAGAGCTTAATGCTTGCTCAGGTGGTTGTGTGGGAGGACCTTTGACGGTTGAAAATCCTTTCGTTGCAAAGGCACGTCTTCAAAGACTTCGTAAATATATGCCTGTATCCTGTAATCACCTTGAATACGAGTCAATTCCAAAAGAAATGTATTGGGAAAAACCTCTCCTGGCATCTCCTTGGAAACTTGCAGACAATGTTTTTGAGGCTATGCAGAAAATGAGTGAAATAAAAGAATTGGAACAATCTTTACCGGGACTTGATTGTGGAATGTGTGGCTCACCATCTTGCCATTGTTTTGCAGAAGATGTTGTAATCGGCAAGGCTGATTTAGATGACTGTATTTTCAATATGAAAAATCGTGAAGGTGCAGTTGTTCCAAAACCTTTTAGAACAGAGGAAAAAGAATGACAGTTAATAATTTAGTTGAAAAATTAAATCTTAAAGTATTGGTGGAAGGTGACCAGAACCGTGAAATCACAGGTGGATATTGTGGGGATTTGCTTAGCTGGGTAATGGGCAGAGCACAAAGTGGTGACTGTTGGTTTACAGTAATGGGTAACATCAATGCTGTTGCAGTTTCTGTTCTTGCTGATTGTGCCTGTATTGTCCTTTGTGAAAACTCAATACTTGATGAGGATGCAAAAATGAGAGCAAAAATGCAGGGCGTTGCAATTCTTTCTTCTGAAGATAATGCTTATGTTCTTGCGAATAAATTAGGTGAAATATTATGAATTTAAAGTATGATTTTCATCTGCATTCGTGCCTTTCTCCATGTGGCGATAACGATATGACTCCATATAATCTTGTTAATATGGCAAAACTTATGGGGTATGACATTATTGCCTTGACTGACCACAACTCCTGTCTTAATTGTCCTGCGGCTATAAAAGCAGGTGAGGAGGCGGGAATTACAGTTGTGCCTGGAATGGAACTTTGCACATCAGAAGAAATTCATACTGTTTGCCTTTTTCCTGATTTAGAAAAAGCTCTTGAATTTTCGGAATATGTAAAAAAGACAATGCCTCCCGTAATGAATGATGAAAACATATTTGGAAATCAGTACATTATGGACCATACTGATAAAATTCTTGGTAAAGAAGAAATTCTTCTTACAACTGCATCGGGTATAAGCATTGATGATGTTGTGGAGGAGGTTGCACGATTCAGCGGTGTAGTTTATCCTGCACACCTTGACCGTGCATCGTATTCTGTCCTTTCTGTTCTTGGTTTTATGTACACGGAAATGAATTTCACTGCAGCAGAATTTACACATAAAGCATACATTCCTCAGTATGAGGAAAAACACGAACTTTTAAAAGGTATGAAACATTTTCGTGGTTCTGATGCCCATTATCTTGAAAATATGGTAGAAGCAACAGAAGAAATCAACTTGCCTGAGTGTTCAGCGCAGGCGGTAATAAATTATATATTGAATAAATAATTTATATGGGTGGTTACGAACCGTCCATTTTTATGTCTAATTATACAAAAACAATAAGAAAAATTTGGTAATTATACAATTGAAAGCGTAGCTGTCTTGTGGTATAATTTTCCTACATATTATGAAAGCAGGTGCAAAAATGAATAAATTCACAAAAATTATTTCAGTTATGTTAGCTGTAGTCCTTGTGGTTATGGCAATTCCATTCACAACATTTGCAGCAACAAAAGGTGATGTAAATGATGATGGAGAAATTTCAGCAGTAGATGCAAGATTAATCTTACAGGTTGTTGCAGGACTTAAAACAGAAGCTGACCTTAAAAATGCAGCAGGTGCTGATGTTGATGGTAAGACTGGTGTTTCAGCTGTTGACGCAAGAATCGTATTGCAAATTGTTGCAGGTTTAAAAGATGCTCCTACAGAGACTGATAAACCAACAGAACCTGAAAAACCATCAGAACCAGAAACTCCTGATGCTCCATCTGCAAATTCTGAAAAAGCACAGTTGGCAGCACTCTTCAATGCAGAAACAGCAAAAGCTGCAAATGGCAAATATAATTGGGCAAGAACTTGCAGATATGTTAAGCCTTTAAGTGTTGATGGTGTTTCAGTATCTTTAATTCAGGGCACAGTTGATAAATTCCTTGGAATTGGCAATACAAATGGTAATCAGGCAGATGCAGGCAAAAATGCTTTGATTGCTATGAACCTTACAGAAAGTGATATAAAGGAAGTTAAGCAGAGCAAGGGTCAGATTACATTGTTTCTCAATAGTTCAGCTGACCCAACAGTTGGTGGAGATACAGCATTTAGCCACGTATCAAAGGATATAGTTACAAGTGCAGAAGTGGAAAAAGAAATTAAAGCTGCTATATCAAGTGGTAAGTTAAACAATTTCTACGCTAATTATTATGATGTTGCAGTCACTGTATCTTTTGATGCCAACGGAACCCCAAAAAGCCTTTTAATTACATATAAACTTTATGCAAGTCTTGAAGCTAAGGCAATGGGAATAACTGCAAATGGCGATGGCACAGTAGAAACAACAATCAAATACGCAGATTTTAATTATTAATCAAAACAAAAGGGACACGAGTTGTGTCCCTTAATTTTTTTATATTATCTTTTCACAAACTGAAAGCATATATCCGTTAATATTTTCAGTTTCAATTGTATAGCCATCTAAACTAAATACATCAAATCCGTTGAAGACTTCTCCAACTCCTTCACCACTGATTTTACTGTAAGCTTCTTTTTTTGTCCATATATCAAAAAACATCTCTGCAGTAGGGGTTTCACGAAACAGTTCTAACTCTTTTCCGTGATAAAATCTCTCTGCAATTTTCTTTAAATCTCTCTTATAATCAATTTTTTCAATATCAATTCCTATTGGTTTTTCGCTTTTGCAAACAGCAATCATATTTCCACTGTGAGAAATACTTACATAACAGTTGTCAGCCAAAGGTTTGTTTTTATCGCCATAATGAAGATTTTCAACACCCATACGGATAAGTGCATCAGCAGCCAAAAAACTTTCTTTTTTTTTGCAATGAGAAAGTACAGCTTCAGGCATATTTTCCTTGTTTATTTCATTTTGAGTGGTTATATCAAAAAAATAAAGTTCCATATTTTCCATAGCCTTTCCGACTACAAATATGTATGAAATAATCATATCATTCCTTGCTGTAGTCGGACAAGGCGTGATGGAAATTTAGTCCATCTCAAAATTTGCAATTGGCAAATTTTGAGGGACATACAATCAAGATAGCGTGATTTTTCACGCTATCACCAAGGAAATTTTATCATAAAAATTATGATATATCAACTGATTTTCCAAGGTATTCAGTTGGTGAAATTGCAACACCATCTTTATATAATTCTAAATGAAGATGTGTTCCATCATTTTTTTCAATTGGAATTTCATCTAAAAGTCCGATTTTACCATTTTTCTTTACTGTATCACCAGGTTTTACGGTGCTGTCTTTACGAAGACCATAGTATTCAGCTACGAACCCGTTTCCGTGGTCAACAGTTACAACAGTTCCCCAAAGTGCATTGTGAACAAGTTTAGTAACAGTACCGTTGTCAATGGCGTTGATTCTATCACCTGATGCACCTTTGATATCCAATCCTTTATGAATACGCCAATCATCTGTGGTGTTATTTTTTACCAGTTCATTTTTTGAGAACTCCTTGATTGTAGTGCCTTTCAACGGAATTGCAAATTCAATTGTTAGAATTGGTGATGTTGTTGTGGTTATAATTTCTCTTTCGTCAGGTACATTTGTGATGGGCGTATTTGCCTCAATTTCTCGACAAGTTTCTGTTTCAGCTTTTGTGCTTGTGTCAGTCTCTGGAATAAAATCACCATTATCATTATTTTGTTTCCAAAAGGTAAAAAGCGTTACAAAACATAGAACAAGGACAACAACAGAGTAAAGTATTCGTTTAGCATTTTCCTGGTTTACAGATTTTTTCAATTCAAAACACCTCTGTCAATATTATTAACAGAGAATTCCAATTATATTCAGGAAAAATATCCGACGAGAAAACACATAAGATTTTAATTGCGAGTTTTAAATAAAAGAAAAAAACGGACAGTTGCGGTTCTGTCCGTTTCCCGGGCATTGCTGCCCTGAGGGGTTGTTTGAGGATGGGGTATGTTGTACTCTTGTTGAGTACATTTGTATAATAACTTATAAATATGAAAAAACAATGAACATTCTTTTAAAATTCAAATAATTAAATATTAAATAAAAAATTTTTTAAGAAAATATCGAACAAATGTTTACTTTTTTAAAAATATGTGTTAGAATATATAAAAAGTTATGCGTTTTTTTAATTAAATATAAATAAGGAGTAGTTTTTATGCGTCCTATTAATGATACTCAGCAAAAAATATATGAATTCCTTTGTGAACGTTCACAATGTGGTGTTCCACCATCAGTTCGTGAAATCGGTTCTGCTGTGGGACTTCGTTCAACATCTTCTGTTCAGGCAAATCTCGATGCTCTTGAGGAGGCTGGTTATATCGAGCGTGACCCATTGCTTAAGCGTTCAATCCGTGTTCTTGGTCAGGCCGAAAATGTAACAAGTGTTCCTCTTTTGGGTACTGTTACTGCTGGTATGCCTATTCTTGCAGTTGAACAGATTGAGGGATATATTGCATATAATGGTCGTGTTTCCCGTGATAAGTCACTTTTTGCACTTAAGGTTCGAGGAGAAAGTATGCTTTGGGCTGGTATTCTTGACGGTGACATCGTAATCTGTGAAAAAACACCTTATGCATCAAATGGTGAAATCGTTGTTGCTATGATTGAGGATGAGGCAACTGTGAAGAGATTTTATAAGGAAAATGGTCACTTCCGTTTGCAACCTGAAAATGATGCATATGAACCAATTATCACAAATGAGGTAATCATCCTTGGTAAAGTGGTTGCACTTTACAGATATTATTAATTAAAGGTATGGTGGGGTCTTGACCCCACCATTATTTTATCATTGACAAACTACCAAAAAAATAGTTTAATATATAGGATACAAAATTTTAAGTAAAGGTGATATAAATGGAAAACACCGTAGAAAAGAAAAAGATAGTTTTAAGTGCTATTCAGCCAACAGGTACACCAACTCTTGGTAACTACCTTGGTGCACTTAAGAACTGGAAAAACATGAAGGACGATTATAATTGTCTTTATGCAGTTGCTGACTTACATTCTCTTACAGTTCGTCCTGAACCAGCAACACTTCGTAAAAATACAATGGAACTTTATGCTATTTTATTGGCGCTTGGTCTTGACCCTGAGGAAAGCATTGTTTTTATTCAGAGCCATGTTCCACAGCACGCTCAACTTGCATGGTTGCTTAATTGTTGTACACAGTTTGGTGAGGCTGCAAGAATGACACAGTTCAAGGATAAGAGTGAAAAACATCCTGAAAATGTAAACGTTGGTCTTTTCACATATCCTATTCTTATGGCTGCCGATATTCTTCTTTATCAGGCTGACTATGTTCCAATTGGTGCTGACCAGAAACAGCATCTTGAAATTGCTCGTGATATTGCCGATAGATTCAATACAGTTTATGGAAACACATTCACAATGCCAGAACCATTTATCGGTAAGGTTGGTGCTCGTGTTATGTCACTTCAGGACCCATTTGCAAAAATGAGTAAGTCCGACCCAAATCCAAAGAGTTATATCTCAATGCTTGATGATGACAATGTGATTGTAAAGAAAATTAAGAGTGCAGTTACTGACTCTGAAGCAAAGGTTCGTTATGCTGATGGTAAAGATGGCATCAACAACCTTATGGGAATTTACTCTTGCTGTACAGGTCTTTCATATGAACAGATTGAAAAAGATTTTGATGGTAAGGGTTATGGCGATTTCAAACAGGCGGTTGCAGAAGCAGTTGTCGAAGAACTTCGTCCATTTAAGTCAGAATTCAATCGTCTTGTTAATGATAAAGCATACCTTAACGAGTGTGCAAAGAATGGTGCAGAAAAAGCAAGTCGTTTTGCACAGAGAACATTAACAAAGGCTATGAAAAAGTCAGGCTTATATCAATTATAATTTGATTCTTTTTTTGCAATACCGCTTGTCTATCGGCTCGCGGTATTTTTGTTTTTAATTTAATATTTTACCAATGGTGGAAAATATTAAACACGTTGTCTAAAATGCAAGAGTTTAGTCTTTTAATTTCATTTTTTCGACATGTTTATGCTTCCCTGAATATTATCCTGCAAGTTTTGTTTGTTGAAATTTCACAAAATTGAATTTTTTGTTTGTTAATATGTTGACAATCCTATTCGCGGGTATATAATATTATTTATAAAACATAATGATGGATATCATGAAATATTCAAACAGAAAGGACTTGTAGTATGGAAAAATATTTATCATTATTCACCTTTGCCGGTGCGTTGACTGCTCTTGTTTTCGCATTGTTCACAGCAAAAAAGGTTCTTGCATTCTCTGAGGGAACAGATAAAATGAAAAAAATCTCTCAGTCAATACGAAAAGGTGCTAATGCATATTTGAAAAGACAGTATTCAGTAGTTTCCATTTTCTTTATCGGAATGTTTGTTATACTCTGTCTTATGGCAACGTTCAAGTTGCTTACATGGTATGTGCCATTCGCATTTATTACAGGTGGACTTTTCTCTGCACTTTCAGGTTTTGTTGGGATGAAAATTGCAACTCTTTCAAATGCGAGAACAGCAAATGCTTGTCGTGATGGGCTCAACAAAGGTCTTCGTGTAGCATTTTCAGCAGGCTCAGTTATGGGATTTACAGTAGTAGGTCTTGGACTATTAGATATTGCAATCTGGTACACATTACTTAAATTTGTATTTGGTCTTGCTCCTGCAGACATTACTGCTGCAATGATTACATTCGGTATGGGTGCTTCTTCAATGGCACTTTTTGCTCGTGTAGGTGGCGGTATCTTTACAAAGGCTGCTGACGTTGGTGCTGACCTTGTTGGTAAGGTTGAAGCTGGTATTCCTGAGGATGACCCTCGTAACCCTGCTGTTATCGCTGATAACGTTGGTGATAATGTTGGTGACGTTGCAGGTATGGGTGCAGACCTTTATGAATCATACGTTGGTTCAATTATTTCTGCTTCAGCACTTGGTGTTTCTGCATTTGGTGGAGACGTAAAGGGTATGGCTGTACCAATGCTTTTAGCAGCGCTCGGTATTATAATGTCAATTCTCGGAACAGTTCTTGTGCGTACAGGTGAAAGCATTGACCAGAAACAACTTCTTAAAGCATTGAGCAGAGGTACAAATTTCAGTGCAATAGCAATTGCAGTGCTTGCATTCCCAATCGTATATTTTGTACTCAATGGTAATATGGGGCTTTATGCAGCGATTATTTCAGGTCTTCTTGCAGGTGTGCTTATTGGCAAATCAACTGAATATTTCACATCTGACACATATAAACCAACAAGAAATCTTGCTGCAACTTCAGAAACAGGTTCAGCAACAATCATTATTGGTGGACTTGGTCTTGGTATGAAATCAACAGCTCTTCCAATTATCATTGTTGGTATCAGTGTTCTTATTTCATATTTTGCATCAGGTGGAGCAAACAGTGCATCAATGGGACTTTATGGTATTGCTCTTTCTGCAGTAGGTATGCTTTCAACTCTTGGTATCACATTGGCAACTGACGCTTATGGTCCTGTTGCTGATAATGCAGGTGGTATTGCAGAAATGGCAGGTCTTGAACCACAGGTAAGAGAAAGAACAGACGCTCTCGATGCACTCGGTAATACAACTGCTGCAACTGGTAAAGGCTTTGCTATCGGTTCAGCGGCACTTACAGCACTTGCACTTATTGCATCATATGTGGACAAGGTAAAGGCGATTAATCCTGAAGCAGATTTAAGTTTTGACCTTATCAACCCTGTTGTTCTTATCGGACTTTTCGTTGGTGGATGTCTTCCATTCGTGTTTGCTGCTTTTACAATGGACTCTGTTGGTAAAGCGGCTCAAAGTGTTGTTAAGGAAGTTCGTCGTCAGTTCAAAGAAATCAAAGGCCTTATGGACGGTAAGAGTGAACCTGATTACGCATCTTGTGTTGACCTTTGTACAAAGGCAAGTCTTCGTGAAATGGTGTTGCCAACTGTAATCGCAGTTGCAGTTCCTGTTGTTGTGGGAATTGTTCTCGGTTATAAGGGTGTCGTTGGTATGCTTGCAGGTGCGACAGTTTCAGGTTTCTTAATGGCTATCTTTATGTCAAATTCAGGTGGTGCTTGGGATAATGCAAAGAAGTATATTGAGTCAGGTGTTCACGGTGGTAAAGGCAGTAACCAGCATAAAGGTGCTGTTGTAGGTGATACAGTAGGTGACCCATTCAAGGATACTGCAGGTCCGGCAATCAATATCCTTATCAAGCTTCTTTCAATGGTTTCAATTGTGTTTGCAGGTCTTGTTGTGAATTACAGTATTTTCTAAACAAATTATTATACGGTGATGAATTTTCGTCACCGTATTTTTATATTGACTTTAATTCCTGCAAATCCTATAATATTCAATAGAATGTAAAATAAAGAAGGTCTGTAAAATGATAGGTAAGTTAAGATTTTTAATGGCAATAATTGTCGGTAAAATCACAGCATTTTTACTTGATAAAATATTTAAAAGAGGGACTAATACACCGGGTATTATTATGCTCAAAATTTGTCCCGATGCACTTTCTCGTTTTATTATGCCTCGAAACACTATTTGTGTAACAGGTACAAACGGTAAAACAGGCACATCAAATCTTCTGACACACATTATCCGTAATAGCGGAAAAACAGTGGTAAATAATTCAAAGGGTTCAAATATGGCTCCGGGGCTTGCATCTGCTTTGGTTACACATTGCACATTAGGTGGTAAGGTTACTGCCGATGTTGCTGTTCTTGAGGTTGATGAGCGTTCTTCTCAGTATATCTATACAGAATTCACACCTAAATATATCCTTTGTACAAATCTTTTCCGTGACTCAATTATGCGAAATGGTCATAGTGGATTTATTTTTGATAAAATTAACGACTATCTTGATAGTAAAACGACTCTTGTGTTAAATGGTAACGATGGTATTTCAGGACTTTTGGGTGATGGTGTCTGCAACCGAGTTTTCTATTCAGTAAACAAAACTGAAAGAAGTACAGATACTTGTGTTGATACAGTTTGTGACCTTATTGCTTGTCCTCATTGTAATCATAAACTTGATTATGAGTTTTTCCATTACAACCATATTGGTGTTCCAAAATGTTCACATTGTGGTTTCACGATGCCTGAAAGCAGATTTTTTGCAAGTGATGTTGATTTCGAAAATGGTACATTCGTATTCAATGGCGATAAAGGAGAAAGCCTTGTTCTTCCTTTCCAAAAAGGTAATTTCTTCAATGTTTTCAATATAACAGGTGCTTGTGCAGTTTGCAGACTTATGGGTATAGACCTTGATGTAATTGAAAACAGTATTGAAGATTTGTCATCAAAAACAGGTCGTTTTCAGGAAAAGAAATATAATGGTGTTGAAGTTGTTTCAATGCTTTCAAAAAACCAGAACCCAATTTCTTGTTCACAGAGTCTTAAATACCTTGATAGTACAGATACAGAAAAAGATGTTGTACTTCTCATAACTGACTCAAATGATAAAGTTCATGGTCACGAGGATATTTCATGGATTTACGATACTGACTTTTCACCACTTAATAACGAAACCGTCAAGACTATATATGTTGGTGGAAGTCGTTGCTATGATGTGGCAAACTGTCTTGAAATAAAAGGCATAGATACAGGAAAACTTGTTCTTTTTGAAAATTATGATGAACTTGCAACACAAGTGAGCAAAAAGAGTATTGTTGGCAGAAATATAGTTGTCTATTTTGAACTTTATGCAACAAGTGTTGTTGAAAAAATCAAAAATGCAATGTCACAGAAGGAGGATAAATAATTATGTCAAAAATGATAATTGAAGTTCTTTATCCTGAATATAACAACCTTTATGGTGACAGAGGAAATTGCGAGTATTTACAGAAAAAATTAAGTCTTGCAGGATATGAGGTTGAAATAAAAGAAACATCACTTTTCGATGAACCTGCATTTGTAAATAGTCAGGTTGACTTTCTTCTTATTGGCCCTTGTCAGGAAAAGCATCAGCTTAATGAAATCGAACAGTTAAAAAAGTATGCAGATGCAATAAAAAACAGAATTGATAATGGTGGAGTAATCCTTGCAACGGGAAATGCCTTCGAACTTTTCGGTCAATATATTGAAGATGATAAAGGCACTACAATAGACTGTTTGGGTTTTTATCCATATTATGCAAAGCAGTTTTCAAAACTCCGTTACAATGATTGTAGTGTGGGTGAATTTGATGGTATGCAGATTACAGGTTTCAAAAATCTGTTGAGTCATTCTTACGGTAAAAACCCATATCCTTTTATGAATATGAAAACAGGTTGCGGAATGAATCCTGACAGTAAAATCGAAGGTGTTCACGAAAATAACTTTTTTGCAACATATCACACAGGACCGATTTTTCCACTTAATCCGCAATTTACAGATTACCTCATTAGCATAGTTGATAATGATTATGTGCCGGTTTCACTTGAATTCGAAAAACAGGCATACGACAGCAGAATAAAAGAATTATTAAAATAAGAAAAAGGTAGGGCGGGGTCTTGACCCCGCCGTTGTCATTGTGAGAAGCAACAAAAAACTCTGATAAAAAAATTGACTACACAGCGACAAATTTGGTACAATGTAAAAAAGTCGTAAAAAGACGGAACAACGGGTGATATTATGGAAAATGTAAAAGTTTCTGCATCAAAAGAATACACAGTATATATAGGGTCAGGATTTCTTGATACCATTGGTAAAAAAATTAAGGAAATTAAAAGACTTTGCAGAATTGTGTTAGTTTCTGATGACACTGTTTTTTCACTTTATGGTGAAAAGGTGAAAAATAGTTTAACAGATAGTGGATATTCTGTTTGTGAATATGTCTTCACTCATGGTGAAGATGCAAAGTCACTTGAAAATTTTGGCAAGATAATGGATTTCTGTGTGGAAAATAGTATTACAAGAACCGACTTATTTGTGGCTCTTGGTGGTGGTGTCGTTGGTGACCTTACAGGATTTGTGGCTTCCTGTTATCTTCGTGGTGTGGACTTCGTACAGATTCCTACAACACTACTCTCTATGGTTGACTCGTCTGTTGGTGGTAAAACTGCAATCAACCTTGACGCAGGAAAAAATCTCTGTGGTGCATTTTATCAGCCACTTGCTGTTTTTACAGATTGCGATACTTTAAAAACTCTTCCAGAGGAAACATTTATTGACGGATGTGCTGAAATCATTAAATACGGTATGATTTTAGATGGCGAATTTTTAACATTTTTAAACGAAAACAGTATAGAAGAAAATATAGAATATGTAATCAAGCGATGCGTTGAACTTAAAGGCGACTTGGTGAACCGTGACGAATTTGATAAAGGTGAAAGAAAACTTCTTAATTTCGGTCACACAATCGGTCACGCTATTGAAAAATGCAGTAACTTTGAGGTTTCTCACGGAAACGCAGTTGCAATCGGGATGGTAATTGCAACAAAAGGTGCTTATGAAGTTGGTATGTCTGACGAAGACTTTTCCGATACACTTGTACCAATTCTCCAGAAGAATAACTTACCAACTACATGTGAATATTCAGCAGAAGACCTTTACAAAGCATCTCTTTCAGATAAAAAGAGAAGTTTTGATACAATGTCACTTATCGTTCCTGAGGAATATGGTCTTTGCAAGATTATGAAACTTCCTGTTGAGGATTTGCAGAATTTTATAGAAAAAGGTATGAACTGAATGACAGTAAACTGTAAACCATCTGTTTTAAGTGGTGCAATCAAATCAATTTCATCAAAATCCGATGCTCATCGACTTTTGATTTGTGCTGCACTTGCAGAAAATAAAACAAAGATTTATTGCAATGTGATGTCAAAGGATATCGCAACAACTATCTGTTGCCTTAAATCTTTGGGAACAAAAATTTCTGTTGATGGTGATGTAATTACAGTATCTCCAAATCAGTTCAACAAAAAAGCAGACCTTGATTGTTGTGAAAGTGGTTCAACTCTCAGGTTTTTGTTGCCACTTGTATCTGCATTGGGTATTGATGCCACAATTAACGGTAGTGGACGATTACCACAAAGACCTATCTCACCACTAAAAGAAGAAATGGAGAGAAAAGGTGTTATATTCCATACGGATAGCAATTTTCCATTGCATCTGACAGGACAACTTCAATCAGGAGATTATGAAATAGAGGGAAATGTCAGCTCACAGTTTATCACAGGACTTTTAATGGCTTTGCCTATACTCAATGGTGATAGTACCATCAAACTCATTCCACCTGTTGAGTCAAAATCATATCTTGATATAACTGTATCCGTACTTAACAAATTTGGAATTGAAATCAAAGAAAAAGATAATACATATATGATAAAAGGTAATCAAAAATACATTTCACCTGAAGAAATATCAGTAGAAGGTGACTGGTCAAATGCTTCATTTTTCCTTTGTGCTGGAGCACTCAGTGAAAACGGAGTAACAGTAACCGATTTGGATATAAATTCACCTCAAGGTGATAAAAAAATTCTTGATATTTTAAAATCTATGGGTGCTGATGTGCAAATCAGTGGCACAGAAATCACAGTAAAAAAGAATAATCTTAACGGTATTACAGTTGATGCTTCCGACATTCCCGATATTGTGCCAATAATTTCAGTTGTAGCAACAGCTTGTATAAGAGAAACAAGAATTATAAATGCACAGCGTCTTCGTATAAAGGAAAGTGACAGAATAAAATCCGTTGTGGAAATGATTAATTCTGTTGGTGGATATGCAGAGGAAACTGATGACGGAATGATTATTCACGGAGGAAAAACACTTGAAGGTGGAAAGGTGAATGGCTATAACGACCACAGAATTGTTATGTCAGTATCAATTTTGTCAACTCTTTGTGAAAATAATGTTACAATAAGAGAAAGCAATGCAGTAGAGAAATCATATCCTGATTTCTTTGCTGATTTCAATAAAATGGGAGGTAATGCAAATGTCCTCAATGACAGGGAATAAAATCAAAATATCGGTTTTTGGTCAATCTCACTCAAAAGGTATCGGAGTTGTGATTGACGGCCTTCCTGCAGGCAAGAAAATAGATATGGAAAAAGTCCTCAAATTTATGGACAGACGAGCTCCTGGGAAAAATGCTCTATCGACACAAAGAAAAGAGAGTGACACTCCTGAAATTTTGTCGGGACTCGTTAATGGTGTTACTTGTGGTGCGCCACTTTGTATGGTTATATATAATGAAAACCAACATTCAGAGGATTATAATAATATAATAGATACACCAAGACCATCACATGCTGACTTTTCAGCAAATGTAAAATATAATGGTTTCAATGATGTTTCAGGTGGTGGACATTTTTCAGGCAGACTTACAGCACCTCTTTGTTTTGCAGGTGCAGTATGTATGCAGTTTTTAGAGGATATGGGTATCAAGATTCAATCCCATATTCAGAAAATCAAAAATATATATGATGATAAAATTGACTATGTAAATATAGGTAAATGGAATACAGAAGAAAAAGATTTCCCTGTAATTAATGATAATCAAGGTAAACTGATGATTGCAGAAATCGAAAAAGCAAGAGAAAATGGGGATTCCGTTGGTGGAGTTATCGAATGTGTTGTAACGGGTGTTAAAGCAGGTTTCGGTGACCCAATGTTTGACGGTGTCGAAAATATGATTTCAAAAAATATTTTCGGTATCCCTGCAGTAAAAGGAATTGAGTTCGGTAATGGATTCTCTGCAACCGACCTTGTTGGTAGCGAAAATAACGACGATTTCTGTATTGTAGATGGTGAAATTCGAACAAAGACAAATAATTCAGGTGGCATAAACGGTGGAATTACGAATGGTATGCCAATAGTTTTTAGAACTGCCATTAAACCAACACCATCAATTTATATAGAACAGAACAGTGTAAGTATTGAAAATAAAACTGAACAGAAATTGCAGATTAAGGGCAGACACGACCCTTGTATAGTTCAGCGTGTTGTACCTGTAATTGAAGCAGTCACAGCAATTACAATTTTAGATATTATTAAGTTTGAGTAAAATTCCCACAGCACATTTTTGTTCGGGGCGGTATCTACATACAGCACCACTCACTTCAAAATGCACTGTGAACAATTTTCTTTCAAACTTTATTGACGAGTAAAGAATGATACTCAAGAAAGGAAAGAACTATTATATGGAAGACCTTTCAATAACACGAGAAAAAATTAATGAAATTGACAATAAAATAATCGAACTCTGGAAAGAGAGAATGGAATTGTGTCTTTCAGTTGCACAGTACAAAAAGGAAAACAATCTTCCAATTCTTGATGAGAAAAGAGAAAAAGAACTTCTTGACCGAATAGGAAATCTTGCAGGTGACGAACTGGATTCTTATGCCCGTACACTTTATGAAACTGTTATGAGTATTTCTCGTTCATATCAAGAAAAACATCTTGATAATAATAACTGAAAAGGGGAATTGAGATGTACGGACTTTTAGGAGAACATTTACCTCATAGCTTTTCACCACAGATTCATATGAGCTTGGGTAATAAAGACTATCATCTTTTTGAAATTTCACCTGAAAATCTTGAAGAATTTTTAAGGTCGAAAAGTTTCAAAGGTATCAATGTTACAATTCCATATAAAAAATCAGTAATTCCATATCTTAATGTGATTTCACCTGAAGCTATGAAAATCGGTGTTGTTAATACAATAACAGTTCGTGACGGAAAGCTTTACGGAGACAATACAGATTATTTTGGTTTTAAATATATGATTGAAAAATCAGGAATTGATATTTCAAGAAAAAAAGCACTTGTTCTTGGTAGTGGTGGTGCTTCTGCAACCGTTCAGGCAGTGCTTCGTGATATGGGTGCTACTGAAGTTAAAGTTGTTTCGCGAAATGGTGAGATTAACTATACTAATATATATAGTCAAAAAGATGCAGAAATTATCGTCAATACAACACCTGTGGGAATGTATCCCGATAATATGAATAGTCCTGTGGAGATTGATAAGTTTCCGAATCTTAAAGGAGTTTTTGATGTGGTGTATAATCCATTAAGAACACGATTTGTAATGGATGCACAGAATCTTGGTATTCCTGCTATGGCAGGTCTTCCAATGCTTGTGGCTCAGGCAAAAAAAGCCCACGAAATATTCTTCGATACAAAAGTTGACGACGAAATCTGCGAAAATATCACAAAAGTCCTTTTCAAACAGATGTGCAATATTATTTTAATTGGTATGGCTGGTTGTGGAAAATCCACAATTGGAAAAATGCTCTCTGAAAGACTCAATAAAGACTTTATGGATACTGATGAAATGATTGAAAATGCAGAGAATAAATCCATTCCTGAAATTATCGAAAAATATGGCGAGGATTATTTCAGATGTTGTGAAAATGTGGCGGTCAATCTTGCAGGTAAAGAAAAAAGCTGTGTAATCGCAACGGGTGGTGGTGTTGTAACACGACCTGAAAATTATCTACCCTTAAAACAAAATGGAATAATAGTTTTCATAAATCGTGATGTAGAAAAATTACCAACAAAAAACCGACCATTGTCACAACTTCACGGAGTAAAAGAACTTTACGAAAAAAGAATGCCTTTGTATCGTCAGTTTGCTCATATAGAAGTTGACGGTAATGGTACAGTTGAAGAAGTGACAGCAAAAATATTTGAGGAGATAAATAAATTATGAAAATCCTTGTAATTAACGGACCGAATATCAATATGCTTGGAATTCGTGAACCTGAAATTTACGGAAATCAGAACTATGAAACCTTGCTTTGTGATGTTGAGAGCTGGGCAAACGAGATTGGTTGTCAGGTTGAATGTTTCCAATCAAATCATGAGGGAGCAATCGTTGATAAAATTCAGGAGGCTTATGGTAACTTTGATGGAATCGTAATCAATCCTGCAGCATATACCCATACAAGTATCGCAATTCTTGATGCACTTAAGTCGGTGGCAATCCCTGCAGTGGAAGTGCATATTTCAGATGTAAGTACTCGTGAAGATTTTCGACAAATCTCTTATGCTGGTATGGCTTGTGAAGAACATATTATCGGCAAAGGCCTTGACGGATACAAAATTGCCCTCGAATATCTTTTTGATAAATACAACTGAATATATTGATATTCATTTTATGAATAATATAAAATAATTATAACAACCTACATAATAGGAGAAAAAGAAAATGAAAAACACATTAAAGAAATTAATAGCAATCATCCTTTGCCTTTCCATTTTTGGAACTACTCAGGTATCAGCTTGTGGTGGAATTAAAACTGCCGTTAATACCTTAACCGATTTTACTGAAAGATTAGTCAGCGTGTTTACGGGAAGTCAGAATCAAAAAGCTGATGTTGACTTCACTATTGAACAGGGTAAAATCTTCAAAGCAAAAAAATATTTCAGTGATTCTCATGCATCTACTGTTGTGAAAATGAATGACGGAAATCTTATGTCAGCATTTTTTGCAGGATCTGAAGAGGGAGATGAGGATGTAAGAATCTGGTACAGCATTTACAATGGTAGTGAGTGGAGTGCGCCAAAACAGATGGCATCATCTGATACTGTTGCCCATTGGAATCCAGTTCTCGTGAATTATGGAAGTTATGTAAGACTTTATTATAAAGTTGGTATGGAAATTCCAAACTGGGTTACAAAATATACTGATACATACGATTGTGGCAAAACATGGACTGAACCAAAAGAACTTGTACCAGGGGATACAAGTGGTGGCAGAGGTCCTGTAAAGAATAAAGTTCTTATCACATCTGATGGTAAGATTATTGCACCTGCATCAAGCGAACAGGGTTCATGGAGAGCATTCTTTGATATTTCCGAAGACGGTGGCAATACTTGGACAAAAACTGATTTCGTAGTTGCAAAGGATAGCAGAGGTAAAGAGGTTGGAATGATTCAGCCAACACTCTGGGAAGATAAAGACGGAAATATCCATGCAATGTTCCGTACACAAGCAGGTAGAATTTATAAAACAGACTCAACTGATGGTGGATATACTTGGTGTGAGGCTTATTCAACAGGTCTCATGAATAACAATAGTGGTATAGACTGCGTTACAACTGATAACGGTTGGGTATGGCTCGTTTATACTCCTGTGGGAATGGAAGTCAGAAACAGACTCATCCTCTCTGTGTCAAAAGATAACGGTGAAACTTGGCAAGATGTAACCACTCTTGAAGAAAGCGTTAACCTCTTTGCTGAATATTCATATCCTGCAATTATAGCCGACGGCAATAATCTATATATTACATATACATATAATAGAGAAACAATCAAATATGCATTCATAGAATTTTAACTATGTATAATAGTATGGCGGGGACAATACCCCGCCATTGTTTTTATTATTTACAAAACACATGTCTACCAATTGTTGTTACAACAGGTCTTGACCTAATCCAACGGTTACTCGTTTTTGCAGGATTATAATAGTATATAGCACCACCAGTAGGGTCCCAACCATTAATAGCATCTCTTGCAGCTTTTTTTGAAGTGTCGTCTGGAGCAACATTCCAATTACTATCTCTTACAGCAGAGAATGCACCTGACTGATAAACAACTCCTGAAATAGAATCAGGAAATGATGAATGCTGAACACGGTTAAGCACAACTGCTCCTACTGCAACTTGACCTGTGTAACTTTCGCCACGAGCTTCTGCTGCAATAACTTTTGCTAATAAATATATATCGTTTGAACTGTAACCGTTGGTGGATGTTGATGTGCCTGAACCTAAACCTAAATATAATAATGTTTTAGGTCCTGCAATTCCATCAGCACTTATTCCGCAACTCTTCTGAAAATTTCGAACAGCTTTTTGTGTAGAAGTTCCATAAACACCGTCAATAGACCCTGAATAGAAACCTAAGTTTTGTAACTTTCTTTGAATCTGTCTGACTTCCTGACCACGGGACCCAAGACTGGAAAGTGTTGCTGTGTTTTCATAAACAAATCCGATTGATGCTATGACAATAGCATTTAATAATATAATGGCAACTATCTGCCAAAATATCTGTTTGCCTGTACGTTTTTCATTTTTAATGTCCATATAATTAACTCCGAATATGCATTATTTGTTATTTATGCTATCCATAACCAACCAAATTATTCAATTTAAACTGAAAATTACTCATTCAGTGAAAGAAAATGTGCAAAAAGTCAAAGTCAAAAAATTTTAAAAGAATTTTTAAAAAAGTGTTGACAATGGAGGAATGATGTGATATTATATCAAAGCTGTCTGCGAGAGATAAACGCACAGCGGTTGAGAAAACTTAAAAAAGTTTAAAAAAACTGTTGACAAACTCGCGGAGTTATGATAGAATGTAACTCCACCCGCGAAAAACGGGGAGGA
>JAZLAH010000022.1:0-57604 GCA_045613065.1 Candidatus Fimenecus sp.
CTGTTATCACAACTGTGGTGATGCCATCGGTGATATGACGAACGAAATCAAAGAATATGGTGCTGATATTTACCATTTTGGTAACGCAGTTCCACTTGTAAAAATGTTACCAGAAATGCCAACGGACACTATTGTTATGGGTAATATTGACCCTGTACTTTTTACAACTGCAACACCTGACGAAATAAAAGATACAGCAATCAAACTTTATGATGAATGTAAACATTATCCAAACTTTATGGTTTCTTCAGGCTGTGATATTCCTGCAAAGGCTAAATGGGAAAACATTGATGCTTATTTTGAAGCAATAGTAGAACTGTATTCTTGACTTTATTTTGTAGTCATAATGGGAATATTGAAATAAAACAATACAATTTCAGTAAAATAACGATTATCAGTAATTTAACGATAGGTTAGATAGATTTTCTTGCTAATCAACTAAATAAGCAATAATAAAGCGTTGCACGAAGGAGTAAAAATTCCCAAATGCAACGCTTAATTCTTTCAAATGGCTTAAATGCTATATAAAACAACGATACCACCATTGACTTAAATTGTATCAATAGTGGTATCTGATTTGGTTGCGGAGGAAGGACTTGAACCAACGACCTTCGGGTTATGAGCCCGACGAGCTACCAACTGCTCTACTCCGCGATATTTAGTTTGCCTCTCAAGAGTGCTTTAATATAATACACTTGTTTTTGCGATTTGTCAAGAGTTTTTTAAAAATATAGCGATATAAATTTAAAAAAGTCACATAAATACGCGCTTTCGGCTATATAGGTGTATCATACAATAAATGGTTTGGATTGTTATTATTAATATTATATGCAAAAAAATTTCTTAAAATGAAAAATGTTCTAAAAAAATATTGACAAATCGACACAAATATATTAATATATTGTCAATATGACACATATGAAAAAGTTCGAGGTGATTTTAATGTATTATGTATTGAAATGTATGGTAGAGGCTAAGGAGTTTTCAAAAGAAAATTACGGTGTATTGCTTTTGAAAGATGATGGTAGTAAGGAATATTTCTGTGATATATCAGATAATATGAACTTGGTTACAAAATTGGTAGATGAACTTAACAGCCATCACATTGACTATTGCCATCTAAATTCAGTTATTGAAGACTTTAAATTTACTTGCTCTTTGTAGAAAAAACACAAAATAATTTTGTCAAAATTTTCTATAGGTGTAATATTTTAACTTGACAAGCAGTATTATTTATTGTATTATATGTTAGGTTAGCGATGGCTAACTAAATATACAACAGAAAAGTTAGCGAACGCTAATTTTACATAACATTTAGGTGGATACAATGAATTTAACTAATGCTAAAGAGGGAATTGAATATATTATCAAGGATATTTTTACCAATGATGATGAGCTTGATTCTTTTCTCTTTTCACTTGGTTGCTATGCAGGTGAACCAATAACAGTTATTTCCCGTAAAAAGGGCGGTTGTATCGTATCAATCAAGGATTCACGATACAGTATTGACACTCAGTTAGCCCAAGCAATATCAATATAATTTTGATGTTGTGTAGGTGAACTGAAAATTTTTATTATTCAGTTAGCAAACGCTAACAGCATGTCCAACTCGAATTTAACGATACAAATTTAAGGAGAATGTATTTATGAGAATTGCCTTAGCAGGTAATCCTAATAGTGGTAAAACAACAATGTTCAATGCCTTGACCGGTAAAAACGAAAAAGTCGGTAACTGGGCTGGTGTTACTGTTGATAAAAAAGCAAGTCCTATCAGGAAAAATCTCTATGATGGTAGTGAAGCGATTGTTGTAGTTGACCTTCCTGGTGCATATTCTATGTCACCATTTACATCAGAGGAAAGTGTTACAAGAGATTATATTAATAACGAAAAACCTGATGTAATTGTCAATATCGTTGATGCTACAAACCTTAGTCGTAGTCTTTTCTTTACAACACAGTTGCTTGAACTCGGTATTCCTGTTGTAATTGCACTTAATAAAACTGATATCAATGAAAAGAAACAGACAGAAATCAACGTAGGTCTTTTAGGTAGAATGCTTAATTGTCCTGTTGTGGAAACAGTTTCCACAGCTGCTGATGGTATGAGAGAAGTTATTAATTCAGCAATAGAAATTATCGGCAGACCACAAAAAGCACCGTATATCCAGAGTCCTATTGATATGACAGATAAAAAATCTGTAAGTCAGGCTGATGAAAAACGTTTTCAGTTTGTGAATCAGATTGTAAAAACAGTTGAAAAGAGAAGAGTTTATACAAGAGATAGAAATTTTCAGGACGAAATTGACGACATTCTTACAAACAAGTGGTTCGGACTTCCAATTTTTGCAGTGGTAATGTTCCTTGTTTTCTGGATTTCACAGGCAGGTCCAGGTGTGTGGATTGCCGACTGGCTTACAGGTGTTCTTGAAGGTGTTCAGGAATGGATTGCTGGATTCTTTGAGAATGCAAATCCTCTTATTACATCTTTGCTTGTTGATGGTGTAATCGGTGGCGTAATCGCTGTTATCGGATTTTTACCACTTGTTATGGTAATGTATTTCCTTATAGCCCTCCTGGAAGATTGCGGATATATGGCTCGTGCATCAGTTGTTCTTGACCCTATTTTTAAACGAGTTGGACTTTCAGGGAAGTCAATTATTCCTTTCGTAATAGGTACAGGTTGTGCTATCCCTGGTGTTATGGCTTGTCGTACAATCCGTAATGAGCGTGAACGCAGGGCAACAGCAATGTTAGCACCATTTATGCCTTGTGGTGCAAAGCTCCCTGTTATTGCACTTTTTTCGGGTGCATTCTTTGGTGATGCATCATGGGTTGGACCTTTGATGTATTTTGCAGGTATCGTTATTATACTTATCGGTGCACTTCTTGTTAATAAGATTACAGGTAACAAAATAAAAAAATCATTCTTTATTATCGAACTTCCTGAATATAAAGTTCCATCACTTAAAAGAGCATTCCTTTCAATGTGTCAGCGTGGTTGGTCATATGTTGTAAAGGCTGCAACAATCATTCTCCTTTGTAATACAGCTGTTCAGGTGATGCAGACATTTACATTGAGTTTTACAGTTGCAGAAACAGCAGATTCATCAATCCTCGCTTTAATTGCAGGTCCATTTGCATATATTATAGTTCCTGTTGTTGGTGTTCTTTCATGGCAACTTGCAGCAGCTGCTGTTACAGGATTTATCGCAAAAGAAAATGTTGTAGGTACATTGGCAGTATGCTTTGCAATCACTAACTTTATTGATACAGAAGAACTTGCTCTTACAGGTGGTGCAAACGAGGTTGCAACAACAATGGGACTTACAAAGGTTGCAGCGTTAGCATATCTTATGTTTAACCTTTTCACACCCCCTTGTTTCGCTGCAATTGGTGCTATGCGTTCTGAAATGAAGAGTGCAAAATGGTTCTGGTCAGGAATAGGACTTCAGTTTGGTACAGGTTTCACAGTAGGTTACCTTGTATATCAGATTGGTACACTCATTACAACTGGAAAACTTGGTGCAGGTTTTGCAGGCGGCCTTATTGCAGTTGGAATATTTGTTGCAATTCTTGTAGTGTTGTGCATCAATGGTGATAAAAAAGCAAAAAAGGCACAGGCTGAAAAAGTAAAAAAGAGAGCATTGGCAAAATAAATTGGTGAGTTATATGGAAAATTTTATTGTTATCGCAATTCTTGTTTTAATAATCGGGTGTGCCATAGCTTATATTGTAAAGGAAAAGAAAAAGGGTATAAAATGCATAGGTTGTCCCAACGCAGAAATGTGTTCAATGGCACAGAAGCAAAAGTGTAATGGAATATACAATTGTGATAATCAAAAATGAATATTATTATAGGGCAGGGTTTTAACTCTGCCTTTGTTATTTGTAAGTACAAAATATCGAGTCTATGACGCATTACAGATGAATTACAACAAATTAATTTAGTATAGGTTACTTCTACAAAAGTTGCCTTGACTTTTATAACTCAAAATGATATTATATTTGGGCAAAATTTTAATATGCGGATGTGGCGGAATTGGCAGACGCGCAGGTCTCAGACTCCTGTGGATATTGCTTCCTTGTGGGTTCAACTCCCATCGTCCGCACCAAAAAATAAAGAGGTCACTTAAGTGGCCTCTTTTGATTTTAATATATGATTATAGCAGGAGATAAACTTTAAAAAATTACAAGTTGTAGGTATGAATAAATTGTTTATTATTTGTTCTTTGATGAGGGAACTTTTAAGACATTAAGGGTTGATAATAACTCCGATTCCTTCACCCAGTTTACCACCATTTTTTATGTATTCAATGGTTGATTTCTGTAACGAACTCTTTTGAGGAAGCTGGTCGATGAATCCGTAACTTCCTGTTTCTTTCATATTTTTCATTAAGTCAGAATTTTTAAGTTTAACTCCATAGAGCCATAAATAAGGAGGTTGTGGTTCTTCTTTTTCCACAACAATCTCATACATTGACTGGAATTTCAATATGTTGCTGTCTGCTGGCATAAAATTCTTGTTGCCTGGATACAAAAGCCAACTGAAACACATATATTTGTTATTTGGAAATTCAGGGAAATACTTCTTAAAAAATTCTTTTGCCATAGCAACAGATTTAACACAATCTTCATATATAAGCTTTTCACCACGAGGAATATGCATATTAAGAATTTTTTCACCAAAAGACAGCTTTATACCGTCACGAGTTTTAGTAGGTTTGAAATACCAGATGCATTTCTGATACTGAAGTCTGCCGATTCTGAAAATACTCATATTCATATGGTGCATAATCCAATGAAGTTCAAAAAGACCATCTTCGTTTGTTCTTGCCTTATGGTCGTCAATCCAGATTTTAATATCAGTCATAGTGTCGTAGAAAACTTCATCACTGATTTTCTTTTCCTGATATCTGTCATAAACAATAGGTAAAAAAGCGTAAATAAGTGCTAATTTCATCATTGGCTCTTGCTTGAGAGTAACTTCCCAACGCTTTTTATTACAGAAGAAAAGGAAAAATTCAACTTTTTTCTTATTTTCTTTAATGTATTTCTCAAGTTTGTCAGCCAATCTTTCGTCAGGATAAATGTTTAAAAATATTTTTTTAGAACGCTTAAAATCAATCATAATTATTCTCCTCAGTATTATTGTTTTCATTTTATCATAATTTTTGGAAAAATAAAATAGTATTTTTAAAATAAAACAGGTAATAATACTATTGCGAGGTGATAAAGATGAATAACAATAACAGCAAAAACAATCAGCAGAATAATAAAAACAACCAGCAGAACAATAACCAGAAAAACAAAAATAACAACAACCCAAGCATGAAAAACGACAATAATCAGAACAATAGATAAAAGCGTAAAATCCAAAGGGCATAATGAATTTGACTACAAAAAAGGATGCAGTTTTTTCTGCATCCTTAAACTTTTTACTTATATTCTTTTCCAATAAGATGACGCCATGCTGCAACATATTTTGCTGCTGCAGTAGGGTTCTTACTTTTCACATAAAGGAAATGTTCTGAGTCAATGAACATAAGTGACTGAACAGAGACATTGAGAACAAGTTTTAACTTGTCAACAGGCATAACAATTGTCTGTTTTGGGTTGAGATAAAGTTCAAATCGGTCCTTATAAAGGCGAAGAGTTGCATCTTCTGAAAGTTGAACTCGTTTTCTCTTAATCATTGTATAAACAATCTGGTCTTTTTCCTCAAAAATCAATTGATTTTCAGGAGTTTCAAGTACCTTTTGTTTCCAAATTGGTTTTTGCCATTTGTCCCAATCAAGAACGTTGTCAAAAACCAAATCTTTTTTGTTTTGATGGAAGAAACCATCTCTGCCGAATTCAACCTGATAACCACAGTCGCAAGTGAGATAATTTCCTTTTGAGTGCATTGTGCCAACCTGCTCACAGTGAGGACATACATAAAGAACTCTTTCAATGTGTTCGGCAAGGTTTTTACCCTTATATATTCTTGGCTTTTTTCTTTGCTCCTCAAAAGCATTTACATAAATATCTCTTTTAATGATTTCGTTAACTTCTTCACCTGTCATACGGCTTAATTCTTCAGCAGAATATTCGTGGACAACTTGACCACGGATAGGACCACGACGAAGACCTGTACCCCAACGAGGAGTGTGGAAGAAACCACCTTTGATACGATATGTAATAAGTGAAACACCTAAATCTTTAACAAACTGACCTGTTCGTGGTGAGAAAAATCCTGTTTCACCATTTGGAGTGATAGTTCCTTCAACGAAAATACCTGTTGGAACACCTTCCTGGGCAGCAGCCTTCATATCATTAAAAAGAACTGATGCAGGGTTATCTCTGTCCTTGATAATCCAACCGGAGATATCCTTAAAGAAGAATTTTGCAAATGGATTAAGGATTGTATGGTCACCGGCAACAAATCGTATATACTTTTTCAAAGAACACATAATATAAATCGGGTCAAGACCATCAGAGTGGTTACCGATTACAATAAAATTCTTGCTTGTTGGTTTATATTTTTTTACCTTTGCATGAACTACAAGCAACACAATCCAGAAGAAAAATATTCTTGCAAAGTTCGTACAAACTTTATTCAGTAAAGTTTTTGCTTTCAAAATTGCACATCCTGTCATTTTTCAATACTCTACACTATTTTAAAGGAAAATAGTTTCGGTGTCAATAAAAATAGGGGAATATGAACTTCATGTCCCATAATTGTCGTATATTATTGCAAATTTATACAAATTAATGTAAAATAAATAATCGATGATTTTATTATAATTGCAACGCAGTTCCTATACTTTGCACTTTGCGCTTTGCATTTTGCATTTATCTTACGGTGATAAAATGACAGATACATATTATTCCTTAAATGAATATTTAAACAACATATTCGGTTGCAAGGTGTATAAACTTGCATTGGATATGGGTTGCACCTGTCCGAATCGTGACGGTAACCTGGACACTCGTGGTTGCATATTTTGTCACAATGGTTCATCGCATTTTGCAGAGAATGGTAAAGACATAAATGAACAGATTGAAAATGCAAAAAACAGAGTTAAGTCAAAAATAAAAACAGATAAGTTCATAGCATATTTTCAAAGTTTTACAAATACTTATGGTGATGTTAATTTCCTTGAAAAATGCTTTACAACAGCAATAAAACGAGATGATATTGTGGCTCTTTCAATAGGTACACGACCTGATTGTCTTTCAGTTAAAATGCTTGATATCCTTGAAAAACTTAACAAAATCAAACCTGTGTGGATTGAATTGGGATTGCAGACATCAAATGAGAATTCAGCAGAATACATACGTCGATGCTATAAAAATGATGTTTATGAAAATGCTGTAAATGAACTTAAAAAGAGAAACATTACAGTTGTTACGCATATAATTATTGGATTACCGAATGAAAGTAAAGAAGAGGTTTTGAAATCCGTTGACTTTGTAGTAAATTCAGGTACAGATGGCATAAAACTTCAACTACTTCATATCTTAAGAGATACAGATTTATATGAGGATTACAAGAAAGGTTTTGTAAAGCCTTTGAGTATAGAAGAATATATGGATATTCTCTTTGATTGTATTGAGAGAATACCTGAAAATATCGTAATTCACCGTATAACGGGTGATGCACCAAAAAGTCAACTTGTAGAACCACTCTGGAGTGGTGACAAGAAAAAAGTACTTAATACAATTAACAGAGAAATGGAAAAAAGAAATATAATTCAAGGGAAGTGTTGTAAATGAGTTGGGAATTCAGTTTGCCTGTAAAAATCTATTTTGGTACAGATAAAATTCAGGAATTACCAAAGATTATTAACGAATACGGATATAAAAAAGGTGTTCTTGTCTGCTCAAATACTCTTAAAAAGAATGGTGTCGCAGACTCGATTATAAAAAAATGTAATGGTACTATCGTTGCTGTGTTTTCAAATATCCGACCAAATCCAACAACAGATAATGTAAACGAATGTGTTAAGGTGCTTCGTGAAAATGATGCTGATTTTGCAGTTGCTCTTGGTGGTGGTTCACCTATGGATTGCTGTAAAGCAGCTTGTGCAATTGCAAAAGGTGATGACATTATTGAAAGCTACCACACAGGTGGAAAACCAATCAATAAAGATGAGGTTATTCCAATGTTTGCAGTTGCTACAACAAGTGGTACAGGTAGTGAAATCACAAATATTTCAGTTCTTACTGATTTAAGCAAAAATGTAAAATCTACAATGAATGACCCTCTTATGTATCCAAAAGCAGCTATTGTTGACCCAAGACTGACATTAAGTGTGCCACCTAAGGTTACTGCATCAACAGGTCTTGATGTGCTTAGTCACGCTCTTGAAAGTGTGTGGAGTGTTCTTCATCAGCCAATTTGTGAAAGCTGTTCAGTTCACGCTACAAAACTTGTTTTTGAGTGGCTTTATAAAGCCTATTGTGAGCCTGATAATCTTCTTGCAAGAGAGAAAATGGCAGAGGCATCAATCGTTGCAGGTGTAGCATTCTCAAACCCAAGAACAGCAGGTAGTCACGCTTGTTCATTCCCACTTACAAATCTTTATGGTGTGCCTCATGGCGAAGCTTGTGCTATGACACTTGATATCTTTACAAGATATAATGCAGAGGCTGAAGACGGCAGACTTAATAAGTTTGCACAGAATTGTGGTTTTGAAGATGCTTACGAAATGGCAGATGCTATTTCTGACCTTAAAAAGAAAATGGGAATGGCTTGTACTCTTACTGAAATTGGTGTTAAAACTGACGAGGAAATCGAAACTCTTACAAAAATGAGTATGACACCACTTATGGAAAGGAATATGATTCCATTGTCATACGATGATATTAAAAACATGTATATTTCTATTAGAGGTGAATGATTGTGGTTATTTTATTTACAATTCTTGCTTTGATTTTGGTGCTTGTTGCAATTCTTGCAATAAATACAGTAAATGCAAAGAAAAAAGCAAGAACTTTAAGCGAATTCAAACCTTTTTACAACGAAAAGGAAATTGAATATTATGTAAATCGTCTGCAGAAGATGATTCAGTGCAAAACGATTTCAGTAAATGATAGTTATGACGACACGGAATTTGCAAAACTTCGTGATGTTATGACAGAGTTGTTCCCAACAGTACATAAAACAGCTGAAAAACTCACATTTTCTGACGATTGCTGGATTTATAAAATTAAGGGTAAAGACGAAAGCAGAAATATTATGCTTATGTCTCATCACGATGTTGTGGATGTAAGTGGTGAATGGGAACACGGGGGATTTTCAGGTGAAATTGCTGACGGAAAAATCTGGGGCAGAGGAACAGTTGACACAAAAACTCCTTTGTTTGCGGAATTTTCTGCACTTGAAGAACTCCTTAACGAGGGATTTATTCCACCTTGTAACATCTGGATTGGTTCATCACACAATGAGGAAATCGGTGGTGACGGAATCCCTACTGCACTTAAATATTTTCAGGAGAATAACATTACTTTTGAAGTAATTCTCGACGAAGGTGGAGCATTGATTGAACCACCACTTGGTGGAATGAAGTGCGATAAATGCGGAATGGTTGCAGTTCACGAAAAAGGAAGAATAAGTCTTATATGTACCGCAACTGCGGATAATGGTCACGCAAGTCTTACTGCAGGTGCAAAGGCAACACCTGTTGAGAGAATATCAGCATTCATAAATGAAATCACAACAAATGACATCTTCATCCGTCGAATAAATCCTCAGGTTGAAGCAATGTTTAAGCACCTTGGACCTTATTGTGGTTTCCCTATGAATATGCTTTTTGCAAATCTTTGGCTTTTCGCTGGAATTATCAAAAAAGTAATGCCAAAAATCAATGCTCAGGCAGGTGGGCTTATTGGTACAACTTGTACTTTCAACAACGTTGAAGGTAGCAGTGCTTCTAAAAAATGTACTGCAAAAGCATTTGTTCGACCTGTTGATGAAAAAGATTTTGAAGAAGATTTAAAGAAATTTGAACAAATTGCAAAAAAATATGATATAATAGTTGAAATGACAGAAGATAGCGAGTATCATAGTCCTGCAGATATGTCAAAACCACAGTTTGACTATACAATGAATTGTATTGGTGAAATTTTCCCTCAGTATTCTGCATCACCATTTATTCTGCCTGCAGGAACAGATGCAAGAACACTTACTGATGTGTGTGAATGTGTGTTGCGATTTGCACCAATTAAGCTTTCAGCACAACAGTTAGGTTCAGTACACTCTGAAAATGAAAATATTGACGTGGACTCAGTTGCAAACTGCGTTGCGTTTTATAAACACTTTGTTAAAAACTATAAATAAGGAGAAAATATTATGGGACAGAATTGGATTGACAACAAAACAGTCATTATTACAGGTGCTTCAGCAGGTATCGGTAAGGGCGTTACAGAAGCTTTACTTAAAAAGCATAACTGTAAGGTTATCGGTATTGCAAGAAGTAAGGAAAAGACAGAAAAATTCGTTGAAGAATTAGGTGAGTATGCAAAGAATTTCTCATACAGACTCTTTGACGTTTCTGTTAAGGAAAATTGGTTTGAATTTGCAGAGTATCTTAAGGAAAATGACATTCATCCTGATGTTCTTATCAACAATGCAGGTATCTTGCCAAAGTTCAATAAAACACAGAATTACACAATCGAAGAAATCGAAAGCGTTATGAATATCAACTTCTATTCAGCAGTTTATTCAATCAAGGCATTGTTACCAATGATTCTTGAATCAAACACACCTGCAATCATCAACGTTGCCTCTTCAGCGGCTTTAATGGCTCTTGCAGGTACTTCTACATATTCAGCAAGTAAAGCTGCTCTCAAGTCATTTACAGAGTCTTTAAGAGAAGATTTAAGAGGCAAGTGCTATGTGTCAGTTATCTGCCCAGGCTTTACAAAGACAGATATCTTCCGTAATCAGGGTTCAAACACAGCAAAAGGTGAAAAGATGATTAATGCTATCAGCACAGATTGTGACAAGATGGTTAATATGATTGTGAAGGGCATCGAAAATAAGAGAGAGCTTATGATATTCGGCTTCGATGCAGAATTTATGAAGATTTTCGGCAGAATCACTCCTGTAACAGGTGGTCGTCTCTTCAGCTCAGTAATGAAGATGTCAAAGCTTCCATTATTCGACGCAGTATTTAAGGACTAATAATTTAATGTAGGGGACGTCGACTCGGCGTCCCGTTGCTATTTATCCAAAAAACCTGAAACGAGGTCGTAATATGAAAAAACTTATTTCGTTAACTCTTGCAACAATTATGTTGTTCAGCTGTTGTGTAATTTCTTTTGCAGCAGAGGATGTTGATTACACAATAAATAACCCATACGAAACTGTGGATTTTGATAACTGGGACCAGTATAAAGCTGACTTGCATTGTCACACAACTGCATCAGATGGTGATGAGGATATGAATGTGATGATTGAGGAGCATTATGCACAGGATTATGATGTGTTGGCACTGACTGACCACGGAATTGTTTCAAGAGGTTGGAAACAGGTAAACACAAGAAATTATTACAAAATAATGGGTGTTTTTGAAGGCAAGCAACAGGTGGTAACTCCTCTTACAGAAGAAAGATACAATGAGATAACAACAGGCGTTGGCAGAAATGGCAGACCAATGATTGAAGTACCTTTTGGCAACGAACAGAATCCAACATCTCTTAACAACGCTCACGTAAACAGTTGGTTTGCAGATTATGGTGACGGTGTCGTTGGTGGCACAAGTAACTATGAAGAGGTTGTAAAAAATGTTGAATCAGCAGGTGGACTCAGTGTAATCAATCATCCTGGTGAATATACGAAAGCAAAAGAGGAAGAATGCCAGGCAGATGCTTACAACGAAGACGATATCTGGTATGGTTATGTTATAAACAAGTTCACAAATATTCTTACAACTTATGAATCTTGTATCGGTATTGATATTAATTCAAAGAAAGATGGCAGAACAAAATACGATAGAAAACTCTGGGATATTTTGCTCCAGAAAGTTGTTCCAACAGGCAGAAATGTCTTTGCAATAGCAACAACTGATGCTCATCAGCTTGATAAGGTTGGTTGTGCATGGACAGATTTATGTATGCCTGAAAACACTTCAGAAAATGTACAGACTTGTCTTAAGAACGGTGCATTCTTCGCTGTCAGCAGATATATTAAAAATGCAGAAGAGTTAGCACAATTCTCACATGAAACAGGCATCGATTGGGGTACAGAGTTTGAACAGGAAAATAGAGACGGCTCAATCCCTGCACCAAAGGTAACAAATGTTTCAGTTGATGAAAAAGAGGATAAAATCACTCTTAATGTTGACAATGCACTTACAGTTCATTGGATTGCAAATGGTGAAGTAATCGCAGTTGGTAACACAATTGACCTTGATGATTATTCAGATAAAATTGGTTCATATGTAAGAGCAGAAGCTTTTGGTGAAAGTGGAGTTCTTTATACACAGGCTTTCACACTCCAGTATGATGGTGCAGCTACAACTGAAAAAGAGATTTTCTTCGATTTCGGTAATATTCTCACATATGTAAAGTATGCACTTATTGAGATAGGAACATCAATCCCAGGAGGAAAGTTTGTTTATGAATTCCTCACAAAACAAATAACAGAATAAAAAATAAAACATAAATAGTTGAAAATGAACGTCGTTGGCTTATTGCTTTCGACGTTTTTCTTTTAATAAAAAAGGAGAGCGTTTTGCTCTCCTTGATTTTAGTTATAATACAAATTGTCATTCTTCTTGTATGGCTCATAGGTTGCGTTTGTACCGATTTTACGAAGTGTTTCTTTATCAGTATCGGACAGCACAACTGTTGCGTGAACGTCGCATCCCTTTAATCCGTTGATAGCCTCAAGTGCTTGTTTTGCAAGTGGGTTCATTGTTGCACAGATTGAAAGAGCAATAAGGATTTCGTCAGGATGAAGACTTGTGTCCATTTCGTGCATTTTCACCTTTAATGCCTTGATTGGCTCAAAGACAGTAGGTGAGATAAGAAGAATTTCATCACCAATATTTGCAAGTGCTTTAAGTGCATTTAAAAGCATAGCAGACGATGAACTTAAAAGGTCAGATGCTTTACCTGAAATAATTCTGCCGTCGTGAAGTTCAATTGCAGTAACAGGTGCATTTGTCTTTTCTGAAATATTAAGTGCAGTTGTAACAACAGGTCTGTCGTCTGTACTTATGTTCAACTGTTTCATAATAAGCTCAATTTTGTAAAGTTCACTTGAAACATTTTTGTTGTTCTTCTGCTGAACAAGGTAATTACAATGACGACGGAGAATTTCCTTTTTAGAAGCTCTTAAAACAACATCTTCATCGATAATACAGTTACCAGCCATATTAACACCCATATCAGTAGGTGACTTGTATGGTGATTCACCATAAATCTTTTCAAAAATTGTGTTAAGAACAGGGAAATTCTCAACATCTCGGTTATAGTTTACTGTTGTAACACCATAAGCCTCAAGGTGGAATGGGTCAATCATATTAACATCATTAAGGTCGGCTGTTGCAGCCTCGTAAGCGAGGTTTACAGGGTGCTTAAGTGATAAGTTCCATATTGGGAATGTTTCAAATTTTGCATAACCTGCTTTAATACCACGCTGATGCTCGTGATAAAGCTGTGAAAGACAAACTGCCATTTTACCACTACCAGGACCAGGAGCAGTAATAACAACAAGAGGATGTGTAGTTTCGATGTAGTCATTCTTACCATATCCGTCTTCACTTACGATAAGTTGAACATCAAGAGGATAATTCTCAATAGGATAATGACGATAAACATTTATGCCAAGATTCTGGAGTTTCTGTTCAAATGCAGTTACAGATGGTAAAGCAGAATACTGTGTAAGCACAACACCACCAACATAAAGACCGAATCCGTGGTAAATGTCGATAAGACGAAGAACGTCAAGGTCATAAGTAATACCAAGGTCACTACGAATTTTATTCTTTTCAATATCTTTTGCACAGATAGCGATAATGATTTCAGCATCTTCTTTAAGCTGAAGAAGCATCTTCATTTTACTGTCAGGTTTAAAACCTGGAAGAACTCTTGCAGCATGGTAGTCGTCAAAAATCTTACCACCGAATTCAAGGTAGAGTTTTCCACCGAATTTGCTGATTCTATCCTTAATATGTTCCGACTGCATACGGAGATATTTATTATTGTCAAATCCTAACTTACGCATAATTCACACCTACATAATTTTATACATTAACATTAATTTTTATTTTCTTCTATGATTTCAACTGATTCAATAACAGGCTGATTTCTACTGTTGAGCCAAGCGACAACAAGTGCATAAACTGCCGAAGCAATAGGCACACCTAAAAGGATTCCTAAAATTCCACCTAAATTGCCACCAATGATTACAGCAAGGAGAACGAGTATTCCAGGAAGACCAACTGATTTACCGACGATTTTCGGATAGATAAAGTTGTTGTCAATAGCCTGAAGAATCAGAACGAATATAAGGAAAAGCAAAGCCTTTAAAGGACTTTCCATAAATATTATGAAACAACCGATAAATTCTCCGATAAGTGGACCGATAACAGGGATAAGTGCTGTGATTCCGATTATGACGGATATTACAGCAGCATTTGGAAAACGGAAAATACTCATTCCTATAAAGCAAAGAACAGCAAGGATAAATGCATCTGTAACTTGTCCTGTAATAAAATTTGCAAATGAGCCTGATGCAACTGAAAAAATTTCAAGAGTTTTTTCGTAAACCTTTTCAGGAAGCACATTTTTTAGAATTCTGTTTGTAAAGTTACCGATTTTTTCTTTTTCAGCAAGAATGTAAATAGCAACGATAAATCCGACAGCAACATTGGCAACTCCTGATAAAACAGAGGAGGTAACACCCATTGTTGTACTTAAAATATCACTTGCACCATCAAATGTGAAAAGCTTTTCAGCCATAGTAGTAATTGTGTTAATATCAAACTTCGGATTGTGAAGAATTTCAGTGCTGATGTCAAGTCCGAAACGGAGTACCATATCGTCAACCCATGTTACAAAAGTCTGATAATATGCAGGCACTCTCTCGATAATCAGCAAAACGGAATTGTGAAGCTGTGGAATAATGATAAACATCAAAAGCACGATAAATCCCAGTGTAAGAATAACAGTAGATGTAAGACTCAACGGTCTTAACATTTTATTTGCTACTTTGTTTTTACTGTTTTTAATTCCCTTGAACACCTTGTTTTCAAGCACATTCATAGGAATATTAAGAATAAATGCAAGGCAAAAGCCGATAATTGTGGACGCAAAGACAGCCAGAGCACTTTTGAAAAAAGTTGCAACTGACGACAAATTCTGTGAAAGAGTAAAGAGAATAACTGTGAAAGTTATAATCCCGAGAATTTTTTTAATATTTTTCTTTGATAAGTCCATTTTTCTTCCTCATTTAATATTATTAAACATATAACAAACATTATATATGAAATCGTGGTTAAAAGCAATACGACAAAGACAAATCCGAAGTAAAATTTATAGACCATTTTATGTTCAAATTACATAAAAAAGGCTGTCCGATAACTTACAGACAGCCAAAAATTTAATTAATAGATTAAATAAGGTCATCAAAAAGGTGAATATTGTTCTTTTCAGCTTTAAGTTCACCATTCTGAATTTTCTTGATGATTTTAACGATTCGGTCATTGATTGGTGTTTTTACGTTATATTTTCTACCGAAATCACAAACAACACCATTGATTGCATCAACTTCGCAAGGTTTACCTTTCTTCAAATCCTGAAGCATTGATGGCTCAATGTCTCTGTGTTTTTTCAATGCAATAGGGAGGAGGAATTGAGCAAATGCTCGTTTGATAGCACCTTTCCAATAGAAAAGACCAACAATGTTTTTACCCTGGACAGGAGCAAACTCTACACCTGAAGCGTGACCAACATCAATAATTTCCTTCATACAACGAACAGCAACCTTCTGTCCATCCTTGTCTTCAGTAACATCACCGAAAACTCCACCCATAACTGTACCAAGACCAGAAAATGTAGAGTTGATTAAAAGCTTTGACCAACGAGCACCAATAAGATTGTCTTCCTCGTGAACAGGACACATCATTTCCAATAATGCTTTAACTTTATTGAACTGTGCATCTGTAATGCCTTCCATTTTACCCATATGGAATGAAAGAGAATCCTTATCACTCGTAAGTTCACAAACACCTGGTTCAATGAGTGCTGCACCCCATTCAACGGCACAACCCATTGTGTGTTCTGTACCAACAATTTCAGCAATTCCTGGTTCAGGAATACCGTTCTGCAAAGTAACAATAACACCGTCATCTGTAAGAAAATCCTTAAGCATTGTCACAACGTCCTTGTTGAACAATTGCTTTGTAAGAAGTACGATAACATCATATTTTCCTTCCATCATATCAGGAGTAATTGCCTTTACAGGTACTGTCATTTCAACTGTACCTGTAATTTTTGCACCCTTTGTGTTAAGTGCCTCAACATGAGCTTTGTTTCTGTTTATAAGGTCAACTTGACCACCATTTTTTGTAATAAATGCACCAAGTACAGTACCTAAAGAACCTGCACCATAAATAGCATATCTTGCCATAAATAAACCCCATTTCAAATGTGTTATTTTTTTATCAAAGTTATTATATACCCATTAATACCAAATTTCAATAGGTAATTTAAAGTGCAAAATGTTGGGTTTGCGACGCAACAAAAAAACGGTAAGATTTTACTCTTACCGTTTCTCAATTAATCAGTTTTTATTCTTTCGCAATAAGCTCTGAAACAGCTCTAATGAATTTGAACAAAGCGATATGGAATGGCGTTTTATATCGATCTGTTGTATTCATATTTTCCTCTGTCATAGGAGAAAGGCTACGTGTTTCGTCGTCAAAGACCATAAACTGAGGATATTCAGGATTGCTGTTGATATTGAAGTTCTTATTGTTAACAATATCGCTTACAAGACCATTTACACATTCAGGGAAATCAGTGTGTTCAAGGTTCTTGATATACCATGTCGTATCTCTTGAGAAGCCTGTGCTTGCATCAATCTGGTAGTCAGGTGAGATGTATCCGTCAGTTCCGTTTCTATATGCATTCCAAAGATAACCAAAAGAAAGAGTATTTTCAGTATTTGAAGCAGTTGCACCAAATGAACTTTCACGAACAGTTACCATACCATCAGCAAGTTCGTCTGCATTTTTTGCAATAGGATAGTTTGTGTAACCATACTTAACGATATTTGAGAATTCGATACCTTGTTCCATCTGTGTTGTAGCATTTTCTTCAAATGGAATACGAACATTGTTGAAATAATACTCGATTTTTTCAATAAGACCTGCATATTCATTAAGGTCCTTGCCATAGAAAACTGTTTCCATAGCTTTGTCATAGTCCTCAATTGAAACCATAGTCCAGTAAGCAGGGAATGTACCGTAGCTTTCAACCATAATTCTTGGGAAAATGTCAAGATAGATATCTTCAACAACATTGTTTACAGCCCAGCTGAGAATGTCAGTTCCGTACGTATAGTTCATAAGAGTAACAAGTGACTGGATAAGGTCTGTAATCATTTCACCAAGACCTAAGTCAATGTCATATACGAAATTCTCAATAGCATCAGCGTGGAGATGAAGCTCACCGGTGAACATCTTACTACATGGAGTTGCACCATAAGCAGCACTTGCATAGTGGATAACGTCAGAAACGTGTCCGAGGTTACCATATTCGTACATATATGCTGCAACAATGTTTGAGCCAAGACAACGACCGTAAAGAGCAACCTTGTCAGAGCCTGTTATTTCCATAACAGCCTGAACATATTCGTGAAGTTTGTCTGAAGTTTCAAATGGGTCAACACGCCAGTCGTAATAGAACATATAGTCAGTTGCACCGTTAACTCCGTCAGCAGCTGCCATAGCAATTTGTTCTCTTGTCCATACAGTTTCTGCACGGCTACCATCAGATGCTTCACCATTATTATCAAGAGCCATCTTGCTGAAGATAGGTGACACGATTTCGTAAAGAACATCACAGAATTCGTCCCATTCCTGTGTAAAGAATGCCTTTGCAAAAACAGGAAGCATAACTTCAGCTTTTTCCGCAATATATCCTTCAGGAATCTGGAATGGGAAAAGCTTTTCTGTTTCACCATTTTCGTTTGTACGAATGATGTGAGTACCTGTACCAACAACATGAACAACAGGAATCTGTGTTCCGTCAGGAGTTGCATAAACAAGTGGTGCTGCACCGATTACGGCAGTAACAGCCATAACCACTGAAAGAAGGAGAGATAAAACCTTTTTCATTACTAATACACCTCTGATAATTATTTCATTGATTTTGGTTTGTATGGGAGTTCTGTTTCTGTTGCAACGTGTGAGAAGAAGAATTCACATCTTTCTTCACTGTTGATGATTGTAACAGGCTTAACCTGATTAAGAACCTTACCCTTTGAACGGAGATATTCTCTGTAATCCCAGTATGTTTTTGGCTGGAGGAAGAGAACTTCAGGTCTGTTAATCATACCCCAACGACGATACTTATAATATTTTTCATTGAATGACTTGAATTTTTCATCAAGAATATCAATGTACTTCTGTCTGTCTTCTTCAGAAACAGGGTTAACAGGTTCAGCAAGCATACAATATCTTGGTGGATTTGTTGAGTAGTCAGCATAAAGGCTGTGACCAACAAATTCGTTACCCATTTCGTCTGCAGTCTGCTTCGCAGCCATATCAACCATTTCAGTTGTTGTCTTTTCGTTAGCAAGGTTCATACCGAGATTTCTTCTGTAAAGGAACTCGATAGTTGGTGTGTTGTTGTGCATACCTGTAACCTGAACAACGTCTTCCATACGATATCTGTAAAGACCTGAGAAGTTTGAAACAACAAGTTCATACTTCTTGCCTATTTCAAGTTGGTCGATAAGTAATGCCTTTGTATCGTCAACATCGCCTTCATCATCGTCATCGTTGATTGGCAAGAATTCATAGAAGAGAGTGTGTGGAAGAAGAGTTCCGTCGTGAGAGTCAAGCTTTGTAGCCATTGCAAAGAAGCCTTCAGCAGCAGCAAAGCCCATTCCGTGGATTGGAATATCGTCACCGATGTATTTACGGAGCTTTTCAATGAATACCTTAAGGTTAGAACCAACCATACCATATGCCCATGTAAGCTTTGGCCAGATTCTTGGAGCGATAGGCTCATCAAAGCCTTTTTCGAATTCTCTACGGAGTTCAGCAGCTCTCTTTGGATTTGGCTTGAACATCTTTGAATATTCTTCTTTGAGTTCAGGTGTAATCTTAATGTTAGGGTTGATTATACCTTTTTCGATATCATCACAAAGCATTTCCCAGTTTTCTTTAAGGTAATCAAACATTGTTGTAACAAGAGTGATAACAAGAGAACCGATATAGCTTACCTTGCTGTTTTCAAGAGCAAAACGAAGCTGAAGATATGATGTATCAAGAAGTTCTTCGTGTTCAGGAACAAGCAATGAACTAGGTGAAGTACAGAAGAAACGAGTAATTGGGAGAAGGTATAAAACAGGAATCTGAGCAGCACCGTTACACATTTTACCGTCTTCAAGTGGATGTCCTGTAAGGATAAGAACAAGAGGTCCCATCTGTGCAGGCATCTTTTTATTCTTATACTTCTTAAGATAGTGTGCAGATGTTGCAACTGTACCTGAGAAGCCGATACACTGCATATTCCAAAGGTCTCTAACACTCTTTGGAAGAATCTTTGGCTTACCAACGCTACCTGAAGATGAACAATAACGAACGTTCCAACCGGTGAACATAACATTTTTTTCTTTGTTGTGAATTATTCTTTCAACATAAGGAGCATAGTCGTCATAAGTTGAAAGAGGAACCATCTTCTGGTAATCTTCAATTGAATTAATGTTTGTAAAATTGTACTTTTTACCAAGTTCACAGTTCTTGTTTTTTCTTAAAATCTTTTTAAGAGTCTTTTCCTGTGCTTTCATTGGGTCCTTTGTTGCGTGATTTACTTCTGCGAGAGTAAAATCACCAAGGAGAATGCCAAGGTCTGAAAATGCCATAAATTCCACATCCTATCATTTTTAATATTCAAAGTATTATATCATATATATATATGAAAAAGCAATAGAAAAACAACACAATGTGGAAAGATATGAGAAAAGAGAGTATTGCTACTCTCTTTAGTTTTTTACTGTTCAATTGTACTGAAAAAGTCTTTTGCCAAAACATATGCTTGTTTACCATCTTGTGAAATATATGATGAATGGTCAGCACCTTTGATAATGGCAATTTTGCTGTCAGGGATGCTTTCGTGAATAAATACAGAATCCGAAAGCCACATTATATCAAATTCACCTGCAACAATATAAGCAGGACAAGTGATTTTTGAAAGCAAATCCTCGTTCATCTGTGGTAAAGTAAGCATCATATCGTTAAGCTTGTTGGGTTTGAAAATATCAAGTACCGTTACACCTATTGTGAAATACGGCTTGAATGTGTCAGGAGTTGTGTTAGCACCACAGGAGATAAAACCACCAAGTAAATCGGGATATGTATAAGCTACTGTGAGTGCGTTTATTCCGCCATCACTATGTCCCATAAGATATGGTTTTTCTAAATTCATAGCTTCGATAAATTCTTTGATATCTTTTGCCATAAGGTCATAGGAAATTACGCCCGGGTCACTACTTTGTCCGTGACAACGGCTTTCAATTACATAAACTGTATAGTCATTTGCAAGATATGTTGCAGCCTCTTTAAGTGAGTCCTGACTTCCACCATTTCCGTGGACAAGAATAAGAGAATGACCGTTTTCACCATAAACAGAATAGTGCATTTTAACTTCGCTTAACTGAATGTCATCTTCCTTTACAGGGGATGTAATAGGTGATGGCATATTACTTGTATCAAGTGAAATCATATTGTATTTCTTTGACTGCTGATGAACTGCAATCTGCCATATTCCTGCACCAACCACGCAAGCCAATGCAACCGAACCGATAACTTTTAATACCTTTTTCATTTCCACACCACCATTAAAATTATTTCAGTACAATTTTGTCACCCAAGTCTTCAATTTCAATAAATCTTGGGCGTTCAAAACCGTTCTGATTAGGAGAGTGGAATGTGAGATAGAAATTTTTACCATCATTGAATACCATTCCGTGACCACCATCGTTGTCAATCATAGGTGGCAGGTGAGTGAAGTTCATTCCGATTTCTCCATCATTGAATTTCACAAGACACTGTGCATATTTACCTTTGATAAATGTGGACCAAAGCATAAAAAGTTCGTCAGTTTTTGAACGATACATAAATGGTCCGTCTGTTATGCGATGTTCTTTCGGATGTTTGCTCTTGTCAGCCCAGTATGGTGAAGATGCTTTGAAAAGCGTTACAGCTTCACCTATTGGTGCAGTAAGTTCATCATTTAATGGTGCATAACATATTGTTCCGTCAATAATCTGTGTGTGTTCATGACAAAAAATGATGTAGGGTTTGCCCTCACGGTTTATGTAAAGCGTACCGTCAAGACATTCCCACTCTTCAGGAGTGACAACACCGTTGCTATGTGGTTCGAAAGGACCAAGAGGGTTGTCAGCCTTTAATATAAAAGTGCCTCTCAATTTGTTAGATTTGCGTGTGAATGTGGCAAACATATAGTAAGCACCATTGTATTTATGTACTTCAGGAGCCCAGTTTGATGCCTTGTTCATCTTATATTTTCTTGAATTGAAGCATTCGTGAGGTCTGCTCCAGTTTTCAAGGTCTTCTGATACATAAACATCAAAGCCACCGACCTTGATGCCAAAAAATCTTGCTCTTGTACCATAAAGATAGTATTTTCCGTCTTCAAATAAAACAAATGGGTCACGGATGTTTATATCTTTGTTTTTCAATATTGTTTTTCTCATATTTCTGCCTCGTAAATTCCTATACATTCTCTGCCTGTAAGGTTGTTTGACACATTTCGTGCGTTGAAATAAAGTCTTAATCTACCATTGTAATATGTAAGACAACAAGCATATACATACTGTGCCATCCATTTACTGTTATCTTGAATCTGTGGAACTAAAAATGGTTTTACAAACTCAAAATTAACACCATCGTCTGATTTTAACAGCATAATTGCAGAATGGCTTATTCCATTTTCCTCAAAAAGTCCATTTTGGAGTCCGATGTAGCAATCTTTCAGTTTATACACTTTTAAACAACCTGAACAAAGATTAAGATATTGAACATTTTTGTCGGGGCTGATAATAGGCTTTTCTCTTGAAATATAGCCACTTGTAATATTTTTACTTTCAGCAAAGCTTATGTGTGTAGGTTCACAGAAGCCACAATCCTTAATAAATGTCTGTCCACAGGAATAGTACAATCTGTAACCGTTGTCAGTATTTATAAGAAAAGGATTGGAAATAGCAAAACCTTTTTTATATTCTTCATATTCACGTGTTTTACCGATTACGAGATAAGGATTTGACCATTCTTTTAAGTCGGTTGACTCCACACAATAAATTTCCGATTTCCATTTAGCACCCACAAGGCTTAAAAGGTTAAAGATAATCGGTCTTGTTCTTTCATAAAACAGATAGTATTTTCCGTCAATATAGTTGATGTTTGGTCTCATTGCACGATTTACAATTTTACCTGTATTATGAAAATTTATTCCGTCTGTACTCTCATATCTGTAAACACCCATAAATGTGTGACAAAACAAGTGCCACTTCCCATCGTGGGACAAGTCAGGAGTTATAACACTTGGGTCAGCAATAACAAAACTGTTCCAAGGATTTTTAAGTATTGGATTTCCGCTGAAAAGCCTGAATTCAGCATTATTAAGTTGTTCAAAAGTGAGATTTTTCATAATTTAACTCTCCAAATCAGCTTTAGATTAAAACATTTAAAGAAATATAGTGTTAAAAAACGAAAGAAAATAATGATTTTAATTCTTCACAGATAAAAGCACAAGGGTATTTGAGTCTTGCTACAAATTTTTCTGTATCTGTTGTTGTATCAGAGTTTATTATAAAAAGGTATTCTGATGCTTTGTCGTCAAAATAATCGAAGTATGTCACAACCTGAGTATCGAAATTTTCAAGGTCATTTTCATAAAGAGTTATAGTTCTGACACCATTATCGATACCATTGTATGAAGCAAAACCAACAGCAGGTGTTGAACCGATTGTAATTCCCTCAAGCTCAACAGTATATGAATTAAGGTGGTCGTGACCTACAAATAAGCCTAAAACATCACCACATTCAACCATTGCATTAAACTGACCGTTTGTATAGTCAGGAGAGCCAGGAAGTTCTCCGAGTGTACCAGTTGCATTTTCAGGAAGAACATAGTATTTACCGCCTTTTTCAACAGCACCCTCGGTTCCTTCTTCAACCTCTTTAAAAGCATCAAAAACCTCAGGAACTATAATATGCTGGAACATAAGTGATGGCACCGTTTTACCGTTTTGAGCAGTAAGGTCAGCACAAGTCTGTTTGTACCACTCAATTTGTTCTTTTGAAGTGGCAGCATAACCGTCAAGCTCATTATCTGTTCTGTAATCTCCTGAGTCTATCATCCAAAGGTTGAAAATCATTTCATTTACATCAGTTGATGAATACAGAGGAACATAATATGTACCGCAAGTATCGTTTCCGAAATCTTCACCAGCACAACCTATAAAGCAATTGAATTTTTCATAATATTCCATCTGTGTCTGCCTTGAAACATCACCCTCAGTATCGTGATTACCAAAAACAGCAGCAACAGGAATACCATATTTTTCAAAAAGAGCCATAAATTCAGTGATCGTCAGATATGCAGTTATTTTTTTAGAGCCTGCTGTACGACCGATATTATCACCTGTAAGTACAATAAGGTCTGGTTTTTCTGTTTTAATTGCAGCCTTTATAAGCTTTGTTGTAATGGTGTTCATAGGGTAATTATCCTGAATATCTGCAATCTGAAGAATTTTGAATTCCCCATTTTCATTGAACTGCAGATGTGTGTCAACCTCGGCACTTATTTTTGCAGAAATTGCAAAACTGAATGATGTAAAAACCATAATACAAGCTATAAATAAAGACAGAAATTTTCTCATTATATGTCCTCCGAAAAATATGTAATTACTTATTTGATACAATAAATGTCATTCTTTCCTGAATACTTGGACCACCATGTTCAGTGCCTATTCCACCATGGTCAGATGTAATGATAATAAGCCAGTCTTCTGTAGCATATGTTTCTCTTGATTTGATTGCCTCAATTGTTTCAAAACCATATTTATCAGCAGTCTGGAATGCTTCTTTATACTTTGGATTATTTATTGTGAAACCAAGGTCGTGACCTGTTGAGTCAGTAGGCTCATAAATAACGAATAAAAAGTCTGCACAGTCTTTTTTACCGATTTCATTCAATGTAAAGTCAAATGATGCTTCGTCATCTTTACATCTGTTGAAAGATACATTAAGATTATTTTCTTCACAGTATGCTTTTTCCTCTAGGTATGTTGCATTTTTTCTGTCAAAATGACCTTTCCATTTTGTGATAAAAGCAGAACTGTCAATAATTCCGTCTTCAACAAGAGAGGTGAGGAGAGTCTTGCGTTCAAGTGATTTTGTAATGTCATTGGCTGTTACACCATGTTTGTCAGCCCATACACCTGTAAGGATTGAACACCAACCAGGAGCAGTTGATGTGTCCTGAGTGTTTGTTTCAGGATAATTTACACCACCGCAATAAGAAAGATTGATTGATGCACCATCATTAAGCATTGAAAAAATGACGCTTTTTTCATTTTGCATCTCAGTAAGTACGTCAGCACGGCATCCGTCAAAACCAATAATAATTGCTTTTTTCTCTGTTTTACCTTCAGGAAGTTCACTTCCAAAATGACCTTTTATCATGTCATAAAGTTCAGTTTGTGGAATAGCTGTTTCAATAGTGTTTTCATAATTCACCGAAGCAACATTCTGTCTGAATAATTCTTCAGTATCAGCTGAATCCTTTGCGTATTCAAGTTTTGGCATTAAAACTGCAGTAGTAATAATTGCTCCAATCAAAACAACCACTAAAATAATAATCCCAATTTTCTTTTTCATAAAATATCCACTCCTTTGGAAATCCTTAATACATATATTCTATCATTTGTTTTTACATATTACAATAGAGTAATCAATTAATTGATAATTGAAATATTTCGGGATTAGTGATATAATGTTGAAAAGTTTTGAAAAAGGAAGTTTACTATGAAAATAGCAGTTATTAATGGTAGTCCTAAAGGGAAATACAGTGTTACACTTCAGACAACTCTTTATCTGGAGAAAAAATATCCTGAACACGAATTTACTGTTCTTCACGCAGGACAGAAAATAAAAGCACTTGAAAAGGATTTTTCAAAAGTAAAGGAATTGCTTGAAAGTGCTGATGCAGTTCTTTTTTCTTATCCTGTATATACTTTTTTAGCACCTGCTCAGCTTCATCGATTCATTGAGCTCATTAAAGCAAATGGTGTTGACCTCAAAGATAAATATGCAACTCAGATTTCTACTTCAAAACATTTCTATGATGTGACAGCTCATAAATATATTGAGGATAACTCTCTTGATATGGGTATGCGATACATCCGTGGACTTTCAGCGGATATGGAAGATTTGCTTCAGGAAAAGGGTAGGGAAGATGCTGATAAATTCTTCGAAAGATTCCTTTGGTCTGTAAAAGAAGAAGTGTTTACATCTGCTGATGTAAAAGAAAGTGATTATGCACCTGTCAGTGCTACACCTGCACCACAGAATAAAAATCAAAAGACTGACAAAGATGTGCTTATTCTGACTGATGAAACAAATCCTGATTCAAACCTCAGTAAGATGATTGAACGATTCAGAAATGTTTTCCCATATAAAACACGTGTTGTAAACATTTCAGAATTTCCGTTTTCAGGTGGCTGTCTCGGTTGTATGAAGTGTGCTGTAACTGAAAAATGCGTATATAAAGACGGTTTTGATACATTCCTTCGTGAAAATATCCAAACAGCGGATTCAATCGTTTACGCTTTCAAAATTTCTGATCATTCAATGGGTGTACGTTTTAAAATGTATGACGACAGAAACTTCTGTAACGGTCACCGTACATTGACTGTGGGTATGCCGGTGGGTTATATTATTTCAGGAGAGTATTCAAAAGAAACTAATCTTCGTAATATTATTGATGCCCGTGCTGAAACAGGTGGTAACTTCTTGTCATATGTAGCAACTGATGAGCGTAATACTGATAAGGAAATCGATACTCTTGCAAAAACTCTCAACTTTGCACTTGAAACACATCATACAGCACCTGCAAACTTCTGGGGTGTAGGTGGTATGAAGATTTTCCGTGACCTTATTTATCAGATGCGTGGAATGATGAAAGCTGACCATAAATTCTATAAAAAACAAGGAATATACGATTTCCCACAGAAGAATAAAGGAAAATCACTCCTTATGTATGCCGTTGGTGCTTTACTTTCAAATGAAAAAATCCTTTCAAAAATGGGTAACAGAATGAACGAAGGTATGATTATGCCTTACGAACAAATTCTTAAGAAAATGGATTCAGAGAAGTCAAAGAAATAAGAATAAACAAAAAAATAAAGCTGACTGATTTTTACGTTTCAGTCAGCTTTTTTCATATTACTTTTTAAAACCACCATTTACAGTAAGAATGTTATCCATAACGATTGAAGTTGTGTCAACCTTTTTACCGAAAGCCTTGTAATTGTTCATTTTGATTTCAACTGTGTACTTCCAAGTACCATTGACGATTTTTTCATCATCAATAACTACTTTAACGGTAGGATTTGTATAATAAATCTTTGTTGCTTTTTCATTGAGTTCAAGAGGAAGTCCAAGGTCTTTGAACTGTTTTACAACATCACTGATGTCCCCAACAGTAGTAATAGCGTGTCCTACACTGCCACTGTTTGCATCTTCTTTCATACCTGAAACCTGTTCGTTCATAACCATTTCAATGGCAATCTTGTCACCGACTTTGTATGCTTTTGCAGATTTCACATCAGATGCAACAAGGTTATTATATCCACCTGTAATTCCGTCCTTATCGTCTGTGTTGTTAGCAAGGAATTTTGACATAATTGACATTATGAAATCAAAAAATCCTTCGAATTGACCATTGTTAACGGAAATGCTTGTAATCTTAACTTCGTGATTTGTTTTAGTGGAAGAATGTGACTTTTTAGCAGCCTTTTTGTATTTCTCAACTATCTGCTCCTTTGACCAGTCAGCAGGATTTTGAGAAAGTTTTGTTGTTTCTTCTTCAGCAACTGAACTGCTTTCTTCTTTACTTGTTGTTTCTTCTTCAGTAGTTGATTCTTCATGGTTTTTGGATACATCTGAATCGACAACATCCGTGACTTCATCAGTAATATCCTCAACAACATCATGAACTACTTCGTCAGTAGTGCTTTCCTGAGGAATTTCAACTTTTTCATCTTTACCACAACCAAAGAATGAAAAAATCATAACAAGAGAAAGTAACAACGCCAATGTTTTTTTAATCTTCATATTTACCACCCAAAAAAATTTTTTCATTTTCTTTGTTAGTTATGATACCAATTTTACAACATCTTGTCAATAAAATGAAACTGGGTCAAATTATAATTTGTCGGGGTCTTCGCAATGTAGGGGTCGCTGCCCACAGCGACCCGATGTTGGCTTTACTGTTTACTTGGTTAGGGTCGTCGAGGACACCGACCTCTACGAAATGTGTTCGACAAACTCCAATTTATCATTCTAATCCCATTAATCATAAAGAAACCCCTCAGGCAAGAAAATTCTCAACTGAAGGGTTTTATTAATGTTATGTTTTTAAATTAAGTTAATCTTCGATGGTTCACAACAAAACTCTGCCACAGGCAGCGCTCGATGATTATTCCCACTCAATAGTTCCGATTGGCTTTGGAGTGAGGTCGTAAAGTACACGGTTGATACCATCAACTTCGTGTGTGATTCTGTCTGTAATCTTATGAAGTACTGCATAAGGGATTTCCTCGATTGTAGCACTCATAGCGTCTGTTGTGTTAACAGCACGGATGATTGCAGGCCAGCCTTCGTATCTGCTTTCGTCCTTAACGCCAACACTCTTAACATCAGGAACAGCGATGAAATACTGCCAAACCTTTTCAGCAAGACCACAGTTGTCAAATTCTTCACGGAGAATTGCATCTGCTTCACGAAGAGCCTCAAGTCTGTCACGAGTGATTGCACCAAGGCAACGAACACCAAGACCAGGTCCAGGGAAAGGTTGACGATAAACCATAGTGTGTGGAAGACCAAGAGCCTCACCAACTACACGAACTTCATCCTTAAAGAGGAGTTTGATTGGTTCAACAAGTGAGAAGTTAAGGTCTTCAGGAAGTCCACCAACATTGTGATGAGATTTAACTGCCTTTTTGCCCTCAGCTTGTTTGAAACTTTCAAGAATGTCAGGATAAATTGTACCCTGAGCAAGGAATTCGATTCCTTCAAGTTTTCTTGCTTCATCAGCAAAAACATTGATAAATTCAGCACCGATAATCTTTCTCTTCTTTTCAGGGTCAGCAACACCATCAAGAAGGTCAAGGAAACGGTCAGTAGCATCAACGTAAACCAAGTTTGCGTCAAGTTCTTTGCCGAAAATCTCAACAACATTTTCACTTTCGTTCTTTCTCATAAGACCGTGATTAACGTGAACACAAACTAACTGTTTACCGATAGCTTTGATAAGAAGTGCAGCAACAACTGATGAGTCAACACCGCCTGAAAGAGCAAGGAGAACTTTTTTGTCACCAACCTGCTCACGAACAGCCTTAACCTGTTCTTCAATAAAAGCATCTGCTAACGCTTGGGTGGTAATTCTTTCCATTGATTCTGGTCTAACATTACAATCCATTTTGAATTCCTCCGTTAATTAGTCTGTGTAGTTATCAAAATATCCCTGAACAAGGATAATTGGAGTACCCTTATCACCTGAACCACTTGTAAGGTCACAAAGTGAACCGATAAGGTCAGTAAGCTGACGAGGAGTAGTACCCTGAGAAGCCATATTGCCAACAAGGTTGTCCTGCTTAGCCTTAATGCTGTTTGAAATAGCTTCTTTAAGTTCAGCACCTGAAAGACCTTTGAAGTCATTGTCTGCAAGATATTTAAGCTTTAGTTCGTTTGGAGTACCGATAAGACCTGCAGTATGAGCAGGGGATACAACTGGGTCAGCAAGTTCCCAGATTTTACCCTGAGGGTCCTTGAAAGCACCGTCACCATAAACCATAACTTCGATATGCTTACCAGTTCTCTTCATAAATTCTGTCTGAATATCCTCAACAAGTCCCTGACACTCTCTTGGGAAAAGCTTGATTGTGTCTTCAGTTGACTTGTTTGAACCTAAAAGACCGTATTTTTCGTTACAGCCACTGCCGTTAACAGGAGCATTGAGAATATCGTCAAGTCCGCAAACAACTTTAGCACCTGCAGCCTTTAAAATTCTCTTTGTTCTAGCTCGTGTGTGAATATCACAAGTAAGAACGCAATCAGTATAGTTGAGAATTGTTTTTGGCTGATTAGCAAAGATAATTTCAGCTTCTGCACCAGCTTCTTTAATAATATCTGAATAATAAGCAACATAGTCAACACCTGTAAACTCGTGCTTATTTTCGCCAAAAAGTTCTCTGTATTTAGCTTCGTCAAGAACATCTGAATAAGGGTTAATACCTGCTTCGTCAATCTGGTCGTAAGTAACGAGTGAGTTACCAACCTCGTCACTAGGATAGCTTAACATAAGAACAACTTTCTTAGCACCCTTAGCAATACCACGAAGACAGATAGCAAAACGATTTCGTGACAAAATAGGGAAAATAACACCGATTGTTTCGCCACCAAGCTTTGCTTTAACATCGTTGGCAATATCATCAACTGATGCATAGTTACCCTGTGCACGTGCTACGATTGATTCTGTAAGAGAAACAACATCTCTGTCACGCATTTCGAAGCCTTCACTTTCAGCTGCTTCAAGTACGCTTGTTACTGTGATGTCAACAAGGTCGTCACCCTGTCTGATAATCGGACAACGGATACCTCTTGATACAGTACCGACTTTTCTTTCCATACTTATCTCTCCAATATAAAAAATTTAAACTCCTCGCAGGTGCTTTTTTATCACCTTTGGGGGAAAGATTTACAAAAGTGGAATTCCAATACGAATGAGATTGAAAAAACTCCCAAAATCCCTCGTATTAAAATTACACAATATTATACAATAGTTTGTCCCGTAAAGTCAATGAAAACATACGAAGACTATTACAAAAAATGGTAGAATATTGAACAAGTTTTTTGTGCAATTTTTTTAAAAAGGAATTATTACAAATTATTACAAAAAAAGTAGTAAACAGATGGCGAAAAGAGTGTTGGTTTTCATTGACATTTTATATGTATAGAGTTATAATTATTTAAATATATCACAATGAGTTATTGTGGGATTTTTATGTGTTGATTTGAAATAACAGGGGAATGATTTTGATGTATAAAGTCGTAAAAAGGGCGATGGATTTCATAATTGCATTATGTGCGTTGATAGCTTTATCACCTGTGATGCTTGTTGTTGCAATTATTATAAAAATAACATCACCGGGACCGGTAATTTTTAAGCAACAGCGTATAGGTAAAGATGGTAAGGTTTTTGATATTTACAAATTCCGTTCAATGTGTGTAGGTGCTGAAAATCAGGGTAGTGGTGTGTATTCAGGTAAAGGTGATGCACGAGTAACACCAATCGGAAAAATTATTCGTGCAACAAGCATTGATGAATTGCCACAATTTATAAACATTCTTAAAGGTGAAATGAGTTTTGTTGGTCCTCGACCACCACTTACATATCATCCATGGGATTATTCGGAATATAGTGATTTCCAACTCCGTATGTTTGAGGTTAGACCTGGAATTACAGGTTGGGCACAGGTTAATGGCAGAAAAGGTGTTGAGTGGAATAAGCGAATAGAACTCAATGTCTGGTATGTTAACAATATGTCGTTGTTGCTTGATATAAAAATTATTTTTATGACAGCTTTTAAAGTTCTCAAAAATGAGGACAATGAAAATACAGAAGCAACTGTTAAGACTGAAGAAATAGCTAAGTAAGAGGTAAATCATGGCTCTTGAATTAATGTTTGTTACTAATCGTGTTGATATAGCAGAGGCAGCACAGTCTGCTGGTGTTGATCGTATATTTGTCGATATGGAATACATAGGGAAATGTGACCGTCAGGGTGGTATGGATACTGTACAGAATATGCATACTATTGACGATGTTAAGGCACTTCGTAAGGTGTTAAATAAGTCAACACTTTTCGTACGTTGTAATCCTGTACATGATGCGACTGACAATTATCCTGCAACAGAAGAGGAAATTGACAGTATTGTTGAAGCAGGTGCAGATGTTATTATGCTTCCGTTTTTTCAGAATGCTACTCAGGTGCGTCGTTTTATCAAAGCAGTCGGAGGACGAGTAAGAACAAACTTACTTGTTGAGACTCCTGAAGCTGTTGAAAATCTTGACGAGATATTGGAAGTTGAGGGAATTGATGAAATTCATATCGGACTTAACGATTTGCACTTGGGTTATGGTATGACATTTATGTTCCAACTTGTAGCAGATGGTACTGTTGAAAAAATTTGTGAAAAAATTAAAAACAAGAATATCAGTTATGGTTTTGGTGGCGTTGCAAGAGTAGGTACAGGTACTTTACCAGCAGAATGTGTTCTTGGTGAGCATTATCGACTTGGTTCAGACCGTGTTATTCTCTCACGTGCGTTTTGCGATGTGGCAAAAGAAAACACTTTTGAAGACATAAAAGAAAAGTTTAATACAGGTGTTCGTGATCTTCGTGAATTTGAAAAAGAGTTGATTAACTGGACAGAAGAAAGATATCTGTTAAATCACGAAGAAACAAAAAGATGTGTTGACAAAATTGTCGAAATGATTAAGAACAGATAAGAGGAATTGTATGAAACTTTTAATGACAGGTGCATTTAATTGTACAACTGAACAAAAAGTGAATATTGAAAATCTTGGATGTGAAATTTTATTTCACAAAATGGAAAACGAACCATTGAGTGCAGAAATGTATGATGTAGAGGGAATAATCTGCAATGGCTTGTTTTTACATAATGATATTGAAAAATTTCCTAATCTCCGATTTGTACAACTTACGAGCGCAGGTCTTGACCGTGTGCCTGTGGAGAAGATAAATGAAAAAGGCATCGTCCTTAAAAATGCAAGAGGTGTATATAGTATCCCAATGGCTGAATTTGCAGTTAGCGGTGTGCTTGCATTATATAAAAATATAGGAACATTTATTGAAAATCAGAAAAATCATAGTTGGATAAAAGATAGAAATGTCAGAGAAATTTCCGGTGATACAGTTTTTGTTGTTGGCTGTGGTAGTGTAGGTACTGAGTGTGCGAAACGATTTAAGGCACTTGGTATGAATGTTATTGGCGCTGATATTGTAAATCCTCAGAATGATGTTTATGACCGATATTGTTCGATGGAAGATATAGATTCAGCATTAAGTAACGCTGATGTAATCGTTTTAACATTACCGCTGACAGAAGAAACAAAGAATTTCTTCAACGAAGAAAGATTCTCTTGTGTTAAGGATGGTTCAATTCTTGTGAATATTGCAAGAGGCGCTGTTGTCAACGAAGATAGTCTTGTTGAAAATCTTAAAAACGGAAAACTTGCCGGTGCAGTTCTTGATGTGTTCTGTACTGAACCATTAAATGAAAATAGTGAACTTTGGGATATGAAGAATGTGATAATAACACCACATAATTCATTTGTTTCATCGAAAAATCAGGAAAGATTGTTTAATGTAGTTTATAACAATCTTAAAGAGTATATGTAAGGAAATCTTGAAAGAGTTTTAATACGAATAAAAATAATATGGAAGGAAAAACGTGATGAAAAAAGTATTGTTAGTTGCTACTGTTCAAAGTCATATAGCACAGTTTCACAAACCATTGATAAGATGGTTATGTGACAATGGATATTCTGTTGATGTGGCTGCAGGATATAACCTTGATGTTAAACCTAACCTTAGTCTTGATATACAAGGTACAATATACGATGTTCCGTTTTCACGTTCTCCATTTAGTTTTAGCAATCTTAAGGCATATAAAGTGCTGAAAGAAATAATTGACAATAATGAATATGATATAGTGCATTGTAATACACCAGTTGGAGGAATACTTACAAGAATAGCAGCTGACTCTAAACGCAAAAAAGGTGAGATGAAGGTAATGTATGAAGCACATGGATTTCACTTTTTTAAAGGCGGTTCATTAAAAAATTGGATCATGTGGTACCCTATTGAAAAATGGTTTTCAAAATATACAGATGTTTTGGTAACTATAAATAAAATGGACTATGAACTTGCAAGTAGAAATTTTAAGGCAAGTAAAGTCGAATATATACCTGGTGTTGGGTTAGATTTAAGTCAGTTTATAAATTTCGATAATCCTGCTGATTTAAGAGAAGAATTTAGTTTGCCATGGGATTCAAAAATAGTTCTTTCAGTTGGTGAATTGAATAAAAATAAAAACCATCAGGTTATCATACGTGCTCTTGCATATTTGAATGATCCTAATATACATTATTTCCTTGCAGGAAATGGACCGTTGAAAGACGATTTGGCACAATTGACAGAACAACTTGGTGTAAAAGACAATGTTCATTTTCTTGGTTATCGTCGTGACATACCATCATTACTTAAAAATGCAGATGTTTATGCTTTTCCGTCACTTCGTGAAGGTCTTGGTATGGCTTCAATTGAGGCTATGTCTACAGGATTACCTCTTGTTACTTCAAATAGACACGGAATAAATGACTACTCTGAAAGTGGAAAGACTGGTTTTAAATATAATCCAGATGATTATAAGGGTTTTGCTGATGGAATCAGACAAATAGTTTATAACGATGATTTGAAGAATAAAATGGGAGAATATAATGTTGGTATATCCAAGGGGTTTACTGTTGAGTCGTCTTTGAAGGAACTTGGCAGAATATATCAGGAGACATTGAATGATGAATAAAGTTTCTATTGTAATACCAGTTTACAACACAAAAAAATATCTTGAACAATGTGTTTCATCCCTTACGGAACAAACTTATCAAAATGTTGAAGTGCTTTTAGTTGATGATGGTTCAACTGATGGTACGTCAGATTTGTGTGATGAAATAGCAAAAAAAGATAGCAGAATAAGAGCTATACATAAGACAAATGGTGGAGCGGCAACTGCAAGAAACCTTGGAATTGATGAAGCAACAGGTGAATATGTTATGTTTGTCGATTCAGATGATTGGCTTGATACCGACGCTATTGAAAATCTTGTTGAACATGCAGACAAGAATAATACCGATGTAATCAGATTCAGTTATGTTCGTGAATTTGAGGGTAAGCAGTTGGTGAAGAAAAATACATTTCTTGAAGAACGTGTATATTCAGGTGATGAATGCTTAAATGTTTGTAGACAGATTTTGGGATTAACTGGAGAAGAACTTGCTCATCCAGAAAGTATGAATTTTCTTGCATCCTGTGGATTCAATATGTACAGAAAAAGCATTCTTACAAATATTGATGCAAGGTTTATTCCTATCCAGGAAATTGGTTCATTTGTAGATGGTCTTTTCAATTTCTCAGTTTTTATGAATGTTAGGAGCTTTGAATTTATTGACAAACCATATTACCACTACAGAAAGACTAATGAAAATGCTGCAACAGCAGGGTATAGAAAAAATTATGTTCCAAGACAACTTGTTTTGTTCGATAAATTAAGAAGCAAGATAGACGAAAAGGATTGGCCTCTCTTCCGTGAGGCATTCAACAATCGCATGGTGTTCTCGACTATGGAAATTTCCTTTAATGCATTGAGAAACAGAGCACCATTTTTTGAAAAATATAATGAAATAAAAAGTGTGTTGAAACATCCTGAGTTTAGAAAAGCATATAAAACTTTTAACCTGAAATATTTAGGATTAAAATGGAAAGTGTATTATTTCTTCATAATACACTCAATAGTTTTACCTACATACATTATGACTGCGGTAATTTTAAAACTGAAAAACAGGGGAGTATTATGATAAACAAACCAATGGTAAGCATAGTTATACCATTATACAATGGTTCAAATTATGTTGAAGAAGCTATAAAAAGTGCATTAGCTCAGACATATGAAAATGTAGAAATCGTTGTGGTTAATGATGGTTCAACTGATGAGGGAGCAGGAAAAACTATCTGTGATAAATATGCAGACAAAATTGTGTATTTTGAAAAGGAAAATGGCGGTTGTTCATCTGCATTAAACTATGGTATAAAGAGAGCAAAGGGCGAATTTATTTCTTGGTTATCACACGACGACTTGTACTTTCCTGAAAAGTTAGAAAAGCAAATTGAAAAATACACAAAACATAATCTTGACAAGAATAACACGATAATCAGTAATCCAGGTATGCTTATAGACTCAAAGGGAGATGAAATTTTTCATCCAGGTCATAAGGTGACGGGATTATACTCATCTGAACAAGCATTTAACCATTTTTTGTTTAAGGCATGTCCAAATGGTTGTGGGTTATTAATACCTAAGTGTATTTTTGAAAAGTGTGGTTATTTTGATGAAAGTTTGCGATTTGTTCTAGACTGGAATTTATGGTTAAAGTTTGCGCTTTCAGGTGTAGATTTCTATTTCGATGATGATAAATTGGTATGTAATCGTGTACATAGTATGCAGGTTACAGTAAAACAAAAGGAACTTCATTCTAAAGAAGCAAACTATACTGTTGACCAGTTACTTGAAGAAATTAAGAAGGATAATTCTAAAGATACATATTTGAAAAATTTATATTATTTTTCATATTCATGTGCAAGAGGAAATTTTAAGTCTATATGTGATTATTCTAAAGAAAAAAATATTTCAATTAATGTTTTGAAATGTGTGAAATTACGAGCAAAAGTTAAAATCAAGAGGTTTATAAAATACATTTATCACAAAATAAGATAAATGTATTTTGATGAAAAACGATGTGCATTTAGTTGTCGAGTATTAAGTGAGAATTAAATCAAAATAGTGAGAGAATAGCGAAATGACAATATATTTAATAAATGTCGCTCTTATTTTGTTTTGGGGCGTACTACTACTTCATGTAGAAACAAATGACAATAAGAAAAAATTATTTTGCATAATATGTGCTGGTCAATGGATTCTAATATCTGGTTTGCGTGATTGGTCTGTTGGTGCTGATACAATGAATTATTATCAATGGTTTGAATTGGTTAAAACAAAATCTTGGCGTTCAACAATAATGGATATCTGGGATTACTTATTTAATGGACTTGAAGTAAGAGACCCGGGATATAATTTACTGCAGAAAATATTTCAGATATTCTTTGATGATTATCAGATGTGGCTGATTTTTATCGCTGTGATTTTTACGGGTCTTATGGCAAGATGGATTTATAAATATTCCTCTATGCCTGAAATAAGTTTTCTATTATATTCCGTTTTATTCTATTCGTTCTTTGCACTTACAGGACATAGGCAGACAATTGCTACGGGCTTGATTGTATTTTTAGGTTATGAATACGCAAAGAAAAGACAGTTTCTTAAGTTTGTTGTTGTAGCTTTTATTGCATTTATGATACATAAATCATCGGCTATTTTTATTCTTTATTATGTAATTGCAAGCATAAGCATTACTCCTATATACACAGTTGTTGTGTTGGGTTTCATCGGATTGTTTGTATTACTTGGTAGAAGATTGTACGAGCCGATTGCATTGTTTTTTGGGTTTGATGAGGAAGCTATAGCTTATGAAGGTGCCAGTGCAACAACATATGCTACCGTTCTTCTCCTTCTTTGCATTATAGCTCTTTGTATGTACCCATGGATAAGCAAAAAACGTATGGATTCAAAAAATCTTTATAATATGCTGTTTTTGACAATGGGTTCTACTGCTTTGCTTTTCCATCATCATGGTTTTATGCGAATTCAGCAGTATTTCTCTTTGATAATCATGGTAATAGTGCCAGAAATGGTTAAGGTGGTAGACAAAAACTATAGATTTTTTGTATATCTTTTTGTTGTAGTATTTCTTATTATGTATCTGATTAGGAACAATCCACATTATTCATTTTTCTTTATGTAGACACAGGAGGTGAAAAAGTGAAAGTATTACAGATAAACTGTGTATATAAAGTGGGTAGCACAGGTAAAATCATGTACGATATCCATAAGTGTTTATTAGAAAAAGGACACGAATCTGTTGTTGTATATGGCAGAGGAAAAAAGGTAAATGAACCTAATGTTTATAAAAACTCTACTGAATTTGAAGGTAAATTGCATTCAGCTTTCTCAAGGTTGTTTGGCGTTGATTTTGGTTATTCACCAATTGCCACAACAAATCTTATAAGCATTATAAAAAAAGAAAAACCTGATATTGTTCACCTTCAGTGTATGAATGGCCACTTTGTAAATCTCTATCGATTGCTTAATTTTCTTAAATCGAAAAAAATCAATACAGTGCTTTCACTTCATGCTGAACTGATGCATACTGCAGGTTGTGCTCATGCTTATGACTGTGAAAAATGGAAAACTCAGTGCTATGACTGTCCACAAATAAAAGGATATATCTCAAAATATTTTCGTGATGATGCAAAGCATTGTTTTGAGTTGATGAAAAATGCTTGTAAAGGCTTTGAAAAACTTACTATAGTTGGTGTTTCTGAGTGGGTTGCAAACAGAGCAAAACAGTCGGCAATATATGATTCAGCTGAATTCACATCAATAACAAACGGAATTGAAACTAATGTTTTTAGACCTCGTGATGCTTCCGCTTTGCGTAAAGAGTTGAATATTCCTGAAGATAAAAAGATTCTTCTTCATGTCTCACCTAAGATTACTGATAATTTAAAAGGTATACACCGTGTCATAGAGTTGGCAAATCGTATGAAAGATTATCAATTTATAGTTGTTGGTGATGGTTCAAACAAAATCAGTTTTCCAGAAAATGTTATAACAATACCACACACGTATAACCAAAACGTGTTGGCAGAGTATTATTCCCTTGCCGATTGTTTTCTTATGACTAGTTCAAGGGAAACATGTCCAACTGTGTGCATAGAGTCAGTTACATGTGGTTGTAATGTTGTAGGATTCAATGTAGGTGGTGTGCCTGAAACCATTCCACAGAAAATGGGTGAGGTTGTTGAACCTTTTGATATGGATGCTTATGAAAAAGCAGTTAGAAAATGGGCAGATATAAAAGCATCGGAAGAATATATAAATAAACTTCACTTTGATTGGTCACGAGAAGAAATGACAAGAAAATATATTGAAGTTTATAAGAGATTATTAAATTTAGATTAAAACGTACATTCATAATTTCAGAGAGGACGATATCTGATGAAGGTTTTATGGATAGTAAATATGGTTTTTCCTTCTGTAGCAAAAAAAATAGGTGTATCAACCAGTGTAAGTGGTGGTTGGCTTCTTGACCTTGCAAGTGCTATTGGTAGAAAAGAAAATGTTGAGCTTGGTGTTATGACATATTATTCAGGTGACAAATTTATTGATATGGAACTTGATGGTATAAGATATTTTATTTTTCCAGGTGGTGGAAAAAGACTTTTACATGATAACGATAAAACAGGTGATGATTGTAAAAAGGTAATTTCACTTTTTAAGCCTGATTTGATTCATATTCATGGTACTGAATATGCTCCGGGTTATGAAATGTTAAAGGTTCATCCTGAAATTCCAACAGTATTGACAATTCAAGGTATTATACATCGTATAGCTGAAGAATATTATGGTGGATTTAGCTTATGGGAAATTCTTAAAATGTCAAGATTAAAGGATATTTTAAGAGGAAAAATTCCACTTACATATAAAATGCTTTACAAGAAAAATGCAAAACGGGAAATTAAGGTGTTGAAAAAGGTTAAGTACGTTACGGGAAGAACTGATTGGGATAAATCCACAATGCTCTCGATAAATCCTGACCTTAAATATTTTCGTTGTAATTATAATTTGCGTGAACCTTTCTATAATGCTGAAAAATGGTCGTTGGATACAATGACTCGCCATACAATCATGACAGGTGCAGCGCATTATTCATTAAAAGGACTTCATATTGTTATAAAAGCTATTGAAATTGTGAAGAAGAAATATCCTGATGTGAAGTTATATATTCCTGGTGGTGGAAAGGCAGAAAATGGAAGATTAGTAAATGCTTCCAGTTATACAAAATATATTGAGAAAATGATTTCTAACGCAGGTCTCGATGAAAATATTGTTTATTTAGGGAATATAGGTCCTGAAAAAGTCGCAGAATATCTTAAAACTTCTAATGTATGTGTTGTGCCATCTGCAATCGAAGGTGCATCAGCAACTCTTTGTGAGGCTATGATGATTGGTACACCATCAATTAGTGCATATCGTGGAGGAATGACAGATTTATTAACTGATAAAGTCAATGGATTTACATATGATTTTCCTGAATATCCACAGTTAGCACTCCGTATAATGGAAATCTTCGAAAATGATGATATGGCAGTTGATTTCTCAAAGAAAACAATTGACCTTGCAAATGCCCGTCATAATCGCGAAAAGAATCCTGATGATATGGTTAAAGTTTATGAGGAGATATTGTATAATGAGCGATAGAAAACAGTTTGGTGCCCTAGATTTAGCAAAGTTTGTTGCAGCAATTCTTATAATTGTTTTGCATACAGGTCCGTTCAATTCATACAGTGAAATTCTTCGCTTTGGATTTAGAAGCATTATTACAGTTGTAGCTGTTCCATTTTTCTTTCTTACTAGTGGTTTTTTGTTCTGTACTAAACTTAATTCATTAGATGAAAAGGACCAAAGTGATTACTTTAAAAAATATTTCAAACGATTGGGATTAATGTATCTTTTGTGGTCCGCTGTTTATTTTATTTTTGTTGCAATAGATTGGGCTACAAATGGGTTCGGTTTATTTGATGTGCTGGATTATATCAGAGACTTCTTTTTTAAGGGAAGCTATTCTACAATTTGGTTTTTGCCAGCACTTATGACTGCAGTAACGGTTGTGTATTTTTTACGTAAAAAAATGTCATATGAAAAAATATTTCTTATGGCAATTCCTTTTTACGTAATTGCATGTTTTGGTAGTTCATATTACGGAATTTCAGAAAAACTTCCCGTAATAAGTGATTTATATAATATATATTTTTATGTCTTTGATACTATCAAAAATGGTATTCTTTTTGGATGGGTTTATGTTGCTTTAGGCGGAGTTTTTTCGGAAAGAAAACTTGAGTCAAAGCTAATTAAATATTTAATTCTCACAGGTGTTTTCTATGTTCTTATGGCAGGAGAAACTGTTGTACAAGAATATTTTAATTGGTCCACAAATGGTGTTGATACAAAATTTATGTTATTACCATTGACAATATACCTATTTATGTTTGTAATGTCATTGAATATAAAATCAGGTCCTGCATTTATCTGGATGCGAAAACTCAGCCTTTTGTTGTTTTTGAGTCAAAGAATATTCTTGACTTTGTTTGATTGGTTTTTGGCAGACACAATTTTTGTTAAAAATTCAATGATTTATTTTATTTCAATTTTATCTCTTACTCTTGGTTTCTCTGTAATTTTTATAAAACTGTCAGAGAAAGTAAAGGTATTAAAAAAGTTTTATTAAGGAGAAAAGAATGAAACTTACATTTTTCGGAAGTGTGCTTGGTTATCATCAAGAAGGTTTAGCAAAGGCTTTTTATAATATGTTGGGTGATGATTATCATTATGTGGTTTTCAGTGATTTGCCTGATTATAGAAAGGAAGCAGGGTTTGAAAATCTTGCCGATAAATATCCTTTTGTTGTAAAGGCATATACACCGGAAGGTAAAGAAAAAACAGAAGAATTAATCGACAATAGTGATGTTGTTATAATTGGTGCAGCACCTAATGATGTGATTGAAAAATGCGTCAACAAAGGTATTGAAACATATCTGTTTTCAGAAAGATTTTTCAAAATGGGTACATGGAGAGCATTTGTTCCACCAATAAGAAAAAAAGTTGTTAATAGAGCAGCAAGGTTTAAGCAACCAAATTTCAAGGTGCTTTGTGCAAGTGCATATTTACCATATGATTTAGCTTTGTGTGGATGGCGTGGCAAGGCATATAAATGGGGATATTTTCCAGAAGTTGTAAAATATGATATTGACGAGCTTATGTCAAAAAAAGCAACAAGGGACAATCCAGTAAATATCTTATGGGCAGCACGCTTTCTTGAACTAAAACACCCTGAAAAAGCAATACAGGTTGCAAAACATCTTAAAGAAAAGAATCTTCCATTCCATATGAATATTATCGGTTATGGTGAATTGGAAAATTTTATTAAAGATGAGATTAAAAACAACTATCTTGATGATTACATAACATTTATGGGTAAAAAAACTGTACCTGAAGTTCGTGAAACAATGGAAAATGCAGATATTTTCCTTATGACAAGTGACTATCATGAAGGTTGGGGCGTCGTAATCAATGAAAGTATGAACTGTGGTTGCGTTGTTGTTGCTGACGCTGCGGCAGGTGCAAGTCGATATCTTGTTGATGACGGCAAAACTGGATTTATATATAAGAACAATAACATAAAATCTATGTTCCCAGTTATAGAAAAATTGATTACAGACGAGATTTACAGAAAAGAAATGCAAAAAAATGCTTATTACTATATGGTGAATAATGCGTCTCCTGAGGTTGTTGCTAGCAGGTTTATTGCTCTTTGTGAGGATAAAGCAGAATTTAGTGAAGGTGCTTGTAGTATTGCTCCTATAATAAAATCAGCAAAAAAATAATGTTGGAGTTCGGAAATGATTGAATTAAAACAGTTACAAGATTATGTGTATTCTATATTTGTAGAATTTGATAGAATATGCAGAAAATATAATATCAAATATTCAATGGAAGGTGGTACCCTGATGGGTGCTGTCAAATTCCAAAACTTTGTTCCTTGGGATGACGACATTGATGTTATTATGGTGCGTGACCAATACGAGAAATTTCTTAAGGTGGCACCAAAAGAGATGGATTCCAAATTTTTCCTTGAATCATATAATAATGTGGATGAATTTCCATTAAATTATGCAAAAATCTGTCTTAATGGGACAATGATTTACGACTATGATTATTCTCATTTAAAGAATATGAATCATGGAATTTTTATGGATATTTTTCCTGTCGATAATGTTGTGCCTGAAAAATTGAGTTTACATTGTAGTATGGTGGGAATTCTTACAGGCGGCAGAAAAACTAAATTGAAAGTAAAACTTGGAGTAGATAAAATAAGAAGTATTGTTTATAAACTCATTTCATTGTTACCAATGAAATCGCTTATCAAGTTACTAAACAAAATGTGTCAGAAATACAATAAAAAAGACACGGGATATATTTATGAAGTTTGTAATTCAAATAGAAATTTTTCACCAATGCCAAGTTCAATGTATATGGAATATACCGAGTTGCCATTTAGGGATAAAACTTTTATGGCAATTAAGGAATACGATAAACTTCTTAAATCACGTTTTGGTGAAAATTATGCAAACGAGTTGCCAGACGAAGAGAAAAGAAAACCATCGCATAATCAGAACATTAAAATCATTTCAGATATAAATATTTAAGTAGGTGACTATTTTTGAATAGTTCTAAACAAATTAAAATAGGAGCATTAATGTCCTATTTTGCAATTGCTTTCAATATGGTATCAGGGCTTTTATATACCCCATGGATGATTGACCAGATTGGTCAGGGTAATTACGGCCTTTATACTTTATCACACTCACTCATAACACTCTTTGTTATGGATTTTGGAATGAGTGCCGCAGTTTCTCGTTTCGTTTCAAAATACAGAGCAGAGGGAAATCAGGAAGCAGTAAACAATTTCTTGGGAGTAATATATAAATTATATATTGCACTTGATGGAGTTATTTTAACAGCACTTGTAGGTGTAAGTTTCTTTATAGATACTATATATGACAATCTTACATCAAGTGAACTTGAAATCTTTAAGGTGCTGTATGTAATAGTAGGTCTTTTCAGCGTTGTTTCATTTCCATTTACTAATCTGAATGGTATTCTTACAGCATATGAAAATTTTGTTGAATTGAAACTTGCTGATCTGTTTCATAAAGTTTTCATTGTTGTTGCAATGATAATTGCACTTTTAATGGGTTATGGTGTTTATGCTCTTGTAACCGTTAATGCAGTTTCAGGAATACTCACAATTTTAATTAAACTTTACATAATTCGCAAAAAAACAAAGGTAAAAGTCAATTTTAAATGTAAAGATAAAGGTATTCTGAAAGACGTATTGGGCTTTTCAATGTGGACAACCATTACAAGCCTTGCACGTCGAATGATATTTAATATATCACCATCAATTATTGTTGCCGTTTCTTCTACAGGAGCTATAGGCTCAGCAATTTTTGGACTTGCAAGTACAGTTGAAGGATATATTTCCTTGTTCGCAAGTGCTATAAATGGAATGTTTATGCCTCGTATATCAAAAATAGTTCACGACGGAAAAAAAGAAACTGAGCTGACTGATTTGATGATAAGAATAGGAAGAATTCAGTGTATAATCATTGGCACTCTTGTTGTCGGTTTTATGTCATTCGGTAAATCTTTTATTATAGACATATGGAACAAACCAGATTTCAGCGAAAGTTATCTTTGTGCCGTTTTCCTTATAATTCCAAGTTATTTTTATATGCCTTTACAAATTGCAAATACTACACTGATTGTTGAAAATAAAGTAAAACTACAATCGATTATATATATAATAACTGGTGTATTTAATGTAGGGTTATCTCTTGTTTTATCAAGACAATTTGGTGCATTGGGTGCCTCAATATCTATTTGCGTTGCATATTTGTTACGCAGTACTTTATTGGTCGTTGCCCATGTTAAGGTACTCAATCTTAATATGAAACGATTCTTTAAAGAAAGTTATTTGAAAATCACACCTCACTTATTAATGTTACTTGTGATTGGATTATCGCTAGAACATTTTAATCCGATGAATGTAGGGTTTATGAGATTTATAATAAATGGTATAATTTTTGCAGTAGTATTTGCCATTGTTATGGTACAATTCTGTATGAATAAATATGAGAAAAATCTAATTTTTGGAATGGTCAATAAGGTTATAAAAAAGGTAGTTAAATAGGAGAGAATGTATGATTATTTTTGTTATAGCGTTATTATTAATTTCGTTATATAAATGCAAACCTATTTTAAATGGAAAATTTTATGAAGACTATTGTTCTATAGAACAAACCAAGTCAATAAACGGGATTTTTATAATGCTAATATTGTTGAGTCATACTTTTGTTCGAGTATCATCGAGTGGTGGTATATTCGACGATGTGTATATGCCTTTACGAACCTTTTTAGGTCAGTTTGTAGTTGTTCCATTCCTTTTTTATTCAGGATATGGAATCATGGAATCAATAAGTAAAAAAGAATCTTATATAAAGAGTTTTCCAAAACAAAGATTTCTAAAACTTTTCACACAATTTGCTATAATTACAGTCATATATATTGTATTTAATCTTTTGATAGGAAGAAATTACTCGATTACACAGATTCTTTTATCATTTATTGGACTTACCTCCATAGGTAATGGTGGATGGTATATGTTCTCCATATTTGTATTTTATGTTGCTGTTACAATATGGTTTAATGTGTTTAAAAAGAATAAAATAATGGCAGCAAGTATGGTTGCTGTATGCCTTGTAGTATTGACGGTTGTTGAAATGTTCCTCGATTTCCCTACATATTATTACAATACAACCATTTTTCTTGCAGTTGGAATGTTCTTTTCATTGCTGAAGGATACATTTAATAAAATCGTAATGAAAAATAATATAATATGGTTTCTTGTTTTAATGGTTAGTCTGGCAGGGTTTATATTATGTAAAGGCTTGATAAATAAAACAGTTGTTTTTTACCCGATTTGGTGTGGATTAGGTCTTTTAATGGTGCTGTGTATTACTATGAAAATTAGAATACAGAATAAAGTGCTTTCGTGGTGTGGTCAAAATGTGTTTTATATATTCACATTGCAAGGTATACCACAGATTTTCTTTACAAGGTTTTTATCAAACAATTATTTGATATATTCTTTAGTAATTATTACAACAATTTTATTATCTGCTTTAGCAGGTTGTTTATTCAATAAAGTTGATAACTATATATTAAGAAGGAGAGAAAAAGATTATGTTTAAAGGAAAGACATTAATGATTACCGGTGGTACAGGTTCATTCGGTAACACAGTTCTCAGAAGATTTTTAGAAACAGATATTGGTGAGATTCGTGTTTTTTCACGTGATGAAAAGAAACAGGACGATATGCGTCATGAATTTCAGCAGAAAAATCCTGATGTTGCAGATAAAATCAGATTTTATATTGGTGATGTAAGAGATTTACAGTCAGTTAAAAATGCAATGCATGGAGTGGACTATATTTTCCATGCAGCAGCACTTAAACAGGTTCCATCTTGTGAGTTTTTCCCTGTTGAAGCAGTTAAAACCAATGTTCTTGGTACTGATAATGTTCTTACTGCTGCTATTGAAGAAGGCGTAAAATGCGTAATCTGTCTTTCAACAGATAAAGCAGCATATCCAGTTAATGCAATGGGTACATCCAAGGCAATGATGGAAAAAGTTGTTGTTGCAAAAGCAAGAACTGTATCTCCTGAAAAAACAAAGATTTGCTGTACTCGTTACGGCAATGTTCTTTGTTCACGTGGTTCAGTTATTCCACTTTGGATTGACCAGATTCGGGAGGGTAAACCTATTACAATTACAGAACCATCAATGACACGATTTGTTATGAGCCTTGAAGAAGCAGTTGACCTTGTACTCTTTGCATTCGAGAATGGCGAAAGTGGTGATATTCTTGTTCAAAAAGCTCCTGCTTGTACAATTGAAGTATTAGCACAAGCTGTTAAGGAACTTTTTGCACCAGAAGCTGAAATCAGAGTTATTGGTATTCGTCATGGTGAAAAAATGTATGAAACTCTTCTTACAAATGAAGAATGTGCAAACGCTATCGATATGGGCAACTTCTATCGTGTTCCTGCTGATAAGCGTGGACTTAACTATGATAAATATTTCAACGATGGTAATGTAACTCGTCTTCAGCTTTCAGAATTTGATTCAACTAACACAGAATTAATGACAGTTGAACAGGTAAGGGAAAAGCTTTTGTCACTTTCTTATATTCAAAACGAACTTGCAAATTGGAATAAATAATTGAGGTAAATTCATGAAAATTCTTGTCACAGGTGCAAAAGGATTTGTCGGTAAAAACCTTGTTGCAACGTTGAATACAATTAAAGAGGGAAAAAATAAAACCACAGATTTACCAACTGACCTTGAAATTTGTGAATTTGATGTTGATACAGATAAATCACTGTTGGATGAGTATTGTAATGGTTGTGACTTCGTTGTAAATCTCGCAGGTGTCAACAGACCACAGAATACAGAGGAGTTTATGGACGGTAATTTTGGATTTGCCGAGGAACTTCTTAAAACTCTGAAAAAATATAATAATACTTGTCCTGTTTTACTTTCTTCATCAACTCAGGCAACTTTGGACAACCCTTATGGTCAAAGCAAAAAAGCAGGTGAGGACTTGTTCTTCAAATATTCAGAAGAAACAGGTGCAAAGGTCCTTGTTTATCGTTTTCCAAATGTTTTTGGTAAATGGTGTAAACCAAATTACAATAGTGCTGTGGCAACATTTTGTAACAATATTGCTAACGATTTACCAATTCAGGTAAATGACAGAAATCATCCTATGACACTTGTGTATATTGATGATGTTGTTAATGAAATTATCAACGCAATGTGTGGTCAGGAAACAAAAGACGGAAAATTCTGCAAAGTTCCTGTTGAGCATAAAATCACACTTGGTGAAATAGTTGATTTGATTTATTCATTTAAAGAAAGTCGTAACAATAAACAGGTTCCTGATATGACAGAAAATAGTTTCGGGAAAAAACTTTACAGTACATATCTTTCATATCTTCCAAAGGACAAGTTTTCATATCCGCTGAAAATGAATGTTGACGACAGAGGCTCGTTTACAGAGATTTTAAGAACTGTCAATAATGGTCAATTCTCAGTTAATATTTCAAAGCCCGGAATTACAAAAGGTCAGCATTGGCATCACACAAAGAATGAGAAATTCCTTGTTGTTTCAGGAAAAGGAGTAATCCGTTTTCGTAAAATTGATGAGGAAGAAGTGATAGAATATTTCGTTTCAGGTGAAAAACTTGAGGTTGTTGATATCCCGACAGGATATACTCACAATATCGAAAATTTAGGTGACAGTGATATGGTTACATTTATGTGGTGCAATGAGTGTTTTGATGCAGATAGACCGGATACATTTTTTGAGGTGGTATAATGCAGCTTGTTAAGAAAGAGGACTATTTATCAAAGGAAAACTGCAATTGTCTCAAAGCGATATTTGCATTAGCGATTGTGGTTTCGCATTTGTTTGCATATCGAAAATTTGGCTTGAACTTTGGTATAGGACCAATAATTACAGCCTTTGGATATTTATCTGTTTCTGGCTTTTTGTTTTTTTCTGGTTATGGTCTGACTGTTTCATATATAAACAAAGGAAACGATTACTTTAATGGGTATATAAGAAAACGCTTTTTGCCAGTGTACATAACAAATGTCATCCTAATAGTTTTATATGGCATCTTTCGGATAGCGATTGGACATAAGCTTTCTGCGATACAAATAGTTCAATCATTTTTTATTGGTGGAACGATTGTAAAATATGGTTGGTATATACAGATGATTCTTCTGTTTTATGTTATATATTTATTGGCATTTAAGAAGTCATTAATATCCAATGGAATAATTAAATTAAGTGGACTAATCTTGTTGTTTTGTATTGTTTGTGCTATTTTTAAAATGGCTCAAACATGGTATGAATCGAGTTTTGCCTTTGTTTTAGGTGCGGTTTGGGCAACAAACAAAGCTAAAATTGATTTATTGTTTAATAATATAAAAAACTATATTATCGGTGTTGTTTTCTTACTCGTGACCTTTGCAATATGTTTTGTTTTAGGGAATGCAGGCATTCTGCCATCAATAATAAGAATTCCAGTTAAAATGGTTTCAGCTGTTTTGTTTGTTTCATTGATGCTTCTCTTAATAATGAAAATCAGGATTAAATTCAAACCTATTGAATTTTTAGGAAATTACTTTTTTGAAATATATATATTCCAAGGCTTTATTATAGTCTTTTTCAATGAAGTATTGGTTATTAATAATATTCTAATTTGCTATCTTGTTTGTATAATATGCAGTATACTTGTTGCAATGATTATGCATCCAGTAATGAATTGGATCAATCAAAAAGTAAAGGGTGGTTAATTATGAAATTAGATTATTCAGATATTAAATTTAAAGATAATGGCAAGTTAAAACTTTTGATTATCGTAGGTACTCGTCCTGAAATCATCAGACTTGCTGCTGTAATAAATAAATGCCGTGAGTATTTTGACTGTATCTTAGCTCATACAGGTCAGAATTACGACTACAACCTTAATGGTGTATTCTTCAAGGATTTGAAACTTCAAGACCCTGAGGTTTATATGGATGCAGTAGGTGATGACCTTGGTGCAACTGTTGGTAATATTATCAACTGTTCATATAAGCTTATGGCTGAAATCAAGCCGGATGCAATGCTTGTTTTAGGTGATACAAACTCATGTCTTTCAGCAATTCCTGCAAAAAGACTTCATATTCCGATTTTCCATATGGAAGCAGGAAATCGTTGTAAGGATGAATGTCTCCCTGAAGAAACAAACAGAAGAATTGTTGATATTATCTCTGATGTTAACCTTGCTTATTCTGAACATGCAAGAAAATATCTTCACGAATGTGGTCTTCCAAAGGAAAGAGTTTATGTAACAGGCTCACCAATGGCAGAAGTGCTTCGTAATAACCTTCAGGATATCGAAAAATCTGATATCCATTCAAAATTAGGTTTGGAAAAAGGAAAATATATTCTTCTTTCTGCACACAGAGAAGAGAATATTGATACAGAAAAGAATTTCTTATCTCTTTTCAATGCTATCAATAAAATGGCAGAAAAATATGATATGCCAATTCTTTATTCATGTCATCCACGTTCAAAGAAACGACTTGAAATAAGCGGTTTCAAGCTTGATAAGAGAGTTATTCAGCATGAGCCTCTGGGATTCCACGATTATAATTGCTTACAGATGAATGCATATGCAGTTGTTTCTGATAGTGGTACATTACCTGAAGAAAGCTCATTCTTCACATCTGTTGGAAAACCATTTCCAGCTGTTTGCATCCGTACATCAACTGAAAGACCGGAAGCACTTGATAAGGCATGTTTTGTGCTTGCAGGTATCAGTGAAAAATCCCTTCTTCAGGCAGTCGATACAGCTGTTGCAATGAATGAAAACGATGATATGGGTATTCCTGTGCCTGATTATGTTGATGAAATCGTTTCAAATAAGGTTGTTAAACTCATTCAATCTTATACTGGTGTAGTGAACAAGATGGTTTGGAGAAAAACAGAAGATTAAGATATAAAAAAGGGACTCGAAAGAGTCCCTTTAAATTTTTTTGATTAATCCAAGTTTTACAAATAATTTTCCTAAGCCAAGTTTAATGATAATCTTTTTTAGGTAATATTTTGGTTTTCGTGAAATAGTAAGAATACATTTCCTCATTGGCAATACTGCCATCCATAAATTGCTATAAATTCTATAAGGAAGATTTGTTACCTCAAATGTTTTCCCTTTTCGTGTAATAGAGGTTACAACAGCAATTATATTTTTGTCCTTTATATTATATTCTTTGTGCCATTGATTATCTCCACATAGGATATAACCATTTTCATCCAAACCAACAATACGATGAAGCACAAACTGACCATTGTCACGGAGATAAAAAATGATATCACCCTTTTTAGGATTTTCGCATTTGATAATATCAACAGTATCACGACCCCATACGAGTAAAGGAAGCATGCTTGTTCCTGTAATCGGGAGTTTTACGGTTCCACCATTATCAATTTTCTCTTTAATCATAGGGTAAATCTCTTGAAGAGCAACCTTTTGTTTTTGTGTATTTTCCATTAAAATAACCTCTGAAAACAAGTTGAATATATTATAACTAAATTAAATTTTAAAGTCAATTCAGTTCTTTTTTCTTAACGAATTCCATGCATTGAATATTGCTGCTGAAACAATAATACCATATCCCACAAAACTTAATAAATCAGGCAAGTCACCAAACACAATTAAACTGAGCAATGTTGTAAAAATAATTTGTGAATAATCATATACTGAAATTTCCTTTGCAGGAGCTTTTGAATATGCAGACGTAATGAAGAATTGACCACCGCTTGCAGAAAGTCCTGCAAGAATAAGATACAACCATTGTGAAGGTGACATTGGTGTGAAATCAAGTATTAACCAAGGAAGTGTGACAACACAAGAAAATGCTGAAAAATAGAAAATAATCAGATTTCCCTTAAATCCATTTTGAGTCAGCTTTCTTACACAAGCATAAGCAAGACCAGCACCCATACCTCCTAAAAATCCCATAAAAGCAGGGAATGCTTCAAATGAAAAGGACGGCTTCATAACAAATAATGCGCCTATAAATGCCATTACAACCGCTGAAATCTGTTTGAAATTTGCTTTTTCTTTAAGAATAAACAATGAAAATATAACAGCAAAGAAAGGAGAGAGCTTATTAAGCATTGAGGCATCAGCAAGATTCATATTGCTGAGAGCGTAAAAATTACAAAGTATTCCACCTGTACCTGCAATTGCACGAATAAGTAAAAATCCTATATTTTTTCCCTTAGGTAGTGCCCATTCCTTGTTTTTCGTAATTAACACAAAAGCAAAAATGGCAGCCACAGCGTTCCTGAAAAAGCTTTTCTGAATTATTGGCAAATCTCCTGACAACTTCACAAAAAGTCCCATAAGGGCAAAGAAAAAGGCAGAAATGATAATGTATATAATTCCTTTAGTTTTGTCATTTTTAATCATTAAACGTCACCACAAATATTTTACCACAAAAAAATCCCCGTAGCAATAAACTACGAGGATAAATTGTGATTTATAGATTATTTATCTTCTTTTTCAATACGCTTTGAATTCTGTCCTGCAGCAAAATTAACACCGGTATCTTTTGGCTCGTCTTCAGTAAATTCATAATCTTTACCAGGAAGAATTGCATTAAGAATGATACCTGCAAGTGAAGCACAAGCAAGTGCAGAAAGAGTGATTGTTACGCCACCGATTGTGAATGTTGCACCACTTGTAAGACCAAGTGCAGTAACAAGAATAATAGCAGCAACAATAAGGTTTCTGCTCTTTGTGAAATCAACTTTTGATTCAACAACATTACGAACACCGATAGCAGAAATCATACCATAAAGAACGAATGAAATACCACCGATAATAGCTGTTGGGAGTGAATTGATAACTGCTGCGAATTTTGGTGAGAATGAAAGCACAACTGCAAATACAGCAGCAAGTCTGATAACTTTAGGGTCATAAACCTTTGAAAGTGCAAGAACGCCTGTATTTTCACCATATGTTGTGTTAGCAGGAGCACCCAAGAGAGAAGCAATAGTTGTTGCAAGACCATCACCTGTAAGAGTTCTGTGAAGACCAGGGTCTTTGATGTAGTTCTTACCAACAGTAGCACCAATAGCAGAAATATCACCGATATGTTCCATCATTGTAGCAAGTGCAATTGGCATAATACCGATGATTGAGCTTATTATAAGGCTCTTATTTGACCAGTCAACACCAAGAATAGTTGCTTCCTTGTGAATTGGAAGACCAATCCAAGCAGCTTCTTTAACTGCAGTAAAGTCGATTGCCCAACCTTCAACGCCACCAACATTACCTACAAGAATAGCAACAATGTAAGCACCTATAACACCTAAAAGAATAGGGATAATCTTTGCCATACCTTTGCCCCAGATGTTGAAGATAACAACAATTGCAAGAGCAATAAGAGCAAGAGGCCAGTTAGCAGCACAGTTGTTAACTGCTGAACCTGAAAGACCAAGACCGATAGCAATAATGATAGGGCCTGTAACAACAGGAGGGAAGAATCTCATAACCTTCTTTATGCCAACGAGTTTGATGATACCAGCAAGAACAAGATAAACAAGACCTGCACAAGCAACACCAAGACAAGCATAAGGAAGAAGTTCTTTATTAGGAATTGTACCATCTTCACCGAGCTTTGGTGCAACTGCAGCATAACCACCAAGGAAAGCAAATGAAGAACCGAGGAAAGCAGGTACCTTGAATTTTGTGATTACATGGAATAAAAGTGTTCCAAGACCCGCCATAAGAAGTGTGGTAGCAACGTCAAGACCTGTAAGAAGAGGTACAAGAACAGTTGCACCGAACATTGCGAACATGTGTTGGAATCCTAAAATAAGCATTTTTGGAACGCCCAATTGCTTAGCATCATAAATGCCTGTTTCAGGAATAGCATTTTTTTTGTTTTTTGCCATTTTAAACAACCTCCGATAATATAATCTTTTAACTATCATACCACCATATACAGTAATTTTCAAATATAAATGGCACAAAATGTAGAAGTTTGTTGATTTGCACAAAAAAATCAACATCATTTGAGTATTTTGCTGAATTTTAAAAAATATAAATTCCATATTTGCTTGATTTTTTTTGTCTTATATTGTAAAATTATGTAAAGAATATTTTGAGAAAAAGGAGATATTATGAGAATTATATTGGTTTGTATCAGTGCATGGTTTGTTGCACAGGTGATTAAGGTTATTCTTAATACAATTAAGTTTGTATATGACAAGATTAAAGGGAATGCAGTGAAAAAGGTTACAATCGGAACTCTTTTTAAACTTGGTGGTATGCCAAGTTCACACACTGCAACTGTTATTTCACTTAGTACTTGTATCGGTGCACTTGAGGGCTTTGACTCAACAATGTTTGCAGTAGCAGGTGTTTTTGCATTCATCACAATGTTTGATGCATTTATGGTAAGACTTCCTGTAGAAAAACTTACTGAAGCATTCCTTGTTGTTCGTGAAGCTGTTTTAGGTAAAGATATTAAGGCTCTTAAAAAGGTTGAGGGACACACAATTCCTGAAATTATCGGTGGCTTTATCACAGGTGCAGGTATCGCACTTTTATATCTCGAGTATTCACCATTATTCCCTGAATACGTTTCAATTTTCGCATAGTTTTAATTTAAAAATTCAGCAATACGAATTATACATTAAAAAAGCTCCCGATTTGGGAGCTTTTCTTTATATATGAGCAAGTGCCTGTTCAATATCTGCAATAATATCCTCAACATTCTCAATACCAACTGAGAATCTGATAAGGTCAGGTGAAACACCGCATTCAACGAGTTCCTGGTCACTTAACTGTCTGTGAGTTGATGAAGCAGGATGAAGTACACAAGTTCTTGCATCTGCAACGTGAGTAACAACAGCAGCAAGTTTAAGTGAGTTCATAAACTTTTCTGCAGCATCTCTGCCACCCTTAACACCGAATGAAACAACACCACAAGTACCATTTGGCATGTATTTCTGAACAAGGTCATAATACTTGTTGCCAGGAAGAGCAGGGTAGTTAACCCAAGAAATCTTGTCGTTAGCTTCAAGATACTTTGCAACTGCAAGAGCATTTGAGCAATGTCTTTCCATACGGAGATGGAGTGTTTCAAGACCTAAGTTAAGGTAGTATGAGTTCTGTGGAGCAGGAGTTGAACCATAGTCACGAAGAAGCTGTGCAACGATTTTTGTAATATAGCCTGCCTTGCCAAAATCCTTTGTATAAACAGCACCGTGATAGCTTTCATCAGGCTGTGTAAGTCCTGGGAATTTGTCATTCTGTTCCCAGTCAAAATTACCACTGTCGATAACTGCACCACCGATAATGTTAGCGTGACCTTCCATATACTTTGTTGTGGAATGTGTAACAATGTCAGCACCAAATTCAAATGGACGACAGTTGATTGGAGTAGGGAATGTGTTGTCGATAATAAGAGGAACACCGTTAGCGTGAGCAATTTTTGCAAACTTCTCAATATCAAGAATATCGAGAGATGGATTTGCGATTGTTTCACCGAAAAGTGCCTTTGTGTTAGGTTTGAAAGCAGCCTGAATTTCTTCTTCACTTGCATTTGGGTCAACAAATGTAACGTCAATGCCAAGTTTTCTCATTGTAACATTGAAAAGGTTGAATGTTCCACCATAAATTGTTGCAGCACTTACAAAGTGGTCACCTGCACCCATAATGTTGATAAGAGAGAAGAAGTTAGCAGCCTGACCTGAAGAAGTGAGAACACCTGCAACACCACCCTCAAGCATTGTGATTTTCTGTGCAACCATATCACTTGTAGGGTTAGCAAGACGAGTGTACATATAACCCGGCTCAAGGTCAAAAAGCTTTGCCATTGCTTCACTTGTGTCGTATTTGAATGTTGTGCTCTGTACAATAGGAAGCACTCTTGGTTCACCGTTCTTTGGCTTGTAAGCACCCTGAACGCAAATTGTATCTCTGTTATAACTCATTTTTATTAGTCCTCCAAAAATTTCTTCATAAGTGCAACGCCACTTTCAACAAAAAGACCTGTTGCTTTTGCTGTTTCTTCGTTGATAGTACCAACACCTGTAACTTCGTTGTTCTTGTGATAAATCATAAATGGAACAGGGTCAGAAGCGTGAGTTGCAGTAACAATTGGTGTAGGATGGTCAGGAAGAATCATAATCTTGTAGTCATCATAATCTTTAAGACCTTCAAAGAGAACAGGAAGTACCTGTTCGTCAATAATTTCAATAGCACGAACTTTGTTTTCAGGTTCACGTCTGTGACCACATTCATCAGGAGCTTCAATGTGAATATAAGCATAGTCACAACCGTTTTTGAGAGATTCAACAGCGGCCTCTGCTTTGCCCACAAAGTTAGTGTCAATGTAACCAGTTGCACCTTCTACATCAGGTGTTTCCATTTTAGCACATTTACCAATACCCTTAAGAAGGTCAACGGCTGAAATAACAGAACCCTTAATACCATAAAGTTCCTCAAATGGTGAAAGCGCAGGCTTTTTACCTTCACCCCAAAGCCATATTGAGTTAGCAGGACGCTTACCGTTCTTGATTCTCTCAAGGTTTACAGGATGGTCTTTAAGTAAATCATAGCTTTCTTTCATCATTCTGATAAGGTCTTTTGCATTTTCACTTGTTGAAAGATATTCACCAACAACTCTGCCTGAAATATCGTGTGGTGGTGTCATATTACCAAGGTCAGTTGTACCGTTGTCCCATACAAGACAATGACGATAGCTTACACCACTATAGAATTTGTAAAGGTCATTACCGAAATGTTCTTCAACAGTTTCAATAATCTTTTCTGCTTCAGCAGTTGAAATATCGTCTGCACAATAGTCCACCATTGTTTTATCAGCATAATTTTCTTCGTCTGAAAGTGTAACAATGTTACAACGAAGCGTAACATCAGTGCTTTTAAGGTCAACACCGATACTTGCAGCTTCAAGTGGACTTCTTCCTGTGTAATAGATTGATGGGTCAAATCCCATAACGCTCATATTAGCAACGTCACTACCAGGTTTCATTCCGTCTGGAACAGTCTTAACAAGTCCTACTGTACCTTTTTGAGCAAGAGAGTCAAAGTTAGGCTTTTTAGCCAACATCATAGGTGTCTTGCCGTCAAACTGTGGAACAGGATAGTCAGCCATTCCGTCGTATAAAACTACAACATATTTCATATATATCATCTCCAATTAGAAATCAAAATAATTTACTAAATATTTTACCATATATAAATAGTATTGTCAAAGTGAAGAATCACAAAAATTACTCTTCTAAGCCCCAATTACTGATGTTACCTCTTTGCATACCACCGATAATTTTCTGCCTTAAAGCAGGATATCGTTCTTCAAGGTCACGAAGAAGAATTTTTGTGTCCTCACGATTTGTCTTTTCGTCGGCAGGACAACGACTTTCAATGATTGGCACATTTTCCTTGTTTGCAACTCTCGTTATGTCACTTTCATAAGCAAAAACCATAGGTCTTATCATATAAAGGTCTTTTCTTGAAAGATATGAAACAGGAGAGAATGATTCAGCTCTACCATTGCCGAATAGATTCATAATAAATGTTTCAGCGGCATCGTCAAGGTGATGGCCTAATGCTATTTTGTTGCATCCTAATTCTTTTGCAGTGTCGTGAAGAAGTCCACGACGCATTCGAACACATAAACTGCAAGGATTACTCTCTTTTCTTTCTTCAAAAATGATGTGATATAACTCTGTTCTTTTAATTGTATATGGAATATTATGTTTTTGGCATATTTCTTCTATTTCTGAATAATCTGCACATTCATCGTGAAACTGCGGATCAAGAGTAATAGCACAAAGGTCAAATTTCTTCGGATAAAAAATCTTAAGATTGATAAGGCACAAAAGCATAACGACGCTGTCTTTTCCACCTGAAACACAGACAGCAATTCTGTCACCATCTTCTATCATTTTGTATTTGTCAACACCTGCACGGACTAGACTTAACAGCTTTTGCAACTCACTTACCACCTTTGTTGTTTTCTTACAATATTTTATATTAATTTTATGTAAAAGTAAACAAATAATTTTAAAAATAATAAAAAAGAAAAGCATATGAAAAAATGAGAAAACAAGAGAAAAAGAGAGATATGTATTATTCTCGTTAAATTTTTAAAAAATTGTGTTGACATTCACCATTTCCTTTGTTATAATCTTCGAGCAATAAAAAATATTATTCGGAGGTAAGTTCTATGTCAACTTATATGCCAAAAAAGGGCGATATTACCCGTAACTGGTATGTGCTTGACGCAGCTGGTAAAACTCTCGGTAGCGTTGCTGCTGAAGCTGCTGTTCTTCTTAGAGGTAAGCACAAGCCAACATTCACTCCTCATGCTGACTGTGGTGACCACGTAATCATCATCAATGCAGAGAAAGTTGTTCTTACAGGTAACAAGCTTGAACAGAAAATGTACTATCACCACACAGGTTATGTTGGTAACATGAAAGAAGTTAAGTATAAGACTCTTATGAAGACTAAGCCAGAGTTCGCAGTAACAAAGGCAGTTAAGGGTATGATTCCTGACACAGTAATCGGTCGTGAAGCACTTACACGTCTTCGTGTATACCGCGGTGCAGACCACAAGCATGCTGCACAGAAGCCAGAAACAAGAGAATTCTAAGAAAGGGAGGCTATTTAAATGTACGAAACAAGTCCATTTTTCTACGGTACAGGTAGAAGAAAGAAATCAGTAGCTCGTGTACGTGTATATGCAGGTACAGGCAAAATCATCATCAACGACAGAGAAATCGACGATTATTTCGGTCTTGAAACACTTAA
>JAZLAH010000023.1:0-26421 GCA_045613065.1 Candidatus Fimenecus sp.
AAGGGAAGACCAAGTGACAACCCACTTATTGTGCATATTGCAAAGATAGAGGATTTAGAGCCACTTGTTAAGGAAATCCCTGAAAAAGTAAAAATTATGGCTGAAAGGTTCTGGCCCGCTGCACTTACAATGATTATGAAAAAGAGTGACAGGATTTCAGATGTTGTTTCGGGAAATCTTGACACAGTAGCAGTTCGGATGCCTGAAAATGAGTATGCGAGAGCAATAATCGAGAGTTGTGGTGTGCCACTTGCAGCACCATCAGCAAATCTTTCAGGTAGTCCAAGTCCTACAAACGCCAAATACGTTTATGACGATATGAATGGTAGAATTCCACTTATCATTGATGGTGGAAACTGCGAAATCGGTGTTGAATCAACTGTTATTTCATTTGCAGAAGAGCCACCAAGACTTCTTCGTCCCGGTGGTGTAACTCTTGAAGAAATGACAGAGCTAATCGGTGAAATTGTTGTTGATGATGCAGTACTTAACAAACTAGAAGAAGGTGCTACAGCATCTTCACCCGGCATGAAATACAAGCATTATGCACCAAGTGCTGACATAACAATTATAAAAAGTGATTTTGACACTTTTAAGAATCTTTGCGAAAATGAAAATGCAACAGCATTATGCTTTGATGGTGAAGAAAAAACACTTAATTGTCCTGCTGTTACATACGGAACGGAATGCGACGGATATAGTCAAAGTGCAAGACTCTTTGACGCACTTCGTGAACTTGACGAAATGGGTGCTGAAAAAGTTTATGCTCGTTGTCCGGACACAAAAGGTATGGGACTTGCAGTATATAACAGACTCATCCGTGCAGCAGGTTTTAAGATAAAGGTGATTTAATGAAAATTATCGGTTTGACGGGGCTTACAGGTGCTGGAAAAAGCACCATTGCAAGAAAACTTATGGCATACGGTTGTTATCATATTGACGCCGACAAGGTTGCCCGTGAAATTATAAATAGCAATGAAACTGTCAAGAATAAATTAAAAGAGCGTTTTGGTGAGGATGTTATCAATGCTGACGGCACAACTAACAGACCTCTTTTAGCAAGCCGTGCTTTTGCGAATGAGGAAAGCACAAACGCTTTAAATGAGATTACGCATCCTGCTGTTACTGAAGAAATCCAATCCATTATCAAGGATATGGATGAAATCGGCTATCGTGGTGTGATTATTGATGCAATTGCACTTTTTGAAAGTGGTGAAGACAAACTCTGTGACTTTACTGTTGCCGTTATTGCACCTCGTGATATCCGACTTGAAAGAATTATGAAAAGAGATAACATTACAGAAGAAAAAGCACTTGAGAGAATAAATGCTCAAAAAGATGAAAGCTTTTTCACAAGTCGTGCAGATTTCGTACTATGGAATTATCCTCCATATGATATAAATGTGGAAATTCGCCCTATTGTGGCACAAATTCAAATGTAAATTGACCTTTTGAAAGGAGCATATAAAATGGATATTAATGAAATGAAAAAAGAACTTTTTTATGAGCCAAAACACGCTATGGAAACTGTTGATGAAGCAGTTGTAAAGGCTGCTGACGATTTCTGTGAAGGATACAAAAAGTATCTTGATTTTGCAAAAATCGAGCGTGAATCAGTTGAATTTTTCGTGGCAGAAGCTAAAAAAAGAGGCTATACAGAATTTGACAACACAAAGAAATACAATGTAGGTGACAAAGTTTACTTTAACAACCGTGGCAAGGCTATTATCCTTTGCGTAATCGGTAAAAAGAATATCAGTAAAGGTGTTAAAATCTCTGCTGCTCATATCGACTCACCTCGTCTTGACTTAAAACCAAACCCACTTTATGAGGATTCTTCACTTGCATATTTCAAGACTCACTACTATGGTGGTATTAAGAAATACCAGTGGACTGCTATTCCTCTTGCACTTCACGGTGTTGTTGTTAAGGCAAATGGCGAAAGTGTAAAAGTTAATGTAGGTGAAGACGAAAATGACCCTCAGTTCTGTGTTACTGACCTTCTCCCACATTTAGCACAGGACCAGATGAAGCAGACAATGAGTGATGGCATCAAGGGTGAACAGCTCAACATCCTTATCGGGTCCCGTCCATTCTCAAAAGATGAGGGTTCTGACAAGGTTAAACTTAACATTATCAAGATTCTTAATGAAAAATATGGAATTACTGAAGGTGATTTCTTAAGTGCAGAGCTTGAGCTTGTCCCTGCCTTCAAGGCTCGTGATATCGGTTTTGACAGAAGCCTTATCGGTGCTTATGGTCACGACGACAAGGTTTGTGCTTATCCTGCTGCACAGGCAATTTTCAATGTTGAAAATCCTGAATTTACTTGTCTTACAGTTCTTACTGACAAGGAAGAAATCGGTTCTGACGGTAACACAGGTCTTAACTCATCATATATGAAATATTTCATTTCTGACCTTGCTCGTATGGGTGGCGTTGAACCTTGGAGAGTTCTTTCAGCTTCTGAGTGTCTTTCTGCTGACGTTAACGCAGCATTTGACCCATCATTCCCTGAAGTGAGTGAAAGAAAGAACTGTTCATTCGTAAACAACGGTGTTGTTATTACAAAATATACAGGTGCTCGTGGTAAGAGCGGTACATCTGATGCATCTGCCGAGTATATGGGTAAAATCCGTAGAATGCTCAATGCAAATGATGTTGTATGGCAGATTGGTGAACTTGGTAAAGTTGATGCAGGTGGTGGCGGAACAGTTGCTATGTACGTTGCTAACCTTGACATTGACACAATCGACCTTGGTGTTCCTGTGCTTTCAATGCATGCACCTATGGAAGTTGTTTCAAAACTTGACGTTTATATGGCATACAAAGCATTTAAAGTATTCTTTGAACAAAAGTAAATTAATTTGAAATGCGAAATCAAGGCAGTCTTTCAGGACTGCCTTTTGTTTTACAATAATATGGGTTGTGGTTGTTGTTTTGTAGCAAGAACTTCTCTTACTGTATCGGGAATGTAACTGAAATCTGCCACAATAGAATTTGGCTTATTTAAATAATCATCCTGCTCCATAGGTACAAAATAAATATTCTTACTATTCATAAGAAGTCCTATATTTTTCGCAGATGTACCAAGAGCGTCATTTGTGGAAATAGCAATTATGACAGGACGTCTGTTTCTTAGATGTGCCTTTGTTGCAAGAGTAACAGATGTGTCACTTATTCCGTTGGCAAGTTTACCGAGAGTGTTGCCTGTACAAGGCGCAATAACTAAAATATCAAGCAATTCTTTAGGACCGATAGGCTCTGCACCTGAAATTGTATAAATTATGTTTTCCTTACATATTTCTTCAATCTGTTCATTGAAATCTCTTGCTTTTCCAAATCTTGTATCCGTTGTATATGCTGTATGTGACATAATTGGAATTACCTTATATCCATCATCAACTAACTTTTTCATTTGTGGGATTACCTTTTTGAATGTGCAGAATGACCCACAAAGTGCAAATCCCACGGTTTCTTTGCTCAATTTTATTCCTCCTTACGCAAGGTGTTGCATACTTTATTCCCTATTATCTCCCCTGCTGTTTTTGGCGTATATTTTCCTGGTAAAGAAAATGCTTTAACCACATCAATTGAATGGTTTCGTGCTTTTTCAAAATCAAGTCCATATGGTGCAGAGGCAAGTTCAATTATTTTACAACTTTTCTTCATATTCTTAATTGTATCCTCGTCTATAATAGGACTTGGCACAGTATTTATAACAATATCAAAATCATATGCTTTTATCGGCAACTGACTTAACGGTTCTGATTTGCATCCTTTTATCATGGCATCATCACGTTGTGACATATTTCTTGCAAAAACAGTAACATCACAACAAAGAGCTGTCAGTAGAGATGCTGTTTCTCTGGCAACTTTTCCATAACCAGTAATTGCATATTTACCTAAAGGTAAGGCAAAATCTATATGCTCTAAAAGTATTTTTAATGCTCCAAAGGCAGTAAGGATAGCATTTTTCTCAACAAACTCATTGTCATAATAATCTACAAAGGGTATATCTGTTTCACGAAGTCGTGAAAGCAACTCACCTTTTATTATTCCACCAAAAACCATATTCCCTTTATCTAAAAGTGTCATAAGTCTGTCGATAGTAATCTCCCGTTTTGAAAAAGGCATTACAATAGTCTTGTCGTTTCGGGTTGCAGGTAAAGGCAGAATAATAACAGAGTCCTCACCTATCATACCTTTAAGTTTATCTGTATCGTCATCCCAGTCAAAAAGTCCATAGGAGGAAACATCATATCCTTTTTCAACAAGATATTCCTTAAGGTATCTCTGTCTTTTATCTCCACCGATTATGACAATATTTCTTGTTTTCATAAACATTTCACCTTACCTTTATAGTACTATGTTATGTTTTTTGAAGAAAATGGTGATTAGGTGTTTAATTTTTTAAAAGAATATACTATAATATAGAGTGGTGATAAAAATGAATAATATTTCAAAGGCTTTAGAAACTGTAAAAACAATACATTTTATTGGTATAGGTGGAAGTGGCATGTGTCCTCTTGCAGAAATTCTTCACAGCAAGGGATATACACTTCAAGGCTCTGACAATAACGAAAGTTCTATTGTTGACCGTATTCGCAAAATGGGTATCAAGGTTATGATGGGACAACGTGCTGAAAATATCGAAGGTGCTGAAATGGTGGTTTATTCTGCTGCTATTTCAAAGGAAAACCCTGAATTAAAAGCTGCACTCGAAAGTGGAATTCCAACATTCCAGAGAGCTGAACTTTTAGGTGAGATTTCTCGTCAGTTCAGTAATTGTATCGGAATCTGTGGTACTCACGGAAAGACAACTGTTACATCATTGACTGTACAGACAATGATTGAAGCAGGGCTTGACCCATCAGCAGTTATCGGTGGTAAATTACCACTTACAAACAGTTATGGTCGAGTTGGAAATACTGAAACTATCGTTATGGAATCTTGCGAATATCAGGATACTTTCCTTAAAATGAGTCCTGATGTTGCTGTTATTTTGAACATTGACGAAGACCATCTTGAATATTTCAAGACAATGGAAAATCTTATCTTAAGTTTCACAAAATTTGCTGATTCAGCTACAAAAGCAGTTATTTACAACGGTGATGACGAAAACACCCTTAAAGCCATCAAAGACATTAAGGGTAAAGAAATGATTTCATTCGGTTTTGATAATAAAAATGACTACTATGCTGAAAATGTAGAAGAATATAAAGGTGCTTTCACAAAATTTGATGTGATGTACAAGGGTGAAAAATTAGGCAGCGTTGAACTTTCAATTCCTGGTATTCACAATGTACTTAATGCTCTTGCAGCAGTTGCTTCTGCAATCTATTCTGGTGCAGAATTCAAAGATTGTGTTAAAGGTTTACAGGAATTTAAAGGTGCAGGTCGTCGTTTTGAAGACCTTGGCACATACAATGGAATCGATTTCGTTGACGACTATGCTCACCACCCTGCTGAACTTAAAGTTACTCTTGAAGCTGCTATGAAAATGGGATACAACACCGTTTGGGCTGTTTTCCAGCCATTCACATATTCAAGAACTGCTATGCATTTCGACGAATTTGTCGATGTACTCAAAATCCCTGACAGATGTGTTATGACTGAAATTATGGGTTCTCGTGAAGTAAACACTTACGATATTTACACATCACAGTTAGCTGAAAAAATTCCTGATTCAGTATGGTTCAACACTCAGGAAGAAGTTGCCGAATACGTTGTAAAGAATGCAAAAGCAGGAGATTTAGTCCTCACAATGGGTTGTGGTGACATTTATAAATCTGCATTTATGATGATTGAGAGATTGAAAAATGGTACAGTTTAATAACAGTTGGGACATTCTCTTAAAAGACGAATTTCAAAAGCCTTATTATCTCAATTTGAGAAAATTTCTGGTTCAAGAATATAAAACTCATACCATATATCCCCATATGAACAACATATTTAATGCCCTTAAATATACTGACTACAAGGATGTTAAAGTTGTAATTTTAGGACAAGACCCTTATCATCAGCCAAATCAGGCTCACGGTCTTTGCTTTTCTGTACAAAAAGGAGTAAAAGCACCTCCGTCACTTCAGAATATGTATAAGGAAATTCACGCTGAATATGGATATCCTATTCCTGAACACGGTGAACTTACATATTGGGCAAAGCAAGGCGTGCTTATGATGAACACTGTCCTCACAGTAAGAGAGAGTCAGCCAAACAGCCACAAGGGAATGGGTTGGGAAATCTTCACTGATAATGTGATTTCTCTCCTTAATCAAAGGCCTGAACCAATGGCATTTCTCCTTTGGGGTGCAAATGCTAGAGCAAAGACAAAAATCATCACAAATCCAAATCATTTGGTGCTGGAGTCGGCACATCCGAGTCCACTTTCTGCATACAACGGATTTTTCGGCAACGGACATTTTAAACAAGCAAATGAATTTCTCCGTTCCCGTGATATGACAGAAATTGATTGGAAAATTGAATAAAAAAACAGACCGAGCAGATTAAATTCTGTTCGGTCTTTGTTTTTTGTTTATTATATTATTTGGTCAACCTGTTCGTTGTGAAATTACGAATTCCTAAATCGTATAATTCCTTATAGATTTTGAGGCTATCAACTGTCCATGATGCAAGTTTAATATTTTCATCCTGTGCTTTTTTAATCATTTCTGCATCATAATTTTTACAGTTGAAGGCGATTGCATAATTCTTTTCAAGACATGTTTTAATCACTTCATCTGTTATCTCGTGTGTTAGATACCAAATTTCAATCTCACTATCCAAATCACGAATACCCTTTAGAATATCTACATCAAATGAAATGATAATCGCTGACTCTCTCATACCCTTGAACTTATCAAGTGCAGTAAAGATTTTATCAAGACAGTCGTTATTGCCACTTTTTATTTCAATTTGAGGTATTATTTCGTATTCATCACAAATTTTAAGATATTCATCGAGTGTGATTAACTTTTGATTTGGATAATCTTTCGAATGATATCCACCGTCAAGGGTAAATTTCATCAGTTCATCATATGTCATCTGTGAAATCTCGCCCTTACCATTTGTCATTTTCTTAATGTCGCCATCGTGATTAACTATCCACACCTGGTCCTTGGTCAGTTGAATATCACATTCAGCTGAAAAAAACTTTGCTTTGCCTGCCTCTCGAAACGCTGCCGCTGAATTTTCTGGCGCAATTGCTGAAAATCCACGATGTGCAACAAGATTTACACTTTCTGTCGGTAAACCCTCATCTGCAAGAGACAGTACTTTAGGTGGAATTTTGGCTCCGATAAAGAACAGGTAAACTAACCCTATAGTAAGAATAAGAGCTATTAAGATTAATGATATAGTCAATTTCTTCTTTTTCATTACGCATTAATTCCTATTGTTATTATTTCAAATGGCTTATATTCGATTGTATCGGTTTCTTCTATAACATCTTCAAGGAAGTTGAGAAGTTTAACCTTACCTCCAAGACGGATTTTACCTCGTCTACCGTTTTGTTCTGAAAGTCGAATAACAATCATATGGTCTTTTTCACTCATCTTCATTGTCTGCATATAAAGTTCCTGGAATGAGTTTTCACAAGTAAGGTCTGCTTTTGAAAGTGGAATATTATATTCAAATGCAATATTGTTTATTTCTGCTTTCACGAAATCGTCACCGTGAGGATAAATCATATAACTGAATTCGTGGTGTCCCAAATCACTTGTTACATCAGGACGGATAGTTGCACGAAGAAGGCTTAAACTCATTGAATTTTCAAGAAGTCCTACACCATATTTTGAATCATTGATAAGAGCAATACCACCATCAGTTTCTGCCATATCGACCCACTTATGATGACAAACCTCAAAACGAGCCTGTTGCCATGTTGTATTTCTATGAGTTTCACGCTCAACAAAACCTGCACTTGTATCGCAGATTGCTTTTCTTGTTAAGATATTGCAATCAAACTGTGCTTTTGCAAGTACGTGTTTTTCATTCCAATCAACGATGTTTTCAACTTCAATACCACGTGATTGACGGAAAACTCGAATAATACGTTTCCAAGTACTCTTTTCTGTTGCAAGAGTACAAGCAAAAGACACAACTTCTGAATTCTTTTCAATGGTTTTGAGTGGTGAAAGAATTTTAACTTCAACTTCTCTATCCTTGTAATTTGGAAGAATGTCCCAAGCATCATAAACACCAGGGTTATCCTTATAAAGTTTAAGTTTATTGAATTCACCATTGACCCATTCTCGCTGAAGCTTTCTGTCATAAATACTTGCGATACTACCATCTGTGTTAAATTCGATTTCATAGAATGGAGTTACAACTTTTTCACCAATTGTGAGCCATTCCTCGTCTGTTTCACGAATTTCAATTTCGCCACAGGAAAGTGGAGGAAGATTAGGAATAACCCAATTACCTTTTTTTCCATAACGAGTGCTGTTACCATCTTCATTTTCAATGAAAGTCAGGTGCTTTCTTGGAAAATTAAGTGAATTGAAATACTGTTCACCTGTACCGATAATCTTATTAACCCTGCGTTCAATTTCCTCATAATCTGCCATCGCATCACGATATACAGGTGTGATATGGCTACCAGGAAGAATATCGTGGAACTGATTTATCAAAAGTTTCTTATAAATATCACGGATTTCGTCGTGAGGGTATTTCGCACCCTTAAGATGACGGAGAGTTGAAACAATTTCTGCTTCACGAAGTTTATATTCAAGCTGACGGTTATATCTCTTCATCTTTGACTTTGTGGTAAATGTACCACGATGCATTTCAAGATAAAGTTCACCATCCCACTTTGCGAGATTTTTATTATCTTTCAAATTCTTTTCAAGGAATTCCTGACCGCTGATATGTTCAGTTTTTGGCATAACTGAAAGTTTATTGAATCGATGCATAACCTCAATCATCTCTTCAGTACAGCCACTACCACCATCACCGTAACCAAACATAGACATTGTCTGTCCACCCTGGTTTTTATCCTGATATGCTTCCCAGTTTTCCTGAATCTGTGACGGCATATTCCAAGTTATAAAGTGAGTTGGTGGCACACAAGCATAAACCTCACTACCATCAATACCCTTCCAGATAAAGTTGTTGTGTGGAAATCTGTTTGTGTCATTCCAAGTTGACATCTTGTTTGAAACAAAATAGTCAACGCCACTCTTTTTAAGAATCTGTGGTAATATCCAGCTGTTACCGAAAACGTCAGGCAACCAACAATTCTTTATGGTCTTTCCAAATTTTTCACGGAAATAATGCTGACCATACATAAATTGACGGATAAGACTTTCAGCACAAGGAATATTGCAATCAGGTTCAACATACATAGCACCAACAGGCTCAAACTGACCTTTTGCAATTTTCTCCTTCAATTCCTCGAAAACATCAGGATAATACTTTTCAAGCATTTCATATGTATAAGCCTGTGTATGAGTGTACTTAAAGTCAGGATATCTGTCCATAAGTCGTAACTGGATAAGAATTGTACGAAGATTTTTCTGTACACAATGAATTCTTCTCCAGTAATAAGCAATATCAAGGTGTGAATGTGCAATAAGTGCCACATCACCGTTACCCTTGTAATCGTCATTTGCATAAATCACATCATCAACATATTTCTTTGCACTTGCAACATCCTCTGTCTGCAAATCATCAAAGTCAATAAGATTGAGAGCATTGTTGATTTCACGATTAAGGAAATTACGATAATCTTCATTGAAGAGTTCACTCTTTGCAATATCAAGCAACAATTCAAGGTCATAAACCAAGTCAAGAACTGTATGATTGATCGTAACAAGATAAGCACCTTCGAAAATCTGACGACAACCACGGACTGAAAGTGATTCCGGATTTCTTTCGTCATCAGGCTTAGAACGATTATAGCCCTCCATCTCAAAATGAAGAACATCAGAACTTATATATGGAGTTAAGAGAATTCTGTCACGGTTAGGGTCAACACCACCAACATACTTACCATTCACCTTAACGATAATTTCGGCAGCAGTTTTAAGTGAAAACCAAAGTTCCTTCCCACGAAGATGTTCAGGAATTGTCACTTCTGCATCGAAAAATGCTGTTCCGTCAGGAGTAAAGTACATATCTCCTCTACGAAGATTTCTCCAACCCTCAGGATAATACTCGTACTGCATTTCTGCAACCTGACGAGCATCACGTACCATTAAGTTTTCTATTTCATATTTTTCTTCATATATGTATCTTTTAAGCCAACCGAATCGTAAATCTGTCCATTCTTCAGGACGCATACTTCTTCTTACAACTTTAATATGTGCCATCAGTTTTCACCTTAATCCTTATCCCAGAAGAATGGTTTTTTCTTCTGTGCAATAACATTCACACTTTCACCCATATCTCTCATAACTTCACTTTCAATCCAGCGAAGACAACGGTCAACGATGAGGCATTTGGAACATTCACCCTGTAAGAGTACTGTGAGATTTCCGTTTTCGTATGACACAAAATCGATTTCTCCACCGTCACCCTGAAGCTTAGGCTTTATTACTGTATTTATATAATTCTTCATAATTATCCCTCAAATTCCTTTTTGAGAATTGCACGAACATTTTCAAGTTTTTCTGTTGCTTCTTCTCTTGTTTCACCACACATTGAATAGTAAACCTTAAGTTTTGGCTCTGTACCTGATGGTCTTACTGCCATCCAGCTGCCATCTGTATATGTATATTTAAGAACATTTTCCTTTGGTAAATCGTCGATGCCCTTTGAGTAATCAAGAACATCCTTAACATTATCGAAAAGTGATTTACCATTTTCACGCATATTTGTCATAATGCTCTGAATTTTTTCTGCACCGTCTTTTCCTTTAAGTACAAAAGTATCAAGTGCATCGAGATAGAAACCGAATTTATCATAAATATTATTAAGAGCATCAATAAGTGTTCTTCCATTATTCTTGTGATATGCTGCCATCTGACAGATAAGCATTGAAGAAACAACAGCATCCTTATCTCTTGCGTGAGTGCCAACTAGATAACCATATGACTCTTCATACCCGATTACAAATTCCTTGTCACCGTTAATTTCGTATTTACCAATCTGTTCACCGATATATTTAAAGCCTGTAAGAGTATCCACAACATGAAGTCCATAACTTCTTGCAATATCTGCACCAACTTCACTTGTAACAATAGTCTTTACAAGAGTTGACTTTTCGTTTAAGATGTCTTTTTTGTTTGAAAGAACAAAATCCACAAGCAAGGCACCAATCTGGTTACCTGTTACAAGAACGTATTCTCCGTTGTGAAGCACAGCAGTACCAACACGGTCACAGTCAGGGTCAGTACCCAATACCAAATCAGCATTTTCTTCTTTTGCCTGCTGGATACCGAGTGTCAAAGCATCTTTTTCTTCAGGATTTGGTGAACGGACTGTACTGAAATTTCCGTCAGGTAATTCCTGACTCTTTACTATTGAAACATTCATTCCTTCGAGTGCTTTTCTTACAGGAATATTACCCGTTCCGTGAAGAGCTGTATAGACGATTTTAAGGTCAGATTTTTCTTCATAAATTGACTGTTTTTTCACTTCATTAAGGAATTCATCAAGAACTTCTTCACCTATTACAACTATTTTACCATCATTTACTGCAGTTTCGAAATCATCAACCTGAACTGATTTTAAATCTATAACAGCATTTACAAAATCAATAACCTGACTTGCAAACTGTGGCACTAACTGACAGCCTTTTTCGTCATAGATTTTATATCCGTTATACTCCTTTGGATTATGACTTGCAGTAAGGACAATACCACCGTTACAGCCAAGATACTTTGCAGTAAATGAAAGTACAGGAGTTGGCATTAAAGTATCATAGATATAAACTTTGATTCCGTTTGCTGAAAGAACACCTGCAGCAACTTGTGAAAAATACTGTGAATTATTTCGTGAATCATATGCAATTGCAACGCTGATTTCACCATCATAACGACTCTTAAGATAATCAGCATAGCCTTTTGTAGCCTTTGCAATAGTGTATCTGTTCATTCGGTTTGGACCTGCACCCATAATTCCACGAAGTCCACCTGTACCGAATTCAAGTTCCTTATAAAATCTGTCTTCAATTTCCTTTTCGTCAGTAAGACTTAAGAGTTCATTTTTTGTGTCCTCATCAAAAGTACACCAATATTCAAAATTTTCTTTAATGCTCATTTTTTCGCTCCATTTCAGGACATAATTATATACAATAATACTACACCAAAATAAAAAAAGTGTCAATTAAAATCATCATATAATACGCCTTTTGTATATTGCAATTTAAACTTCATTGACTTATAATTTAAAATAGAATGAAAGGAGATGTCCGATTATGAAACGCTTCAAAATCAATATTGAATATATGGTAGATAAGGTGCTTTATAAGACAAATGTCTTTGAAACAGAGCATTTTAACATTAAATATATTGCAACAGAGAGTCATATTAAACTTGACGTAAACCCTTTTGTTCCTATGGAAAATGTCACATTCAAAATGACTGTACCACATGACTTCCGTAGTAATGACAGAATTTTCCTAAATGGCTTTCAGTCCTGGACAACATGCCGTGAGCATTTTATTGATGACGAGCCTATCCGCTTAAATCTTAAACAGGAAGCTTTAAGGCGAGTGAAACCAACATCTCCTTATGGTGACTATAATTTTGTAAAATACGACCATAGAAAAGGTTGTTTCCATGGTTTTTCCTATGGGTATATAAGAAATGAAAAGGAATTTGACTTTTTCGGTTCATTAAGTGAGCGTTTTGGTTATACAATTATCCGTGCTAATGTACCTGACAGAGAAATCATATTTGAACGTGACCTCCAGGGTGTTGTGATTAATAAGGAATACACACTTATTGATGTTGTAAACTATCGTGGTAATGAAAAGGATGTTTACGACAGATACTTTGCTCAGATGAACATTCCTGCACCAAGAGTTGGCAGAACAAACGGCTATACAACATGGTATAACTATTATGCAGACATCAACGAAGATATTGTTGTTACTGACCTGGAATCCCTTTCAAAAGTCCAGTCAAAAATTGATATTTTCCAGATTGATGACGGTTATCAGACTGCTGTTGGTGATTGGTTAAGCATTGACAGCAAAAAATTCCCTAACGGAATGAAATATATCGCTGATAAAATCCACGAAAAAGGAATGAAAGCTGGTCTTTGGCTTGCTCCTCTTTCAGCACAGGTTAACTCTAAATTAGCAAAAGAGCACCCTGATTGGCTTATTCACGACAAATATGGTAAAAAGCTTCTTTGTGGTATTAACTGGGGCAACTTTTATGGTCTTGATATAGAAAAAGAAGAAGCACGTGAATATGTCCGTAAATTCTTCAATACAGTTCTCAATGAGTGGGGATATGATATGGTAAAGCTTGACTTCCTCTACTCTGCTTCAGTAATTCCAAGAAATGGTAAATCCCGTGGTCAGTTAATGTGTGAAGCCATGGATTTTATCCGTGAATGTGTTGGTGACAAACTTATCCTCGGTTGTGGTGTACCACTTCATCCAGCATTCGGTAAGGTTGACTATTGTCGAATTGGTGCTGACATTGGTCTTGAATGGAATCGTTCTAAAATGATTCTTGAAGATGTCTGCACAAAAACTACTTTGTGGAATACAATTTTCCGTCGTGGTCTTAACGGCAGAGCATTTGCTAATGACCCTGATGTATTCCTTCTTCGTGATAACAATATGACAATGGGATTTACACAGAGAAAAATTTCTGCAACAGTTAACCACATTTTCGGCAGTCTTCTCTTCACATCTGACAATGTTGGTGACTATAACCGTGAGAAGATGGATGTATTATTACACATCTTCAACAACAATCAACCTGAACTTATTTCTGCTGAATTTATCACAAAAGATCTTATTGAAATCAGTTATCTGGAAGATGGTGAGAAAAAACGTCTTTGTTTCGACAGCAATACCGGTGAACTTATGTTATAAACTCGTGTCCCATTCTTCTGATTTCTAAATCAACCTCGACTTCGTAAATGCTGTCTTGTAAAACGGAGTCGAGTTTTTTTTCGTTCTTTTTAAAGAAATCTTTTTCACCGATATATAAAAGTCTTGCAAGTCCTACAGAATCACTGTTGTATTCATTGTAAAGTGAATTCAGCAGTTTTTTCGTTTCGTTTTCTACATATTTTTCTCCTGCTGACTTTATTTTTTCGATATCCTGACTTTCCATAGTAGAGGACACACCACCACTTATTTCAGAAATATCTGCCTGCATTTTCACTTTGATTTTAAAAACAGGCTTGTCATTCTTCAAAGTTACCTTTCTCTCGGTTTTTGAATTGACAATATTAAGTGAAACCTTTTTATCAGCTCCATAATCATATGACAATGCAGTATTGTTCACTCTGTCATAAAGGATATTCAAGAAAACAGTCTGGTCCTTTGAAATTTTTTCACGATATTTTGTGCTGTTAAAAAGTGCAGTTCCTGAAATTTCAACACTTTTTTCATCCTCTTTTTCCTTAAGAGATAAAAGTGGTATTGCAAAATCTTTTGTACTTGAATTATATCGATTTATAAGGTCATATAACTGCATATTAAAAATTCTTGCATCATATTCATAAGAACTTATACCCGTTTCAATGCTTCTTGCACTTATATATTCCTCGCCATTTTTTGCCTGTAAAATCTCTCCTGCAGTTTTTTCGGCAGCTGCAATATAAACAGAAGAACTATTTTCCACATCACGGACAAAAAAGTCAATTACATCTGCCATATTTTCTTCCGTTATGCTTTTACCCAATATGATAATTCTATTTTGTGAATAGAGAGGAATTTTGCCCTCTGTTTCTGTAACACTTTTTATGGCAGTATAAATTGTGTCACCATTTACCTGATATACTTTCAGAGGAGGTTGAGACGCACCATCAGAGGATGTTGCAGATTGGGCATTTGTGTCGATTGCCTGAACTGTAACAGAATATTCCCCATTCTCTTCAACATCAATACCTATCCCCTGAATAACAAGCCTATTTCGTATATCTTTTTTGTAAATTTCCTCGGAATTGAACGTATAAAAAGCTAAAAGGAAACTTAATAAAACTATGCATGCTTTTCGCATCTGTCAGTCCCCTTTCTTGTGAACAGCAATACAAACAATGGAATAAACAGAACAGTTATTCCTGTAAATATAATTTTTATTATGCTATTATCAATTATCATAAATCGTTCAACCTGTTGTGAAATCGTGAGATTTGCAATTATTGTGATTAATCCGATTGCAATAAGGTAATGCACTCTCTTGAATCTGCCAAAATAAATTGTGAGAATTTCTGCTTGTAAAAAAATGAGCAATCCTGCTTTAATGAAAGCACACATAATCCACACACCTGTAAAAATGGCATCAAGTCGGCTGAACATTGAAAATTCTGCAAGTGAAGCCATTGTGTGAAACGGAAAAAGCTGAGTATTTGCAAAATTTCCCATAACTGTACAAGCAAAAAAGAACATAACTGCCATTAAAAAGACCTGTGAAAACAGCCAAATATAATATCCTTTTCTGTACTTTCCCGTAACTCTTGGTATCACAAGTGCAATTACTCCGTATTCAACCGTCTGTCCTACCGAGTCAACAGCCACTTTTACAACAGGCGTTACACCATTATAGAAGATTGGCGTTAAATTCAGTAAATCAACTTTTTTTACAAGTGTCAACATAATAAAAATTAATGCAGGAATCACAAGTACTGCAGAAATTACTGAACTTCTTCCCAATGCTTCAAGTCCAAGATAAGCACCATAACAACAGAGGATTACTGCAAAAATAAGCATATATTCCACATCGGTTTCAGGAAATACGATTGTCCCTGCAAAAAGGTCAAGTCTTGCTATTGTGACAACTGTAAAATAGAAAAAATACAGTACAAAAACAACAGAGAGAATTTTTGCAAGAAATTTTGATTTGTCATTTACTATTTCAAGCAAATTTTTGCTTCTCTGTTTTCTGTAAAGGAAATACAATGGCAACATAATCAATATTCCGATTATAACTCTGAATATTGGTTGCACAAGCATATCCGAAAGCCTGATATTTTCTGTGTAAGATGAAAGGTATGTTACAGTTGTAAGAGTCCTTGATAAAAATAGCATTATAAAAAACTGAAATGCACTGATTTTTCCTTTTGAAACTTCCATTCTATTTCCTCAACTTGTCAATTTCCATTCTTTTTTTACCCATAATCTTCCAGTCACTTCGAAGAATCATATCACGCCATGCCCCTGACTTTGTCGGTGACAATGGTGATGTAAACGGTACTCCGTAAGGGTTTATTGCAGAAACATTAATAAGAACTGCTGCAAAGCACAACATTATTCCGTAAAATCCCGTAAGTCCGCCGATTATAATGAAAGCAAACCGAAGTACAGCAACAGGTTCATAAAGAGTTGAAACAACAAAAGAGCTGACTGCAGTAAGTCCCACAACAATGAGCATTGGTGCTGAGAGTATTCCTGCTGTAACTGCTGATTCACCAATAACTAATGCACCAACAATGGAAATAGCGTGGCCTACACTCTTTGGCACACGAAGTCCACCTTCACGGACAATTTCATATATTAAGTGAATTAAAAGTGCTTCAAGCATTACGGGTAGTGGCGTCCTGCTTTCCTGACCCGTTATTCCAAAAATCATTGTTTCAGGTATTATCTCCTGATGAAATGTACAAACAGCAACATAAAGCCCAGGCAGAAAAACACTGAAAAGAAATGAAATAATTTTAAGAATACGGATAAACGTTGCATAATATGGTCTTTTAAGATAATCGTCCATTGAATGAAAATGCTCTACAAAAACATAAGGCACTATAAGAGCATTTGGTGTCCCGTCAACGATAATACAGATTTTCCCTTCACTGATTTTGGCTGTCAGCACATCAGGTCTTTCTGTAAAGCCCACACCGCTAAATATGGATGGATATTTTGTGTCGAGAAAAGCTTGCATATATCCAGAACCGAGTACCGTATCAATGGTTGCATTTTTCAAACGTTTAACAACATCTTCAAGCATTTTCTTATCTACTCTGTCCGACATATAGCACACACACGCTCTTGTTTTTGATGTTGCACCAATTTCCACAACCTGAGTTTTAAAAACGGGATTTCTCACACGTCGTCTTATCATTGTCACATTATCTTTGAAACTCTCAACAAATGCTTCTCGTGAACCTCGTTCCTGCATTTCCGTATTAGGTTCCAATACAGCTCTCTTCGGGAAACCCTGAACACCAAACATAACTGCAAAATGTGAACCCTCTGCAAACATAATGATGCTTCCGTAAATAGCTTCACGAATTGCTTCATTAAGGTCATTTGTTATTGACTTATCTATACTTGCAGAAACTTTATCAGCAGCAGAATGAATAAGCCTATCACCTTTTTCATCTGTAAAGTCTGCTTCAATAATAGGTAAAATCACCTGTTCAGTTGCAAGTAAACTATCGCACATTCCGTCAACCATCACAAAGTAAATTTCTTTACCCTGTGTGTTATATTTCCTGTATTTCACATCAAACGCATCACCGAATTGCGACTTAAAATATGATATATTTTTTTGTAAATCAGTGTCTATATATCTCTTCTCGTCGTTGCTTTGGACTGTTACTGTTATCTCGTCAACTTTTTTCTCCAACCAATTTTCACTCATAAAAAATCACCATTTTTATCTTTACCTTAAACAGTAGTAATATTCTGTCAAAAGTGGCAAATGATAATAACGGTGATTTTATGTTTGTAATTTTAATAAGAACTGTAATTCTTTATATTATAGTTGTTGTCACAATGCGAATTTTGGGAAAAAGGCAAATCGGTGAACTTCAGCCCACTGAACTTGTTATCACACTTCTGCTTTCAGAAATAATTGCAGTTCCTATGCAAGACAACGATATTCCATTAACAAGCACAATTATCCCTGTACTTGTACTAGTAGGCTTTGAAATATTAATTTCTGTAATCAGCCTTAAAAGTGTGAAAATTCGCACAGTTATTCAAGGTCATTCTCTTGTTGTCATCCGAGATGGAAAGTTAGATTTGAAACAGATAAAAAAACTGCGATTTACCATTGATGATGTTCTTGAAGCACTCCGCCAAAAGGATATTTTTGATATTTCAAAAGTACAATATGCTATTGTTGAAACAAACGGTTCAATGAGTGTTATGCTAAAACCGGAATATGAAACTGTAACGAGAGAGGACCTAAAATTAAAAACAGAAAACTCAGGACTGCCATGCTCTGTTATCATTGACGGTACTGTTATGAAAAATGAATTTCAAGATTGCAACTTGACTGAAGCAAAGTTTAACAATCTGCTGAAAAAAGAAAAAATTACTGTTGAAAACACTCTTTTGATGACCGTTGATAAAAAAGGAAAAATAACGGTTATCGGAAAGGAAGGCAAATGAAAAGAACAATTTTTGCTATCATAGCACTCATTTCGGCAGTTGGTTTATGCTTTACAGGTTTTTATGTTATCAACGACACTTGTGAAGAACTCAAAAACAGTTTAAATGATGTTTCTTCTTTTGCACGAGAAGGCAATATCCCAACAGCACAACAAAAGGCAAAACAGGCAGCTGATCTTTGGGAAGATATTCACGGAAAAATCGAAACATTTACTCCTCACTCCGAAACAGATGAACTTGAGGAAACAGTAAAAAACCTTCCCGTGTATGCGCAACAAGGCAACATGGAAAGGCTTGAACAAGAATCTGAAAAAGCTATTAAACGTCTTGACCACATTATCAAAAACGAGAAACCATTAATCAGTAATATTTTTTAATTATTTAATAAGTTTTTCAACATCTGAAAGCTTAATGCGTTTTGATACGATAAAAGTTTTTCTTTTCTGTTTTCCTTTATCTGTATCATATTTACCTTTTTCCTTCTCTTCAGGTGAAAAGATACCATAAGAAGAAGTAACTATTGTGCCGTCATTCAACACCACATTTCCGCAGTAACCTGTATCCGCATTAGCACTGAGTGATGGTTCTTTCTGATGGTCAAGGTATGTATGGGCAATTTTGATTCTGTATTGTCCTTGTGTGCCTTCTTTTAAGTCATCATAGGTACCTATCCAAGCAATCCAGCCTTCAGAATACCAGGTTTTCATACCACCATCACGACGCATCTTTTTTACCATTTTTAAATTTCGCTCAATTGAACGGAATGTGATAAAAAGTCTGCCGTCATCAGTATATTCTGCTTTGTGTCGTTCACCATTGAGAGTTACAGGAGCTTCCACAGGTTTTGACCATGTTTTACCCTCATCAGTTGAAAAGAACAAAAGACTTGTGTTTTTCTTTTTGTTACAACGAGCAATCAAACAAAGCTCGTCACCTTTTCCACCATCTGAACGAATACATTCAACCTCACAAATACCTGAATAAGTTTCATACTTACGGTAATCTGCAAGATATGGTTCAGGCTTTGACCAATTATATTCACCATTTTCATCGAAAGTAAGAATGGTTTTGTAATTGACAAAACTACCATCGTGGAAAATACCCATCCACTTGTCTACAAACTCACCATTTTCCTTAAGTCGTGTAAGTGACGCCATTGCAACAATAGGAATCAATGGCATTTTACTGTCGTCGTCCCAGACACGCTTGAATTCTGTCCAAGTTTTACCCTCATCAAGAGAAATTGAGCTGTTAAATCCACCTGGAGTTGACATACCAGGCCATTTTGAATTTGCTGAAACAAGAATCAGTTTTTCATCACCATTTTTGAACTGCAAACGATAAACAGTTGGTGTTTCAAGGGATTTTTCCCATGATACAGGTTGGTTTTCGATTTCTTTGTCATAAGAAACGCCACCATTATCACTGATTTTTGATAAAATTGCCCCTTTACCATGTCCTTTTGGATAAAAGGTGAGAATGTCTCCATTATTGAGAAGCACAGAGTCAGGATGACCTAAATACGAAGCACTATCATCCACTACTGAATACTCAAAAAGATATTCCAAATCTTCAGGAAGATTTTTTGGCTTAACACTTAAATCAACCTGAGGAATTTTATAGTAGCTGACATTCTTTGGAAATAATCTTTTAAAAAACATAAATTAGTCTTTATTCCATTTCTTTAATCTTTCACTTGCAAGATATGCAGCACCAAGCATACCAGCCTTGTTGCGAAGCTGTGCTTTTTCAATTCTTACATGCTTGTAGTTACCCTCAACCTGAGCATCAACTTTTTCACGGATATCTTTAATAAGCATATCCTCTGACATAATGCCACCACCAAGAACAATAAGGCTTGGATTAAAGATGTAGCAAAGGTTACGAAGTCCCAATGCGATTTCGTCTTCCCACTTATCAATTTCTTCCATAATAATTGGATTTTTAAGATTTTCTTCTTCAAAAATCTCTCTACCATTCATTGGTCTGCCCATACGCTCTGAAACTGATGCAGTGAAAACACGACAAGCTGCATATGCCTCATAACAGCCGATTCTGCCACAAGTGCAAAGTCTTCCGTCTTTATGAGTTGCCATATGACCAAACTCACCACCGGCATATTTTGAACCACGATAAACATCACCGTTAATATAGATACAACCACCAACACCTGTACCATAAGTAAGGCAAAGGAAGTCACTTTCACCACGAGCCGCACCGAAATGAGCTTCACCGATAGCAGCACAGTTTACATCATTATCAACTGCAACAGGAACATTGAATTGTGGCTCAAAAGCATTACGGAGATTTGTATGGTTATAGTTAGGAATATTACCAACGCCATCATTGATTTCGCTTGTTTCAAAATTCACCTGACCTGCTGTTGAAATACCGATAGCATCATACTGACCTTCATATTCCTTAAGCTTTGCCTCCATAGCTCGAAGCACCATATTGTCAGTATCTTTATATGTGTTTGTTGGAAGTTCCTCTGAAAAGAGAACTTCAAAGTTTTCATCAACCAAACCGAATTTGATAGCTGTGCCACCAACGTCAAATGCCATAATTTTCATAAAATCTATCTCCTTATTGTCCTATGCATTATAAACTGCATACATATTCAATGGTAATTATATAGTATTTCTTTTACTTTTACAATATGAAACGAAAAAAAGTTGTTGAAATATAAGTCTTGAAGTGATAAAATTTCAATTATAAATATATGAGGTGATTTTATGCGTTTTTCTAAAACATCAAAGATGATTGCAAGTATTATTCTTTCTATTATCCTTCTTTTCTCTGTTGTGCCTACTGCGTTCGCAGCAGAGTCTCTTGACAGAGAAGCTATTCCATACGAAGAACTTATAGAAGAAGGTTACAACAAGAACGAAATTGACCAAGCAGCCCAGATGATGGAAGCTTACGCTGAAGCATATCCTGAAAAAAATGAAAAATCGGGAAATGGCACAAGAATTGTGGCAAATCTTTCAGTTGTTACTCGAGTAAAAGGATCTGGACACGCTTGGATTTATGTTGAAAACCTTACAGATGGACCTTTACAAGTAGGTCATTATACACTTCCTGCAAATGAAGGTGTTTCAGTAGGACTTTTCTCTTTTACTTGTGAAGACGGCATTGGTATATATTACAATGTTGAATCATACTGCTGCAATGTTCATGGTGGTGATGGTCTTGTTTCTATCACAACAGACCTTGACGAAGAAGAAATGGAAAAACTTAGTAAAAAGTTGAGAGATTATCCTAACCATTGGGACCCGTTTTTCAACTGTATGTATTTTGCATTTTCAATGTGGAACTCTGTTTCAGGCAGAAAAGTAATTCCACTTGTAATCCCTGCTTTCGGTCAGTTACAGCTCCGTATGCATGGTGGTACATCCGATAATCTTGATATGTATTGTCCAAGACCTGACCAGGTGTTACGACTCAAAGGTGGATTAGGCAAAGAAAAGGTACTTGTTCCTGTAAGTGCAGGTTCAATAGACCAGCCAATCGGTACATAATTAAAACAAAATATAGATTATTAAGGGTAGTTCTAAACTGCCCTTTTTCTTTTGTGTCAAAAAACATATTGTTTTTTTGTACAATATGTTAAAATTTTATTTTACTCTTGTATATTGACTTAAAATAGTGTAAAATATATGCGTTAATGTGAAAAAGTGTGTTGAGTATTGCATGCTTTTTCATTTAAAAGCAAAAATGTTCGAAAAGGTGGTTTTTTCCCATGGAAAACAACAAAACTCAAGCAGAGCTTTATCGTGAAGAGCGTAAAGAAAGACTCGCTAAAGCTGCTGCAAAAAGTGCAAAAAGAAGTCCTAAGAGCGTAAAAGCTACAAAGACTGCAAAAAAGGTAATCTCAATTGTTCTTGCAGTTGTTATTGCTTTTAGTGCTGTTGTAGGCGTACTTAACTTCTTTGATGTACCTCAAAAGGCAATCAAGATTTCAATCGATGGTATCAAGAGTAAGATTTCTCTTGCAGAAATCAACTATTTCTACTTCCAGACATGGACACAGTCATACAGCAACACTATGCAGTATGCACAGTATGGCATGGACACAGGTTTTGACTACACAGTAACTCCTGATAAACAGGAATACAAGGAAGAGCATGTTCAGTATGCTGGCATCACTATGGAAGAATTAGGTGACGTCGAAAACCCTACTTGGGAAGATGTGTTTACATATTCAGCTGTTTCACAGCTTGTTTACATCAAGTATGGTGCTGAAAAAGCTAAGGAAGCAGGACTCAAGCTTACAGAAGCTGAAGAAAAAGAAATCGACCAGCAGCTTGACCAAATCCGTAGCACAGCTAAGAGCAATGACTATTCTCTTAACAGATGGCTCCGCTTACAGCTTGGTTACGGTGTAACAGAAAAGATGATTAAAGACATCACTGCTGATTCTTACCTTGCTGAAAAGTATTATGAAAAGGTAACTGAAGACACAAGAAATGCCGTTACTGACGAAATGATTAAAGAAGAATATGCAACTAACAGGGACAATTATGATATCGTTGACCTTCGTGTTTATACTTTTGCAGCTGATTTAGGCAGCAACCACAACCATGAAGAAGGCGCAGAACACGAAAAGGAACACAAGGACGCAGAAGCAAAGGCAAAGGCAAAGGCTGAAGCATTCCTTGAGAAGGTAACAGATGAAGAATCATTTATTGCTGCTGCAAAAGCTGAAATTTTATCAGCAGATGAAAAGAGCACAAAAGACCCTGACAGCACAACTCTTCTTGAAGATAAAAACTATGCTCAGGTTACTGCAACATATAATGAAAAAGTTTCAAAATGGGCATTTGACGATGCAAGAAAAGCTGGTGAAACTGCAGTTGTTGATGGTGACAACGGTACATTCTATGTTGTAATGATGAAAACTCTTCCTAGCAAGGATACATCAAGTTACTCAAGTGATGTTAGACATATTCTCATTCAGTTCCCTGAAAAGAACACTAATGGTTCTGCTACATCTACAAAAGACGAAAATGGAAAGACTATTTCTACAATCACTGATGAAACAAAGAAACAGACAAAAGCTAAGGCTCAGGCAATTCTTGATGAATACCTTAAGAATCCAACAGAAGACAACTTCGCTAAGCTTGCTAAAGAAAAGACAGAAGACCCAGGTTCAAAAGAAACAGGTGGTCTTTATGAAGGCGTTATGAATGATGGCAAATATGTTAAGTCTTTCACAGACTGGTCAATCGACGAAAGTCGTAAACCAGGTGACACAGGTATCGTTGAAACTGAATATGGTTACCACATTATGTACTATGTTAAGTCAACAGGCGAAAACTGGAGAACAGCAATCGTAACTGCACTTGCTGGTGCTGAAATCGAAGAAACAGTTGCAAATGTTATCGATGAAGCTACTAAGGCTATTGACATTGATTCATTCTTCATCAACTGGACTCTTAAGAGAGAAAATGACCATATTGCAAGTATCATCGTAAATAACCTTGGTGCTGACAGTCACGCAGGTCACGACCACTAATTAATAATTAAACAAGCCTTGTAGTCAGGATTTCTGATTACAAGGCTTATTTTTTTATCTCTTTTTACTTTTTCTTTTTTATGATTTTATATATTCCGTAAGCAGCGGTTGTTGCTGCCACAACAGGAAGAACCTTTGTCTTAGCTATATCCTTAACTGCATCAACACTTGTTGGTGCATAAGTATAAAAACCGTGTTTTATTTTATTACCAACATCAAAATTTTCAATATCATCAACTGTAAGTGTTGTTGATGTGAAATCAACAGGATTACTCTCATCAAAATCAATGAGGCGTACTCCTCTTTTTTTGCCGGGACCATAAACATTGAAGCCACAACCCTGAGTGTATCCCATTTTCATTCCTTTATATTCGCCAATAAAGGAGTTGTTGTGGTCGTGACCAAAAAGCATTAAGAAGACATCACCTTTTTCATTCATCACATCAAATTGTCCGCCGTTTTCGTTAGGGACACTTGGTGTTTCACCGATAAATGAACGGTCATTAATCTGTACTCTTTCAGGATTCATTGCAAAGAACTTTCCGTTCCATTCACGATACCCCTGTGCACTGTTTGGTGTTCCTTTAGGTACTTCCATTAAAAGCTCATAAATCTCATTTACAGGAATGTGCTGAAATACAACGGAAGGAACATAGTCACCATTTTCTTCTTTAAGCTTATCTCTTGTATTCTTATACCATTCAAGTTGATTCTCATGAACATGGTCACAAGTACCATCAAGTGTTGCTGTAAGGCTATCTACAAGGTAAACATTAAGTTTTGTCTTGCCATCTCCACCTTTGATTTCAAGATTGTGATTACAATATCCGTCAATCTCATCATCAGCATTAAATGCTACACAATTTTCGTGTGAAGAATAAATCTCATACTGTTCCTTCTTGGAAATTGAAAAAGCCTGGTCGTCGTGATTACCAAAAACAAACGTAAAAGGGATTCCTGTTTCATCAAGTGGCGTCAGGAATTTATTAATACATTCTGTAACCTTTTTCTTATTGTCACCACCCATAAGATTGAAACCGTAACCCTTAACCTGGTCACCTGTGAATACAACAAGGTCAGGCTGTGACATTTTAAGTGCTTCACGGATAAAACGAACAGTTGCATCAGATGTTCTCTGTGTATCCTGAACATCAGCAATTTGCATAATTCTGAATTTACCATTATTGAACTTAAGTTCCATTATATCACCTCAATGGTATTATTCTATCATAATCAAATGTAAATAACAACACGAAAAAAGTAAACGAAAAATAAAAAGGCAGGGTTTTTATGCCCTGCCCAAATATTTTTATTGAATTATTTAAGGTTTGCCTTAAGTGTTTCAAGTTCTTCCTTAAGTGTTTCAGGAAGCTTGTCACCGAACTTACCGTAGAATTCTGCGATACCGTCAGCTTCAGCAGCCCAAAGGTCCTTATCAACGTCAAGGATGCTTTCAAGTGATTCAAGTGAAACTTCACCTTCAAGACCTTCGATATTGATGTCCTTAGCGTATGGGAGGTAACCGATAGCTGTTTCCTGAGCATCTACTTCGTTTTCGCAACGCTTGATAATCCATTCGAGAACACGAAGGTTATCACCGAAACCAGGCCACATGAAGTTGCCTTCGTCGTCTTTTCTGAACCAGTTAACATTGAAGATTTTTGGAGCTTTATCAGCATCAAGAGTCTTACCAATGTCAATCCAGTGCTGCCAGTAGTCACCCATATTGTAACCACAGAATGGAAGCATAGCCATTGGGTCACGACGAACAACACCTACAGCACCAGCTGCAGCTGCTGTTGTTTCAGAAGCCATGATTGAACCAACGAATACACCGTGGTTCCAGTCACGTGACTGATATACAAGTGGAGCAAGCTTTGCACGACGACCACCGAATACGAAAGCTGAGATTGGAACACCTGCAGGATTTTCGAATTCAGAGCTGATGCAAGGACAGTTAACAGCAGGAGCTGTGAAACGGCTGTTTGGATGAGCAAGGTTCTTGCCTTCTGCTTTCCATTCAACACCATTTGTTTCGATACCTGTCCATTCAACTGCGTTTACAGGAGGATTCTTGTCAAGACCTTCCCACCAAACTGTATTGTCGTCAAGGTTACGAGCAACGTTTGTGAAGATTGTGCCCTTCTTTGTTGAAGCAAGAGCATTTGGATTTGACTTAACGTTTGTACCAGGTGCAACACCGAAGAAACCGTTTTCTGGGTTGATAGCATAAAGTCTGCCGTCTGCGCCTTTTCTAATCCAAGAAATATCGTCACCTACGCACCATACTTTATAACCCTTTGCCTGATATCCTTCTGGTGGAATAAGCATAGCAAGGTTTGTTTTACCACATGCTGATGGGAAAGCAGCACAGATGTACTTAACTTCACCCTGTGGATTTTCAATACCAAGAATGAGCATATGCTCAGCCTGC
>JAZLAH010000024.1:0-8117 GCA_045613065.1 Candidatus Fimenecus sp.
GCGATAACAGGAATACCAAGCTTCTTAGCTTCAGCAACTGCAATCTTTTCTTTTCTTGGGTCAACAATGAACATAGCAGCTGGCTGCTTCTTCATTTCTGTGATACCACCAATGTACTTTTCAAGCTTTTCAATTTCAAGCTCATACTTTGCAACTTCTTTCTTAGGAAGAAGTTCGAATGTACCGTCTTCTTTCATAGCCTGAAGCTGAGCAAGTCTCTTGATTCTCTGCTTAATTGTAGCAAAGTTTGTGAGCATACCACCAAGCCAACGAGCATTAACGAAAGGCATACCACAACGTTCTGCTTCTTCCTTAACCGAACTCTGAGCCTGCTTCTTAGTGCCTACAAAGAGAACTTCGCCACCGTTTTCAGAAACTTCCTTAATTACCTTGTAAGCTTCTTCAAGTTTTTTTACTGTTTTCTGAAGATCAATGATATAAATACCATTTCTTTCAGTGAAGATGTATTCAGCCATTTTTGGGTTCCATCTTCTTGTCTGGTGTCCAAAGTGAACACCTGCCTCGAGTAACTGTTTCATAGATACTACTGACATATTTATTTCCTCCTTATTTTATCCTCTGCACGGGTCATTTTTTAATGGGACATATATTAATGCAATTCCATTAAAATCACCGCACATGCGAATTGCCTGAAAATTATATCACAATAATTTTATAAATGCAAGTGTTTTTTTGTTTTTTCACATATAAATTTATATACCTAATTTTTCTGGTATAACTTCAACTTTATTACCATCACTTGTTACAGTTATATCTCCATGAATTGCTGTAATGTATGGTAGCATTCCCATTTCTTCAAAATTCTTTAGTGTTTCATCAGATGGATGCCCATAGTTATTGTCATCTCCACACGATATAATAGCATATTCCGGATTCACAGCTGATAAAAAATTATCTATTGATGAGGTTTTACTACCATGATGACTAACTCTCAATACATCAGCAGAAACATCAATATCTGCTCGTAGTAGTTGTTTTTCAATCTCTTTTTCACTATCACCAGTAAATAAAAACGATGTATTTCCATATGTGATTTTTGTCATAACAGACATATTATTTATATTATTATCCTGCTTCATAGGTGCCAATATTTCTACTAACGCAGAACCAAGCATAAAAGAATCTCCACATGATACTGATTTATGATTAATATTGTGACTTGATATTGTATTAATTAAATTGTCATAAGACAATGAATCAACATTATTATCATAAGACAGCTTAGGCATCATAATATTAGAAACAGAATAACGATTGATAATTTTTGTTGCAGAACCTAAATGGTCATCATGCTGATGTGTAATCAATAAATAATCTATTACATCAAATTCTAATGCAAATAAATGTTTTCTGATGTTGTAAAACTGATTAACAGTACTCGAATCAATCATCATTACTTCATCATCACAAATAATAAGTGTACAATCACCTTGTCCCGTATCAAGATAATAAACAACAAAATTACTTTCCTGTTTTTTAACGCTGTCAACAAAATTCATTGTAGATAAAAATTGGGGCCAGTTAGTAACACCTATTAAACACAAAAACTCAAAAATTAAGCTTATAACGATAACTACACATATTATTTTTGCTTTACGTCTGTTATAAAAATAATCAAATGGATTAAAAAAATATCTATTAGGATTTCTTTTTCCGCTTCTGTATAGTTTTCTTTCTTTTAAAGTCATTTTCTTTAACCTTATAATTATTGACTGAACCTTGTTTAGGTTTGATTAAACATTTTTTAGATGTACCTATTAAATCATTTCTACCTGATTTTTTCAGTGCTTCATATACTAAATCATAATTTTTTGGAATGAAATATTGCATTAAAGCTCTTTGCAATGCTTTATCGTGTGGTGTTTTTGCTACATAAACTTTTTCAAGTGTATATGGATCAAGTTCAGTATAATACATCGCAGTAGAAATTGTTCCAGGAGTCGGATAGTAATCCTGTACTTGTTCAGGATGAAGTTTTTCATCACGAATAAACTCGGCTAATTCAACAGCATCCTTAAGCGTTGCTCCAGGATGTGATGACATCAAATAAGGAACAAGATATTGTTCTTTACCAATTGATTTTGTGTAATTAAAATATTTTTTTGAAAACTCTTTATACGCTTTAATGTGAGGTTTTCCCATTTTATCAAGAACAGTTGCAGAACAATGTTCAGGAGCAACTTTTAATTGTCCACTCACGTGATGCTGAACAAGTTCTTTAAAGAATGCATCATTTTTATCACACAACATATAATCATATCTGATACCTGAACGAATAAAAATTTTTTTTACTTTATCCAAATTTCTAATTTCACGAAGGATACTAAGATATTCCTCGTGTGTCGATATTAATGCAGGACATGGTTCAGGAGCTAGGCATTTTTTCCCTTTACAAAGACCATTTTTCAACTGAACATCGCACGAAGTTCTTCTAAAGTTTGCAGTAGGACCACCAATATCATGAATATATCCTTTAAAGCCATTCATTTCAGTTAACAATTTCGCTTCTTTAATAATCGATTCTCTACTTCTACAAGTAACATATCGTCCTTGGTGAAAAGCAATCGAACAGAAATTACATGCTCCAAAACATCCACGATTGTGAGTAATAGAAAACTGAACCTCAAGAATTCCTGGTACTCCCCCATCTTTTTCATAAACAGGATGATATGTTCTCATATATGGAAGTGAATAAACATCATCTAATTCTTCAGTTGTCAATGGTTCCATAGGCATATTTTGAACAAGCATCATTTTACCGTGACGTTGTTTTATCATTTTCCCACGTATATGGTCTTGTTCATCCTGTTGAATACGACAAGAAATTGCATATTCTTTTTTTGAGTTCAGTACATTTTCAAAAGAAGGACACTCAACGCCATTATATGGTGTTTCAGTAACAGGAACAGAATAACAAGTACCTTTAACATCAGTAATATCTTTTATGCTTTCGCCATTATTCAATCTGTTTGCAATTTGAACGGTCTGTCTTTCTCCCATTCCATAAGAGATAAGGTCAGCACCCGAATCAAAAAGAATAGAAGGTCTTATTTTATCATCCCAGTAATCATAATGAGCAAAACGACGCAATGATGCTTCAAGACCACCGATAACAATTGGAATATCTCCATATATTTCACGGATTTTCTGACAATAAACAATAACTGCTCTGTCAGGTCTTAAGCCAATTTTACCACCTGGCGAGTAAGCATCTGTACTACGTTTCTTCTTTGCAACAGTATAGTGTGCAACCATAGAATCAAGGTTACCAGATGAAACAAAAAAACCAAGTCTTGGTTTGCCAAACACTTTGAAAGAGTCCTGTCTTCTCCAATCAGGCTGAGAAATTATACCAACCTTATAACCAGCATTTTCAAGAACTCTTGTAATAATCGACACGCCGAAGCTGGGATGGTCGACGTATGCATCACCAGATACATAAACAAAATCAACATCATCCCAGCCTCGGGAAATCATATCTTCTTTTGAAATTGGTAAAAACTGATTATTCTTCACTGTTACCCTCTTCATTTTCGCTATAATCTTTGTTAGCTCCACCCTGAGCTAAAGCATTCATTTCATACCACTGCTGTTTAGTTATAAGTACTTTACGTGGTTTAGCACCTTCATAAGGACCAATTATTCCACTTGTTTCTAAGTCATCAATTATTCTCGCAGCACGAGCATATCCTAACTTGAGTTTCCTTTGAAGAAGTGTTGTGGAGGCTGATTGAGCTTCAATAACAACCTCTATCGCTTTTGGAAGCATCTCATCAGCAGGTCCTTTTTCACCATCATCACTTGATGATGAAGAATCCTTTTTCTTAACACCAGTCTGTGCAGCTTGTTTGTCAATTTCCTTCATTACATCATCATCATAAACAGTTTGTTCTTGATTTTTTATAAATGTAACGACATTTTCAACTTCTTTGTCTGACAAGTAGCAACCTTGTACACGAATTGGTTTTGGAATACCAACAGGATAATAAAGCATATCACCATTACCAAGAAGTTTTTCAGCACCAACAGAATCAATAATTGTACGAGAGTCAACCTGAGAGGATACTGATAAAGAAATACGGCTTGGAATATTTGCTTTAATAATACCTGTGATAACATCAACAGAAGGTCTTTGTGTTGCGATTACAAGATGCATACCAGCAGCACGAGCCATTTGAGCTAGACGACAAATCGAATCTTCAACTTCATTTGGTGCAGCCATCATAAGGTCAGACAACTCATCAATAAATATAACAATCTGTGGCATTTTCTTTTTACCTTGGCTCTCACAAATGCTATTATATCCTGAAATATCTCTTACACTATTTTCTGAGAATGTTTTATATCTTGTAAGCATTTCTGTAACAGCCCATGCAAGAGCACCAGAAGCCTTTCTTGGGTCTGACACAACAGGAACAAGCAAATGAGGAATACCGTTGTAAATTGTAAACTCAACCTGTTTAGGGTCAATCATCAAAAGCTTAACTTCTTCTGGAGTAGCGTTATAAAGAATACTAACAATCATAGAGTTAAGACATACAGATTTACCTGAACCAGTAGTACCAGCAATAAGTAAATGAGGCATCTTAACAAGGTCTGAATAAATAAATTCACCTGTAATATCTTTACCTAATGCCACTGTCAATTTAGATTTTGCGTTTTTATACTGTGGTTGGTCGATAACTTCACGAAGAGTAACTGACTGACGAATCTTATTCGGCACTTCAATACCGACAGCAGGTTTATTAGGAATTGGTGCTTCAATACGAACACCAGATGCTGCAAGATTTAATGCAATATCATCTGCAAGATTTGTAATTTTACTTATTTTTACACCAGCTGCAGGTTGAATTTCATATCGAGTTACTGAAGGACCTCTTGAAACACCAACCAATCTTGTTGAAACACCAAAACTGTTTAATGTATCAATTAATTTTCTTTCATTATACTTCTGCTCATTTTCATAATCAGATAAATTCGTGTTTTTAGGAAGATTAAGAATATCAATCGGAGGCATAGTGTACTGCTTGACAGGCTCACTTTCCCATTCTTCATCTGTGTATTCATCAACTTCTTCTGCTTCTTCATCAGCTTCCTCTTCACCTAAATCAATCTTAATCTGCTCACCGTTTTCAGTGCTTTTATTGATAATATCGTCAAGATTAATGATGTTATCTTCTTTAGTTTCTTCCTTTACTTCATCAGCAAACATTTTCTCATTCTTAATTTCGGAAAATGGAATAATATCATCTTCAACAATGGGTTCTTCAAGGAAAATAGGTTCTTTATTTTTCTCAGGTTCAGGACCTAAGTCAACATCAGGATTAAACTCTTTTTTCTTTTTATCTTCTCTATCTTTAGCGTATTGTACAGCCTTCTCATTATATTCATTAATTTTTTCGCCTGTATATTCACCAAATTTCTTAACAGGTTTAGAAATACCATTGAACAAACCACCTAAAGTAAGCCCAGTGATTATCATTACAAATACAAACAAGAGAAGAATAAGAATAATCATTGCTGCAAGTTTATTTTCACCTGTAATTAAGAGAATTAACCCTCCGAACAAAGCACCCCAGACACCACCACCAAGCATACTACCGTCAATATAATAGAAATTATATGCATCCTTGATTGCTTCAAAATATGTATTACCATAATTACATTGAGCAATATGAACAATACTGCTGATAACAGTCAATAAAACAGTTGCCTGAATAATCTTTGAAATTACATTTTTATCTGCTTTGTCAATTGCGATAAACACTGCGACAACAAGTAAAAGAAGAGGAAAAATAAATGAGAAAAATCCAAACATACCGAACATAAATGTACGGAGTCCTCCCCATATTCCACCTGCATCAATTATAGCAAGACAAAACCATAAAATTGAAACTGCAAAAAGTATAATAGCAGATAATTGCTTATTTACAACTACTTGCTTTTTTGCACGCGTCTTCTTTACCTGTTTTTTAGTTGTTGTTTTCTTTTTCTGCTGAGCCATTTAAACATCTCCAAAATTATAATCCTAAAATGCTACAGAATATCGTAAAAGCACCTATTACTAAGCAATAATATCCAAAATATTTCCATGCATTTTTCTTCAAAATCCATTGTAAAAGTTTGATACACAATACACCAACAACAGCAGCAACAAGAACACCTATTATTGTTGGAAGAATTTCAAGCTCCGAACCTGATTCTACAGCATCTTTAAATTCTACAATATTTGCAACGAGAATTGCAGGGATACCTAAAATAAAAGAGTATTCAACCATATTAGACTTTGAAACACCACAAATCATACCAGTTGAAATCGTCGAGCCTGAACGTGAAATACCTGGGAAACCTGCTGCAAATGCCTGGGCAATTCCAACAGCAAAGGCATCTACAGTATTCACTTCACGTGTCAAAGTCTTTTTCTTAGAAATATATGTCGATGTAAGCAACAAAACACCTGTAACTAAAAAGCAAAAACCTTCTAGCAAGATGCTGTCGTCTTCAGAAAAACCACCAAGCAAATCCATTAGTTTCATATCGTTTCCTACTGGAATCAAAAGCAGTAACAACGGGAAACAAGAAAAAACAAACATGACAAGCATTTTCTTTTTACCTTCAAGCTTTTTGAATCTAAATTTTCCTGTAAAAATGTCTTTTAGTAAATCAAATGCATCAATCACTAATTCAAATATTGTTTTATAAAAAACAACAAAAACAGCAATCAGTGTTCCAAGATGAAGTAAAACTGAAAAAAGTAATGAGCCTTCTCCACCAACTCCCAAAAAATGTTGAAATAAAGATAAATGGCCACTACTTGAAATTGGTAAAAACTCCGTTATTCCTTGAACACATCCAAGAATAATAGCTTTTAAAATTGACAAAATAATCAACCTCACATCAAACATGTTTTATAAAAAAATATGATATAAGTTTTGTAAATAAAATCTAAACTTAATTTTAAATTATAACTTAAATAGACTTACCAATTATTTTATCATAAGAATAAAATAATATCAACATTTTGTTAAAAAATCATTTTTAATATGTATAAATATATTGACAAAGTTCTGTCAATATAATAAAATTATAAAAGATTGTTAAAAAAATGAAAAAGTCCTAAGGAGTGATTACAAATGGGAATGACAATCGGTCAAAAACTTATTAAATCTCACCTTGTCAGCGGTGATATGACACCAGGCAGTGAGGTTGGTCTTAAAATTGACCAAACATTGACTCAGGATGCGACAGGTACAATGGCATATCTTGAACTTGAAGCTATGGGAATTGAACAGGTTAAAACTGAACTTTCAGTTGCATATATTGACCACAATACTTTACAGACTGGTTTCGAAAACGCTGATGACCACAGATTTATTCAGAGTGTTGCAAAAAAACGTGGTATTCGTTTTTCAAGACCTGGTAATGGTATTTGCCATCAGGTTCATCTTGAAAGATTTGGCAAACCAGGCAAGACATTAATTGGTTCACACAGCCATACACCTACAGGTGGCGGTATCGGTATGCTTGCTATGGGTGCAGGTGGACTTGATGTTGCTGTTGCTATGGGTGGCGGTACATATTATATTACAATGCCTAAAATGGTAAGAGTTAATCTTACAGGAAAGCTCAGCCCTTGGGTTGCTGCTAAAGATGTTATCCTTGAAGTTCTTCGTATTATGACTGTTAAGGGTGGTGTTGGTAAGATTATCGAATACGGTGGCGAAGGTGTTGCTACTCTTACAGTTCCTGAACGTGCTACAATCACAAATATGGGTGCTGAACTTGGTGCAACAACATCCGTATTCCCTTCTGATGATGTTACAAAAGCTTTCTTAAAGGCACAGGGTCGTGAAGAAGATTGGGTTGAGCTTAAAGCAGACGAAGACGCTGTTTATGATGAAATTATTGACATAAATTTATCAGAACTTGCACCAATGGCTGCTTGTCCTCATATGCCTGACAGAGTTAAGTCTGTTACTGAAATCGGAAAAATTAAGGTTGACCAGGTTTGTATCGGTTCATGCACAAACTCATCTCTTCTTGATATGATGAAGGTTGCTGCAATTCTTAAGGGTAAAACAGTTCATCCTGCAGTT